>CAVQBN010000011.1:0-96504 GCA_963710735.1 uncultured Bacteroidota bacterium | reverse complement strand
TCTTTCCCTTTAATGTTAAAAGTTTACAAAAATAATTTTTAATATGCAATTAAAATTTTTCTTAAACTTTTTTTATACGCGGGTACTGCCTGCCGGAACAATAAACTTTTAACAAAATATTCTCTTAAAAGCTTTCCTAAAACTTGCATGCAGATTTCTTTTAAACTTGTCAGCTTCTAGATAAGTGCAAGCTATCTTTTTGCTTATTTTGGAAAGATATGATAATTCCCTTTTTCTTTGAATTACTTTTAACATAAATAATTAGTATAATTTCTACCGGATTTTCTTTATCGAATGTTATTGAAATTTTTCTTAGTATTGATTTGTTTTTTGTAATTATTTCGGCATTCTAAATTCGTAAAAATTTAAATCGTTAATTTCATGGAACGAACAATCTTAAAGGATGATAAATGAAAAATTATGGGATTATTTTTTCGCTTTTTTTATATCTGTTCCTTTTCGGAATCAAGTCTACTTCATATGCACAGAGTTCACCGGTAATGTATTTTTGTCAAAGATATGACAGCAAATTAGGCGAAGTAGGAATAGGCGATCGGTTTACTGTCGGATATCTCACTATAATGGTTAAAAGCGATAAGCCTATGAATCTGAATAATGTATTTATTGAATTTGATAAATATAATCCTACGACAAAGGAATTTGAGTTTACTAAAAAGTTTAGTTACATAATAAGCCCGGATCAAAGCTATGTATATTTTACAAGAAACGATGAAAATGATTTAAGATTTGAAGAGCCAGGTATTTATAGAGTTTTTTTGCTGAACGATCAAGAAGAAACTGTAACCAGTGCGCTGATTGAAATTGTAAGTGATACTTCGCCAAAATAGAAATTAAATCCAAAATATAAGTTGAATGAGTCTCTATTTCTGCAGATT
Source organism: uncultured Bacteroidota bacterium (assembly GCA_963710735.1). Lineage (GTDB taxonomy): Bacteria > Bacteroidota > Ignavibacteria > Ignavibacteriales > Ignavibacteriaceae > FEN-1297. The sequence continues at coordinate 95,608 of CAVQBN010000011.1, read as the reverse complement.
TCAACGCTTCAATTATTAGGCTATTGCTCAAATCAAATATTTTAATTTGATTAATAATTAAATTTGCATATAATCTTAAACATTTATAGAAATTTGAAATGCCTAATAATACTTTTGATGTAATAATCATCGGCGCAGGCCCAATCGGTTTATCGTGTGGAATTGAAGCAGTAAAAAGAAATTATACCCATTTGATAATTGAAAAAGGCTGCTTGGTCAATTCCATCTTTAATTATCCAACCAACATGACTTTCTTTTCAACTTCCGAAAGACTGGAAATCGGGGAAGTCCCATTTGTTTCTCACGGCGATAAACCTACGCGCAGAGAGGCTCTTGAATATTACCGGAGAGCAAAACAGGCCTGGAAATTAAATGTAAAGAATTATGAAACCGTTTTAGATATAAAAGATATAGAAAATGGATTTGAAATAATCACGAATAAAGGGAAATATACCTGCAAGAAATTAATCATTGCAACCGGTTTTTTCGACAAACCTAATTATTTAAATATTCCCGGTGAAGATCTTCCGAAAGTAAAACATTATTTTGATGAAGCACATCCCTACGCTTATCTCAAACTAATTGTTATTGGTGCGGCAAACTCGGCTGTTGATGTAGCATTGGAAACTTATCGCAGAGGTTCTGAAGTTACAATGGTGATTAGAGAAGATAGAATAAAGGATAATGTTAAATACTGGGTTAAACCCGATATTGATAACCGTATAAAAGAAGGTTCAATCAAAGCGTACTTTAACTCGAATATAATCAGTATCAGAGAACATGAAGTTGATATTCAAACTCCCGAAGGAAAGAAAACTATCGAAAATGATTTTGTCTTTGCGATGACCGGGTATCATTCGGACTATACATTTCTATTAAAAGCCGGGATAAAAATTTCAGATGAAGGGGATAAAATTCCAGTATTCAATCAGGAGACTTTTGAAACCAACAAGAAAGGAATTTATTTAGCCGGCGTTGTTTGCAGCGGAATGGATACAGGAAAATGGTTTATAGAAAATTCAAGATATCATGGTGTTAATATATTCAATCATATAGACGGCAGGCTTAAAAAGGGCTAAACTTTAACTGCCTGCAAAATCAATATTCAAAGAACGGATTTATTCAGAAAACCACATAATTATTTACCCCTTGCAATAATATCTCTATTATAACTTTATTCAATTGAATTCAAAACGAATTAAGGTTATTTTTGTTTAGGGATTTTAAGAATAAATCGAATAAATAATTAAATTTAACGGGAGTAATAATGTTAGAGAAAATTAAAGAATTATTAGGGAAAGAGGCCGACTCTTTATTAACATATAAAGCTAAATTCCCAAAAGAAAAGTTACACTTGCCTGGTCCCGATTTTGTCGATAGAATATTTGCAAACACCGACAGAAATATAAATGTATTAAAGAACTTACAATGGATTTTTATGTCGGGACGTTTAGCAGGTTCAGGTTATGTTTCCATTCTCCCTGTCGATCAGGGAATTGAACATACGGCAGGCGCTTCATTTGCACCAAACCCGGAATATTTTGATCCGGAGAATATAGTTAAACTTGCGGTTGAAGGCGGCTGTAATGCTGTTGCTTCAACTCTTGGTGTTTTAGGAATGACCTCAAGAAAATATGCTCATAAAATTCCGTTCATAGTAAAATTAAATCATAATGAACTTTTAACATTTCCAAACAAATATGACCAGATTATGTTTGCAAGTGTTGAGCAGGCTTATGATATGGGTGCAGCCGCTGTTGGTGCAACAATTTATTTCGGTTCACCTGAAAGTGACCGTCAGATAATTGAAGTAAGCCAGGCATTTCAAATTGCACATGAGATGGGTTTAGCAACCATTTTGTGGTGCTACTTGAGAAATCCAGACTTCAAAACAAAAGAAAAAGATTATCATGTAGCTGCTGATTTAACCGGTCAGGCAAATCATCTTGGTGTTACAATTGAAGCGGACATTATCAAACAGAAACTTCCGGAATGCAACGGCGGTTTTGAAGCATTAAAATTCGGCAAGACCAGCAAAAAAGTTTATACCGATCTTTCAACGGACAACCCGATTGATTTAACCCGTTATCAGGTAATTAATAATTATATGGGAAGAGCGGGATTGATTAACAGCGGCGGTGCTTCAGGTGCTAACGATTTTGCGGAAGCTGCTAAAACTGCGGTTATAAATAAAAGAGCCGGCGGCATGGGATTAATTTCAGGAAGAAAAGCTTTTCAGCGCCCAATGGCCGAGGGTGTAAAACTTCTTAATACTATTCAGGATGTTTATCTGGAAAAGAAAATTACGGTTGCTTAATTAAGCCAGTAATTCAAATCTAAAATATATTTATTATGAAAAGGCCCCGTTAAAAAGCGGGGCATTTTTGTTTTACAAAAGTTTATTGTTTTAAGCTTAACAAATAATCTGCTATCTTACCTAATTGTTTAACGTCAATATTATTGAAAGAAGGCATCATCACATTCGGATATTTTTCTTTTAAGGTTTTAAGTTTTGCGGAATTCATATAAGATGATGGATTTCTAAGATAGTTTATAAGCTGATCTCTTGTCCAGTCGTTCTTAACATTATGCAAGTCAGGTGCCATTTTTGTCCCTGCTAAATCAGCACCATGGCAGCCTGTGCAGCCGAAGCTCGCAACCATTTGTTCCGGAGTTTGCGGTTTATTCGATTGCCCGGTTTGCTGGACTATTTCGGGCGGTGCACCTTTCGGTTGAACATCAACTCTTTTTGTTTCTTTTTCCAGGAAGAATAATAATAAGAACAACACTAACACTGCTGCTACCCAAATTTGAGGTTTCGTCATATTTTACTTTTTACTTCTTTAATTAAATAATTGCTTTTATTCGATTTTAAATGATGCACTTACAACCGCAGTAATTACTTTATCAATTGAAGTGATATCATTTATTCCATAGTTGGATACTTGGTTTGAATATTTAGGAGTAATTTGAAGGACTCCCATTCTTGCATCACGCATAGGCCCTAATTTTCTGCCTGTAGCTTCGGCAATTTTTTCAGCTCTTATCATTGCATCTTTAGCTGCCGCTGCTTGAATCCTGATTTTTAAATCGGCTAAATTTGTATAATGATATTCAGGCATGTCTACCTTAAAATTAACTCCCTTTTCAATTAGGGAAGATATATCGATTGAAAGATCTTTAATCTTATTTACATCATCAGATTGAATTTCAATTCTTTGATTATATGTATATCCCTTTATGTTTGCAGTTTGATATCCATTTGCTCCGACTTCATAAACAGGGAAAAACGAAACCGCTGAAAAATTAATTTTATCTTCCGGAAATCCTTTAGATTGTATATAAGAAATTAATATCGGTTTTTCTCTTTGAAGTTCTCTGTATGCAGCATCAGCTGTGGTTTGCCGGGCTGATAATGTTCCTTTAAGTATAGCTAAATTTGAAATGATATCCTGCTTTGCAGATCCGGTAACTGTAATAGTCTGATTTTCATTATAATTCGATTTCCAGGTCCAGGCTAAAATTATGGAACTCAAAAGGAAACATATACCTATGATTGATGCCGGAATTAAAAATTTATTTTTTTCATTCATGAAATATCGTTTGAATTTTTGAAGGGTTAAGTTAAAAAAATTTTTGATTTATAAAAAATTTAAGTATTTAATAAGTAGCCGGACGGTAAAATTTTTAACGCCCGGCTTTAATTTTATACTAACTATAAGTATTACATGTTGTTATTTAAAGTTTAGGTCATATGACCTGAGGAGACTAAATTTATATAACAAAATAAAGGGTCTCCTATGGATAAGATTCAAAATAATGACTCTTATGGCCTTAAACGTCTTGAGTCAAAGAATGCTAAAAACGCCATCATTCAAAAACTTGCCCAGGACTTTAATCTTACTCCGATTATTGCCGAAGCTTTTTATAAACAAGTCTCTATATATTTCCAAGAACATTCCAATATCTCGCTTTCCAGCGGTGAAGTTTCTTATGAAGCTGTTTGTTCAACTGAACCGGCCGGCAAGCATATTAGGCTTACTAGAAAAGTTACATGCCGTCTTAAGCTTATGGACATTAACTCCGACTTCGATGTCTTGGCTAATTTCGGCCTTGCCGGTATGAGACGCCATAGGATCGAACGACTTACCAGACAAGCTTACGATCAAGGTGCTTTGCTCACTTATGAAGACCTTGCTCTTCTGCTTACCACCTCTCCGGCCACTGTCAAACGTGATGTCTTTTTCCTTCGCAAGGACGGTAAGTTTATCATGACCAGAGGCGCTAAGCTTGATATGGGACCGGGGCTTTCTCATAAGTCTATCATTCTTGACCTTTATTTTAAGGGTTATTCATTTACCGATATAGAACTTAAGACCAATCATTCAGAGACTTCAGTTAAAAGATATCTTGCCGATTTTATTCAAGTTGCTGCTCTGTACAAGCAGAACTTCTCTTTGCAGCAAATCAGACTTATTGCTCAAAAATCTGATCGTCTTGTCAGAGAGTATTGCCAAATTTATGACATCTACTACAAGCTTGATAATCAAAGACTGCTCGAACTTATTTCTCCTAACCATGTTGATGATTCTGCTAAAAAAAAATCCGGCATTCCTTCCAGCAGAGGAGGCAAAGTCAATGAGTAAAGCTTTAACTAAAGAACAAATCCAATTAAAAAAGTTCAGACGTCTTTCTGATAAATCCCTCGAACAGCTGCTTCTGCATAGGTTCCTCAACAACTACGGCTATGACAGGGGTGAGATTACCGCTAAGGCAATCATTAACGATATACTTCAACTCATTGATCATTATTTCCTCGTCTCTTCTATCGATGATGACCTTCACCATATTAACTATGGACAGCTTGTATGGATGGCCGTGCCGGTCGATGAGTTTCCGCAAAGAAGTAAATCTATTGCCAAAACTAGACTTAAACCGGTCGTACTTTCTTTCATCAATGATCAGGATATTGCGCACATTGCTCACGGCTTTGATTCTAAATCACTTCGTAAAAATAGGCTTAAACGATGGGTAGATCAGGGTGCTCTACTGACTCAGCTTGATCTTGCTATTTTACTTGGCGTCTGCGATGCTGTCGTAAGCCAATATGTTCAGGAGATTCAAGCAGAAGGTCACCTATTACCTACTAGAGGTAATATTCACGATCTATCCGGGGCTATTACACATAAAAGAGAAATCATTACTCTTTATCTGCAAGGGTATCTTACTCCGGAGATTGCTCTTAAAACTAATCATTCAAAAGAAGCCGTTGACAGATACATTAAAGACTATCACAGAGTAGAAATCCTCTGGAAGCACGATATTAAAGATCTGGAAAAGATTTCTAATCTTGCTAGACTCTCTAAGCGTGTTGTTCAACAGTATATTGATCTCTTGCCGGTTAAATTGAAAAACAACTTGTCAAAGAACGATGAAAATCTTTAATTACAGTTACTTTTTTTTTCTTATTTTAAGGGAAACGACTTTCAATCGTTTCCCTTAATAGAATTTGTTCTTAATTAACTTATTTATTTTTAACTACTTAGTTTCTCCTCTGGTCATTTGATACTATTTTATTAATAACATCTTCTTTATTGATACAAAATCCCCAGCTTGCAGTTTATAGAAATAAATACCACTGCTTAGATTTGATGCATTGAATTCAATATTGTATGTGCCTGTATTTTTAAATCCATCAACCAGCGTTTTTACTTCCTGGCCTAATTCATTGTATATCTTTAATGATACCATGCCGTCTTTAGGAAGCTGATAATTTATTCTTGTTGAAGGATTAAAGGGATTCGGGTAGCAAATGACCGAATATTCTTTTATTTCACTAGCCATTTTGCTTTCAGAAGGAGCGCTTATTTTAGGTACTAAATTTCCATTTGTTCCGTACCACGATTCATAAGAAGTAGTTCCTTCAACAGAATAATATTCACGAACATCATAATAAACGGGGGAACCGCTTCGAGGGCCCATGTAAGTGTAATCGTTATCAGTAAAACTCTGCACTCCTCTTTGAACCGTTGCAATTTGACTAGGATTATGGGCAACACCATGTGAGTAATCAGTGCATCGCCATATTTGGTAAGTAACATTTGTGTTTGGGTTATCCGTCCAGTGCATGCGAATCGGCTGACCTACTACTAAGTCGAAACCGAAGTTAAAATTAGCTTTGTATGGGCGTCCGTAAAAGCTGGCGGTGTAAGTATTAGTTTGACCAGGATAAAAAGTCGTAGATTTTGAAGTACTGCCGTTACTCCATTGTATAAAAAAATAACTAATACCGTTTATTACCGATTCATTAGCATTTGCAATAATTGGGTTCTGTTCAATAACATTAAAACCGGATGCAGGTGAATTATATTGACTGCCGCCTACCGTAATTGTACCACTGTTACCCACTCCCACAAAATTATTCTGAAAAGTTAAATTACATATTTTACGAAGCCCGGCTACAACTCTAGTACTAATATCCGTGCTTTGCACTGAATATGTAGTATTTTGCAAAAAGCTATATCTAGTGGAGTTCCCTCCTGAAGGTATTTTATCCCACTCGCTATTATTAGTCCCATTAGCGTTCCAAATCCAATGATATCCCCCATTATCTTGTTCTATTGCATCGATAGGAACATTATTGTCACCGGATACAGATCTATGATATGGTGAAGATCTAATTGTATTGTCTACTTTTATTGTGCCGCCTGCAAATATATTTTCTACGCTTATTTGGAAGTTTACGCTGACATTAAAATTATATTCCTGGATAGTTACCCTTGTACCGCAAGGAGTTCCGTTATCAACTAATTGTGTTAATCTAAACATTACAGAGTGTGTACCGGGACTATTAAATGATAATGCATAATGACTCGGAGTAGTTGCGTCTGATTGACACGCATGTGGTGCCAAGATTGTATTTCCATCGACAGCGATACTTAATGCAGGCATAAATAGTCCAGTTAAATCATATGAAAAATAATAAGTTGCGCTTACATTTGTATGTCCGAAAGATATCGTCGCACTGCTTGGGCCCGAATAAGTAAAGGAAGCGGCAAAATTATTCCCGCAAAAGAGAACTAAAAGCAAAGGCAAAAGAAGAATTTTTATCCTATGCATAATAAAGCTCCTTTAATATTGATTTGAATTATTATTTAATTTTAGGCATGTTTGTACCGTAAATAAAAAGGCATAGCATAATGCTTGCATAAGGTGATCGGCCTTACTTTTTATTTTTCAGAGGGAAATGATGTGCCTGCATCTTTCCCTCAATATTTAATTGATATAATCGATCCTCCTATTTTAATTTACCGTGTAATATGTAATTAACATTATCAAGAGTGTAGCAAATAAAGAATACATCCTTGTCAAAAAGCTGTCCTTCAATTATATTTCCCTCTGCACTATAAATATTGATTTCGTCAGAACCATTATAATGGCCAAGGTTCCATCCTGCATTAGCCGAGAAAAAGTCTTTTGTTGATCTGCCATATATGCTTCCAATGTAATCCGTATTTCCCAAATCAACTATCTGGTTTAAAGTACCATTATTGTAGCTGTATATTTTTTTATCATTTCCTACATACATTTTGTTGTCAAGTATTCCCAGATAGAAATCAGCAGTGCTTTTTTGAATTAATGTAAGGGTAGTGTCTGTTAATCTGTATAAACGGCAAGGCTCATCCGGCTGCAAATAATTTTGCCCATTTATTAAAATATCCCCGCCTTGTAAGAACATTGTGCGAATAAAATATTCTTTAATTTTAGGTGTATTTAATATACTCCACTTTTTACCATTATAATGTACTATTATACCGGTATAATCTCCGTCAGATTTCTCAGCGATACCCACAGCATATATATCATTGACATAGCCAAATACATCTTCAAACAGAATCCTTTGATAACCTTCAGGAACTATAGTAGTGTATTTAAACCATTTAGCTCCATCGTATTTCCAAATATCGCTTATCGTTGTTACCATCCATATCTCGGTGCTTGATATCCCGCAAATTTGTATCGGTGTAGCAAACTTGTCTAACAGGTAATTTTGCCATTTAGAACCATCATAATGCCAGACTTTATTAACATAGGTGGCGGCATCGCCGATAACCCATACATCTGACGGCGAGGAACCCCAAATACCGGTTAAAAACTCGAAACCGAATTCATCGGCGCGAAGTGTGTCTCTTGTCCATGTATAATCCCTTCTCCCCGGTTCGGTTGTACCGGGATCAACCGGATTGTGCTTACAGGAATTTAAAGCAAGAATTACAATAATTAATGAAACAAGTAAAGATTTTGACCACATTATAATACCCCTTTAACAATTTAATTAATTGAATAAATCCATTGTACCTAAAGATAAAACTTTAATCCGTCTTTGTCCGCCGGACTTTGGCGGACTAGAGCATTTAAGATACCTCGCTGCCTGCGGCGATTAATTCATTATTTTATTACTCAATATTCTTAAGTTATTTCCAATTTTAATAAATCAGTTTGTTATAATGTTTTTATGAATGAAAAAATATAGATTGGAGTTATGTTTGTCTCCCCCTACCCCTGAAATTATAAGTTTAACATAACTTATGGTTTTTAAATGGTTTGGGAAAAAAATCTTATTTGAATGTATGAGAATGGACGGTAAATACAAATTCAACCCCTTTCTATTCACAATTTTCTTGCGTAAATAAGTTAACATTAATAAAGTTTTTTGTCAATAGTATTAAAATTTTATTTTTATAAATATCCTGGCAAAATAAAACTGTTTGCATAAATGAAATTATCATTTTACTTTTTAAAAGCTTGTGCAAAAAGAAAAAATATTTAATACATAAAGTTTTGATGGTGAGAAAAAATAGATTAAAAAGTGAAAAAAGCCCATATCTTCTTCAGCATGCAAATAACCCGGTGGATTGGTTTCCATGGTCTGATGAAGCATTTAAAAAAGCAAGGAAAGAAGATAAACTGATATTTTTATCAATAGGTTATTCTACCTGCCATTGGTGCCATGTTATGGAACACGAATCATTTGAAGATGAGAAGGTTGCGGATTTAATGAATGATTCATTTGTTTCAATTAAAGTTGATAGAGAAGAACGTCCTGATATTGACGGAATTTATATGACCGTATGCCAGATGCTTACAGGAAGCGGCGGCTGGCCTATGACAATAATAATGACACCGGAAAAGAAACCATTCTTTGCAGGTACTTATTTCCCGAAAGAAACACGTTTCGGAAGGACAGGCTTACTTGAACTTTTACCAAAAATTAATGAGCTATGGAAAACAAAAAAGGAAGAAATATTAAAATCTTCTGAAGAGATATTAATAGCAATTAAAAAATCAGAAATAAGAACATCCGGCCAGGAAATTGGGATAGAAATTTTTGACAAAGCTTATAATGAGTTCTTAAAGAGATTTGATAAAGTAAACGGGGGATTTGGAAATTCACCAAAATTTCCGACTCCTCATAATTTAATCTTTTTGTTAAGGTATTGGAAGCGAAAAAAAGAACCTATTGCCCTGGAAATGGTTGAAAAAACACTTTTAAAAATGCGGCTGGGAGGAATATATGATCATATAGGTTTTGGATTCCACCGTTATTCAACTGACAGCGAGTGGCTTGTACCGCATTTCGAAAAGATGCTTTACGATCAAGCCCAGTTAGTACAAGTTTATATTGAAGTATATCAAATAACCCAAAATGACTTTTACAAAAATACAGCCGAAGAAATATTATCTTATGTTTTAAGAGATATGACATCGGCAGAAGGGGGCTTTTACTCCGCTGAAGATGCCGATAGCGAGGGGGAAGAGGGCAAGTTTTATATTTGGGATTCGGATGAGCTAAAACAAATTTTGGACGAAGATGAAATAAAATTTGTCACGAATGTATTTAATATTGAAACAGGCGGAAATTGGATTGATCACGTTAACGGAATAATGAACGGGACGAATATTCTGCATTTAAAAAATTCTGTTGATGAATCAGCAGATGAATTAAGTTTAACACCGGAAGTGGTATTACAAAAAATTGAAATAATCAGGAAAAAGCTTTTTGTCTACCGGGAAAAGAGAATACATCCCTATAAAGATGATAAAATTTTAACCGATTGGAATTCTTTGATGATATCTGCTTTTGCAAAGGCATATCAGGTGTTTGATGAAGAAAAATATTTGAAGGCAGCAGAAAAAGCAGTCAATTTTATTCTTAATAATTTGATGACTAATGATGGAAAACTTTTGCACCGTTACAGGGAAGGAGAGGCAGCAATATCGGCTAATATAGAAGATTATGCTTTTTTAATTTCTTCTTTACTGGATTTATACGAAGCTAGTTTTAACATTAAATATTTAAAATCAGCTATTCAACTAAACAAAGATTTTATAAAACATTTCTGGGATAAAGAAAACGGCGGGTTTTTCTTTGCAAGTGACGAGAGTGAAGAAATTTTGATTCGCCAAAAAGAAATTTATGATGGTGCAATCCCTTCAGGTAATTCTGTTGCAATTCTTAATTTGCTTCGAATTGGCAGAATTACAAGTAATTCTGAATTTGAAAGTATGGCTTCAGAAATCGGAAAAATTTTCGCACACAATATAAACTCAACACCGATTGCATTCACTCAAACTCTTACTGCACTGGATTTTGCTTTCGGGCCGTCATATGAAATTGTTATAGCCGGTGATGATAAAGCGGATAATTCAAATGAATTAATTAAAACAATAAGGAATAATTACTTTCCTAATAAAACAATAATGTTTAATCCTTCACAAGGAAAAGACTTGACCAATATTGCTCCATTTGCTTCAAATTATAAAAAGATAGAGGATAAAACAGCGGTATATATTTGTCAAGATTATAGCTGTAAACAGCCGGTTTCAGATATTTCATCGCTTAAAAAAATGTTAGAGGAATTATAAAAAAAAGACATAATCAGCAGTGTCTTATTGTGATATAAACTTATAATTATTATATTTTTACAGATAAATTCATTTTATTGTAGAATATTACCAAACTATAGCGTAAATTATATCAAATTTAAATTGGTAATAAAAATTAACACATTATTTCATAACTTTATTGGGGGTTAACCTGGTACAGGAAAATAAATTAATTCGCTCTCTTGTTGCAAACACCAAACAAGGAAGTAATTCTGCCTTTAAACAACTTTACCAAATGAATGTCGGTCGTGTTTTTGCTTTAAACCTTCGGCTTTTAGCTGATTTTAAACTAGGTGAAGAAGCTACTAAAGAAGTATTTATAACTACCTGGGAGCGAATTTCTCAGATGCGCGATGATATTACATTTGCCTCATGGTTAAAAGGGTTAACGGTTTCTAATGCATTAGAAAAAATTAGAAAAAAAGACGGGCTGAAAAATTTGGAAACCGCCGACAAAAAACATGATAAAATACCCAGAAGATTCGAATCAACAATTAGTTTATTTGATAGAGATATACTGTCACTTCCTGAAAGAGAAAGAATTGTGTTCACATTACAGGATATAGAAGAATATAATGATGAAGAGACTGCTGATATGCTGATGACGAACACAGAAATTATTAAAGAAAGCCTGACTTTGGCTCATCAACTTCTGGAGGCTTCTACAAATTATGTTTTAAATGATAGCAAATCTCTTCAGGAAAAAATGGAATCTCTTAAATCGGAAATAAAGCCGCATAATGATTTGTGGGCGGGCATTTTCAACGCGGTTAATAAAATGAAGATGAAGACACAAGAGGAGATAAAAGAAACAGAATCATTTCAGGAAGACAGCGAAGAGGAAAAATCGAATGGTTTGGTGAATAAAAAAAGCAAACATTATTTCGGTGAAGTGGATGAAAAGACATCAGACGGGGCTAAGAAAGGTAAATTATCAGATTATTTTAAGAGATTTAAAAAGTAATAATACTGCGTATTCCAGTTAATTAAAAAAGGCTCACAACATTGTGAGCCTTTTTATTTTTAAATAAAATTATTTTTTAGGCCGGTACAGATGTGTGCTTTGCCCGAAGAATACCTCCGCTGCTTCCATAACTGTTTCAGAAAGAGTCGGATGAGGATGAATCGTTAGTTTTAGATCAGTTGCATTTGCACCCATTTCGATTGCTAGAGTTCCCTCAGCAATTAATTCACCGGCACCGGGGCCGCAAATTCCTACCCCAAGAATTCGCTGAGTATCAGGATCAATAATCAATTTTGTAACTCCATCGCTTCTATCCAAAGTTGTTGCTCTTCCTGAAGCAGCCCATGGGAATTTAGCAATCTCAAATTTAATATTTTGTTCTCTTGCTTTTGTTTCTGTTATTCCTGCCCAGGCAATCTCGGGGTCTGTAAAGACAACTGCAGGGATAGCTCTTGGTTCAAATGCTACTTTATGACCAAGAATTGCTTCAACTGCAACTCTACCCTCATGTGATGCTTTGTGTGCCAGCATCGGCTCACCGACTATATCTCCAATCGCGTAAATATTTTGATCATCAGTTTTCAACTGTTCATTAACAACAATCCAGCCTCTTGCGTTAGTTTTTACTTTTGTGTTTTCTAATCCCAAACCTTTAGTTTCAGGTTTTCTGCCTATTGACATTAAAATATAATCATAAGTCTGTTCCGATACTTTCCCTTCTCCGTCTTGTATATTAACGCTTATGCCGTTCCTTACTTCCTTAATAGACAGTACCTTAGAATTTACCATTACGTTCTCAAATTTCTTCCCAACACTTTTTGCAAGAAAAGCTACCAAATCCCGGTCGGCACCCGGAAGAATTCCAGGCATCATTTCAACGACAGAGACTTTTGTTCCGAGAGCGCTGTAAACTGAGCCAAGTTCTAATCCTATATAACCTCCTCCGATTACAAGCATGCTTTTGGGTATTTCCGGTAAATCCAAAGCGGTAGTGGAATTGAGAATTCTTTTACTCTCTATATTTAAAAAAGGTATTGAAGCAATAACCGACCCGGTGGCGATAATAGCTTTCTCGAAAGGTAATTCTTCAAACTGACCGTCCGGTTTATTCACTTTAAGTAATGAAGAATTAATAAAACTAGCGGTACCTCTTACATAATTTATTTTTCTTTGCTTCGATAAAATACCTAACCCGCCGGTAAGTTTATTTACAACACTGCTTTTCCAGTCTCTTAATTTATCCAAATCTATCTTTGGTTTAGAAAATTCTATTCCCCAGTTTTTAGCTTCTTCAGTTTCATTTATCAATTTAGCTACGTGAAGAAGCGCCTTGGAAGGAATACATCCGCGGTATAAACATACTCCGCCGGGATTTTTTTCTTTATCGATTAAAGTTACATCCATTCCGAGATCGGCAGCATAAAATGCCGCTGCATAACCGCCGGGCCCGCCGCCGATTACTGTTAATTTTTGTTTATTCATATCTTTCCATTAATACTTTTTGTTAAACTGAGTCAACAATAAAATTGCATGACTTCATTATTTACATGCATTCATACAAACATGCTTCCATGCTTTTTTATTTTTTTTTTTTTTCTTTTTTTTTTTTTTTATTTTTGTTTTATTTGAATATTAACCTTCAATTAATATTTTCATCGGCTGTTCGAGAGCTTCGCAAACCCATCTTAAGAATCTTGCGGCATCAGCGCCGTCGATAATTCTATGATCGTATGATAATGAGAGCGGAAGCATTAAGCGAGGTTCAAATTTGTCATCTTTAAATATTGGTTCATAAGAACCCCTTGAAACTCCAAGTATTGCTACTTCAGGAGAATTAATTATTGGTGTAAAATAAGTTCCGCCGATTCCTCCCAGGTTGGTTATCGTAAAACATCCGCCCTGAAGTTCTTCAAGTGATATTTTCCTTATCCGCGCTTTCTCTGCTATTGTATTCATTTCAACAGAAAGCTCAATTAGATTTTTCTTATCTACGTTTTTAATAACAGGAACAATCAGTCCATGTTCAGTATCAACGGCAATTCCTATGTTGAAGAATTTTTTATAAATAATTTCTTTCTTCTCCATGTCGATGCTTGAGTTGAACTGCGGAAATACTTTTAATGCAGATGTCAATACTTTTAATAGAATTGAGGTAACGGTTAATTTACCTCCTGCTTTTTCAACTTTAGGGTTATAAGCCTTTCTTACTTTTTCTAATTCTGTTATATCGGCTTTATCATGCTGTGTTACATGAGGTATTGATGACCATGCATAGCTTAAATGATCAGCCGTTTTAGAACGGATATTGCTCATCGGTTTCTTTTCTACCGATCCGAATTTTGAAAAATCCGGAAGAGGTTCTTGCTTAATTCCAAATGACGGCTGACCGGTTCTGCCTTCATTTAACTTTTTAGCATACGATTTAACGTCATCCATCGAGATTCTTCCATACGGGCCTGAACCTTTGACCTGATTAATATCAACTCCGATTTCCCGTGCAATTCTTCTTACCGAAGGTGCTGCAGGCGCCGAGCCTTTTGTAATCGGGGGCTGATTATCTCTTTCACCGGGCTGAATGCTTTCTCTTTCTCCCTTAGCCGGCTCCTTAACTTCTTCTGCAAGTTCTGATCGAACTTCTTCCGGCTTTGAGGGAGCTTGTTCTTTCAAAGTTGTTTCTTCCGTTTCTACTTAGTTCTATTTTAACAAGTGGCTGGCCAACTTTTGCTTTTTCACCGGATTTTATAAGTACACTCACAACTTTACCGTTATATGCCGACGGTACTTCAATTGTGGCTTTATCGGTTTCTATTTCAATTATTCCCTGGTCTTTTTCAACAAAGTCTCCTTCCTTAACTAAAACAGTTAAGACATCCGCAGACTCAATATTTTCACCAAGTTCAGGGAGCTTCATTTCAACAACTTCATTTGCTGTTTTCTTAGTTGTTTGAACCGATGCCGGTTTCTCCTCTTTCTTAACTTCTGTCTTTTGAGGCTCCTGCTTTTTTTCAGGCTGCTTTTCTTCCGGCTTAGTAACCTGAGCGTGGCCATTTTCATCGACTTTAATTAATGCCTGCCCGACTTTTACTTTATCGCCGGACTTTACCATAACCTCTTTAATTATTCCTTCAATAGTTGACGGAACTTCAATTGTTGCCTTGTCCGTTTCAATTTCAATCACTCCCTGATCTTTTTCAATTTTGTCTCCCGGCTTTACAAGGACATTCAGAACATCAGCCGATTCTATATTTTCACCGAGTTCGGGTAATTTAAATTCTGTAGACATTTTTTACCTTATCTAAATTTTTTGTTTTGAAAAAATCAAACTCATCCTTTGACTTTATCAGCCGGAATGTGATGTCATAAATAAATTGGATTCAACTTATTAGGATCAATACCATAATCCTTAATTGCTTTTTGAACAACCTGCGGTTTAATTTTATTTTCAAGCGCTAAACCGTGAAGGGTTGCTATTACAATATGTTTTGCATCTACCTCAAAGAAATCGCGTAACGATGCTCTGCCTTCGCTTCTTCCAAAGCCGTCGGTTCCAAGACTGATTAATGGTTTTGGGAACCATTTTGAAATTGAGTCCGGAAGAGTTTTAACATAATCTGAAGCGGCTACAAAAACACCTTCTTCATTTTTTAACATTTGAGTTACGTATGGAACTTTAGGTTTAGCAGCCGGATTAAGCATATTCCATCTGTCAGTATCAAGTCCGTCTTTTCTTAATTCTTTATAGCTAGTAACACTCCAGACATCAGCGGCAACTTTGAAATCTTCTGCGAGAATTTCCTGTGCTTTTAATACTTCGTTAAGGATAGTTCCGCTTCCGAAAAGCTGTGCTCTTAGTTTAAGAGTTTTTTTATCGGATTTTTTGAACTTATACATTCCCTTTAATATACCTTCTTTTGCTCCTTTAGGCATCGGAGGCATTTCATAATTTTCATTCATTACAGTTATGTAATAAAATACTTTTTCCTGTTCTTCATACATTCTTCTTATTCCGTCACGAACTATAACTGCAATTTCAAATGCAAAAGCGGGATCGTAAGCAACCAAATTTGGAACGGGATAAGCCATTAAATGGCTATTGCCGTCCTGATGCTGTAATCCTTCGCCTGCAAGTGTTGTCCTTCCTGCGGTTCCTCCGACAAGAAATCCTTTACATGTCATATCTCCTGCAGCCCATATAAGGTCAGCTGCGCGGTTAAAGCCGAACATAGAATAATAAACAAAAAACGGAATCATATTTATTCCGTGAGTTGCATAAGCAGTGCCCGCAGCAATAAATGAAGACATTGCGCCTGCTTCTGTAATTCCTTCTTCCAGAATTTGCCCGTTAGTTGCTTCTTTGTAATAAAGAAGGGTTTCTTTATCAACCGGTTCATATAATTGACCGGCATGGGAATAAATTCCAACCTGACGGAAGAGAGCTTCCATACCGAAATGTTCTGGCTTCATCCGGAATAATAGGAACAATCAATTTCCCGACTTCTTTATCTCTAAGAAGTTTTGCCAGGATACGGACAAACACCATGGTAGTTGATGCTTCCTTGCCTTCAGTACCTTTATAAAATTCTTCAAATATATTTTCGGGCGGAGTTTTAAGCGGACGTATACTGGTTTTACGCTCGGGTACAAACCCGCCGAGTAATTTTCTTTTTTCTTTTAAGTATTTTATTTCCGGGCTCTCTTCCGAAGGGCGGTAAAAAGGCGCCTGCGCAACTTCTTCATCGGAAATAGGAATACCGAATCTTGTACGGAATTCCGCAAGCTCGTCTTCATTTAATTTTTTCTGCTGATGTGTAATATTTTTCCCTTCGCCGGCTTCGCCCAAACCGTATCCTTTAATAGTTTTTGCAAGAATAACAGTGGGTGATCCTTTATGAGAAACAGCGGTTCTATAAGCAGCATAAACTTTTTCAGGATCATGGCCGCCGCGTTTCATTTTTCTTAATTGTTCATCTGAAAAGTTCTCAAGCATTTTTATTAAATCCGGGTCACCGTTGCATAAATGTTCGCGGATATATTTGCCGGATTCAACGGAATATTTTTGATACTGGCCGTCCACAATTTCACCGAGCCTTTTAACCATCTTACCGTCAATATCTTTTGCAAAGATCGGATCCCAGTCGCTGCCCCAGACAACTTTAATAACATTCCATCCCGCGCCGCGGAAAGCAGCTTCAAGCTCCTGAATAATTTTACCGTTGCCTCTTACCGGCCCGTCCAATCTTTGAAGGTTGCAGTTAATAACAAAAATAAGATTATCCAGTTTTTCTCTTGAGGCTAAAGTAATAGCACCGAGCGTTTCAGGTTCATCTGTTTCTCCGTCGCCTAAAAATGCCCAGACTTTGCTTCCGTTCTTTTTCTTTATCCCGCGGTCCTCAAGGTAGCGGTTAAACCTTGCCTGGTATATCGACATGATCGGGCCTAATCCCATAGAGACTGTCGGGAATTCCCAGAAGTTAGGCATTAGCCATGGATGGGGGTAAGAAGATAAGCCGCCGGGTTTAGATTCCCTGCGGAAATTTTCTAATTGTTCTTTTGTTAATCTTCCTTCCAAAAAAGCCCTGGCATAAAATCCCGGAGATGCATGTCCCTGGAAATAAATTTGATCGCCGTCGTAATCTTCGCCTTTACCGCGGAAGAAATGGTTGAATGCAATTTCGTAAAGCGTAGCAGCGGAAGCGTAAGTAGAAATATGTCCGCCTATTCCATGTTCGTTCTTATTTGCTTTTACAACCATTGCCATTGCATTCCAGCGGATCAAACTTTTAATGCGCCTTTCAATTTCCCTGTCGCCGGGGAAAGGCGGCTGCAGTTCCCGCGGGATACTATTAATATATGGTGTATTTGCAGAGAAGGGAATTTGTACTCCGGCTTTATGAGCTCTTATTTGAAGTTCCTGAAGAAGTTCTTTAACTCTTTCCGGGCCGCTGTGCTCTAAAACGTAGTCCAGCGAGTACAGCCATTCTCTTGTTTCCGTATCAATAAATTCGTTTGTTTTGTCGTTATTCATTTCCAATTTCCTTATTTGGATTAATTCAATTATTGAAAAAGTTTTTGATTCTTTCAATCCTGCCCAATAATTACCTAAACTGGGTTTCAGCCGGAAATCTTTTTGAAAGACAGGTTTATTAAAAATCTAGCAAAATGATTTTTAATGTAAATTTTCCATCATTTATTTGTTTGCTAAAACCGCAAACCGGTAAGTGTTATCCGTTATTTTGAACACTTAAATTAATTGTTTTGGCTTAGAAATACAAGAAAATGAGGTTCAGTTAGATGGTGAAGTGATTTGGATAAATGTATGTTTGCCTTTTAAATGCTATTGAAAATTTATGCAATTTTATCTGTATTGGGCGTCTAAATAGGAAAATAGTTGAAACCGGAACCGAAGACCGCGGGCGGAGGAAAGTGAAATGTGAATTGAGAAAAGAGAAAATGAGCCGGCATTGTGAGGCTGGAAATTAATTTCTGCTTTTTATAGGAAAATTATTTAAGAAGTGAACGCCGTTTTCACATTTGGCATTTATAGGCTTTTTGAATTGTATGTAAAATATTTTATTAGCCTGTTCACAGAATTACTAAATATTTTAATCTTAAGTTTTAGTATCTTTATAAAAAGAATCTTAAAATCATATATAGAGAATTATGGAACAGACTATACTTAACCTCTTTTCTGAGGTAGAAATTGTTAAAAAAATTCAAAGCAAATTACCTAAACTGTTTCAAATAGCTGAATTAGAAAGCCAAAGAGCTGGTAAAGTGGGAATGGAAGTAGGTTCAATAAGAGAACGAATAATTGTTTCACTTTTGATTTACAAATTTGGTGAACAGAATGTCGAAACAGAGATACCCATAACAGAACCGGAAGTTGATGTGAAATTATTTGGAAAACCGATTTCTATTAAAACAAAAAGCGGAAGCGGATTTTCAGGTGTAAAATTAATTTGGACTGTTGATGCTAAGAATGCAATAGAATTTCAGAATTCATATTTGCCCTCCTGTGACATGATTTATGTGCAAATTAATTGGGAAAATACAGGCGGTATATTTTATTTCCCATCGAATGTTCAATTAGAAGTTTTCAATGAATTGGGCAGAGAGAATTATATTAAACTCCCTAGTTTAGGAAAAAATCCTAGAGGTGTTGAGATGTCTTCAAAAGCTATGCAAAAATTATTAATGCATAATGGTATTTATAAAATTAAGATTGATTGGAAAAAAGAAGAAATAAAATTTAACGCATTTAAAAGATGGATTGATTTATGGGCTCAAAAGTAATTACACCTAAAAACGGAACTGTAACAAGTTCTTTTGGCAGTCCTGGAAGAATTAACCATGATTCCTCGCAATTTTACAATTCAAGGTTATATGAAGGGATGCAATTTGATCGAAAAATAAAACACATTGAAAACGATATTCCTAAGAAGTTTATCAACAAGCACTTTTGCCATTCGAGTGAACAAATGAAAGAATTGCCTAATAATTCTGTTCACCTTATGATTACGTCACCCCCTTATAATGTAACGAAAGAATATGATAATAATCTAAGTTTAAATGAATATTTAATATTATTAAAAAAAATTTGGACTGAAACCTTTCGTGTTTTAGCTTCTGGTGGTCGTGCTTGTATTAATGTAGCTAACCTAGGAAGAAAACCATATATACCTCTTCATAGTTATATAATTAATGATATGTTAGAGATTGGATTTCAAATGCGTGGCGAAATAATATGGAATAAAGCTTCGAGTGCTAGTCCCTCGACGGCTTGGGGTAGTTGGTTATCTGCCGCAAATCCTGTTTTAAGAGATATTCACGAATATATTTTGATTTTCTCAAAAGATTCATTTTCTCACCCAAGTAAAGGTAAAGAAAGTACTATATTAAAAGAAGAGTTTTTAGAGTGGACAAAAAGTGTTTGGACTTTTCCAGCAGTTTCTGCAAGAAAGATTGGTCATCCTGCCCCATTTCCAGAAGAACTTCCTAATCGTTTAATAAAATTATATTCATTTAAAAAGATGTAATTTTGGATCCATTTTTGGGGAGCGGAACTACTAGTTTATCTGCAATTAAAAATGGACGTAAATATGTGGGATATGATACTAATAAAAAATATGTTGAGCTTGCAGATAAAAGAATCTCTGAATATACGAATCAAACAAAATTATTTTAAATATTAGACTTCGCCACATTAATCCATCAAAGCCGGACAGGTAAGCAAAGAACCAATTATTTAGGGGTAAGATTTATCTCTGTTTTTTAATTTTGAAATAAAATAAATTATAAAAGTTTTTATACCGCTACTATGTATTATGATTAAATGGACTATGTTTAAGGGTGAGCCGCTATTAGAACAATTCGAAAAGAAAAATAATAACACTGAGTAAAGGAGAATAATTGATTACTGGTTACCGTTCTTTTATAATCACTAATTATGAAAGGGTAATAAAATGCAGAAGTCTTTTTTAGCCATAATAATTTCCGTTCTAATAATTTTTTCTAATACTATTTTAGCACAGGAATCCAATTTTATTCAAATTAACGGCGGTATTATAATGCCGATGAGCTCTTCAAAAGGATTGACCGCATCGGTTCAATTTAACCATCCGATTAATAATAATATTCAGTTCTATTTTTATACAGGCTATTCTTCGTGGGATAAGTTCAAAGTTAATTTTAACATAGACTGGTCGATATTACAGCAACAAACACATTTCAGCTCTTATTCGTCCGATAACCATGTTTTAATCCCTGTTTATTTAGGCGGCAGAATAAATTTTAACACCAATAAAATCTTTACTGCTTTTGCCGTCTTTGAAATAGGTTACGCACATTTAAGCTATAACACTTATGAAATTACGAAAGAAGTAAATCCTGTTAACGGTGTAGTATTGGGTTACTATCCAGATAAAAGTACAAAAACAGAAACGAATGAGAACCTAATAGGCGCCGGTGCAGGCATAGGCATCTCACATCCGATAAATAAAAATGTAAATTTAATTTTTTTATTTAAACTGAACAGTCAGATAAATTCAAAATACTATAGATTTTTAAGTGCAGGCGGGACATCCACTGCTTACCTTGCCGGTTTTAATTTTGCTATATAATAATGCATAACCGCTTACAACTAAAACTTGTTATCAATATTATTATAATAACTGAAGTTACGCAGATGTCATGCTGAACTTGATTCAGCATCTCAAAATAGCTTAAAAATTAGATTCCGAATCAAGTTCGGAATGACAAAAACAACTATTTGCGTAACTTCAGATATAAGATTTTTTATTGCAATAAATTTTTAGGGTGATTTTTTTCTCTTTCCTATTTTTCCCTCGTAGATTTATTCATTATGATAAATTAAATTAGCAGCCGCACATAGATCTTAATTTTCAAATTGAGAAATTTTGTAACAAATTATTCCGGACAAAGAAGCAGTGAATATAAAATACAAAATAAACGAACCTGTTAAAGCAGAACAATTTATAGGGCTGTTGGTAAAATCCACACTCGGAGAACGAAGGCCTATAGATGATAGAGACTGTATTGAAGGAATGTTGAACAACAGTAATCTTACCGTATCAGCGTGGGACGGCGATAAATTAGTTGGGTTTGCCCGCTCAATGACAGACTTTCATTATGCATGCTATCTTTCGGACCTGGCGGTTCATAAGGATTATCAGAAAATGGGAATAGGAAAAAAACTGCAAATGATTACGCAGGGTAATTTAGGTCCAAAGTGCAAATTAATTTTAGTAGCTGCACCTGATGCTAATTCATACTATGAGCATATAGGATTTACAAATAATACGAGATGCTGGATACTTGGGCGAGATCAGCAGATAAAAGAATAAGTAAGTGGAAATGTTTCAATATTATTAAAATGCCTGGTTATAAAAAGTTTCCTCCATAATAGAACAATTACATTGTGCTGTCTTTCCTTTTTTATTTATCGTCATCTAGAAAAAATATTTCTTCAACTTTTTTATCAAATAACTTAGAAATTTTTAAAGCCAGGGGTAAACTGGGATCATATTTCTCCCTTTCAATTGCGTTTATAGTCTGGCGGGAAACATTAAGCTGTTTGGCAAGATCATCCTGAGATAAATTCCTTTCCGCCCGTAAAACTTTCAATCTATTTTTCATTGATACTTATCTCTTATAAATTGTGTTGCCAGCAAGTAAGAACAAATCAAAATGACAGAAAGGATAAGCAGAATCCAGTTAAGCATTTTGGGTGAAAAATTTATAAAAACGAAAATTAATATAAAAAAAGCAACAAGCGTAGTTGTAAATGCTGCATTCAGTGATTCTAAATGTATTCTTAGCTTTAATTCATCACCCCGAAGAATCTGAAAATGGTATCCAAGCGTACAGTAAATAAATCCTAACATGGCTAAAAAAGTTGAGGAGAAAAGGGCAAGCCTAAATATTTGGAAATCACTTTTATGTAAAGTGGAAACATGTGCCGGAATAATAATTGAAAAAATTATGAAAGGCAGGACTAGGATTAAAGTAGAAGAAATTAAGATTGTTGTTTTATATGGAAATGTAAATTTCTTTAAAAAATTTTTCATTACAGCCCCAAATAATCAATTATAAAATTATTTATAATATAAAGCATCCTTGACTAAATGTCAAGTATGCTTTACATATATTGTGGAAAAATTGTAAAAAGTGAGTTCTATAAATAAAAAGCAGAATTAAATAATTGAATTAAAGGTTAACAAGGAAAAATAAATCTAAGATCAGAAGGCAGCCCAAATTGAACTGCCATTATTTCAGCAAAATCATTTTCTTGGTTAATACAAAGTTCCCGGTTTTTAATTGATAATAATAAATTCCGCTGGAAATTTTAGTTGCGTTGAAACTTATTTCATGACTTCCTTTACTTTGATATTGATTGATAAGAGTTTCTATTTCTCTGCCTAATTCATCATAAACTTTGAGAGTAACCAAACCTTGACCAGGAATTTGATATCTAATTGTTGTGAACGGATTAAAAGGATTGGGATAGTTTTGTTCAAGTGTATAATTTAAGTTTTTCTCATTATTTATCTTCGCAGCAGTATCATTAACCGAAGTCAAAGTATTCTCAGAAAAACTTCGGCTAATAATATTTGACCACATTGACCATTGGCTTTGGTTATCTCTAACTCTTACTCTAAATTGAAAATTAAGTTTATTTGCTGAATTGTATTTTAAGATGTTGCCTGTCCAAAATCTATCAGCACCTTGGTAAATTGTACTCCAGGAAGTTGAATCTAAAGACATCTGCAATTCCGACCAATTAATGTCCGGTTCAATAGGCAGTCCATCCCATAAATCTGCACCCCAGGCTAAAGATACATTGCCGTATGCACTTGTATTAGTTGAATTCATGGACCAGAATCCAAGAAAAGGTTTCGACGGCTTTCCTGCCCAGGCATCTGTAGATGTAAACCTGACAGTAATGATCGTTCCGCTTTGATTCATTACTTCCATTAAAAAATTAGTCGGGTTGCCGCTCCAGGTATAAGCAGGGGGATTACTCCAAGGAGAAAAAACATCATTTGATTTTGTATTAAAAGCATCATTAAAATTATACCCGTGAAGAAAATCTCCATTTGTTACCTGGTTATCATTGTTAATAAATGAATAAATAAAATCCTTCGTTGTATCATTTAAGAATATTTTGTCTCTATTACCCAAGCCATTTCGATTTACTGAAACCTTTTTAAAACTGGGTAAATAATTTCCCCAAACATCTGAATAATTAGGAGCGCTCCAGTTCCAAAATCCATCTGCTGTTACTACTCTTACATTATCGCCTTGATATGTATCGTTTGCAAAATGCAAAATAAATATGCCTTTATCATTTGGATTAGTAGTTGCATCGTCATATATACTTACTTTTTGATGATTCTCGAAATAGAACGATTCTCCCGGGTAACCGTTGCTTGGATAATATTTGTATGCTGAAGGTGTTGTAACATAATCACCCATTGGTGCACTTAATATTGTTCCGTCAATCAAAATAGGATTCAGCCAGCCAAGCCTTTCTCTTTCAAAAGAATTTGCACATATTCCTTCGGTCGGTGGTGTAAGCATACCCCAAAATGTATGATTAAATTCGGTATATGGATGATAAGCACTAATTAACCAATGTGCTATCTCATGAACAACATTTTTAAAATTCCTTTGAGGCGGTCTTTCTCCCCAGTATTGAACCGTGACACCGGAACCGTTGCTGCCTGCACCAGGCGTTCCTCCAAATCCCATCCGAATTTTTTCATGATTGTTTTCGACGGAAAATTCCGCACCACCACCCAGCGAGGCTTCTCCGCTCCATTGATTACCAAAAACAAGCCCGCGCCAGATAACAACTATCATATCAACAATACCGTCAGGCTTATTTTCCTGCCAATAATCGGTTTCATAAGTCCAGTTATCGAATTCTTTATAATTTATAGAATCATCAGCGGCTAATAAGATATCTTTGTTGGCCTGCGCTCTATTTGGAAGTGTGTCATTCCCTTGAATGTAATGACTCATCGGATAGGGGGTTTCTACTCCAATAGATTTTCCAATAACCTTAAAGTTTCCGAATGACATTTGATTATAATAATTAGTTAAATTTAAGTAATGTGTCGATCCGACATCCATGCTCGAGTCAATAAAGTTTTTCATTTCTTTAGGATAAGAGTCAGCAGGCCAATACTGATGAGGACTGTTATCATCTTTAAATTTTGCAAACACAACTAATAACTTTAACGTACCCAAAGAAGTAATATATTTTCCTCCGCGCTGTGATAAATCTTGAGGAGTTTCCTTATAAGAAGTACTGCAGTTTACTATTTTCTGCTGCGGAAGAGTCATAAAGTTTATAAAGAAAATTAAAATTATTAAAAAAATTATTTTCATTTTATGCCTCGCAATTAAAAAAATTACGAGTCTAATAAATGAAATAATTATGGGGGCAACCTATCAACAATGTGACGAAATTATGCAGAATTATGCCATTTACTAGCAATATATGTTGCATACATTTATATTTATGTTACATATAGGAAAATGTGTTAATTAGAGGATTTTTTAAATGGAAGAGTTGAAAATTTGGATAAGATAAAATAATTTATTTCAAAAACTTGATTTCGCTCGGCGGATAACCAAATTCTTCTTTAAAACATTTTGTAAAATATGCCGGGCTGGAGAAACCTACTGAATATGCTATTTCCGATATATTGCTGTTTTCCTCTTCAATCAGTTTTTTTGCTCTAGCCAGCCTTATGGTTCTTAAATATTGACTCGCCGACTTTCCAACTAATGCTTTTAATTTTCTGTGAAGCTGTGTTCGGCTCATTCCTATTTCATAACTAAAATCTTCTATGCTAAAGCTTTCATCTGAAATGTGGCTTTCTATAACCTCCAATACTTTGGTTAGAAATTGTTCGTCTATCTTGCGGAGTTTTTTATCCCCATGCAAATGAACCGGTTCTCCTTTGCCGTATTTTTCTTGAAGATTTTTTCTAAGTTTAATCAAATTTTGTATTCTTACATTTAGCTCCTGCGTATCAAAAGGTTTGATTAGATAATCGTCGGCACCGGTTTTTAGTCCTTCCAATTTATTATCTTGTCCGGTTTTTGCAGTTAAAATAATAATAGGGATGTGGCTGGTTCTTTCGTCATTCTTTAATTTCTTAGTTAACTCATTCCCATCCATCTTCGGCATCATTATATCGCTTATAATTAAATCAGGAATTATTTTTTCAGCTTTTCTTAATCCCTGCTCTCCGTTAATTGCTTCTTCAACTAAATAAGAATTTGATAAAGAGTTTTTAATATACTTCCGCATATCATAATTATCTTCTACTACTAAAATAATATCTTTTGAAGTTTCAATATTTTTTTCAGCAATTTCATTTTCTATGTCATCTGAAATTTTAATACTTTCTTCATCCATGACAGGTTTTACTACTTCTTGTTCTTCAATTTCTTCAGTAAATATTTCATCCTCCTTCAGATGATCAAAACCCAATGGTAGATTTATAGTAAACTCTGTCCATTTCCCAAGTTCGCTGTTCACACTAATTCTGCCGCGATGTAATTCAACTAATTCCTTTGTAAGCGCCAAGCCGATACCGGTTCCTTCATGTTCTCTTGTAAGAGAACTGTCTACCTGATAAAATCTATCAAATAATTTTGTAATTTCAGATTGTGGAATTCCAATGCCGGTATCGCGGATTTTTATTTCCACAAAGTTTTTAGCCGATTTCCCTTTATCATTCCAAACTTGATTTGATAAATCTTGTTTTGAAAGAGAGATTTCTTTAATTGTTATCGTAATTTTTCCTTCTTCAGGAGTGAATTTAAAAGCGTTTGATAAAATATTTGTAAATATCTTGGTCATCTTTTCCTTATCAAAGTATAATTCTATGTATTCCTGCTCAGTTATTAATTGGAGCGTTATGTCTTTTGATTCGGATAGAGATTCAAACGACAAGGCAATCCATTTTATGAATGATACTATATTCTGTTTGGAAGCCTTAAGCTTAAGTTTCTCAGACTCTAATTTTGAAAGGTCTAATAATTGATTAACAAGATGAAGAAGTCTTGAGGCATTCGTTTTAATTATTCCGGCTTCCTTTTTAATGTCTTTGGTAGAATTAGTAATTATTTTTTCTGCCGGCCCAAGTATTAAAGTAAGAGGTGTTCTGAATTCATGTGAAATATTTGCAAAGAATTGTGATTTAATTTTTTCTGTTTCTTCTTTTTCCTTCAATACAGCTTCATTAATTTTAATCTGGTGTTTATATGAAATTCTATTCATTTCATACCTTCTGATTAAATATAAAGCAAAAAGCGTGAAAGCTGCATAAGTTAAATAAGCCCACCATGTTTCCCACCATGGGGGTTTAATAATAATTTTTAGTTCGGCACCTTTTTCATTCCATAAGTCATGATTGTTTGAAGCCTTGACACGAAACATATACTCGCCAGGCGGTAAATTAGAGTAATAAGCAGAGCGCTGGTTTCCGACTGACCTCCATTCTTTTTCATAATTTTCTAGAATATAGGCATATTGATTTTTGGAAGGATTCAAATAATGAAGCGCAATAAAGTCAATAGAAATATTGTTGTCATTATGATCTAAAGTTATTTCATCAGTATCATAAATAGGTTTTTTTAATATGGAATTTTTCCCAGGCAAAATAGATTTATTAGAAATCTTTAAATCAGTTAAAAACACTTTAGGTGGAATAGAATTTCTAACAATATCGTTTGGATTGAAAACCGTTATTCCGTTTGAGCCGCCGAATATAAAAAGACCGGTTGAAGTTTTAAGATATGAACCATCGGCAAATAACTGACTTTGGATTCCATCTTCAGTAGTATAATTAGTAAACTGTTTAGTCGATTTATCAAAACGAACGAGGCCTTCAAATGTACTTAACCATAATGTATTATTTTTTTCATCTCCAAGAATGCCTTGAATGTTCATGGAAGGCAGGCCGTCATTAGTTGAATAGTTCTTTATTTCTCCGGTTAAAGGATTATACCGGCTTAATCCGCCTTCCCATTCTCCGACCCAGACAATTCCATTTTTGTCCTCATACAGACTATTTATATCCTGACATGGAAAAACACTTCCACTTTTAATATCAAATCCGCGCCTTTCAAATTTATCTTTATCATAATTATAAAGGAACAAACCGTTATCGGTACAAAACCATAAGCCGTAATGTTTACTTTCTATTACCCTAGTTACTTGATTGCTAACGGATCTTAAGCTGTCAGAAGAAATTAAGTAATAATGTATAAACTTTTCGCTGCCTTTATTTCGTTTATAAATACCCGCGTTAGTACACAGCCATAGGTTACCTTTTGTGTCATTATAAAAATCATATATAAACGAATTTTCAGATAATCCGTTAAAAATAATTTTTTTAATTGAATTATTAGTAGAATTAAATAAGAACAAACCTAAGTCTGTTCCTAAGTAAAATTGATTTTTAGACAATTGGTAAATGCCGTATAAAGCATGGCAGTTTGGTAAAAATTTTTGAATAAACCAACGTTTTATTTTTCTGGTTTTCGGATCAAATTCATTTAGCCCAAAATTATTTAAATTGTCGTCAGAAGTAGTAATCCAAATTTTACCATTTTTCCCTTCAATAATTCTGTTTGCCCATCCGCCGGTTAATGAATTATTTTCAACTTTGTTATAACTAAATGATTCGAATAGAGTTCGTTCATCATATTTTAATAAACCTTTTGATTCCGTTCCAATCCAAAGAGAACCAAATGAATCAAAATTTAATCCGTAAATGTCGGCTCTTTCAATTTGTCTGTCAGATTCATTTTGGAAGATATCAAATTTCTTTTTTGTGCGATCGAAAAATATTAATCCCTGATTACTGCCAAGCCAGATATTATTGAATTTATCTACAGCAATTGCTCTTGTAACTAATTTATTATCAAAGCCTTTAAATAGTCCATTTAAAGAATATATATTCGTCTTTTCTGTTTTTGTATCAAATGAAAAAAACTTTGAATTATATCCGGTAATCCAAATAATACCATTTTTATCAATTTTAAAATCATGAATTATACCGTTGTTATTTATAAGCTCTTCGTTGAAAGCTTTAATCTTTGTGAAATTATTCTTCCTATCAATTTTGAATAAACCGCTTTTACTTAGAACCCAAATATTTTTATTAGAATCGGATCTTAAACGGTACACTCTCTTTATTACAATACCTTTGGGCGGCTGGAATTTTTTAATAATACCGTCCTTTTCATCATAATATAAAAGACAATTTGAAATTTCCGACGAGGAATTCTTGAAAGCAGGTGCTGTATTTTCACAAACACCAAAATAAATTACACCATTTTCACTTTCAGAAATACTATTAATGTCAATTAATTGGGTAAAATCACTTAAAGCGCCATTTTCAAATTGCTTAAACGACTTATTGTATGGATTATAAACATCAATAGTTCCTGTACCGCCGATCCAAATATTTCTTTTACTATCTTCAAATAATGAACCTATAATTGTGGTCTTAATAGAAGTAGAATCGTGCAGATTCATTAAGTATCTTTTAAATTCGTAACCGTTATATCTTGTAAGACCGCTTAAAGAGGGTATCCAAATATAACCCAAATGATCCTGCATTACTTGTCCAATTTCGGCTCCGGGCAGACCATCCTTTTCGTTGAATTGAACAAGATTATTTGGATTCAGCTGTGCAAATAAAAATTCACTTAATGAAAAAATTATTAAGAAAATTAAACTATAAAGTTTTAATACTTTATTATTCATTTTATTATTTTGAATTTCTTTTTGTACTTATCCGAACATTTATGAATCTGTTACTTAATCTTAATTCATTTGTTAACTCTTCAGAATAATAAACACACAGGAATTGGTTATAGGTATAAATTATTTCTCTTCCCATCCACAGAAATAAATTTTATTCTGTCTATAAAAACATTTTTATGAATCGTCACTCAGCAGTAGTCGGATCGATCATTCCACCGATAATTGCAATATGATTTGCAGGAATTCCAACCCTGCTGGCATGGTCACGGATAGTTTCCTCGTCCGGTGCAATATAAATACAATAAATTTTATTACCGGTAACATAGCTGTGAATCCATTGGATTTTCGGACCGATTTCACTTATAACATTGCATGACCTTGCAGAAACAGCTTTCAGTTCATCCCGGGTCATGTCTCCAGCACCTGGAATAACTCGTTCAATAATATATTTCGGCATTTGTCTTCTCCTATTATGAAAAAATTTTTTATTTAAAAAGCCCTCTTTTATGAGGGCCTAAAGATTATTAATAAATTTTTCGTACTAATTATGGATAAGTAATATCACTTTCAGCAACATGCACACGCGGGTTAAATTCATTGAACATACCATTAGGATTATTGTACCATACCCATGCATGGCAGAGCCATAAGTGAAAATCAGGATTATTTTCCCATACGTCGGCATCTCCCGCAAATCCCTCAGGTCTAGGATCGGTATTGGGAATAGCATATTCCACTGCAACCAATCTCATGTTTCCATTTACCGGGTTTTTTGAATAAACGAGCAATGCCGGTTTCGCGGGATCAAATGTATCCTTAACATTTTCAGTATCCATATAATGATATCCCATATTCTGCACTACAACATCTATGTCTGCATAACCATCTGCGATTGCCTTACTTATATCATGGTACTTTGCTGTGGCAGATCTTGCAAGAGCTAATTCTTTTTGCAGTTCCGGTGCATAAGTACTGGAATAGGATTTTGATAATCCTTGCGGATTACCGGATGTAATACCAGCGGGTTGTGTTTGAACTGCAGTAGGTTCTTCCATTGAAGAATTCTGACAGCCAATCATTAAAATAAATGTTAATGAAAACAGGCATGCTAGAATAAAAGTCAACTTTTTCATAATAACTCCTTTTTAAATTATTTATAAAAATATGGATCTAGGACAGTCACTTCGGTTATTTTATCAATCGGCAGTTTGTTCTTATTTGCTACTTTTCTCACTGCTTCAGGAGTGGGTGCATCGTAAATACAGAAAGTTTTCTTTTTGTCGTCGCTCACGTAAGAGTGAATCCAAGTAACATTTTCATCGGTGTTATTGTATATAACATTTAAGCAGTATTTTGCACCATCTTCAGTTACTGGAATTAACAATCCATCCGGAAAAGTTCTTTCGATAAGATATCTAGGCATGTTACCTCCAGTTTTTTAAATTATGAATTATTTGTGGAGGTTAATTTAGTTTTAATGATTTTGAATCGAATCGGGAGAATTCCCTATATTATAAGAAATCATTCCCTATTTTTGAATTATTGAATTGTTTTGAACAAAAGCAGCAGCTTCATAGCGGGAGTGAATATTTAGTTTGGTTAATATCGCAGAAATATGGTGATCAACAGTCTTTGGTGAAATAAAAAGTTTACTTCCGATTTCATTATTGCTTAATCCTTTACCAAGAAGGTTTAAAACTTCTACCTGCCTTGTTGTTAAACCTGCTGGGTTTTTTCTTGTTGTTTTTCTTGGTCCTTTGGGAATGCTTTTTATACCTACCTCTCTCATTGATTTTCTAATTTTTTGAGAAGTTGCAGAAGCTCCCAAATGTTCAAAGATTTCAATTGCCGCTTTCATACTGTTTTCATTTCCTTCACTTAAAGCCAAGGCTTGTTCAAACGGACATTTCAATTCTTTCCATAATTCTGCAGAAGCTTTCCATTCCCCTTTAATCTGTAAAAGATACGGTTTTGCTATCCTTTCAGGAATTTCAAAAAGATGATTTGCTTTCCAAAGCCAGTATGCAAGTTCTCCGATAGCCCAATGATTATATCTCCCATTTATTTTATTGTAAACCGGTTCAACTTCCTCAATTATCTTTTCGGGTTTATTATCCATCCATAATGCTTCGGCTTTTAGGGACTTGATGGGTACTATCATGTCAACAACTTCCTCAATATTCTCTCCGAGAGAATTTAACTCATTCAAAACACTCATCGCACCGGGATCACCGCGCCTTAACCGGATAACTCCGATTACATATAATGGAACAATTTTATTTATTAGAGGGATATTATTCCTTTTTAAAACTGAACTTGCAGATTCTACTGCTTCGTCCCAATTACCTAAATATAATTTGGTTTTTGTATTGTACCCGGCTATACATAAACCTAAAGTATCAATATCTTTTTCATAACAATATTCTAATCCCGCACTAAAATATTTGTCTGCCTTGAGTAAGTCTCTTCTCCACACATAACTGATTCCAAAATTATCATAAGCGCGAGCAGCATGTTCGTGAAATTTATTCTTAAGAGATAAATCAAGGCTTTCTTTCAAAAAAGGTTCTCCGGCATCATCTCCGGCAAGTAAACTGCTGGTACCGATATTGTTAAGAGAATGTATCATAACCTCAGAATTATTTATTCTTTTTGCTAAGTCATAAGCCTTTCCTCCCCACTCTACGGCTAGTTTCCATTCATCCCTGCAATGGTAAAGCTGCGACAAATTACTGTACGACATTGCAAGCTGCTTACCTGGCGGTATTTTTTCAAGTATTTCTATAGCTTTGAAAAGAGACTCTTCTGCCTTTAAATCATAACCGGCATACCAAAGTGACCTTGATAATATTCGATAATTTTCCCCTTCGCGATATGGATCGGAATATTCTTTAAATATTTCAATTATTGCATTACATGCTTTAATGCTTTCTTCAATTTGTCCGGTTAAATAACATTCGTATGATCTTCCTTCATAAAACTCCAACTGCATCATCAGAGGAAGATTGTCAATAAACTTTAAAGCATTTTGATAGTGATCCGCGGCTAAGCTGTGAGCACTTAAAGCAGATGCCTGCTTAGCTGCTAGTTGTGAATAATTAATTAAGACTTCTTTGTCCGGTACTCTTAATGCATGATGAATTATCCTTGCCAGATAATTATCAATCTTTTCCTGTTTCAGAAGAATTTGAAGAACATCTTTATTTAATACTTGCCTTTGGGTTTCACTTAAAGATTCCTCCACCGCCATTCTGCTTAATTCATGTTTGAAAGAAATTGAGTTTACATCCGATTTTAAAATACCTGAGTTTAAACATTCATTAAGAATCTCATTATTCAAAGGAAAAATTTCATTTATCAGCCATTTTTCAGCACGCGTCGGGATAATAGAGACCAATGCAACTAAATTACGGGCCTTATCGGAAAGGCGGGATATTCTTGCCAAGATCGAATCTTTTATTGTTGATGGTATCGATTCATCTTTATTAGTTAGTAATTCATAAATCAAAAAAGGATTACCGCCGGTTATTTCATATAAATTCTTTACCCCGTTAGAATCGGCAAGATGATCAACTGTTTCTTTTGTTAGGTGAGGTAGTTTTATCCTAACAAGATTTTTAGAAGGAATATCACCCATAACCAACCTTAAAGGGTGATTAGGACTTATTTCATCGTTTCTAAAGGTTATTATAAAAAGAGAGCAGATTCTACCAACTCTTCTGCCAAAAAATTTAATAAGGTCTAATGTAGATTCATCAGCCCAATGGGCATCTTCTATAATTACCACATTCGGGAGTTTACTATTCTGAAGTTCTTCAAGGAACTTTGCAAATATTATTTCCCTGGGAGATCGGTTATCCAATAATCTAAATAAACCATTCTTCATCTGAGTCGAAATATCATAAAGCGGTCCCAAAGGGCGTGGTGTAAACAATGCATCACAGGCACCCCACAAAATATTCGCTTTGTTTTTAATTTTCTCTAAAAAAGTTTCAACTAAAGTTGTTTTACCGATGCCTGCTTCGCCTGAAATTAAAACAATGAATCCTCCTCCGTCTGACAAGTTGTAAAAGGATTTTTCTAATTCTACTAAATATTTTTCACGTTCTAATAATTGCATTAGCCCAGCCTATAATTTGATGGACTTATTTGAATTAACAAATGCTGCAGCTTCAAATCTGGAATGAATATTTAGTTTGGATAATATTGCGGAAATGTGGTGATCAACTGTTTTTGGTGAAATAAAAAGTTTATTTCCGATTTCATTATTACTTAAACCTTTTCCTAAAAGTTTCAAAACTTCTACCTGCCTTGTTGTTAAACCGGCTGGGTTTTTCCTAGTAGCTTTTATTGGTCCTTTAGGTATGCTTTTAACTCCCTGCTTCCTCATTTTCTGCTTAATCAATTGAGACGCTGCAGATGCGCCGAAACTTTCAAAAATTTCGATTGCATGCTTCATTGCCGCTTCATCACCTTCGCTGAGTGCCATAGCTTGTTCATAAGGACAATTGAGCTTTTCCCATAATTTCGCTGCGGATTTCCATTCACCTTTTATTTGCAGAAGATACGGCTCTGCAATATTTTGTGGAATTTCAGAAAGACGATTTCCTTTCCACAACCAGTAAGCAAATACGCCGATATTCCAGATATTTTTCGATTCTTTTTCTTTTAAATAAACTGATTCTATTTCATCAATGATATCATTTAGCGTATTCTGAAGCCAGAATTTTTCAGCCCTTGCAGCGGTAACAATAACAATTTTTTCCATTTCCCCAATTTCGAAAGCCAGCGAATATGATTTATCAAGAAGCTCTATAAATCCGGGATCGTTTCGCCTTGCTCTAATCAATCCCAATACACATAACGGAATAATACTGTTTGCTGCAGCAAGATCGTCTCTTTTTAAAATTACATTCGACAATTCTATTGCTTCTTCCCATTTGCCTAAACACAATTTGGCGTATGCATAATGTCCTACAAGACAAAGACCGTATGTGAACAGATCTTTTCCATTGCAATATTCCAATCCTGTTGCAAAATACTTGTCTGCTTCGGAAAGATTTCGTTGCTCCAAGTAACAAGAACCCAAATTTGTATAAGCTCTTGCCGCATGTTCGAAAAAATCATTTTGAAGAGAAAGTTGAAGACTTCTTTTTAAATAATCTTCTCCGGTTTTATCATCTGCGGCCATTTTTGCACAGCCAATATTATTTAGTGCGTGTATTTCAGTATCTAAATCATTTAAACTCCTCGCAAGGTTAATGGCTTTTTCACCCCACTTAACTGCTAAATCCTTATTCCCCCTAATCATATAAATCCCGGATTTGTTACTATAAGCCATTGCCAGTTTCTTTTCGGGCGGAAGAGTTTCAAATATTTGAATTGCTTTATCAAGATATTCCTCGCCTTTTATATCTTGGCAGTTATACCAAAACATTCTAGACATCTTTCTATAGTTTTCGCCTTCGCGTTCAGGATCCGGATGTTTTTTAAGAATTTCTATAATAATCTCGCCTGCCTTTATGGCTTCTTCAACCTGGCTTGTTAAATAACACTCATACGATCTGCCTTCATAAAGTTCCAGTTGTTTCTCAATAGGAAGGTTATCAACAAATCTTAAAGCGTTTTGATAATGATTAGCGGCTAATCTGTGTGCGCCTAGTTTCGAAGCCTGCCTGGCTGCATCAGCAGCATATTTAATAATTACCCCCTTATCATGACCTCTTACTGCATGGTGAATTATTCTTGCTAAATAATCTTCAATTCTTTCCTGCTTAAGTAGAATTTGGAGTACTTTTTCATTTAAATGTTGTCTTTTCGATTCACTTAAAGATTCTTCCACAGCCATCCTGCTTAATTCATGTTTAAATGAAATTGCTTCATCTTCCAGTCGAAGAATGCCTGAGTTAAAACATTCATCAAGTAATTTTAAATTTGGACTTATTACTTCATCAACAAGCCAATTTTCTACTCTTGTAGGTATAACAGAAATTAATTCTATTAAATTCTTAGCTTCAACAGAAAGGCGTGATATTCTTGTTAGAATAGAATCTTTAATTGTTGCAGGAACTCCTTCATCTTTACTGCTTAATAATTCATTTATTAAGAAAGGATTGCCGCCGGTAATTTCAAATAAATTTTTTATATCATATGTATCCGCAAGATCATTAACAGTTTTTTCCGTTAATGGCGGAAGTTTTAATC
Organism: uncultured Bacteroidota bacterium; assembly: GCA_963710735.1. Lineage (GTDB taxonomy): Bacteria > Bacteroidota > Ignavibacteria > Ignavibacteriales > Ignavibacteriaceae > FEN-1297. The sequence goes on along the minus strand of CAVQBN010000011.1, from coordinate 60,179 downwards.
TGATTAAATTTTTTGAGAGAATGTCTCCAAGGACCAATCTTAACGGGTGTTCAGGACCGAGTTCATCATCACGATAGGTAATAATAAAAATTGAATTTAATTGATTTGTCCTTCTACCCAAAAATTTTATTAAATCAAGAGTTGATTCATCAGCCCAGTGGATATCCTCCATGATTAAACAGTTCGGTTGTTTTGTGTTTTGAATATCTTCAAGAAGTTTCTGGAAAATTTCTGTACGTGAAGACTGGGTTTTCAAAAGATTTAACAAACCGTTTTTTAATTGTGCGGCAATGTCATAAAGAGGGCCCAATGGACGCGGTGTAAATAAAGCATCGCAGGCACCCCACAAAATATTTGCTTTACCTTCAATTTTATTCAGAAAAGTTTCAACTAAAGAGGTTTTACCGATTCCTGCTTCACCTGAAATAAGTACAACGAATCCACCGCCTTCTGATAAGCTGCTGAAAGTTCTTTCTAATTCTTCTAAATATTTTTCACGTTCTAATAGTTCCATTTTACCGGCCTATATTTTTTGATCATGATTTGAATGAACAAAAGCCGCTGCTTCATAACGGGAATGAATATTTAACTTAGACAGAATTGCCGAGATATGATGATCAACCGTTTTGGGTGAAATAAAAAGTTTGTTTCCTATTTCATTATTGCTTAAACCTTTTCCAAGCAGGTTTAATATTTCTATTTGCCTTGCTGTTAAACCGGAAGGATTATTTCTTGTCGTCCTTCTCGGTCCTTTTGGAATGCTTCTTACGCCTTGAGCTCTCATTTTCTGTTTGATCAATTGTGATGTTGCCGATGCACTCAAACGGTTAAAAATTTCTATTGCGTTTTTCATAGCTTCTTCGTCACCGCAGCTTAATGCCATTGCCTGTTCATAAGGACATTTTAATTCTTCCCACAATTTAGCTGCGGATTTCCATTCGCCTCTAATCATCAGCAGATACGGTTTTGCTATTCGTTCGGGAATTTCCTTGAGCCGGTTTGCTTTCCACAACCAGAATGCAAGTTCACCGATCAGCCATAAATTTCCATTAGCTCTCAATTTATTATATATGATTTCAATTTCATCAATTATGTCTTCCAATTTGTTTTGAAGCCAATAAATTTCTGCAGTCGCTACTTTAACAGTAACTATCATTTCCCATATCTCACCGACACTTCCAATCTTTGAATTTAATTCGTTAAAAATACTTATAGTCCCCGGATCATTACGTCTTGTCCTGATAATTCCAATTACATAAAGAGGAACTATTCTTTGCATGAATGAGATATTGTTTCTTTTCAAAACTGTATTTGCAATATCAACAGCTTCATCCCAATTTCCCATAAATAATTTTGTCCTAGCATAATCTCCCGCGATGAAGGTCCACATTGAATCAATATCTTTCTCTATGCAATAATTGTATCCCAAAGAAAAATATTTCTCAGCTTGCGGCAAATTTCTTCTCCACAAAAATGTTGAACCAATGTTATTGTATGCTCTGGCAGCAAGTTCTGGAAAATCATTTTTTAGAGATACCTCAAGGCTGTCCTTCAATTCCAATTCACCTTCATCGTCGTTGTCGCACATCTTACGGCTTCCGATAGTAATGCGAGTGTTTACTTCGGTTTCGAGATCATTTACTTTTTTTGCAAGTTCAATTGCTTTCGCACCCCATTTTACAGTTCCTTCAGTATTTTCCCTGCACATATAAATTGCAGATAAATTACTGTATGCCATTCCAAGCTGTTTACCAGGTTTAAGTTTTTTAAGAACTTCTATTGCCTTGAAAATATATTCCTCGCTTTGGGAATCCTGACCGGCCTGCCATAACAATCTTGAAAGCCTTCTGTAATTTTCTCCCTCACTGTAAGGGTCTGAATATTCTTTAAGCAATTTAATGACGGACTTGCAAGCACTTATTCCTTCTTCAATTTGACCGGTTAAATAACATTCGTAAGCCCTTCTCTTATAAAGGTCAAGCTGCTCTTTAACAGGAAGGCTGCCTGCAAATCTAAGTGCATTGCCATAATGTTCAGCGGCTAGTTTATGAGCGCTTAGTTCGGAAGCCTGTTTTGCAGCAAGAGGAGAATATTTAATTAAAATTTCTCTATCCGGAACCTTTAAAGCATGGTGAATTATTCTAGCAAGATAATCTTCGGTTTTTTCCTGTTTAAGAAGTTCTTTAAGAACTTTTTCATTCAACAGTTGTCTTTTAGATTCAATTAGAGATTCTTCTACAGCCATTCTACTTAATTCATGTTTGAATGAAACTGATTCTGCATCAAGTCTTAGTAATCCAGAGTCTAAACATTCTTCCAGTATTCCATTATTTATATTAGTGATTCCATTTATTAGCCATTTTTCAGTTCGAGTAGGTACAATAGAGATGGTTTGAACCAATTCTTTTGCATCATTTGAAAGGCGGGACATCCTGGTGAGGATGGAATCTTTAATTGTTGACGGCACTCCTTCCTTTTGATTGTTCAACAGTTCTGTAATTAAAAACGGATTACCGCCTGTGATACTATAAAGATTTTCAAGTCTTCGTGAAGCTGCCAAATCATTAACTGTCTTTTCACTTAAAAGAGGAAGTTTAATTTTTTTTATATTTTGAGACGGGATATCGCCTAAAACAAATCTTAAAGGATGCTCGGAGTTAATTTCATCATCGCGGTATGTAATTATAAAAAGTGAGTTAGTTCTATTTACTCTCCGGCCGAGAAATTTTATCAGGTCAAGTGTTGATTCATCCGCCCAATGAACATCTTCAATTATTACTATGTTCAGCTTTTCTTTAAACTGAAGATTCTCTAAGAACTTCAGGAAAACAACAGACTTTGATACCTGATTTTTTAATAGATTCAATAATCCGTTTTTTAACTGAGATGCAATATCATAGAGCGGACCTAAGGGGCGGGGAGTAAATAATGCATCGCAAGTTCCCCAAAAGATATTTGCCCTTTCTTTAACCTTTTCTGTAAAATTCTCGACTAGGGAAGTTTTACCGATTCCTGCTTCACCTGAAATCAGTACCACAAATCCTCTACCTTCAGATAAGCTGCTGAAAGTTCTTACTAATTCCTCTAAATATTTTTCACGTTCTAATAGTTCCATTTTACCGGCCTATATTTTTTGATCATGATTTGAATGAACAAAAGCCGCTGCTTCATAACAGGAATGAATATTTAACTTAGACAGAATTGTCGAGATATGATGATCAACCGTTTTGGGTGAAATAAAAAGTTTGTTTCCTATTTCATTGTTGCTTAAACCTTTTCTCCACGGATTCAGTATTCCCACTTGTCTAGTTTTTAGTGCTGAAGGATCTTTTCTAGTTGCTTTTCTCGGTCCCATTGGAATTACTTTCATTTCTGTTCTCTCAATTTTTGTTTAATCAATTATGATATTGTTGATGTAATGAAACTAATAAAAATTTCAACTTCATTTTTCTTTGCATTTTACTTAATTGGCAAATAATTAATTAGTTGCTTTTAATACTTATCCGAACTTTTATGAATCGTCATTCAGCAGTAGTTGGATCAATCATTCCGCCTATAATTGCAATATGATTTGCAGGAATTCCAACCCTGCTGGCGTGATCGCGTATAGTTTCCTCGTCGGGTGCAATATAAATACAATAAATTTTATTACCGGTAACATAACTGTGAATCCATTGGATTTTCGGACCGATCTCACTTATAACATTGCAAGACCTTGCAGAAACAGCTCTCAGTTCATCCCGGGTCATGTCTCCGGCACCTGGAATAACTCGTTCAATAATATATTTCGGCATTTGTCTTCTCCCGCCATGTAAAAATATTTTAAGCGTTTATTTTTTTCTTAATATCTAAATAAAAAAGAATTATACCACTATTCCGATTGAGCTATCAATTCGTTAAACGCTTGATTCTCGCGCAGACAATCAAACGCGGGTTCGGTTTTTGCCCAATTCGCCAGTCCTCTAAAACCTCCTTCAAATGATTTTCTCAATGTAACAAGTGCATTATTTTTTTCTCCAAGGAAACCGTAAGCACATGAACAATAATAAAGTACAAGGCCGTCAATTGGAGCTGTTTTAAAAATACTTTTAAGTGTAGCATGTGTTTCTTCTATAGCACCAAACCTTCCATAAGCTTTAGCAAGCCTGCTCATTACAATTAAATCGTCCTGATTTAATTCCAGTTTTCGGGCTGTTACTTCAATAACCTTCTTTGCAGCTTCTTCTGATAATTTAATATCTCCAATTTTCCTCAGAACTCCATCCAAGCAAATCCACGGTTCCTCATCATGTGGTTTTAGTTTAGATGCTGTTTGGTAATAATTCAAAGCAGAATTAATATCTTCGGACACTTCAGCGATAATACCAAGCCGTAAATATGCCGGATAAAATTGAGAATTCTTTTTAATAATCGATTCAAGTTCGGATTTTGATTCATTAAACCTTTTTTGGTAGAAGTAAACCATGGCTATACCGAATTTTGCTTCTACTAAATTAGGATTTAAATTCAGAGCTGTCTGGTTCACTTCTATGGTTTTTTCAAGCCAGAGAGAATTTCCATCGTACCATTCATACATGTAAGAATATGCCTCGGCTAGACCTGCATAAGCGGCTGCAAATTTCGGATCTATAGAGATTGCCTTTTCAAACATCTGTATTGCCGATTCATTATTCTTTCTGCCTCTTTGATATACCAATTCTCTTCCGCGCATATAAAATTCATAAGCTTTCAAGTCTTCAGTAGGCTTCCTCTCAAGTGATTTCTTTTCAGAGTCAGTAAGTGATACCTTAAGGGCCTCGGAAATTCTTTGTGAAATTTCTGTCTGCAGATCAAAAATATCCTCAACAAAACGGTCGAATCTCTCGGCCCAAATATGATAGCCGCTTCGGACATCAATCAACTGAGCAGTAATACGCATCTTATTTCCAGCTTTTCTTACACTCCCCTCAAGGATAAACCCTACACGAAGCGCATCGCCGATCTGGCTTACGTTCACTTCTTTATTTCTGTAAGGAAGAACATCCGTCCGGGAAACAACATTTAATTCCTTAATCTTAGAGAGATCAGTAATAATATCTTCGGTTATTCCGGCACAAAAATAATCGCTGTCCTTTTCTGAACTCATATTCTCAAAATACATTACAGCAATTGATTTCTGCTGTACCGGCTCCTCAGTTGAATCACGCAGATCAGCTTTCAGTTCCGACATGTTTTGATATCGATCTCGAAGATTTTTCTGCAGCATTTTTCCTGTAACATTCAAAATGTATTCAGGCAAATCCTGCCTATAATTTAATACCGAATTAGGATCTTCATTTAAAATAGAATATATAATTGCCTGGTCATAATCTCCTTTGAATGGCAAACGGTTAGTTAACATTTCATATAACACAACCCCGAATGACCAAATGTCCGAACGGTGGTCAAGATCTTCTCCGCGTGATTGTTCAGGTGACATGTATGATATGGTGCCAACAGTTGTACCTACCTTTGTAACTTGAGAGCCCTTACCTATTTTGGCCAGCCCAAAATCCATAATTTTAACTCTGCCGTCATTTGTAATCATTATATTTGATGATTTAATATCCCTGTGAACTATTCCTTTTTTATGTGCGGCTTCCAATCCTGCTGCTATCTGCACAGCTATTTTAACTACCTCATCGAAAGGAATTAAACCCGATTTAATTTTATCTTTTATTTCAATTCCATCTATATATTCCATAACAATAAACATATCATCACCGGCTTCTTCAATTGCATATATTTGGGCTATGTTTGGATGGTTTAATGAAGCAGAAGCCTTGGCTTCTATCTTAAGCCTTTCTGCTTCTTCAGATCTTGATGATATATGGTGAGGCAAAAACTTAATGGCAACTTTTCTTTCGAGTCTAGTATCTTCTGCAAGATACACTACACCCATTCCACCTTCACCAAGTTTTTTAATTATTTTATAGTGTAGAATTGATTGGCCAATCATTTGTACAACTAAAATAAAATTTATGGAACCGACTGAATAAAAAATATTTTTAAAAACCCATTTATCTAGTTTGTTTTTATTTAAACTCAGATTTTCCGCAAATGGGGTTAGATTTCTTAAAAAGCTAATTTAAGGGGAAGGTCCTTTTTAATTAATAAGAATATAATCAAAAATAATTATTTGTCAAATTTTAAATTCATAAAATGATACAATTTTTTTATGGACAAACAGCGCTGATAATAAAATTACGATTAAAATATAAAATCTTAAGCTAAAAAATTATTGTTAATAATAATTTTCTCTTCGACCTTTACAACACGAAGCCACAAGCAAATTGTAGGGAAACTCTGATGGTTTGGGATATTATATAATAGCAATTCAAGCTAAAGAATAACATTATTTGTTGTTAATAGTTGTTTCTATTTGCGGCGAATTAAGTAGTGTTTGATAAACGACACAATATCTTTTAGTCAGTTTTAAAAGATCTGCAAGCGCTTGTTCGGAAGCATCCGTATCTAATTCGAAATTTAGTCTTATATCTTTAAAACCAACAGGTGCTTCTTTTGAAACAGCGAGTGTACCGCGAAAATCTAAATCTCCTTCTGCGTATACAACACCATCCTTTATATTGACTCCGATTGATGTTGCTACCGCGTTTAAAGTTACTCCGGCACATGCAACAAGAGCTTCAAGTAAAAGGTCACCGGAACAAATATGAAATCCGTCCCCGCCGGTGGCAGGATGAAGGCCGGCGTCAATAAGTGCTTTGCCGGTATCAATCTTACAAGTTACCCCTTCTCCCAAATTACCGCTGGCTTTTAATGTAATTATTGCAGTTTCAGGCTCTTTTTTATATCGTTCTTTTAATGGTGCTTGTAAAGATCGCAGTTCTTCTGATTTCATAAATTTCCTTTTTAAAATTTTCAACTTTTTCTGTTAATATAAATTATTTAAAATATGGTCTCTGTATTATAAGTCTTCTATAAACAATTTTAATTTGAAGAGTTTGATGAATCTTTAATTAAAATAATATAATTTATTTTTAACTACAAAATAAAATCAATTTAGTTGATTAGAAAAACAGTTGTTAGAAAATATTTCTTACATTAATTGGAGTGGTAATAAATTAAAATTTGTAGGAGATTTTATTTCAAATACTTATTAAACCATTCTTTTCTCAGCCGATCGACTTCCGTGCGATGGTTTTTTAAGAAATGATCTCCACCTTCAAATAGTACTAGTTCATGTGGAATCTTTAATTCATCCATTTTCTCTGCCATCTCAATTGTCTGAGCTGGTGAAACGGTTTCATCACTTTTCCCGTGCATTAACAAATATGGAATCTTTGGAAGTTTATCAACAAAGTTTATAATTGTTCTTTTCTCCAGCTCATCATTAAAACTATTCGCATCTAATAAATTTTTGTAAAAGCTAGATTTCTCAGGATTTTCGTGTACAAACTTTTTTAAGTTTGAAATTGCGCCGCTCAAAATCGCACATTTGAAGTTGGGATTTTTTAATAAAGTAAGATACGTCATCATACCTCCGCGGCTCCAACCTTCAATTCCCCAGTTAGTTGTATCTGCCTGCGGAATTTCAGAGGCGAGTTTTATGAGATTAAGTATATCGTTTACATCGTCTCCGCCGAATTGTTCGCTACCTTCACTTCCTGCATTACCGCGGTACTGTGAAGCAAAAACAACATAGCCCCAGTTGGCTAGTTGTCCAAAAATTCCTCTTGCTGTAAATTTATCTATAGCTCCTTTTTCGCCAAACCCTCCGCGGTTCCATATAATGCAAGGATATTTTTTCGAGTCATCTATTGGATAAGCAATGTAGCCTTTTATTTTCAGGCCATCGGAAAGGTAAGTTATCTTTTCAACAGTTGAATTATCAAACACTTTTTTTCCCCATCCGCTAATTATCATCTTATTTTGATGGTCCGGCAATTCAATTTTATGCCGGTCAATTATTAAATTGTTCATTGTAAAACTTATTGAAAATTTTATTTAGAAATATAAATAATAGAAAATATTTTAATAACTTAGCATTAATATTAAATTAAATTTTTTGTTATAAGTGTCATATTATTGAGTGCCTTTATGCTCTGGGACATATAAACCGGCAGCTAATCATATCAGTAATAAAAAATAAGAATTAAAATTATTATTTTTGAAGTCAAATATAGAATTTGTGGTAAATAATTTATGCCTGCTAAAAATAAAACTAAGAAAAAATTCGACACGCCTAAAAAAGACGAGAAAAAATTCAAGCCTGTTTATAAAGTTGCTTCCGTAATTTTATTTATAGCTTTGGTCTTGTTTTTAATTTTTTCAAATTTACTTAAGAAAAAAGATAATGATTCGGATTATATGTTTAAGAAAAACGGCACATTAACTTTTATCGATTCAGTCGGTAATGTTAAAGCGAAAATTGATATTCAAATTGCGGATAATGATTTTGACAGGGAATTAGGATTAATGTTCAGAAAACATATGGATGAAAATCAAGGCATGCTTTTTATTTTCCCGCAGGATACAATTCAAAACTTCTGGATGCATAACACTTATATTCCCCTCGATATGATTTTTATTAATTCGAATAAAACTATTGTTACAATTCAGCGTGCGACAAAAACTTTATCAGATCAGACTTATGCGTCTTCGGCGCCTGCTCAATATGTATTGGAAGTAAACCTGGATTTTTCAAAAAAGTTTAATATACAGGTAGGTGATAAAGTAAGCTGGACAAGAACTAAAACCCAGCCTAATTTATAATAATAACAGGTAAAACTATTGTTGGTCTCCGTATAGTTCCATTTCTGTTAATTCACAAATTATATGTGCAACTGTAATATGCCCTTCTTGTATTCTTTGTGTATTGTAGGAAGGAATTATAATAGGAAGGTCAACCATATCTTTTAGTTTCCCGCCGAGTCCGCCGAGGAAAGCGATTGTTTTCATTTTTTTTGATTTTGCCATATCAACTGCTTTTACAACATTCGGTGAATTACCGCTTGTGGATATTGCTAAAAGTACATCGCCTTCGTTACCAAGGCCCTGGACATTCCGCGCAAAAACATTTTCATATCCTATATCATTCCCGCCCGCCGTTAAGTTTGATGTATCTGTTGTTAGTGCAATAGCAGCTAGAGCCGGCCTCTGAATTTTATGATTTAAGCCTGATCATTAATTCAGTTGCAATATGCTGGCAGTCCGCCGCGCTTCCGCCGTTGCCGCATAATAAAAGTTTATGGCTATTTTTATATGCATTGGAAAGAATATCAACAGCTGAAAGTATCTCATCCATGCATTCGCGCTGAATGCTTATTTTTGTTTCTGCGCTTTCAGTTAGTGAATCAACAATAAATTTCTTTTTATCCAACTTTAACCTCAATTTAATGAATTATCGAAAAAAAATATTTCGATTGAATAGGAAAGTTACTATACGGTAATTGGAAGTTTAAAATGAACAGCATCTGCAAAATCTTTTATTAAACTCCAGTTATTTTCATTTTCAAAAAAATTACCTGTAACAATTATCTTTGCGCCGTTATTCACTTTCTCTCTTGCCACCCTCGGATTTTTAATCCCGCCGCCTACAACAACCGGAATATCGCAATAGTCCGATACAGCTTTTACCATTTCGTTAGGGACAGAATTATCAGCTCCGGATCCGGCTTCCAGGTAAATTAATTTCATTCCCAGGTATTGTGAAGCAAGCGCCGTGGCCGCGGCTATCTCGGGTTTATTACGCGGTACAGGCGCACTTCCGCTGAAATATTCCGCAGTTGTTTTTGTCCCCGATTCAACAATAATGTAACCGGTTGAAATAGGTTCTATTTTCAGTTTCTTAATTATTGGTGCGGCAAGCACATGCTTGCCGATTAAATGTTCTGGGTTTCTGCCGCTGACAACTGATAAATATAAAATCGCATCAGCAGGTTTATAAATCTGGTTTACATCGCCGGGGAAAATTATTACAGGCAGATTTGTATTGGCTTTTACCTGTTCAATAAAACTCTTGAAATCGCCGTTCATCATTAAACTGCCGCCGACCAGGAAACCATCAACATTACTCTTTTCGCAATATCTTACAAATGAAGGTAATTTATCGTCATTTATTTTGTCAGGATCGAGCAAAATTAAATATGCGGCGCCTTTAGAAGATATAGTATTTAGTAAATAATCATAGATCATATTATACCAACGAAAAATACATCGGAATATATAAATTTTGATTTAGAGAAAAAAGAAATCATTTCCTTTTAGTTGATAGAATTACTTAAGAAGTTGTTTCATGAATTACTTTTCATGCTCAATGAAATCCTGCTTCTTGCAACATCTATTCCTATTATGGTAACATCTATTATATCGCCGACATTTATCAAGTCGAGAGGATTCTTCACAAATTTATTCGCCATTTGAGAAACATGAAGCAGCCCGTCATGCTTTACGCCTATATCAACAAAAGCTCCAAAGTCAACAACATTTCTAACAGTTCCTTTTAGTCTCATTCCTTCTATTAAATCTTCTATTTTAAGCACATCACTTCTTAAAATCGGCTTCTGAATATCTTCACGTGGGTCTCTTCCCGGCTTTTTAAGGTTTTCAATTATATCAATCAATGTAGGTTCCCCGATTCCAATTTCTTCTGCTAACTTTTTTGTCCCTTTCTGCTGAACGATCAGCGAAATCATGGAACCGGAATCTTTTATCTTTGCTGCGGGTAAATTTAATTTTTCTAAAAGCTTTTCTGTAGCTTGATAAGATTCGGGATGGATAAAAGTATTATCAAGAGGATTTTCACCGTCACGAATTTTTAAAAATCCAGCGCTTTGTTCAAAAGCTTTTTCCCCGAGTCCTGTAACTTTTTTTAATTCATTTCTCTCATTAAACTTTCCAACTTTCTCTCTTTGCTTAACGATGTTCTCGGCAATCCTTTTATTTAACCCGGAAACATAAGTCAAAAGGGAAGCAGAGGCAGTATTAACATCCACACCTACATAATTAACGCAGCTTTCAACTACGTCATCTAATTTTTTAGCTAAATGTTTCTGATCAACATCATGCTGATACAAACCGACGCCGATTGATTTCGGGTCAATTTTTACAAGCTCCGCAAGAGGATCAAGTAATCTCCTTCCAATCGATATGTTGCCCCGCTGGCTTGCTTCGAGATCGGGAAATTCTTTTTTAGCAACAGCAGAAGCCGAATAAACGGAAGCTCCGGCTTCATTCACTATAATATATTGGCATTTAAAGTTATGCTTTTTAATTAAGTCGGCGACAAAAAATTCTGTCTCGCGGCTGGCGGTTCCGTTACCGATTGCTATTATATTAACTTTATATTTTTCAATTAATTTAACAACTAACTTTTCAGCTTCCACGGTTTTATTCTGCGGCGGATGCGGATAAATTGTCGAACCTTCAAGATATTTTCCTGTCTCATCTATAACTGCAACCTTCGAACCTGACACAAACCCGGGATCAATTCCCATAATAATTTTACCTAGTAACGGCGGCTGCAAAAGTAGTTGTCTCAAATTTGCCGCAAAAATTTCAATTGAATGTAAATCAGCAGTTTCGGTTAAATAATTTCTTATTTCTTTTTCAATCGATGGAAACAATAAGCGATGGAAGGAATCTTCTATCACGGAATTCAGTATTTCCATGAAAGCTGATTCCGTATATTCTAAAAATGTTTTTTTAATTATTGCATGGGAATTTTCAGTTTCAAATTGCAGACTAACTTTTAAGACTTTTTCTTTTTCACCTCTATTTATCGCAAGGATCTGGTAAGGTTTAATTTTTGTAATATCGGAATTGAACTCATAATAAATTTGATAAATCTCTTTCTTATCTTTTTCTTTTTGTTTTTCACTTATCTTCTCATCTGCCGACTTCTCCTTACCTTTCTCCGATTTTACAACGGATGAATTAAGCATAAATTCTCTTATCTCTTTTCTAACTTCTGCGCTGTCGTTTATCATTTCGGCTATAATATCTTTAGCTCCCTGTAAAGCTTCTTCTGTTGACGCGACGCCTAATTCTTCATTAATAAATTCCGAAAGCTTTTCCTCAAAATTCCCGGAGAAAGTTGGATTTTCAAGAATGAATAATGCAAGAGGATCAAGGCCTTTTGCTTTGGCAATTGTCCCGCGCGTTTTTCTTTTTGGCTTGTAAGGAAGGTAAAGATCTTCTAGTTCCTGAAGTTTTACACATGCCATTATTTTGGCTTTAAGATCATCGGTTAGTTTGCCTTGTTCTTCAATACTTTTAAATATCGTTTCTCTCCGTTCTTCAAGCAGAGTAAGATAGTTTAATCTATCTTCAATATTTCTTAAAAAATCTTCATCTAATCCGCCGGTATGTTCTTTCCTATACCTGGCAATAAACGGTATGGTAGCATCTTCTTTAAACAGTTTGATAACAGCGTCGACTTGCTCGGTTTTTATACTAAGTTCTTTTGAAATAATTGAAGGTATGTTCATAGAAATATCCGGGAATTAGAATTAAATTAAAAAATTATTTATGAATGTATGAAAGAAAGAATAAAGAAAGATATTTATCAACTTGATTAAGTAGAAAATTTTTTTAACAACAATTTATTATATCTAGCTGTTAGTTTTCTAATATTTGTTTCTGTCTAAAATATTCAGCTTTTAACGTTCTCCAGCTGATATTTCCATTTCTTTAAGAATTCTAACCAATTCATTGAATACTCTTCCTTTTATACCAGTCCAGTTAGCATTTCTTTAAGAATAGGCTTATTTTTTAAACAATAAATAGAAAATAGTTTGTAAAAATTGAAGAATTATTTTCGTGTAAATAACTTTTATTGTAAACTTTGCTTTTCCAAAAGAAAAGCTGGAGTTTATTAACCTACTCAAAAAGTACAGGGATCCTATCATGAAAAAAAACAAAATTGATTTTGAAACCAAATGCGTCCACTCGGGAATTGGCGAGTATGAATTTGGTTCTGTTGTGCCGCCGATTTATCAAACTTCAACATTCAAATTTAAATCTGCGCAGCACGGTGCGGCATTATTTGCCGGCGAAGAAAAAGGCTACATATATACTAGAATGCTTAACCCAACTGTTGAAGCACTTGAAAATAGTATTGCAGAATTGGAAGGCGGTTATAAAGGTCTTGGATGCGCAAGCGGAATGGCTGCCGTACATACGGTATTTGCAAGCTTAACAAAAGCAGGAGATCATGTGGTTTGTTCTGCCGCTGTTTATGGACCAACGACAACTCTTCTAAATACCATAATGACAAATTACGGAGTGGAAACAACATTTGTAGACACATCTGATATTGAATCAGTCAAATCCGCAGTAAAACCTAACACAAAAGTAATTTATGTTGAAACTCCGGGCAATCCGACACTCGCAATTTCTGATATAAATTCTATTTCAAAAATTGCTCATTCAAATAATGCAGTTCTTGTAGTTGACAATACATTTATGAGTCCCGCCCTGCAGCAGCCGTTGTTACTTGGTGCAGATGTTGTCCTTCATAGTTTAACAAAGTTTTTAAATGGCCATGCAGATGTTGTCGGCGGAATTGTTGTTGTAAAAGATGTAGCGACTTATAAGCATTTTAGAAAAACTTTAAATCAAATTGGCGGAGTAATTGATCCGTTTAATTCTTTCCTTGTTCATAGAGGGATAAAAACTCTTTCCTTAAGAATGGAACGGCATTGTGAAAGTGCTATGAAAATTGCAGAATATCTTGAGAAACATCCGTTGATTAAAACAGTTTCTTTTCCAGGCTTGAAAAGTCATCCGCAGTTTGAATTAGGACAGAAGCAGCATAAAGGCCCTGGCGGAATGATAACGTTTGAACTTGAAGGTGGTTTTGAAGCAGGCCAGGTGATGATGAATTCTGTTGAACTCTGCCAGCTTGCAGTAAGTCTTGGAGGTGTGGAATCCCTTATTCAGCATCCTGCCAGCATGACTCATTTTTCAATGGGTAAAGAAGCAAGATTAGCTGCGGGTATTTCTGATGGATTGGTTCGTCTTTCTGTAGGAATAGAAAAGGTTGACGATATTATTATCGATCTGGAAAAAGCGTCTGGAAAAAGTTAAAGAATTACAATCAACTGAAGTTGAACATTCATAAAATTAAATTTTATGTTAACTAGATTATCAAAATATTATTATTTATTTCTAATCATGATAATGTCTGTAGTGTTATCTTCATGCAGTACAGGTGTAAAGATAATCGATACACCAATATCATTTTCTCAAAAAAGAATTGAATTAACAAAAGACTACATTAAAGAGCATTACGGATTAACGCCCGATAATATTACAATCATTCCTAAAATAATTGTTCTTCATTGGACGGCAATAGGTACTTTCGATTCTACCTTTGCCGTCTTTAATAAAGAAACACTGGAAGGTTCACGTCCAGACCTGGAATCTGCCGGTGATTTAAATGTGTCTGTTCAATTTTTAGTGGACAGAGATGGAACAATTCATCGATTGATGCCGGAGACATGGATGGCACGGCATTGTATCGGACTAAATTATGAATCTATAGGCGTTGAGAATGTCGGCGGTGTAAATGATGTTGATGATCTAACAAATGCACAAATTGAAGCTAATATTAAGTTGGTTCATTATCTTGTAAAAAAATATCCTACCATAAAATATCTTATAGGTCATTTGGAATACACTGATTTTGAGGGTACAAAATATTGGATGGAGAAAGATCCCAATTATCGAACAGTTAAATATGATCCAGGCGAAAGATTTATGACTGCTGTTAGAAAAGGTGTCGCTGACCTTCATCTAAAAGGAGCAAAAGATATTTTAGAAGAAAAAGCGGTTAAGTAGATTTTTCCCGCAATTCAAATTGTCCGGCTAATTTTTATAAATTCGATTTGATGTAAATATCATCAGTGATTCCCATCTCCATTACATTTTATTTAATTATCTAAGTTTATTTCACTCCTTCGGAGTTATTACCTTGGGTTTAATATTTTTATTACAATAATATCAGCCCTTCGGGCTTAAATAAAATTTAGAATCCCGAAGGTGTGATGTAAAAATAAGTTAGATAATTTATATGAGAAAAATTTATCTGTTTGCTTTTTTATTTATTGTTTCTGCAAACTTTTTATTCGGACAATCGAAAATTGGGATTGAAGTTAATGGTGTTTACGGAATGCCAAGCGGAGTCTTCGGGAATACATATAAATCAAACATGGGGGAAAGTGCGTCTGTTCTTTATCATTATCTTGAAAGAATGGATATAATGTTATCAGTAGGCTATATAAATTTCCCGTTTGATAATGCAAAATATAATCAAAGTCTAAAAGCTCTCAACCCGAATTTTAATTCTGTTAATTTAAATATTAATTATAGAGCAGTTCCGATATTAATTGGTGCAAGGCTTTTTCTTCTGGGAAAAATGTTTAAACCGTTTTTTATAGTCGAAGGGGGAGTTAGTTTATTAAAATTTCAAACACCAACCGGTTCGAGTACCGGTAATGGAACCGTAAATATAAATGATAATTCTTCCGTTCAAATTACCCTAGATGCCGGAGTAGGAGTTGCTTATTCAATATTGGATAACCTTAATGCTAACTTAAGTGCAAGAATCAACTATATAAATGATAAAGCAGGTCAACTGCCAACCGTCGGTGTTGGCAATACGGCATATTTGCAATTCGGTAATTCGATAATTTCATTTTATTCAATTAATGCGGGGTTAAGTTTTTATCTTTAGTCTCTCTTTTTTTTATTTTAATCAACCATTTCTTATTTTTAACACCCAAATAATAAGAGGTGAAAATGAGATTTGAACGTGCGGCTGGAATTCTTCTTCATCCGACTTCATTACCGGGAAAATTTGGAATCGGAGATTTAGGCCACGAAGCTTATTACTTCGTCGATTTTTTGGAGTCTGCCGGTCAAAAACTTTGGCAGGTTTTCCCTTTAGGCCCCACAGGTTACGGAGATTCACCTTATCAATGTTTTTCCGCATTCGCAGGCAATCCTTTGTTAGTTAGCCCTGAAAAACTTTTAGAAAAAGGATTTTTAAAAAAGGAAGAACTGAATAATATTCCCTCTTCAAATCCAAACAAAATAGATTTTGGCAGTGTAATAAATTATAAAAAAGATCTTCTTAAAAAAGCTTTTGAAAACTACAAGAAAAATCATAACGGAGTTGAAGAAGCTTTTAATGATTTTTGTAAAGCAAATAAAGAATGGCTGGATGATTTTGCTTTATTCATGGCGGCTAAAGATTATCACGGCGGTGAAATTTGGACAAATTGGGAAAAGGGCCTTGTTCACCGTGATGAGATAACAATGAAGGAGTGGAAAGGAAAATTAGCAGATGAAATTCAGTACAACAAATTTATTCAATTTCAATTTTTTGATCAGTGGAAAGAATTAAGGTCCTATGCTAACAGTAAAGGAATAAAAATTATGGGCGATATGCCAATTTTTATTGCTTACGATAGTGCCGATATATGGGCTAACAAAAATCTTTTTACAGTTGATAACGAAGGAAAGCTGGAGACTATTGCCGGAGTACCGCCGGATTATTTCAGTGCTACCGGCCAGTTGTGGGGAAATCCTTTATACAGGTGGAAAGTTATGGAGAAGGATGATTTCCTTTGGTGGCGAAAAAGGTTTTCTCAATTGTTTCAAATGATAGACATAATTCGTATCGACCACTTCCGCGGCTTCGATGCTTTCTGGGAAATTCCCGGCGGAGCTAAAACTGCTGAAAAAGGAAGATGGGTAAAGGCTCCTGGTGAAAAATTATTCAACACTGTAAAAAAACATTTAGGTGAGCTTCCAATTATAGCTGAAGATCTGGGTGTAATTACAAAATCAGTAACCGAATTGAGAGAAAGATTAAATTTTCCCGGTATGAAAATTATGCAATTCGCATTCGGAACCGATATGGAGAGAAAATTTTTACCCCACAACTTTATTCAAAATTGTATGGTTTATACAGGTTCGCACGATAATGATACAACCCGGGCATATTTTGAAAAAGCAAAATTTGAGAATAATGATATTTACGACCATGCCCAAAAATATTTAAATTATTACGGCGATGATATGGTTGCACAGCTAATTAGAGCTGCCTATGCTTCTGTTGCTGATATTGTTGTTGTACCGATGCAGGATATTTTAAATCTTGGCGGTGAAGCACGTATGAATTTTCCCGGAACACTTGGCGGTAACTGGGCATGGAGATTTACCTGGGATCAAATTCCGCATCATTTAGCCCAGGATTATAAAGAACTTGCAGAATTATATGAAAGGCCGCCGAAACCGGAAAAAGATGTTGAAATAGAAACTGAAGAATAAAAAAGCGGACTAACTTTTAGAGCTATGTTTTGCATGAAAGCATGATTGCATGTTCGATGATTAAATATTTTCTCATGCGTGTAACCACGCAGCCATGCATTAGGGCTGCAGTTTAAAGAACCATTTTGATTTAACTTACGAATAAATTAGGATAATTATTATGTTTGAATTTCTTAAGAGCAAATTAAGTCAACAATATACAAACGGAAATAGTGGTTTATCGAGCGGTAAATTTTCTTCGATAGAAAATGCTTTATGTATTCTGCTTGTAGATATTGCACGCGCTGATGATGAATTTACCGATAATGAAAGTTCGCTCATCATTTCCTTGATGAAAAAATATTTTAATATTGATGATGAGGGAGTAAAAACTTTAATTAAAAGTGCTGAAGAATATTTTAAGCGGGAAGACAGTATTTATGAATATACCGTCATTATCAATCAAAATTTTTCTAATGAAAATAAGTATGAGCTCTTAAGAGATTTATGGCGCCTGGCTTTTGCAGATAATAAAATGGATATCTACGAAGAAAGTATGGTTAAGAAAATCAGCGGTTTACTTGATGTAGATAATCAGGCAATTATAAATGCAAAGCTCTATGTAAAAGAAGAATTAAAGTTATAAGTTACTTGCCTCAGTATTCTCATTTCTTTAATTCATGTTCTATAGCCGAAATAATCTTTTCACTTTTAGGCGTTACACTACTGGAAAAACGGTTAACAATCTCGCCATTTTTTGAGATAATAAACTTTTCAAAATTCCATCTGATATCAGACCTGGGCGTAACCTTGTTATTTGTTAGCCTTTGATATAGAGGCGATTTATTAGGCCCGAGAATTTTTATCTTATCAAACAACTTAAAAGTTACTCCATAAATTGTCGAACAAAATTCTTTAATTTGTTCATTTGCTCCTGGTTCCTGTGCACCGAAATCATTACAAGGGAAAGCCAAAATTTCAAAACCTTTATCTTTATATTTTTTATAAATCTCTTCCAGCCCTTTGTATTGCGGGGTGTAACCGCATTCGCTTGCTACATTTACAATTAACAAAACTTTGCCGTTGTAATCTGATAAAGATACATCTTTATTATAATTATCTTTTACTGTAATGTCATTAATTTTATCTTCCATCTTTTCTCCTAACATGCCGAATGATTTTAACTATTGTTTAAAATTATTCATAATAAAAATATTAATAAGTTATTCGGGATAAATTTTTGTATAAAAGTGATTTGTCTCAATAAATATTATGCAAGATTTGGACCCGGAAAGTGTTGTAAAATGTTTGATTGAATTTTAATATGACGTGGTATTCAACTTCTTAATCCAAAAGTAAGCAGGAATACTTAGTACTATATAAATCAAAGCAAAGGATGCATTGAGTGGATCGCCAATAATATCTCCTATTAAAAATACCAACGATCCAATTAAAAATATTAAGGTTGTCCACGGATATCCCCAAGCTTTGAATGGCCTTTCCATTTCCGGCTCTTTTTTCCGAAGCATAAACAGAGCGGAGAATCCGGCAAAGTAATTTGCAACATAAAAGAAAGCTGAAATAGCAATTAACACTTCAAAGGTACCTGAAGCAATTAATAACACAACCAGTAATGTACTTATAAGTAATGCAGGCCTTGGAGCTCCTGCTTTACTTACTGAAGTAATTTTTGTTGTAAATAGTTTATCTCTTCCTAAACCGTATATTATTCTTGTGGCTATCAGCAGAACCGCATTTAAAATACTTACCAATGAAGCAATAGAAAGAATTGTAATTATTTGCCCTCCTCTTGCTCCGAACAATGCTTCGGCTGCATCTGTAGCGGGTGCAACTGATGCCGCCAATTTCGAAACTGGCAGTACGTAAAGAAAGCCGATGTTTACAAGCAAATAGATTACAATTGTCGCAAGAACACCGCCAATTGCAGAGCGGGGAAGATTCTTACCGGGGTTTTTATCTTCTTCAGTAAAATAAACTGCGCTGTACCAGCCGTCGTAAGTAAATATTATTGACTGAAGCGCTATTACAAATGCAAAAAAAACAGCAGTAATTGTAGAAGGAATTTTAACAGTTGAAATTGCCTCGGTTGAAATCTTTCCGCCCCAGATGAAACACGCCGCAACAAGTGCTAAAAATGCTATCGCTTTTATTAAGCTTGTTAATTGCTGTGTTCCGCTGCTTGATTTTAGTCCGATCCATTGAATAGCCGCAAAGATTAAAAGGATAATTATTGCAATGGTTTTAATGAAAAATGATAATTCAGGAAAGAGAACTACAAAGAATTCTCCTATGGCAATTGCAATTGAAGCTAATGAGGCGCATGTTGCAATCCAATCGCTCCAGCCGATGATAAATCCGCCGTAATCGCCGAAAGCTCTTCTTACAAAAACATACCATCCTCCCGCCTTGGGGATCATCGTTCCCAGTTCAATAACTGAAATTGTACCGAGAAGGGCATATATTCCGCCGATAACCCATGCTAAAATTATAAGCCATCCGCTGCCTAATTGTGCGGCCACCATCCCAGGTGTACGTAAAATTCCTACGCCTATCGTTCCACCGATTGTAACGGCTATGCCGAAACTTACTCCAAGAATTTTTTTTAGATTAGATTTATCTGCTGAGTCTTCAATTTTTTCGGCCATTTAAAGAAAAGCTTTTTAATTAATAATTTAAATTGAACTTAATTAATTTGACATTTCAAATCAATCAAAGAAAATAGTTGTTGTTTTCCTTTGATGATAAATTTTATGATTAGAATAAATAATTATGATTTTTTTTCAATTAATCTTTATTTTTACAATCGACTGAAATTTTAGTAATTATACTTTGCAATAATTGTTTTGATTGTAAGTGACTTACCAAAGTTTTTATTGATCTGAATAATTAATTATTTCTTATTTGGTAAAAAAGACGGGAGAATAATTCAGATTGTACAATCCGATAATTCATATCTACTATTCCTTTTAAAAAATTGGAGTTCACATGAAACAATCCGATTTTAAGTATCGCTGGTTTGTTGTTGGAGACGTAAACGGCTTTTTCGGACTAATGTTCGATAATCTTACAGTTTTATCTTTCCTTGCCGGAATTTTAATCTTCGTTTTTAAATACCCTGCCAATATAGTCTACGGCAGAATGTTCCCGGGAACTGCACTCGGCGTTTTGTTTGGTGATCTTGTTTATACATGGATGGCTTTCCGTTTAGCGAAGAGAACTAACAATCCCAAAGTAACTGCAATGCCTTTAGGCCTTAGATACTCCTTCAACAATCGGAATTGTACTTACGGTTTTAGGGCCCGCATTTATGTATTTGAAACAGCAGGGAATGGCTGTTGAAGATGCGGCGATGATGACGTGGTACATCGGAATGGCAACAATGATAATTATCGGAGTTGTTAAAGTTATATTCTCGTTTATTGGTGAATGGGTACAAAAGATCGTACCGCAAGCCGGACTGCTTGGAAGTTTGGCTGGAATCGGTTTAGCTTTAATCGGATTTATACCGTTGCTTGATATTTTTGGTTTACCTGTAATAGGAATGATTTCACTTGGATTAATCCTATACACTTTAGTAGCTAAAATTAAATTACCAAAAAATTTTCCGGGAGTTTTTGCTGCTGTTTTTATCGGGTCGGTTGTATATTATATTTTAGGCCCGCTAGGACTTCTCGGCACCAGTTTTACTGCGCCATCAATGCAGCTTCATTTAGGAGCTCCGATTCCCACCCTCGGCTTTGTTCACGGTTTCGTTGATGCCTTAAAATATCTGCCTATTGCGCTGCCGTTTGCAATTCTTACAATTGTCGGCGGAATAAATGTTACGGAAAGCGCTAAAGTTGCTGGTGATGATTACAATACAAAAAATATTCTTTTAACCGAAGCCGTTGCAACTTTAATTGCGGGACTTTGCGGCGGTGTGGCACAAACTACGCCTTATATAGGCCAGCCTGCTTATAAAGCAATGGGAAGCCGAGCCGGATACACCTTACTTACCGGATTGTTCATCGGACTAGGAGGAATTTTGGGATACGTTTCATTTTTCGTTGAATTAATACCCAGAGCTGTTCTAGCACCTATTTTAATATTTGTCGCGCTGGATATTATGGTGCAGGCGTTCAAAGCGGTACCTCCGGAACATACAACAGCTGTTGCATTTTCACTTTTCCCTAATATTGCCAGGCTTGTTCAAATAGAATTAAGCAATACGGATCTTGTACCGCTCGCAAATTTTAATAAAATGCTTTCACTTCCAGGAAAAGCTCTGCCACAGCTTTTGGTAATTGTTGCTTTGGGTAACGGGTTTATATTAACTGCGATGCTCTGGGGTGCCTTTGCAGCCAAGCTTATAGACAGAAAATTAAAACAGGCAACTGTATATCTTGTAATAATGGCAGTGTTTACATTTTTCGGGATAATACATTCTGCCATTCCTGATGGAAATATGTATTTACCCTGGCAGCTGCAAGGAGTATTTCAGCAAATCCCATATCAGTTTACAATAGCTTATCTGGTGCTTGCCGCAATGCTGTTCTTTTTATCTTATACTAAGAATAGCAAAGAGCCGGCTGGTGTAATAGAATAATTATAATGGAACAAAATGCATGAAAAATCTAATTTTATCTCTTAGTATTATCTTTCTTTTAACTGCTCAGATATTTTGTCAAGAAAATATAATTTCTGGCAAAGAAGCAATTGAATTAGACTCTTGCCTGATAAATGGCAATATAGAAAAAGCTAATAATTATTTTACAATAAATGATTCTTTAATTAAATCAGGAAATTATAAAGACGGATCAATTAAAAGATACGTAGCCGTTAAGCAGATGTATAAAGATATGCTGAATAAATTAAATTTTAGAATAAATTTAGAACCTGAGGAATTACAAAAATATATTGGCCAATATAAGCAGATGCATCAAAGTTTTAATGAAAATGTAGCCGGAAAACTTTCTTACCATGCTTATAATAAGTTTATTGAAAAAGTGAATATAAATGAACCGAAAGAAGCGATAAAATATTACACCATCGCTTATTTTTTTATGGAACGATATATTTACAGTAATAATTCCGATATCGATTTAAATTATAAATTAGCATATAAAAATTATAGGAGCGGAAATTATAAAGAGGCACTTAAGCTCTATAAACATGTGCAGGGCGTTGCTACAGATAAAAATCTTTACAAATCTATAAATGACAGCGTAAAATTTTTCATCAAACAGACAAAAGAAAAAATTGGGGAAAAGAAATTTCTTACCGAATTATGGCACCAAAAAGATATTGTTGATTTCTATGTTCTGTTTACTGCAGGAGTAAATATAAATTATCAGCCTGCTATTGAGAACCCGGATTGGGTATTAAGTGATCATTACGGCGATGTAATTGAGATTTCTAAAATACCATCAACCGTTAGTTCGGGATTTTCTTACACCGGAGATATATACATCTGGAAAGGGATATTATTGGGCGGTCAGTATAATACTGCTAAAATGATGTATGATCCGATAACGCGTTATTATATAATCGGCAAACCTGATTGCAACATTACTTATACCTCTTATTCAATTTCCGGAAAATATCTTTTTAGACAGGAAGCTGGTTTAAGGCCATACGCCGGGCTTGGATTTGGTGAAATAAAAATTTCAAAATCAGGTGTTTACGGTGTTACGGATAAATATGGTGTTGAATATGACTCTCCTCCGGTAGATATTTCAAGCCCACAGTATATGCTTCAGTTAGGAATTGAATATATCTTCAATAAAACTAATAATGTAATGTTAAATTTTATGTTTAATATTTTTAATGTACCTCAAAGCCATAAAATTTTAACAAATACTTATTATTCAACCGGTTTGGAATTAGGTATTGTTATTTGATTTTGTAAGATGCCCAGCTTCTTAGAGAAGTTGGGCATTTAAAATAATTTATTTCTCAGCTCATCATTGCAGCAATTGCAGCTGTATTAACAATATCATCAACACTGCAGCCGCGGCTTAAATCAAAGAATGGTTTTTTTAATCCTTGAATGATGGGTCCGACAGCTTCACCTTTACCCAGCCTTTGAGCAATTTTGTAACCGATATTGCCTGCATTAAGATCAGGGAAAACTAAAACATTTGCGCGTCCTGCAACATCGCTGCCTGGTGCTTTTCTTTTACCGACTGAATCCACTATTGCAGCATCAAACTGCAATTCACCGTCAATCGCGAGATCCGGACGTTTACTTTTTACAATATTAAGTGCATTTCGTACTTTGTCAATCAGTTCATGTTCTGCACTTCCTTTTGTTGAAAATGAAAGCATTGCAATGTAAGGTTTTTCGCCGGTTAATTTTTCATGATTTAAAGCTGTTGAAATTGCAATATCTGCTAACTGAGAAGCATCTGGATCCGGAACTACTGCGCAATCTGCAAAGCTGTAAGTTTTTTCCGGAAAAACCATCAGGAAGAAACTGGAAACTATTGAAATACCTTCAGGCATTCCGATGCATTGAATTCCTGCTCTAAGCACATCAGCAGTGGAGGCAGTTGAGCCTGAAACACTTCCGTCTGCCATCCCTTCCTTAACCATCATTGCGCCGAAAAACAGGTCTTTCAAAACAATCTCTTTTGCATCTTCAATACTAATTCCTTTTTTTCTTCTCAGATTAAAATAAATATTTGTGAAGTCGCTCAACTTATCAGATTTAGAAGGATCAATTATTCTAACCCCGGTTAAATCAACCTTAAGTGATGATGCACTGTTTCTTATTTTGTCTTCGTTACCTAATGTTATTACGGAAACAATTTTTTCTTTTGTTAATATCTCTGCAGCTTTTAATACTCTCTCGTCGTGAGATTCCGGCAGGACAATTGTTTTTTTCTTTTTTGATGTTTTTTCTTTTATACCGTCTAAGAGTAAATTTCCCATTATTTTATCCTATAAAAAATTGATTTACTTTGTAAAATTAAGAAATTTGGTGATGAATTATCTGCTGCTGATAATTTTTATCTCATTCAATTTATTTTATAAAATAAAACTGCAGCTCCGGAACCGACTCGAAATATATTTTTAATAAATTGTTAAGAGTTTAACTTAAGTTACACTGAAAAAGGAATTTACTTGAAATTTGTGCTGATTAGTGTATTTTTCAGTAGTATATGATTATAATTTAAACGCTTTTAAAACCTGAGATATGTCAGGGCACCAATCGTTTAACGTTGATTATTGATGATAAAACCCATAAATTCACAATCTTAATTTTATTATGATAGCTGAAAATTTACACAGCGTAAGAGAAAAAATTAGAAGGAAGTGCGAAGAAATTGACCGTGATCCTTCCGGAGTAAAATTAATTGCGGTTTCAAAAAATTTTGGTGTTGAAGAAATAGATGAAGTCTTCAATAACGGGATTACAGACTTTGGTGAAAACAGAGCCCAGGAGCTGGATATAAAATATGAAAAGCTGGGGAATAAAATAACTTGGCACTTTATAGGAAATTTACAAAGGAACAAAGTCAGATTCGTGGTTAATTCCGCTGAATATATTCACTCTGTTGATTCTCTCTTGCTTGCTTCTGAAATTAATAAATATGCTGTTAAAAAAAACAAGATTCAAAAAGTCCTTTTACAAATTAAAACTTCATTTGAAGAAACAAAATCGGGTTTAACTGATTACAGTGAAATAAAAGATTTGGCTTTTTATTGTGAAGATTTTAAAAATTTAGATCTTATCGGATTGATGACAATTGCTCCATTAACCGAAGACCAAAACTTAATTAGGAAAAGTTTCAGTCAATTACGTAAATTAAAAGAGCGTTTAAATTCCGAAAGTCTTAAAATTAAAGAATTGTCTATGGGAATGACTTCGGATTTTGAAATTGCAATTGAGGAAGGCGCCACCATGTTAAGGGTTGGTTCTGCAATATTTGGTGAAAGAGATTATTCAAAAGATTGGAAGGAGAACCTATGAAGGTTTCCCCCATTAGCATAAAAAAGCAAGAATTTAATAAAAGCATGAGGGGTTTCGATAAAGATGAAGTCCAGGCTTTTCTTGAGAAACTTGCTGATGAATTTGAATCACTTCAAAAAGAAAACGATTCTTTGAAAAAAGAGCTTGACGACGCAACAGTTAAACTGACTGAATTTAGAAGAATAGAAAAAAATCTTCAAGATACTTTGCTTAGAGCACAAGAATCTTCAACAAAATCTATAGAATCAACAAAGAAGCAGGCAAATTTAATTGTTAAAGAAGCTGAAATTAAAGGTTCGCAGATATTGGAGAAAGCTCGGGAAAATGCAAATGAAATTAGAAATGCCGTTATCAATTTAAGGGAAGAAAGAGATTTAATTATTGCTAACTTAAAATCAATAATAAATTCTCAAGCGCATTTATTAGAAATGAAAGTTGAAGATGCGGGCGAAGAAGTTGTTTCTGCAAAACAAATTGAACAAGCAAAAAAAATTGATATCAATGTAGATGATATTGTAAACAAACTACTTTAATCTTATGAACGATTTAATTTCCAAGATAAACGAAACTTTAAAAGTCATCAGAGAAAAGACGAAGGATGATTATCCTGTCGGAATTATTCTTGGCACCGGGTTAGGCGGTTTGGTAAAAGAAATCAATGTTGAATTTGAAATTGATTATGCCGATCTGCCGCATTTCCCTTTATCTACTGTTGAGTCACATAAAGGCAAATTGATATTCGGCAGCATCGGGAATAAAAAGGTAGTTGCTATGCAGGGGCGCTTTCATTTTTATGAAGGTTATACAATGCAGCAAATTACTTTCCCGGTTAGAGTAATGAAATTTCTTGGAGTTAAAACTCTGCTTGTATCAAACGCCTGCGGCGGAATGAATCCTCTTTACTCAAGAGGAGATCTTATGCTTATGGTTGATCATATAAATTTGTTAGGTGATAATCCGTTAATCGGAAAAAATGAAAATGATTTAGGTCCGCGCTTTCCAGATATGAGTGAACCTTATGATCATGAGTTGATAGCTATTGCCGAAGATGTAGCGCTGGATAATAAAGTTAAAGTTCAAAAAGGTGTATACGTTGCTGTTCCAGGCCCTAACCTTGAAACAAAAGCCGAATACAGATTTTTAAGAGCTACCGGTGCAG
Organism: uncultured Bacteroidota bacterium; assembly: GCA_963710735.1. Classification (GTDB taxonomy): domain Bacteria; phylum Bacteroidota; class Ignavibacteria; order Ignavibacteriales; family Ignavibacteriaceae; genus FEN-1297. The sequence goes on along the minus strand of CAVQBN010000011.1, from coordinate 33,747 downwards.
ATGTCGTTGGTATGTCCACAATTCCGGAAAATATAGTCGCTAATCATATGGGAATAAAAGTTCTGGGAATTAGTATTGTTACTGATGAATGTTTCCCCGATGCACTAAAGCCGGCAAATGTAGAGGAGATAATCGCCACGGCAATGGCGACTGAACCTAAAATGACATTAATAATGAAAGAAGTCATTAAGAGGATTTAATGGAAAAGAAATCATTACATTATTATTTAACTCCCGGATTGTTGGGCGTGTTAATGTTTGCTTCTAATTTTCTAAACACAAACCTTTTTAAATTCGGCGACAATAGCTTTGCAGTCTGGTTCGTTCTCTCTGTACTTTGTTTCGCGTGCGGCTGGTTCATAAATAAAACATTGGGCTGGCGGCTGGGCGGCAAAGTAGTTTTTGCTATGATTATTGCTGTTACAATTATCAGCGTTTTAATGATTTCATTCTTCCGTGATTATTTTTCTGCCAACGAATTATTAACAGAAAATTTAATACTCTACAGTTTAAGAGATATCATGCTCGGCGCAATGGCTTTTTTCGGAATGGCTGTTGTAGAAATTTTAACTACACAAAAAGAATCTATGGTTATTAAGGAAAAACTAAAAACATACGAAGACCTCGTAAGAGATGCCAAGAAAGAAGCCGAACTTGAGATTAAAGAAGCAAAAATTGACGCAAAAAAAATTATCAATGATGCCGAAGCAGACGCTAAAAATATAATCCTTAAAAAAGAAAGAATAGAAAGAGATTTAAAAGAGTTTATTCACGCTGAAAAAGAACTTATAAAAAGATATGAAGAAATCGGATAGCTTTGTCTTCCGGTATAACAGTTAACTCAAAAAAAATTATAGATAAATGTTCAAACAAAATTTAGAAAAAATAAATTATCCTGAAATCGAAGAAAAGATTTTAAAGTTTTGGGAAGAAAATAAAATATTTGAGAAAAGCATCTCTTCAAGAGATGAAAACAAACCATTCACTTTTTATGAAGGCCCCCCGACTGCAAACGGTAAACCAGGTATTCATCATGTAATGGCAAGAACACTTAAAGATTTGGTCTGCCGTTACAAAACGCTTCAGGGCTTTAGGGTTGAGAGAAAAGCCGGCTGGGATACTCACGGACTCCCGGTTGAAATTGAGGTTGAAAAAAAGATCGGGATAAAACATAAAAGCGAAGTTTTAGAATACGGAGTTGAAAAATACAATCAGGCATGCCGAGATTCTGTTTTTACTTATCTTGACCTTTGGGAAAAAATGACAACCCGCATGGGCTACTGGATAAATCTTGATACCGCTTATATAACTCTTAAAAATGAATACATAGAATCGGTTTGGTGGGCGTTAAAAACTTTATTCGATAAAGGATTAATTTATAAAGATTACAAAATCGTTCCCCAGGATCCTAAATCGGAAACAGTTCTATCTTCTCATGAACTTGCTTTAGGTTATCGTGAAACTAAAGACCCTTCGGTATATGTTTTATTCAAAATAAAAAATCAGGATGCATATTTTCTGGTATGGACAACAACACCTTGGACACTAATTTCTAATGTTGCATTAGCAGTTGGACGTGATGTCGTTTATGTAAAAATAAAACACAACGGGAAAAATATCATTCTTGCCAAGGAAAGATTATCTGTAATTGACGGTGAATACGAAATTGTTGAAGAGTTTAAAGGAAAAGAACTTGAAGGTTGGGAATATCAGCAGCTTTTTAATTATGTAAAAGTTGATAAGAAAGCCTTCTTTGTTGCGCTCGGAGATTTTGTTAGTACTGAAGATGGCTCGGGAATAGTTCACATTGCACCGGCGTTTGGTGCGGACGATTATGAACTATCGAAAAAATATAACCTTCCTATGCTTCAGCCTGTTACTCGCGGAGGTTTATTCACTTCTGAAGTTACCGATTTTGCCGGTCAGTTTGTAAAAGATGCAGACAAAGGCATAATTATTAAAATGAAAGAAGAAGGAACGCTATACAGAAAAGAAACGATTACTCACTCTTATCCCTTCAGTTGGCGTCATGAAAATGTTCCGGTTATATATTATGCCCGCGAATCATGGTTTATCCGTACCACTTCTATTGCCGATAGAATGGTTGAGCTTAACAAAACAATTAACTGGCAGCCGCCCGAAGTTGGTTCGGGAAGATTTGGAAACTGGCTGGAAGAAAATAAGGACTGGGCTTTATCCCGCGATAGATTTTGGGCAACTCCCCTTCCTATTTGGGTTACTGAAGACGGAGATATGCTGGCTATCGGCAGTATTGAAGAATTGAAGGAAGGTTTTATTGAAGAAGATGGAAAGAGAATTTCCGTAAAGGATGTAGATAATATCGACCTTCATAAACCTTTTGTGGATAAAATTTTATTTGAACGAAACGGCAAAATTTATAAGCGTACTCCCGAACTGATTGACGTTTGGTTTGATTCAGGTTCAATGCCTTTTGCTCAATACCATTATCCTTTTGAAAATAAAGAATGGTTTGAGAAACATTCGTTCCCTGCAGATTTTATTTGCGAAGGTATTGATCAGACAAGAGGATGGTTTTATACTCTTCATGCTATTGCAACAATGCTGTTTGATAATGTTGCTTTCAAAAATATAATTGTTAATGAACTTATCCTGGACAAGAGCGGATTAAAAATGTCTAAGACAAGAGGCAACACTGTCGATCCGTTCGAACTTTTTGATAAATACGGTGCGGATGCAACTAGATGGTATTTAATGACTAATAGTCCGCCCTGGAGGCCTACTTTATTTGATCAGGAAGGATTGGTAGAAGTTCAGAGGAAATTTTTCGGTACATTATTAAATACCTATTCATTCTTTGCCTTGTACGCTAACATAGACAAATTTAAGTTTGCAGAGAAATTAGTCCCTTATGAAAACAGGCCGGAAATCGACCGATGGATTATTTCTAAACTTAATTCGCTTATTAAAAATTACGAAGAAATGATGGATGCATACGATGTAACAAAAGCTGCAAGGGCAGTTTCCGATTTTACAATCGATCATCTTTCAAATTGGTATGTAAGGAGATGCAGAAGACGTTTCTGGAAATCTGAAATGAATGAGAATAAGCTTTCTGCATATCAAACTTTATATGAATGTTTGATAGCTGTTTCAAAACTGACTTCCCCGTTTGCACCATTTATTTCAGAAGAATTGTATCATAATTTAAACTCCGTTACAGGATTAGAGAGCTGCGAGTCTGTTCATTTAACAGAATTTCCTAAGCCAATTTATATTGAAAAAGAGCTCGAAGACAAAATGGAAATTGCCCAAAAAGTTGTATATCTTACAAGATCGATGAGGGCAAAAAATAACCTGAAAGTCAGGCAGCCGTTAAGCAAAATAATGGTTGTTGTTGATAATTCTAAACGTGAAGCTCTTGGTAAGATGAAAGAAGTGATTTTGGATGAAGTAAATATCAAAGAATTGATTATATTAAAAGATGATTCTGGAATTGTAAATAAATCGGCTAAAGCAAATTTCAAATCTATCGGCCCTAAATTCGGTAAAAAAGTAAATGCAGTTGCCGATTTAATAAAAGAGTTCAACAAAAACGAAATTGCTGCGCTCGAAATAGGAGATAAGATTAAAGCTAAGGTGAAAGATGAAGAAATAGAAATAGGAAAGGATGATGTAGAAATTATAAGTTCAGAAATTACCGGCTGGCTTGTAGAAGCAGAAGAAGGTGTAACCGTTGCCCTGGATACAGAACTAAGTGAAGAATTAATTGCAGAAGGATTAGCCAGAGAATTTGTCAACCGTATTCAAAATATGAGGAAGGATGCTGGCTTTGATGTTACGGATAGAATTAAAATAAAATTTTATGGCAGTAATAGAATTGTTGAAGCAGTAAATTCATTTAACAAGTATATTTCGAATGAAACGCTGGCGGAAGAATTACTTAATGAAAACAAATTTAACGGCGGATTTAATCAAGACTGGAAAATCGGGGAGTATGATTGTTCTATTCAAATTGAAAGGGTTATTACCTAATAAAAGGAGGCCGTATTATGGCTAAAAAATCTACAACAAAAAAGACTGTTGCTAAAAAAGCTTCTAAAAAACCTGCGAAGCCGAAAAAGGTAGTAAAGGTAAAAAAATCAGTGAAGCTAACAAAAAAAGCCGCGGCAAAACCTTCGGTTAAAAAAGCAGTGAAGAAAACCGTAAGAAAGGCTGCAGAGACAAAGAAGATTACTAGTGCAAAAAAAATAACGAAAAAGAAAACTACAGATAAAAAGACAGGAAAAAAGACAAATATGCCGAGAAAGAAGATTGTTAAAGAGAAAACAGCTGAAGTTGCAACTGAGGTATTAAGCCCCGCAGAAGTTCGTGCTAAAGCTATTGAAAATATCAAAGGTTACAGCAAGGAAGATTTAGAGCATTTTAGAGAGATTATTCTTGCTAAAAGAGATGAGATAATTGAACAGCTTCAGAATTTAAAAGAACAAATGCTGGACCCGACAACTGGCGAATACATAAATGAAAATTCACCTTATTCATTGCACATGGCGGAACAAGGTACCGACGCAATGGAAAGAGAAAAAACTTTTCTGTATGCACAAAGGGAAAATAAATTTCTGGGTTATTTAGAAGACGCTTTGAAACGGATTGATTCAGGCACATACGGAATTTGTTTGGAATGTATTGAAGAGCCGCAACATCTTTGTGATACCTGCCCACTTGTACCTAAAGCCAGATTAGAGGCAGTGCCCCACAGCCAGCTTTGTTTGCCGATAAAACAGAAACAGGAAAAAAGATAAACAGTAAGGGTTGAAAATTTAGATTTAGTGTTTAGAACATAATTTGAACGATATAGTTGGAAATGAAGGTTTGGGTTGAAGGTATTATTTATTTCATTTGCAGTGGTACTAATTGACCAGTTCTCAAAGCTGCTGGTCAAAGGTTTTTCTATACCATTCTTAAATTTAAATATACATGGTATGTACGAGGGGCAGAGTATCTCATTACTCGGGAATTTCTTTAATATTACTCTTGTTGAAAATCCCGGTATTGCATTTGGAATTAATTTCGGGGAAAGTTTTAAATTTCTTATCGTTTTATTTTCCATAATTGCGGGCATAGGGTTAGTAATTTATCTTTATAGAAACAGAAATAAAATTTTCAGTTTAAGATTGGCCATTGCATTAATTCTTGGCGGAGCGGTTGGAAATTTATTTGACAGAATTTTTTACGGGGTTTTTTACAATTATGGACCACTTTTTCATGGAAGAGTAGTTGATTTTTTCAATCTAAGGTTTTTTAATTTTTTTATTTTCGATAGGTTGTTCGGAAGCTATGTTTTTAACTTTGCGGATATGGCTGTTACAAGCGGCGTAATATTGCTTCTCTTTGCACTTAATTGGCAGAGGGCTACTGAAAGTTCAATTGACCCTGCCATGGAAAATTATTTAGCAGAAAATAAGGAATAGATTGAGAGTCTTATTTATTTCGCTTTCCATTGTAATTATTGACCAGGTTTCGAAATTGCTTGTAAAGGGATTTTCAATTCCTTTTTTGAAAATTTACTATGCAGGCATGTATCAGGGAGAGCAAATTCCGGTAATCGGTAATTTTTTTCGGATTACTTTTATTGAAAACCCTGGAATGGCTTTTGGCTTCGATCCCGGTTCTAATATGAAAATGTGGGTCTCAATTTTTTCATTGGTTGCAAGTATCGGCCTGCTGATTTATCTTTTTATTGTTAGAAAAAAAAGTTTGTCTTTGCGTCTTGCAGTTGCATTTATACTTGGCGGTGCTGTTGGCAATTTGATTGACAGAATGTTTTACGGTATTTTTTATCACTACGCTCCGTTATTTTATGGAAGAGTAGTTGATTTTTTGGATTTTGATTTTTTCAAATTTACACTTTTCGGAAAAAGCTTCGACCGCTGGCCGATTTTTAATTTTGCAGATGCTTCTGTAACGATCGGGGTGTTCATATTAATATTTTTTTACAGGCAGAATAAAAAAGAAATTGAAGTTAAAACAGGAAGTGATACAGTAGCTTTTAATGGTGCTGTTCCATTGAACAATATAGATGAAAAAATTGTAAATCAATCAGAAGAAACAAAAGGAAAAATTGATTTAAATAATGGCGAACCTTATAAAGGAAAAGACTTACCGGATAGTAATTCCCGAGGGGAAGAAAAAGGAACGTCTTGATCTATTTTTAACAAACTGCATTGAAAATGCCACCCGCTCAAAAATTCAAAAACTAATCGAAGCAAACCTTGTTACAGTAAATAAAAATTTTGTTAAGCCAAGTTATCAAGTTCAGCCGGATGATGTTATTGTGGCTTCGGTGCCTATATCCCCGCGTCCCGATGAAAATGAACCGGAAAAAATTCCACTCGATATTATTTATGAAGATGAATATTTATTAGTGGTAAACAAAGCTGCCGGAATGGTTGCTCACCCTGCTTATGCAAATTATACCGGAACTTTAGTTAACGCACTCCTATATCATTCTCAAAAGCTGAGCAATTTAAATGAGCCGGGACGTCCGGGAATAGTTCATAGAATAGATAAAGAAACAAGCGGGCTGCTTGTTGTAGCAAAAGACGATTGGACTCATGCTAAATTAGCGGAACAATTTTCCAAGCATTCAATTGAAAGAGAATATTGGGCAGTTGCATGGGGATTGTTTAAAGAGAAGAAAGGAGAGATTAATCTAAATATTTCGAGGAGTAAGTCTGATAGAAAAAAATTTTCTGTCAGTCAAAATGAAGGTAAAACTGCAATTACTTTTTATGAGAGTTTAGAAGAGTTTGAATTTACAACTCTATTAAAATTAAATTTGAAAACCGGGAGAACTCACCAAATACGGGTTCATTTATCGAGTCTTGGGCATCCGATATTCGGAGATCCAACTTATGGCGGAAGAAATTTGGTTTACGGTTCAAATCTTCCCAAAATAAAAAGCCGGGTACAAAATCTTCTTGAAATTATGCCGCGGCAGGCTCTTCATGCAAAGACGCTTGGATTTATTCATCCTCATACAAAGCAACTTGTTAAATTTGATTCTAATCTTCCTCCCGATATGATTGAACTATTAGAGAAATTGAAGGTTGTGAAAAACTGATTAAGTAATATTGTGCTTAACATTAAAAAGATTTTCATACCAATATAATTTTGATCTATAATTAGTAAATTTGTATTGAAAAATTTTCCCATTCAATAAAAAATATTATGCTTTTAATTTATAATACGTTAACAAAGAAAAAAGAAGAATTTAAACCGATAAATTCTCCTAATGTGAATATGTACGTCTGCGGCCCGACTGTCTATGATTATTTTCATATCGGTAATGCGCGTTCATTTATTATGGCGGACATGATTAGAAAGTACCTTGAATACAAAGGCTACAATGTTACATATGCTATGAATCTTACTGATGTTGATGATAAGATTATTAATAAATCAATTTCGGAAAAAATAGATTCAAAGCAGGTTGCCGGTAAATATATTAAGGCTTTTTTAGAAGATATAGAAAAATTAAAAGTTAAAAAAGCAACAATATATCCTAAAGCAACCGAGAATATGGATGTTATGATTTCAATGATTCAGCGTTTAGTTAAAAATGGTTCGGCTTATAATGTTGACGGAAATGTATTTTATAATGTTTCTAAATTTGAAAATTATGGAAAGCTTAGCGGGAAAAAGACCGAAGAGCTCGAAGCTGGTTCGAGAGTGGACGTGAATGAAGAGAAACATAATCCGCTGGATTTTGCTTTATGGAAGAAGGCTAAAGATGGTGAACCTTTTTGGGAAAGCCCTTGGGGCAGAGGGCGCCCCGGATGGCACATTGAATGTTCTGCAATGAGTTGCAAACATCTTGGCGAGACATTTGATATACATGCCGGAGGAAATGATTTAGTTTTTCCGCATCACGAAAATGAAATTGCGCAGAGTGAAGCAGCTAACGGAAAGAAGTTTGTTAATTACTGGATTCACTTCGGGTTTTTAAATATTAATGATGAGAAAATGTCAAAATCACTCGGCAATTTTTTTACTGCCAGAGATATTCTTAAAATATATTCCGCTGAAGCGATAAGAATGTTGTTTGCTCAAACACATTACGGCGGGCCATTAAATTTTAGTGAAGAATTATTGTCTTCAGCTGGAAAAGGATTGGAAAAGCTTAATAATCTTGCAGAAAAAATTGAAGAAGAAATTAAGCTAAACCGGAGTGAAGGAAAATTTCCGCAGATTGATTTTACAAAATTTAAAAATAATTTTGAATCTGCTATGGATGATGATTTTAATACACCCCAGGCTTCGGCTGTTATTTTTGATTTTGTACGCGAAATTAATAAAGCGATTGCTGAGAATGAAAATATTAATGTCCAATTCTACTTAAATGTTAAAGAATATCTTCAACAAACTGCAGAAGGTGTTTTGGGAATTATGGACTTCTCCCAAATACATGCTCAAAGTAACGGTGAATTGGAAAATGATCTGATTGAATTATTAATAAAATTAAGAACTGAAGCAAAGCAAAATAAAAATTATTCTCTCTCCGATAAAATTAGAGATGAGCTGAAAGCATTAGGAGTAATTTTGCAGGATGGAAAAGATAAAACGACTTATAAAAAACAGAATAGTTAAAATTAAATGAAATTATTTTCCGACTTCGAAGAATTTATAAAATTACTGAATAAGTATAAGGTAAAGTATCTTATTGTAGGCGGATATGTAGTTGGCTATTATACACAACCGCGAGCAACTGGAGACATCGATATTTTTATTGACTCATCGAAAGAAAATGCTGAAAAGATTCTAAAAGTATTAGAAGAATTTGGTATGGAATCTTTGGAATTAACCTTGGAAGATTTAACAATTCCAGGTCAAATAATCCAATTAGGAAATTCGCCTGTGCGAATAGATTTAATAAATGAGATTGACGGAGTTGAGTTTGAAAAAGCCTACAAAAGCAGGTTGACTATTAAATTCGGGAATATAAATAATGTATCTATAATTTCGCTGCAGGATTTGATTACCAATAAGAAAAAATCCAATCGCCTAAAAGATAAATCTGATTTAAATTGGCTGATTAAAAGCAAAAGAAAATAATGTTAAATATGGAACGGATCGAAAAAAAAATAAAGAAATTTAAGAATTTTAAAGAACAGGAAAACGCCGATTATGAATATTGGAAAAGCATCAGCGGTGAAGATAAAATAAAAATCAGCTTAGAATTGAGCGCAGCATTCGTTCAAACATTTTATCCTGAATTCAATGGAATTGAAAAAATAATTAAGATAAGAAAGCTTCGGGAAGAGGAATAACTTTTGAGACTTCCGGGACAAATTCTAACACATTCCATTGAGATAAACAAAGAAAAAATTTCTTACAATATTCGATACAGCAAAAAAGCCCGATATCTTCGCATTCAAATCTCTAATCAAAATGAACTCGAATTAATTATTCCGAGGAGCTATAAGCTTCCAGAGGCCGAATCATTTTTATTGAGTAAATCAGATTGGATAAAGAAACACTTACGCATACCAAAATTAGAAAAAGAGCAATTTTTATTTCTCGGTAAGAAAATATCGGTAAGGCAAGAGTATAATCTTTTTCTTAAAAAGCACAATATCAGTTTTTATAATAATGAATTAAAAATCTCAAGCCCTTCCGGAAGTCAATTGAATTTAAAAGAGATTTTTGACATCTGGCTGAGACAGCAGGCAAAAAATTATTTAAAGAAACGTGTAGAAGAATTATCTGCCAGGTATCATTTCCATGTAAATAAAGTTTCCATTAGAGGACAAAAAACAAGATGGGGAAGCTGTTCAAGCAAACGGAATTTGTCGTTTAATTTTAAACTTATGCAGTTCAAAAAAGAAGTGATTGACTATGTAATTGTACACGAACTCTGTCATCTTAGAGAGATGAACCATTCGAAAAAATTTTGGTCCAATGTGGAAATATATTGCCCGGATTATAAATTACTAAGAAAGGAATTAAAAGATAGTGCAAACATTTAACGAGTTATGTTTCGGAAACAAAATGGGTTAATAAAATAAATGTACTCGGAAATGAAAAATATTCGGAATCCTTTTCTCTTTTTATACGTCATATGTAAGATGAATGACACCAATTGTTTTTATTGTTTTGTAATTTTTAGTGCGAATGCAGAATATTAAGGAGTATAATTATGGTACCTCAATTTTTTAAAGATAAACGCCTTCATAACGGTTTGACTTATAAAGAATACACTGAAAAATTTAATAATGAAGTGAATAATATTAATCCGGAGAATTTAAGTGATAAGGATAGAGAATTATTTGAGTATAAAAAATTAAATTTTCAGAGAACTCAAAGAATTGAAAAAAGTTATGAAGTATCCGAAGAATTAAAATCCGAAATTCAAACCATAAAAGAAAAACAGATCTGGATGGTTATTACGGAACCATGGTGCGGGGATTCAGCACAAAACTTACCTTATTTAGCAAAGATTGCTTCTTTAAATCGCAATATTGATTTAAGAATTGTTCTTAGAGATTCAAACCCGGATATTATGGATCTGTATTTGACGCATGAGACAAGAAGTATTCCAAAACTTATTGCTTTTGATTTGGAAGGTAACGAATTATTCACATGGGGACCGAGACCTAAAGCCGCTCAGGAATTAATGAATCAATGGAAAAATGAGGGAATTGTAAAACCGGAACTTTATGAGAAACTTCATTTATGGTATGGAAGGAATCGGGGTAAAGAAATAGAAGCCGAATTTTTAGAAATACTATCTAAAGTTGAACAAGAATAATTTTTATACGCATATAGTATTTTTTAATGCTATATGCGCTTTAATTTTCCTTTAAAATACTCACCGAATAAATCAAACATTTAATAAATTCATTTATTATTTTACCGTTCAAATATTCAATCCGCTTTAACTTTTTATTTAGGATGTTTATGAGAATTGAAACTATTTCTGTGCATGCAGGAAGAAGTGTTGATCCGGCAACCGGTGCTGTAACTCCTCCTATTCATTTAACAACAACTTATGAAAGGGAGAAAAACGGAGATTACCCAAAGGGCTTTAATTATTCCCGGAATAACAATCCAAATAGAGAATCGCTTGAAAAATGTCTTGCAGCTTTAGAAGGAGGCGAAACTGCTGCTGTGTTTTCTTCAGGATCGGCAGCAGCCATGAGCATTTTTCAATCTTTATCACCTGGAGATCATGTACTCTTATCCGATGATATTTACCATGGTACAAGGAAATTAATAAAACAGTTTGATAAGTGGGGCATAAAATCAAATTTTGTTGAGATGACTAATTTGACCAAATTGAAATCATCAATAAAAAAAAATACAAAACTTATTTGGATTGAAACTCCATCGAATCCTTTATTAAAAATTATAGATTTAAAAAAAGTATCCGATTTAGCACATCAATCAGGAGCAATGGTTGTTTGTGATAATACATGGGCAACCCCGGTTCTTCAATCTCCTTTTGAGTTTGGTGCTGACCTAATTCTTCATGCAACAACAAAATATATTGGCGGGCATAGTGATGTTTTAGGAGGTGCAGTTATTGCAAAAACTGAAAATGGATTTTCCCAAAAAATAATTGAAATTCAAAGAACAGGCGGCGCAGTTCCTTCACCATTTGAGTGCTGGCTTACATTAAGAGGAATACAAACTTTACCCATTAGAATTCGAACACAATCAGAAAGTGCCATGCTGGTTGCTGAGTTCCTTAATAAGAATAAAGCAGTTTCCAAAGTCTATTATCCCGGTTTACCAAAACATCCCGGTCATCCTCTTGCTTCAATGCAGATGAAACTTTATGGAGGAATGATTTCCTTTGAGGTAAAAGGTGGTAAAGAGGAAGCGATGAAAGTTGCTTCTAAAGTTAAGCTGTTTACGAGGGCAACAAGTTTAGGCGGGCCTGAAAGTTTAATAGAACATCGCGCATCTGTTGAAGGTGATGAGACAAAAACCCCGCAGAATCTTTTGCGCGTATCAATTGGATTGGAACATCCCGATGACTTAATCGGCGATCTTGAGCAAGCATTATCAGAATAAATTCTTCTAATTATATATCCGGAGAAGTAATATGAAAATATTAAAAATAATTTTTCTGTCGATATTTTTACTTTCAATTAATCTTTTTTCTCAAAACTTATTGACGCGATATTCTCAATATGGTGAAATGATCGTAACACATCTTCACTCTGCATCTTTTCCGGATACTGGCAGAGCGGCCGGGCATACTTATGACAGTACTTATTATTCTGCTAAAGATCATTATATGGACAGCACAGTTGCGGTATTTATACCTAAAGGATTTAAATCCGGCAGCAGTATTAATTTTGTAATTCATTTTCACGGATGGTTTAACAATGTAGACAGTACTTTTGCTCAGTATAATTTAGTTAAACAATTTATTGGGAGCGGAAAAAATGCTCTGCTTGTAGTGCCGGGAGGCGCTGTGAATGTTCCTGATTCTTACGGCGGAAAATTGGAAGAGACAAATGGGTTCAGGCGGTTTGTTAAAGAATTAATAGATACTCTTTATACGCGAAAAGTAATTTCAAATGAAAAAGTGGGAAAGATAATATTATCTGGTCATAGCGGCGGATACCGTGTAATGTCCTATATATTAATGAGAGGCGGCTTAACAAAACATATTAAGGAAGTATATATATTTGATGCGCTATATGCTGAAAAAGAAAAATTCATTCACTGGTTTGACCGCTATAATGGGAAGCTAATTGATATTTATACTCAGCACGGCGGAACTAAAGAAGAAACTGAAAAACTTATGGCTGATTTAAAAGGCTGGAAAATTCCATTCGTTTCTTTTAACGATGAGCAAAATGTTACTCCATTTGATTTAGCTAATAATAGATTGATTTTTATTTTTACCGATCTTCAGCACAATAATGTTATCTATAAAAGAAATGAATTTGAAGAATATTTAAAAGCAAGCTGTTTACCAAATATTAAATAAACTTGTTTAAATTCATAAAGGATTAAGTTAATTTTACATTCATAAAATTAGGGGATGGTGTTAGGAAATATTTTATAATTATTGAATTAGATTCAATTGTATGATTAAATCGGGGAATAATGCAGCTTGATAAAAAACATTGGTACGACGGCTGGTTTTACGATAATATAATCGCACCCAACCAGGATATAATGTTTAAACTGATTTCATCTTTAATTGACAATAACAGCTCTGTTGTTGATATAGGATGTGGTACCGGCAGGCTTGAATTCCAGCTTGCTTTAAAATGTAAATCAGTTACAGGGGTTGACCTGTCTTCAAAAAATATTAAAACTGCTCTTAATCATTTAAATAATTCCAAGTTAAAAAATATCGAATTTATTCACGGAAGCGCAGCGAACATATTAAAAAGCGGCAAGAAATTTGATTATGCTATTATTACTTATGTAATCCATGAAATTCCTTTAAATGAAAGAAGTGACTTTTTAAATACAATTCGAGAATTCTCAAACAAAATTATTATCGGGGATTACTTTGTTCCGAGGACTAAAGGGTTTTGGAATTTATTAAATGAAGCCGTAGAATTTGCAGCAGGAAGAGACCATTACAAAAACTTCAAGCTGTTTGTCAAAAACGGCGGCATCATTTCATTAATCAAAGAAAATAAATTTGAAATTGTTAAAGAAATAAAAAATCGTCCGTTAACATCGCACATTGTAGTGATTAAATAAATAATTCATAATGTAGATAAAAGGGAGTACGTATGTCTGAAAACCTGGAAGAACAAAAAGAGGAAATAAAATCTAAGAATTTTTCTGAAATCATTACTGATGCATTCAAAGAACTGGGAGAAACTTTTGTTGCATTTGTAAAGGCACCGAAAGCGTTGTGGGGGGTTAATGTCCCCTATATTTTAGAAGGATTGGTTTATTTCGGAACCTTAACAATATTAGGTAAATATTGTTCGGAGAATGTTTCTTTGCAGGACACTCAATCGGGACTTGTTTACAGCTTTGTTACCGGCGGAATTACTTTTTCTATGCTAATATTCGGAGGGTTTGCAGATAAATGGGGAGTAAGAAAATCGCTTGCCATTGCATTTATCGGAATGCTTGTCGGAAGAATAATTGTTTCGCTTTCCGGCAGTCTAGGATTAACCGGCGGACTCTGGTCTCCAATGTTTTTTACATTGACGTCGGGGCTACTTGTTGTCGTTCTATTTTATGGTCTTTATCAGCCAGCCGCTTACGCTGGTGTAAAAAGATATACTTCACCTAAAACAGCGGCTATGGGTTACGGTGTAATTTATGGACTTATGAATTTGGGTGCTTTTATTTCAGGATTTATCTCATCAGAAACAAGGCCCCACTTTGAAAAAATTTTTCCTCCGAACGGATTAACTGCCGTATTCTGGATTTACACCGGAATAACGGTTATATCTCTCATTTTAACTTTTGTCCTTTTAAGCAAGAAGTCGGATAAGCAGGCAGTTGCTAAAGTCCGTGAAGAAATGGAAAAAGAAGGTCTTGAAGGAAGAGGTGATGAAGAAGAAGGAGATCATAAAACAAAAGAAAAAATAAATAACGTACCATTGATAATTTATGCTGTTATTACAGTTGCTTTGTTTTTATTATCTAATTTTGGTTTTTCAAATCCCTTAAATTTTGAAATTAAATTTTCTGTTCTCGGCCTGAATATCGTGATAGACTTTTTCTTTGTACTTTCTATGATTGCATTTATAATTACCATAAAAGAGTTTTTAAAAAGAAGGCCCGAACATCCATTCAGAGATAGTAGATTTGCATTTTTTATTTTTATACTTATACCAGTACAGACATTATTTGCGCATAACTGGCTTACAATTCCATATTACCTTGATAGGGCATTTGCGGGCTCTGTAGTGAGCCGGTACTTTGAAGTTTTTTCCAACTTAAACCCGATTCTTATTTTTATTCTTGCTCCGCTTGTTGCAGGATTAACAGCAAGAGCAAATGTTTATAAGATGATGATATACGGAACTACCGTAATGGCCATTCCTACATTTTTATTGGCCTTTGGGCCGAATATGTACCTTTTCCTTCTGTATGTTTTATTCTCTACTATAGGAGAAGCAATGTGGCAGCC
Source organism: uncultured Bacteroidota bacterium (assembly GCA_963710735.1). Lineage (GTDB taxonomy): Bacteria > Bacteroidota > Ignavibacteria > Ignavibacteriales > Ignavibacteriaceae > FEN-1297. The sequence goes on along the minus strand of CAVQBN010000011.1, from coordinate 18,639 downwards.
GCGCTTTTTACAATGGATTGCCGAGGTTGCGCCCAAAAACATGACCGGATTGTATATGGGGGTCGGGCAATTTCCATGGTTTCTTACAAAAGTAATTGCAGGCTTTTATTCTGGCTGGTTCCTAGAGCATTATATTCCGCTTAATACGCTTCCATCAGCAATGAATTCAGGTATGATGTGGTTTATATACGGCTGGATTGCAATCTTAACTCCCATCGGTCTAATACTTGCAAGAAAATGGATGCTGAAAGGATTTAAAACCAAAGCTTAATTTTGAATTTTTGAAGTGTATATATAACAATTGCAGATTGCAATCATAAATGTCATCTGCAATTGTTAAATAAAATTAATTATTAATTTGTGAATGTTGCTCTGCCGTGGTTAATTTTCCTGTCTTCTACAATAAAACCTCTATTTAGGCGGGTATTAATTTTTCTTACTGAGATGTAATTATCATAAAGAAGATTTTGCAATTCATCCCACATGTTTAATCCGCGCGGGTGAATATCTCCGTATCTAACTTTATGAAGCTTATCCATTACATCAAAACCTTCTTCATTAAAATCAGCCAAAACTAATTTGCCATTTACAGAATTAACTCTAATTAATTCTTTAATGCAATTAATCGGATCTTCTAAATGGTGAATTGTATTTACACAGATAATATTTTTCAAAGAATTGTCTGTGAAAGGAATATGCTCAAGATCTAACCCCATAAAGTTTACTTTACCCAAAAAGTTATGAGTAATTCTCTTCTCTGCTTCGACCTTATTTTCAAAAGATAAATCTCCAGTTATTATCTTAAGATTCATTCGTGATAATAACGAGGTCATTCGTCCGGAACCTGTAGCAAATTCAAATACAATTCCTTCGTTAGTCAATCCAGCATATTGAATCATCTGGAAATATTCTTCTAAGAGATCATATCCCCACTTATTGAGGAGTATATCGGACTCGGATGGCGGGATTGAAGATCTAATAGAATTAAAATCTTGGATCATTTTTAATTTTTAGTTCCTGGTTCAATTCTGTATGAATGGGTAATCTCAACCGCTTTTTCGAGCATTGCAGTAACACCGCAATATTTTGTCTGTGATAGCTCTATAGCTCTTTCAACATCTTTGGCAATTATATCTTTACCGTAAAAGACATATTCAAGATGAAGCTTTGTAAATACTTGCGGATGCTGTTCGGAAACTTCAGTTTCAATGTTTATTTCAAAATCATCAAGCTTAACTCTCTTTTTAGTCAGAATTGAAATCACATCACTTCCGGTGCATCCGCCTAACCCGAGAAGTATTAATTCTTTTGGGCGAATTCCTGCATCGCTTCCTCCAAAGTCTTCAGGGCCATCCATTGTTATCCAGTGATTAGAATCTGTTTTTCCGACGAACGTTATTCCCTTTAATTGTTTTATATATGCTTTTCTAGTTGACATTAAAGACCTCACAATATTATTTAATTACTTCAAATTTATAAATGATTAGATACTCAAATAAAAATATAGATTCAAGTTTACCTTTTAACGTGTTATTAAAATTATTCCTATAATGATTAATACCGTGGCAAGAGTTTTTATTAATAAATTTTTCTCTTTAAATATTTTCCCACCGATTAAAACTGCAAAGAAAACAGAAATCCTTTTAACTGAAAGAACCATTGCGACCGGCGCAATTTTTACAGCGAGGATTTCAGTGTACCTATAAACTACAGTTAATACAGATACCAGAATGATTAGGAGCCAAATAGAGTTTGAATTCAATTTGAATAATCTTGCAACGTTTTTTTTAAAAATTATGTAAATGATTAAAAAGTTTATTGCGAAAAAAATATGCTGAAATCCCAAAAAAGCATTAGGCGGTAATTGATACCGGTTAAGCAAAAGCCTGTCAATTATTGAAGTAGTTGTGAAGAGAAGAAGAGCAAATACAACATAGTGATGGTTCTTCGATTTAATGAAAACTTTAAAAGGATCTAATAATTTTTGACCTGAACGGGCTTCCAGGATATATGTGCCGGATAGTAAAAGCAATATTGCACAAACTTGTATTACTGAGAGTGAGTCATTTATAAAAACAAACGCAAAAATTGCTACAAGACCAGGTGTTAATGCTAAAAGAGGAAGGGCTTTGCTTATTTCCAGGTTTTTTATTGAGAGCATGACGCACAAGAAGGCTAAGGCTCCTAAGATCGATTTAAAATAAAGTACCAATAAGTTTGCGGAAGAAAGGGCAGCATAATTTACGTTCAATAAAAAAGGTATTGATAAAACAACATTAAAAAATGATAGAAGCAGAGAAAAATCGAGTGCCTCAATACTGAATAAAATCTTTTTCTGGAATAAAGCAGCAGCAGCTGAAAATACAGCAGATATAATTGCAAGTAAAAACCAGTTCATAATTTCCCTTTTTCCACTATCCGATCAAAATCCAATCGATGCTTTAATAAAAATATTTCTACCCGGTTCTACCGTTACACTGCCGCGGTTAGTTGCAAGATGATTTCTGTAAGCTTTGTTAGTCAAATTTTCCACACCGCCGAATAATTGATAAGTAATGCCTTTTATATTGAATTCTTTAGATGATAAATAAAGATCAAAATAAACATAACCTGGAGTGAAAATTTCTCCCGGTGCAACTTTATTTTGTGAAGCGAAAGCAGATGCTGAAAAATCAATGTTTAAATATTCAGTCAGCGAAGTTTTAATTCCAAGTGATCCATTCAAAGGCGGAATTTGCGGGAGATCTAAATTTTCTTCAACATTTCTTCCTCTAACAAAAGAGACCCTGGTATAAAATACGAAATTACCAAAGATATTGTATTCTAAGGAGCCGTCGAACCCGTATAAAATTGCTTTGCCTACATTAGAATTTATCAAAGCTGCCCGTCCGTCGTATGTTCCGTTTTTTTGCACAACAAGACCGGCAATATAATTGTAAAACATATCAAATGTTCCGGAAAGATTATCATTCCATAATTTTATACCGCCGTCTACAAAATATCCCTTTTCCGGATTTAAATTCGGATTACCGAGTTCAACAACATTTCCAAGATCAATAAACTGATATCTTTCTTCAAGTGAAGGCGATCTAAAAGAGTGTGCTAACGATAAGTTTAAATGCATTCCCTTCTCTAACGCATAAGATAATCCAACATTTGTACTCCACGAATAATTATTAATATTTGCCGCATTCCATTGTAAACTATTAGGCGGATTATTATTGGTTACGCCGTTTACAATAATATAAACGGGATTGAATAATTGTTTATTTGTAATAGTAATTTTATCTAACCTTCCGCCGAGAATTAATTTTAGTTTATTAGCAACTAAATTCCATTCGTCCTGCGCATATAATCCAAGGCTTTGGAATTTTGATTCCGGTATTGGCCTTTCACCAATAACCTGGTTTACTGTACTGATAATATCCTGTGTGTTCTTATCAATATTTTGAATAAGAATATGTCGTTCTCTTCTGCTGTCCAAATTTCTTTGCCAGCCATCGAAACCTAAGACAAGGTAATTATTATCATTTAAAATCCAGTTTGATTCAATCTGCACTCCATTTGTATAGTGCTGAGCATGAGGAGTAATTTCCTGCACAATCATTTTTTTATCCGGCTGTCCGGATGGAGTGGTAATGTACTTAGTCATATAAGGAATATTTTTTACATCTCTGTAAATATCCTGGTAAAAATATTTAGCTGATAAACTTGTAAGTGCGCGTGTAATATTTTTAATTGAATATTCTGCGCTAAACATTTGTCTTTGTTCAACAGGGTAGGTAACAAGTGCATTTGCAGGAAAAAGTAAATTACCCCCGGGAATCCCGACATTTTTTGCAAAATAATTCTGGTATTTTAGAAATATTTCATGGTTTTTAAAAGGACGAACTCCTGCAGAAAAAGAAATATTATTATCAGAATACTGGCTGTTGTTTAAAAATCCTCTTGGAGTTTTTGTATTATCAGCTTTTCTTAAAGTAGTACTTAATCTTGTATACCAATCCGGTGCATCTGCTTCAAGCGAAAGATTTCCCATACCTTCACTATTTACAGTAGAATAACTGCTTCCCGCATTCCCTTTGATAATAAAATTATCATTAAATGAACCGGATTTAGTAATTATGTTTATAATCCCGCCCAACGCGCCTGTGCCGTAAAGTGATGAAGATCCGCCTTTAATAATTTCAATTCTATCTATATCGTTTACATCGATTAAAGATAGTTCTGCTGCTACATCAGTAGCTGTCTCCAGCCTATTGCCATCAACCATGGTAACAATACTGGATTTGCTTAACCCGCGTATGGAAATTTGGGTCCCCCAAATACCATCTCTTCCAAGTGCAAGCCCGGGCTCATTTTTTAAAACATCCGGTACTGAAACAGGGTTGCTTCTTTTAATTTTATTATAGGTAACAACTTCAGCAGGCACCGGTATATCATTTAACAGAGAAATGGTTTTTGTGCTGTATACTATAACTTCGCCGAGGTTAATCGGAGAGGGAATTAAGTTAATTTCAATTGGTCTCACCGAATCGGGATTCGCCGCAACTATAATTTCAAATGATTTGTACCCAACATGGGTAAAAATAATTTTGCAGCGGCCTTTCTGTACATTTTCAAATTTAAAATTTCCTTCTTCATCGGTTATTGTGTTAATATTTAAAGGAATAATTTTAACATTAACTAAAGGCAAAAATAGACCGGTTTCACTATCTCTGACGGTGCCAAATATTATGCTGTTTTGTGAAAATAATAAAGAAGAGAATAACGAACAAAGTAATAAACTGTAAAAGATAAGTCTCATAAATATGTCTGAACCCTATTAAAAGAAAAATATTTATAAACCTATCAAATATAATGTAAGTCCGATACTTAGTCCTATAATAAAGTTAAAAATTTTTATTTTGATGGAGTCTTTAAGTGAATATGAAAGCATCGGCAGAAGGCCGTGGCCGTCCTGCACCATGGAACTTGTGAGTAAAATTGAAAAGGGAATTAATCCTTGTGCGAACATTGTAACAAAAATTAAGTGCGGCCCTGATTCTGGTATAAGTCCGATTAATGCACTTGCTATGAGGATTAATAATGTATAGTGAGAGGCGATTTTATGCAAATCATAATGTGAGAATCCGAAACTTAATAGAAGAAGTGCACCGAATGTCCACAAAAATATTCTCCAAAGATGATGTTTTATAATATGGTTCCAAACGTGTTCTTTTAAATAATGTTTATATCCCTCATGATGTGAATGGTATTGGGGAACTTCACAATCTACACAAGTTTGGATGTTAAATTTTCTAACAATTAAATCAATAAGCTTTCCGGAAAAAATACCGATTACAGCAAGTATAGCAAATAAAAGAATTGCTGTTTTAGGAAACATTGCCAGCATAACAAAAGCTTCATCGCCGGAAGTCGCAAGCATTCCGCCTGTTATAGCTCCGAAGCTGATCATTCCGTGCATATACAGACTTACGCCGGCAAAAGCTCCGACGCATCCCGGTGCCGAACCGATTACAGAAGTAACAATATATTGTTTCCAATTTGAGGATGTATGCAGAATTGAAGCAAGTTTACCGCGTGTCCACACATTTATTATATCTACCAGGCTCATCATCAAGAGAACAAGCAAAGTTACTTGAAGACTTTCTTTTATTACATCAATCAGCATATCAGTCATATATATTCTTATATATTATTAAGAGATTCATCAAAATTAGGAATTAAAATTTTACATACTAAAATAAAATTATCCTGAACTTACGCCAACGTCAATTGCATGGGTAAAAGAATAAGTTCAGGAGTAGGAAATATCCGCAAATAAACTGAATTGTAACTTAAAGATTTCTTAATGATGATTGCATGAGTTATCTTCTTTTGTTACAAGCTCTCCTTTTAAGAACTTTAACACCGCTTCATCGGCTAAATTTTCATCAGTTAAAACCGGGGTTATATTGTTATTTTTAAGATCTTCAACAACCCTCCAGCCGCCGCTTTGAAAAATTACATGGCTGCAATCATTTAAGCCGTCAACTAAACCTTGATGGCTATGCGCTTCGCCTTCGCCGTGATGATGGTGTCCGTGCTCTTCTCCTGGATGCGTCATATGATGCGTAAAAGTATTTTCGCGTAATTCTCTTTTTAATATTTCAGAGTCATTTGTTTCATAAACAAGGAATGATCTGCATCTTCCGAGATGACCGGTTACTCTGACCTGGTCGTTTGTTGCTACTGCTATTTTCATATTTCCACCTATTTTTTTTAGTTACTGCATTTAGGACAAGTTGAAAACTGTTTTCTGTGTCTCATTTTTAATTTCAGTCCGCACTTGCCGCATGAAAAAAAGGAAGCCTTTTCTTCGTTGTTTAATTCCACTGAAATCTTAATGGCTTTACCGTTGATAATAGAATCTGCAACCTTAACATGAGCAGAATTTATAATCCTTCCGAAAGTTGCCCTGGAAATTTTCATCTTTTCCGCAGCTTCTTCCTGAGAGAGACTATTTAAGTCACCTAACCTTAAGGCTTCAAGTTCATCGTCCTCAAGAACTACTTCGTCCAGATGGCCGATAGGCACGCCTGCCGGCTTAAAGTAATAAGACGTCGGGTCGCAGTTTATGCTTCTATGTTTCTTTGGTCTTGCCATAAATAATTAATTATGAGCATATGCTCATAACAAAAATATGAAAAAAATAATTAATGTCAAAGGATAATAGTTTGTTTGATAAGGAATGGATATTTATTTATGGTTTTTTAACTTAATAGAAATTGAATTTAACTAAAATTTATAGTGAAGCTAAGAGATTGAAATTTATATAGTTACTTTTCAACTGAGAATTAAAGAGGCGGTAAAAATATTTTTTACCTAAAAAGGTTGTTAATGCACAAAGAATTTTTGTAATTTTGTCGAGTCAAAATTGTGGGAACTTATGGACTTACATAGTATTGTAATGGTAAAACAGGTACCGGATACTGCCAACATTTCGGGGCAGGTAATGAAAGAAGACGGTACCGTAAACAGGGCGAAACTGCCGGCTATTTTTAATCATGAAGATCGAGTCTCACTTGAGCTTGCTTTGCAAATTAAAGATAAAGTCGGTGGTAAAGTAACCGTAATTACAATGGGGCCGCCGCGTGCTTCCGATATCCTTAGAGAATGTCTTTATATGGGCGCCGATGAAGCTGTGTTAATCAGCGATAGAAAATTTGCCGGTGCAGATACACTTGCAACTTCCTATGTGCTTTCTGAGGCTATTAAAAAATTAGGTAAATATGATTTCGTTTTTGCAGGCAGACAAGCTATTGACGGGGATACTGCTCAGGTCGGCCCGCAGACGGCAGAAAAGTTAAACATACCTCAAATTACATACGCTGAAGAAATACTTGAAGTAAGTGAATCAAGCGTAAAAGTTAAAAGAAAGATTGAAGGCGGATACGAAATTCTAGAATCAAAACTTCCGGTTTTGATTACAGTTTTGAAAGATGCATCATTCCCTCGTCCCTATAAAGCAAAAAGAGTAATGGCTTATAAAAATGCTAAAACATTAATTGAATTAGAAAAGTTAACGGAAGGCAATTCTCTGCTTTATATTGATCAGCTTAAAGATGAATATGTTTCGAAGCAGTTATATATTCAGACGCTTACAATGGATGATTTAAAACTTGATGAGAAAAGATGCGGCGTGCACGGTTCACCGACAAAAGTTCATAAAATAGAATCGGTAGTTTTAGCAGGCGGAAATCATGAAATGATAGAACCTTCTAAAGCCGGCATCGGTATTTTAATTGATAAATTAATGGAAGATCATATCCTGGGATAAATTATGGGGACTATGAATAAAGACGTTTGGGTTTTCATTGAACAAAGAAACGGCAAACCTGCCGATGTAAGCTTTGAGCTTTTATCCAAAGGCAGAAAGCTTGCAGAAATTCTTAAAGGAAAATTAAAAGCCGTTGTAATCGGTTATAATGTAACTAATATTATTGAAGAAACTTTTAAGTACGGAGCGGAAGAAGTTCTTGCAGCGGACCATCCTGAACTTGAGCATTACAGAACAATGCCGTACAGCCGTATCTTAAATGAACTTGTAGAAAAACATACTCCGCGTATTGTTCTTTTTGGCGCAACAATTATCGGAAGAGATCTTGCACCACGTGTAGCTTCATATACAAAGAGTGGTTTAACTGCTGACTGTACCGACCTTCAAATTTCAAATGTTAAATATCTTAAAAAAGATTATGAAGACTTGCTTCTTCAAATAAGGCCAGCATTCGGCGGAAATATTATTGCTACAATTATTACCCCCGACAATCCAACGCAGATGGCTACTGTAAGAGAAGGAGTAATGCGTCTTGAACCTCTTGATAAGCCTGCTAAAGGAAAAGTTATAAAAATAGATTATCAACCAGATGGATTAGATGATATTATTAAAATAATTGAACAGCACAGACAGGAAAATAAAGTAAACCTTAAAGCTGCACCTATTATTGTATCGGGTGGTTACGGATTGGGAACAAAGGAAAACTTTAATTTGATTCATGAACTAGCAAACGTTCTTGGCGGCGAAGTTGCCGGTTCGCGTGCAGCGGTTGATGCAGGATTTATTTCGCATGACCATCAAGTCGGGCAGACAGGAGTTACAGTAAGGCCAAAATTATATATTGCCTGCGGTATATCCGGCGCAATTCAACATAGAGCAGGAATGTCCGAATCAAATAAAATAATTGCAATTAACACCGATCCTGATGCTCCTATTTTTAGTATTGCTCATTACGGAATTGTCGGTGATGCAAGACAGATACTTCCAATGTTCATCAATGTTTTTAAGCAGAAGCTGAGATAAAATTATGGCAAATTATTTTTTAGATAACCCGGATATACTTTACCAGTTCAATCGTTTAGACCTTAAACGGGTTGTAGAACTTACGGAAGATAACTACGCTCAAGCTGAAAAATTTAATTTTGCCCCGGTTAATTATGAAGACGCAATTGAAAATTATAAAAGGGTGCTTGAAGTTATCGGTGATATTGCTGCGAATTATATAGCTCCAAGATCTCCGGGCATTGATGAGGAAGGTGCAGTTTTCAAAGACGGAAAAGTTTATTATGCAAAAGGCACAAGGGAAGCTTTGGATATGCTTTCCAAAGCTGAAATGATGGGTATGATTTTACCGCGCGAATACGGCGGACTTAATTTCCCCACGACAATTTATATGATGGCAGTAGAAATTATTTCAAGAGCCGATGCTTCTTTGATGAATCTTTTCGGTCTCCAGGATATTGGTAAAACAATTGCTCAATTTGCGAATGATAATCAAAAAGAAGAATTTCTTCCAGGATTTTCTTCAGGAAAATATACCGGCGCTATGGCTCTTACAGAACCCGATGCCGGCTCCGATTTACAGGCGGTTAAATTAAATGCACATCAGGATGAAAAAGGACAGTGGTTTCTGCGCGGTGTAAAAAGATTTATTACCAACGGGAACGGTGAAGTGCTGCTTGTCCTTGCCAGAACAGAGCCCGGCACAAAAGATGCGCGCGGTTTAAGCATGTTTGCCTGCTACGGCGATGAAACTATAAAAGTCCGTAGAATAGAACATAAGCTTGGCATACATGGTTCGCCGACTTGCGAGCTGCAATTCAACGATACACCAGCGCAGTTAATCGGAACAAGGAGATTTGGTTTATTAAAGTATGTTATTTATTTAATGAATAGGGCAAGAGTCGGAATCGGTGCTCAATCTCTCGGCATATCCCAGCAGGCGTATGAAGAAGCTTTGAAGTATGCAAAGGCAAGGGAACAGTTTGGCAAGCCGATTTATAATTTACCGGTTATTTCAAATATGCTGATTGATATGCGGGTAACTCTGGAAGCCAATAGGTCTCTGTTTTATTCAACATGCACATGGCTTGATAAAAAAGAAAAATATGATGACCTGGTTGAAAAATTAAAAGCGACAAAGAAACCTTTTACTGAAGAAAATGAAAAGCTGAAAGAAACTAACAAAGCGGTAACCTTGTTAACGCCTTTAACAAAATATTTGTTAAGCGAATCTGCCAATAAAATCAGTTATGATGCGCTGCAGATCCATGGCGGAACCGGCTACATGAAAGAATTCAATGTAGAAAGACTGGCAAGGGATGCACGAATAACAAATATTTATGAAGGTACTTCCCAGATGCAGATAGTTGCCGCAGCCGGCGGTGTAATCAATAATGTTTTATCGGATTATTTTGATGCGTGGGAGAAGAAAGAATATAAAGGAAGCTTGATTAAGCTTTTAGATGTTCTAAAAGAAATCCGTGAGATGTTTAACGACTGCCTGAAGTATATTAAGGAAAAGAAAGATGTGAATCTTCAGGATGTTGCATCAAAAGATTTAGTTGAGATGTATGCTTATATTTATATAGGGTTTTTACTGCTTAATGAGGCAAATGAAGATCAGAAAAAAGTATTTACTGCAAGAAGATATATTCTGGACGCAAGTGCAAAGGCTAGAAAAAATGCCGAATCAATTAAAAATGAATTATATTCCGATATACTTTATGCAGACACAATTTTAATTTAATAAATACGGGGATCTTAAATGGAAAAAACATGCGTAATATACAGGTTCTTTGATGATCATGAAGAAAAACATTACGTCAATAGTTCTCTGGATCATCAGGAGCTTGAAGAATTAGTAGAGAAGTTCAAAAAAGAAAACAAAGATAAAGTCTTTGCCAAAGAATTTATCAATTTCCTCCACACATATGATCCGGAAGCGATGGAAGTTGAAGTAAGAGATTTCTTTTTCTAAACTCTAATGTTCGATTAAAATTATTTTTTCTTAAAGCACCCTAATTTCAAAGATGACATCTTTTCCTTAAGATGTCATCTTTCACTTAGCTGTTTAGCTCCCTTTACCCACCTCTTAAACACTGCTTAAAAGCTCTTTAAATACTAATTCTTTAAAAACATTTTTTTTACAAATTATTTTTGTCAGGGTATTTTATTACCTATTGAATTTTTACTTATTAAAGATGTTTACTGCCCTTTATTATTATCTGTCCACCCAATAGTCTGGTTTTCTATGTTGGTGTGCAATGGAAAGTATTTCAATAAAATTATTATGTATTGTGTAAACTATGTTATAGGGAAAAACATTTATTACGGCTTTTCTGGTTGGCTTGTATACTTGGGAAAACTGTCTGGGTAATTTTTTATTATCGTTAAAGTTTTATCTATTTCAATTATAAATTTGTCGCCAAGTCTATCGCTCTGTAAGTTATAAAAATCTATTGCCTCGCGATATTCTATAAACGCTGGTTCATAAAATTCTACGTTCATTTCTTTAGAATCTCATCATAAGGTATACTTTTGTGTTTGCCTTTAATAAAGGCCTCATATCTTTTTTCAACCTCTTCTTTCCAATATTTATCAATTTCTTTGTCGGGTTCATTTAGACTATTGGAAAGTGCTTCTATTATAAGTAGTCTTTCAGCGGGAGTTAAGTTCAGTGCATTTTGAATAATATTCTTCGAATCCATTTAATCCTCCTAAAACTTTGCTCAATTATAGAAAAGCAATGACATAAATTCAAGTGCCTAATACATATTAGGTTGGCAGCATAACACAGCGCGTTTTACCCAGTTTACCGCTATGCGGCCGCCCCAAACAAGTACGCCGGTTAGAATTGATCTGCCGATAATTTGAAAAGTGATTGCAAGGTCCGGTCACTTTAAACAAGTTTGCCGAAACGGGACAACTCTGCTGAAGATTTTTGAAATACCGAACGCGAATTCGCGGTCGGGTACAAACGCATGGTTAGATGGTTTCTTTTAACCGATCTATTATCCAGTTATTTATACTTTTGCCTTTTCTTCTCGCGGTTAGATATATTTTATGGTGTAATTCCGATGGAATTCTTAGCACAAATTTCCCTGAGAATGGTTTATCTGGTTCTTCTCCTCTTTCTTTACAAAATTCAAGATAATCATCTATTGATTCTCTAAATGACTTCTCTATTTCCGATACACTTTTCCCTTGAAATGTGATTACATCTTTTGTGTCCAAAACTTCACCATGGAATATCTGAGCCTCATCATCATATTCAACATTCCCACTATACCCTTTATATTTTAACATTTTTTACTCCTGCTTCAACTAAAAACCTTCTCATTGATTTTAGAGCGCCTTTGTCTGTTTGTTTCTTTGGATGCGGCCTGTGGAATACCGCCCTTACTCCATTTAAATATATCCTAATCCTCGATCCACTTCCCTCACTTATTTCCGCTCCCAATGCAGCCAATATATTTTCGATATCCTTCCAAAGGATGTCTGATTTTATTGGTTCTTTGAATATATCCTCTAAAATCTTTTTATGTTTTGAATTTAATTTATTCACAGTATCAATTTATGATACCACTATTTAAATTGCAAGCTATTTCTATTTTAACCAGCTAACGCGGTGCGTTTTACCCAGTTTACCGCTATGCGGCCGCCCAAAACAGCAGCGCCAATTAGAATTGAACTGCCAATAATCTGAAAAGTGATTGCTATGTCCGATAACTTTGAACAACTTCGCCGAAACGTAGCAATATTGCCGAAGACTTTTGAAATGCCGAACGCGATGGCGCGGTCGGGTACAAACGCATGGTTAGGTGGTTACTTATCTTAATAATCTTTTGGAAAGTAACTCTTGCATGTTTCTTCTACCATCTAATATGCAATGCACATATACGATATTATCAGTTATCTCGTAAATTATCCGATAGGGTTTGTAGTGAATTTCCCGGTATCTTCTTATTCCGGTATTTCTTAATTCAGGCGGTATGTTACCTCTGGTTGGCAATTTTTCTAACTTATGGTATGTCTTTTCTAAGTTAGATAATAATTTATTTGCATTTTCTGCTGAATCATTTTCAGCCACATAATTATATATTTCTATTATATCTGCTTTAGCTAAAGGGTCTACTAATAATTTGTAGCTCATTATTTTTTATTTATCCCCAATTCTTTTCTTATTTCAGCAAATGTTTCTTTTATTCCTTTAGCTTTCCCACTCTCTTTGTTTCCGCTACTCATAGAAAGAATTTTAAGTAGGGCAAGTGTCTCCTGGGTATCTTCGTAAGCTTTTATATCTTGCACAACAACTTTCGCTTCTCCGTTTTGAGTAATGACATAAGTCTTTCTGTTTTTATTAGCATCCTCGACTAATTGAGCCGCATTTGCTTTCAAATAGCTTATTGATTTTACCGATTCACTTAATTTCATAATATCCTCTTATTTAGCGAACTAAATATAGTCTTTAAATAGTTTTATTCCAATGCTCTTTTTTTCTTCCAAGCCATATAACGCGGCGCGTTTTACCCAGTTTACCGCTATGCGGCCGCCCAAAACAACAGCGCCAATTAAAATTGATCTGCCAATAATCTGAGAAGTGATTACTATGTCCGATAACTTTGAACAAGTTCGCCAAAACGGAGCAGATTTGCCAAAGACCATTAAAATGCCGAGTGCGATGTTGCGGTCGGGTATAAACGCATTGTTATACACGTTTTCACTGATTTATTATGTACTATATTTTTATTATATTATTTCAAAAATTGAGTCAAGTTATGAATAAGCCCAAATTTTCTATACGTAAAGCTTTAAAAACTGTTGAAATCTCATCTCGAATTGAAGGTCACAAAATCCCAAAGAGAAAACCCTCCTCCAATCGTAATAAGAGCAAAGTTAAAAATTAATGTCTAAATATATCATTTGATAAAAGTTATATTTATTACGAAAATACTAATATACCTATTAATAAACTCGATATTCATGACCTTAATATTTTAGAAGAAAAGGAGCGCGAGCTTTTACTAAAAGGATACAAATATTTTCATACTCATTTAGCAGAAGAGACAATCTTCGATGAAGTTTATTTGAGAGGACTTCACAAAAAAACATTTGATAAACTTTATAATTTTGCTGGCAAATATAGAGAGAGTAATATTTCCAAAGGATATTCAACATTTTGCCAGGTTCGTTTTCTTACTCAAACATCAAAAGCAATATTCAATAAGCTTGGACATGATAATTATTTAAAAGACTATTCTAATAAACCTAAAAATCTATTTGCTAAGAAAATTGCGTATTATATGTGTGAGTTAATTGCGTTACATCCATTTTATGAATTAAATGGCCGAGTTATTCGTCTTTTCTTCGATATGATTACTACATATAACGGCTACGAGTATATTAATTATGAAGATGCTCTTAAAATAGAAAATGGTGATAATAAATTTATCCAAGCGTCAATTGATTGCATGGTAAGTAATGATGATACTCTTTATAAAATAATATTAAATGGCTTAGTAAAATCTGAATAAATCATTCTTTGTTTTTAATATTCTTGCTTTTCATTGACGTATATAACGCGGCGCGTTTTACCCAGTTTACCGCTATGCGGCCGCCCAGAACGAACGGATTTGTTAGCACTTCTCTGCCGCTAATTTTTAATTTAGTTTCTTAGAAAGTTACTGTTATATAAAATGCCAAACGATTTTGTAAAACTTGTAAATCCAAAATTAGCCGTACCGAAAAGGCGGTCGGGTACAAACGCATGGTTAGGCATAATTATTAGGATTAAATTAGGATTAAATAATATTATTTCGATATCAATCGATCCATAATTGCAATTAGGAGATAACTAATTTTTTGCTTCTACATATATACGATTTGATTAGAAATAACTGAATTAGCTTATCACTTCGATTCTGAGTCACTGAAATTATAAACATCCAAATCTGTTTAATAGATATGTTGAATTGCTTTTCTCTGCCCGCATTCGATGCAATATCCTCTGTGGACACATATTATTCCACCGCACTCACGACATGACCATCTATCTTTTTCATTTTTAACGAATCTTCTAATTCCTAATTCTTTTATATTTTTCAAATTCTCTAGCATACTCATGTTATATTTCGTACGATATCTTTTATCCAAATCAATTAGTCTCTTGCATGGGAAATAATTACATTCTTCAGAGCAATACTTAGAACCAATCTTCTTTAGATTACCACAATTTACAATTACACATTTAACACAATTCCTTGATTTGTTAATATTATTCTCACGGCATCCGGGACATTTATTTTTATCTCGAAGAAGACGACCCATACAAACTGCGCAGTTCATTCCGCAAGGAGCAATTAACTTAGATTTGATCAATGATATGGTATTCAAATTATTGATCCTTTATCATAATCAGTAGCCTCTTTATCCATACTGATATTATACCTAACGCGGCGCGTTTTACCCAGTTTATCGCTATGCGGCCGCCCAAAACAGCAGAGCCAATTAGAACTGATCTGCCAATAATCTGAAAAGTGATTGCTATGTCCGATAACTTTGAACAACTTCGCCGAAACGTAGCAATATCGCCGAAGACTTTTGAAATGCCGAACGCGATGGCGCGGTCGGGTAGAAACCCATGGTTATGTGCATTTTTATATTAATAGACATTCTGAACGAAGTAACCTATCCCGTATTGCAAGAAGAATCTCAAGATTAGTATATACAATATTTTAGATATTCTCTTCGTCAATATGTCAAAACTCAATTTATAACTTTAGTTTAAAAATAATACTTATGAAAATTATAAACATCTGACTAATAAAATTGTCTGATCATCTTTTTGTTTACCATATGAAGCTAACTTATTATTTATTTTTTCATAAATATGGGACAATTCATCATGTCTGTTGTTAAGAACAATCTGTTTTACTTTTTCCATTCCAAAGTGTTCATCTTTTTTGTTTGACGTCTCTGTAATTCCATCAGTCAGTAATATAAATAAATCATTCTTGCTGCATACCGTGCTGTTGGTTGTGTAATTAAAATCTTTTGTCGCCGCAATTGGAAGGTGCTTTATTATTAATTCATCAAAATTGTTTGAATCATTTGCAAGTTTTAAAATCGGAAGATGACCTGCTGTTGAATATTCTACAGTATAATTTGAATTAAATTTTAAAAATGCACACGTAAGAAACATGTTTTTCTTTTTTAGATTATAAATCGTCTTGCTGGTTTCAGTTAAAATTGAACAAAGCGGTTCATCTTTGCTTAATAGAACTCGAATCGTGCTCTTAAACATCCCCATCATCGAACCTGCCGCAACTCCATGACCCGATACATCTGCAATATAGCAAGTATGTGCAGTCTCATTTTCGAAAAAGTCAATTAAATCGCCGCCGACTTCATCAGTAGGATTAGATATTCCAAATATTTCAAAATGGTTATTAACAATTTCAATTTTCGGAACAAGGTTCGAATGAAGCTCCTGCGCAAGGTTCATTTCAGCCTGAAGCCGTAAATTTTTTATTCCCTCCTTATTTATAAATATAATAAGCAGTATATATCCCAGAACCATTGTAACTGAAATTCCGATGGCATCAAAAAATGCTCTTTGGGGAAATTCGGTAAGCAGTAATTGGTTAGTCGTATTCCAAATGTTATTTCCAACCACAAACTGAAATAGGATAGTAAAAGGAAGAAATTTAAGATTTCTTGTAAAACTATAAACGTAGAATACTGCAACAATCCCCGAATAAAATACACTTATAAAAAGCAGCAGTTCTGAATATGAACCTCCTGAAATCAGATCGATAATAAATCCAATCCCTGAAAATAAGAAGAATATGGCCGAGACAAATATTAGATATCTTCTAAATGGTATATATTTCCAGAATTTGCTTTTTGGTAAAATATTATTTTTTATCAATTTGGTCTTCTAAATAAATTCTGAGATCCGCTATTTATAATTAAAATACAGGTTAGATTGATTGTTAATGTATTGTATTTTTTTTTGATTCTTTGTTAAGAAGATAAATAAATACAGTTGCAAAAGAAACTTTTCTTTAATTAAAAACTGCAGATATAGGAATTTTTATTTGTATTCATAAGAACTTCTTTAAATTTACTTATGCACATAACGCGGCGCGTTTTACCCAGTTTACCGCTATGCGGCCGCCCAAAACAAGTGCGCCGATTAGAATTGAACTGCCGATAATCTAAAAAGTGAATGCAAGGTCCGATAACTTCAAACAAATTTGCTGAAACGGGATAACACTGCCGAAAACTTTTGTAATGCCGAACGCGAAATCGCGATCGGGTAGAAACGCTTGGTTATGCGCAATTTTTTAATCTAATAATAGCCCATACTTCTTTAATGTATTGTATATTCTTTGATCATTTCTGGCATCCGTTTTTGTACTATCCAAAGATTTATTTATTACCATAATATATGAGTTGTTTTCGATATTAACTGGTGCATCAATGTAAGGAACTTCTGGTGCAATGGAAGATAATAAAAACCAAAAAGCTCCTAAGTATATTCTCTCTTGGTCTACTGTTACAACGAATGGTATTCCAAAAACCGAAGTATTATTTCCACATATTTTCTGTATTATTTTAGCTTTGCTGGAATCAATCTCAAAAGAATGTTCACTCCATTTATAATAAGCTAAATCTTTATGGGTGAGAAATGGCTTTTCAGATAATTTTAGATCATAAATATTTGAGTTATAAATTTGATTAGCTGTAATTTGGGTATCTTTTAACAAGTAAAAATTCAATCCACTTTCAAGTGAACTTCCCGTAATATTATTTTCTGAACAAGAATAGAAGATAATAGAAAATAATATCATACAAGTAATATGAATCATTTTCATAATAACCTCCATTTTTATTTTGCGCATAACCCGCCGCCCATAACAAACGGCTAAGTTAAAAGCGAAATGCCAATGATTAAGCCGGAGGTGCGTAACTTCCTCAACACGCACCGGAGGCAAGTTTATTAATTTTGTAAGATAACGTTTACACAAGACTGCCGATACGGAACGACCAACCCGAAAATCTTAAAAATGCCGAGTGCGAGTATGCGGTCGGGTTGATGCGCTGGTTAGGCAGTTTTTTAATTATTTGGTGGTTCAAACAACACATCTGAAAATTCAAGATTGATTTCGATATTTCTCTTTTGAACAACTCCAATCTGATGAACATCATTGTTAGATTCTACTCTATATTGAATAGGAAGGCGATATTGTATCCAAACCCATTCGGTATATCCAGTAGAATCTGAGAACACATTGCATAACTTATCACCGACATATTCTGTTCTTAAAAAATTTATTGGACCTTTGAGAGAACTTCCTAGATTGGATTGTACGTAACTATCTATTGTGAATCTCAAATCAGGAATTTGAGAAAATGTTAATTGTCCGCTATAATAATGCCAAACAGAATCTTTTTTAAAATCATATACCGTTATATTCCAATCAGGTGTTCCCAAATAATACTGATTCATTTTTATTCTATCAGATTCAATGTCAAATTCAACGCTCGGGACAAAATGATCATAAGAATTACCATTCACTATTACAGAGTCATATTTTATAAAATGAATTGAATTAATTCCTTGAACCTGCATAATCTCTGCAGCAGGCAGAATTCGAGAAGGCGCACTAATAAGTTCTTCTGAAGGTGTATTTAATTGTTCACAAGAATAGAAAATTACTAAAAGAAAATAAAAAGCTATTCTGAATATTTTTAGATTTTGAAATTTATAATTCATATTAAGCCCCTTTCTATTTATGGTAACTGCCTAA
>CAVQBN010000010.1:0-104769 GCA_963710735.1 uncultured Bacteroidota bacterium | reverse complement strand
CGTATTATACAACAAAAAATTTGTGGATGCCCATTTCAATTCACTTTATTTGGAATTTTCTTTTAGGCCCGGTTTTCGGATTAGCAGTAAGCGGACAAAATTTAGCAAACAATTGGAAATTATTTACTTTAAAAGGGCCGTCGCTTTTAACAGGCGGCAGCTTTGGTATAGAAGGAAGTTTAATTGTTACCATAATAACTATACTGTTCATTGCAGGATTACTTGTTTGGCATAATAAATTTAATTCTTCAGAAGGTGAGATTGGGAATGATGAAGCCGGAACAGGTGATGAATTAATAAATCAAAATATTTAATTTGTTTATATTATATAAAATAGGAATTTTAGTTTGAAACTAAGAACATTGTCAATATCAGGATATATAATATTAGCTGCCGCGCTTGTTGTACTTATTCTTCGAAAATCATTTTTCGCAGAAGGGAGTATCTTAATTGCAATACAGATTTTAGCTGCAATGCTTATGATATGGGCACGGATTACGTTCGGCATGAGAAGCTTTCATGCGGCTGCAAATCCTACTGAAGGCGGACTTGTAACAACCGGGCCGTATAAATTTATTCGTCATCCAATTTATGCTTCGGTTATTTATTTTATTTTGGCTTCTGTAATTTCACACCCTTTAATGTTAAATATATTTCTTGTAATTGTTTGTTGCCTTGGAGCTGCAATCCGCATTTATTCGGAGGAGAAGCTTATAATTGAAAAATATCCCGAATACTCTGAATATGCAAAAAGAACTAAAAGAATAATTCCTTATTAACTTTTAAGGAAGAGTTTCATGAAAAATAAATAATAAATCACTTTTAGTATTGGCCTTTACTAAGATATCCAGCAAAGATTATAAATGGATTCAATCAATTAGAGAGAAACATGATAAAGCATTTTATCATGTTGTTGAACCTCATTTTACAATAGTTTTTCCGGTTTTTAATTTTGATCTAAAATCCATAAACAACCATATTGAAAAAGTAGTAAAAAATGTTAACCCGATAAAGTTTTCAATTCGAGGATCAGCAATTGTAAAAGATTCATTTAGTGAATCGACACACGTATTTTTGGTTGCAGATGAAGGGAACAGCGATATAATTAAGCTGCATGATAAATTATATACCGGAATTCTTTTTAAAGAATTACGTTTAGATATCGCGTTTATTCCTCATATTTATATCGGGGAAGGTAAAAATGCATTAGAGTCAAAGAAAGTATCTGATAAAATTAATGAAGAAAAATTTTCAATTAACGGTATTATAGAAGAACTGGATTTAGTTGAGTATGAGTATCCAAAAGTAAAAACAATAAATAAATATATTTAGCATATCAAAATTTTAATTAATTTTGATCTATGTTATTAGCCAAATGAATTTCTCATGCGAAATAAGCTAATGTTGAATTTGAATGCTTCAATACTTAATTTATAATTAGATTTTTAGGGGCAATAAAGAAAGGGGTCCACTTTTATCCTACTTTTCAGTATTAAATATAATTCTTCATCTTTTTACCTAACGATAATCAATAATTTCAGAATTTTTTCTAATCTAGATATGATTTTAAATTTGCATTTGGAGAAATATAATGGCAGTTAAAATTCTTTGTTTCGTTATTCTTTTACTTACTTTTTATGGGTGCGACTATGAACCTACCGATACAAACATTAAAACCGTTACAACCCCTCAAAATAATATTAATTTTACCGTATTGGATACGGCATCAATTAATCAATTAAGAGGCGATGTAAAAATTACAATTCAAACTCAACTGAACGGTCATGCTATCAAATCGGTTTTAGGTTATCTCGATGATAAAAAAATCTCACTATCTATGTCTGATTCAAATCATATTTTATTTCAAACCGACTATTATCCTGACGGAAATTATATATTAACTATTATTCTAACTACATCAACTAATTCAGGGAGTTTAGCCGATCGAGTTGGTGCTGAAGAGTTTTATGTTAAAAAACAATATCCTGTAACTATTTTTAATGCACCTATATATACTCCCAAGATAAAAAGCTTTTTAATATTAGACGGAGCTTTGTCAATTAACTGGGAAAGATATAATCAATTATGTTTTAAAAAATATGTTGTAAACAAAGACGGGAAACCTATTGCAACTATTTTAAATATTGATCAAACAAGTTTTCGAGATACTTCATATATAGGGGAACAAACGTCTTATAGTCTTACAACTTATGTGCTTAAAACTTCACTTAAAAGTGATAATGTTTTTTGCGACGGCACTGCTCCAACTTTTGTATCAACATCGAAACTTCCAGGAGATAAAATGCTGATTACATGGAATAAGTATCCTTTCACTTCGGCTTTTGGGAAATATGTTATTTCATTCCTGGACACTTCAATAACAATTACTTCAAGTAACGATACAACACTTATAGACAATTCTCCTCCATTAGGTTCGGGAACTTTTTACTATTTAAGTGTGTTTTCAAAAACAGGTGTCAGTGCTGAAAAAGATTGTTCAATTAAAGGAAAACCAATTGGGACACCATTTGATTTCGGAGAATCCGACATATTGAAATACATACCTGATAAAAACCTTATTGTTAAATTTTGGTATTCGTATGCAAACAATACTAATAGTATTTCCTATTATGATGGAAATACTTTAAACTTAAAACAAACCCGCGTTATGGATAAAATGTATACAGGTAATGAAGGTAGAGCTATTAGTGAAAACGGTGATTACATTTATTATTGCAGCAATAGTAATGTTTACAAAATTAATAATCAAACACTTCTTTTAGAGGGAACCACAAATTTAATAAACTTAATGCCCGCCGGAAGGTATAGAGGAATTAACCCTATATATTCAATTAAAATTAGTAATAATAATATTATGGCAGCTATAATTTTAGATGATCAATCCTTAATGACGTTGGCTGTTTTCGATATGAATTCAAAAAAATTAATTACTACTTTCCCTTTTAATTTCTATGATGCGTCTTCTAACTTTTTAATATCTGATGACCTGAAATATATAGTCTTTTTAAAAAATGTTTTTAAATTTGACGGAAGAAGTTTAATTAAAATTGGATCCATCTCAAGCTATAAATCGGTTTTCACAAAAGATTATTCCTCAATTATAGTAGTTCAAAATGATAATATTCAAATTATTAGAAGTTCTGACTTACAATTACAAAAACAAATTTCGGGATACTATCATTTTAACCCTTTATGTTTAGATCCCCAAACAGGTCTCTTTAGTGTAGGATTTAAGATTTTTGATCCATCCACCGGGGAAGAACGCGGTTATATAAAATCAACCGGAATAAACAAATTTTATCTTAATGGATTTTATTTTGCAGACGGTTACTATGAAAAAATTGAATTAAATTAAGGAATTAATTATGAAGTTTAATGTATTTAGTACTATTATTTTTCTTTTTATGTTAAATTCTATTGTATTTAGTCAATCTAAAGTTACATTCTTTACAACAATAAGCTATGATAGCTATTCAATGTATGAGCTAAAAAATTTACAAAAAGAATTATTAAATAGTATTAGGGAATCGAATATACCTGCTAATATTACTGATTCATATCCTGCATATATTGGTTTTCAAATAGGCATTTTAATACCCTTTCATGATTTTAATAACCATACCACCTCAGTTGGTGGATTAATTGGGCATACATCAACCGGGGGGAGAATTCATTATCAAGATTATTCGGGAGAGATACGCGCTGACCAAACAATTAGAGAGACAAGCATTGGAGTAATTATAGATCATCAAATCCATTTTTCAAAGAAATTTAATCTTGGAATCAATTTTTCGCTAAATTATATTTTTTCAAATATGAATAATTCCCTTTCAACTAGAATTGGTAATGAGACTCAAAGCCAAGATTTGAAATTCAGTTCTTCTTCATTCGGCCTTGAACCGGGTTTAGTTCCTTCTTTAAATTTTGGGAAATTTCGTTTGGGTGTTTCTTTATCGTATTTAATATGTGCTCCGAGCAGCTTGGAATATGAAAATATGTCTAATGCTTATTTAGTTAATGGCAAAGGGAAGAAAGTAAATATAGAGTGGTCTGGATTTCATGTCGGTATTCAAGCTAGTGTAACAATATAAATGCCGGCTAATATTTTAATTTATAGGATTCTTATAAAAATATTATTAATCAATTTTGAGAAAAATAATTTACTGTATAAGTATTGTTAAATGTATAATACTGAAATTTTATATCAAGACAGTTTAATGGAAATAGAGAGAAATCATATTACGCCAAAAAATTACTATTTCCCTTCTATGTCTTCTAAAAAAATTTTATTCACAAGTGTCGAAAAAATTAATGTTTACAAACCGTCTTTATTAAGAGGGAAGTGGAGAATTCAAGGTACGGGAGATTTTAGGACATGGTATCCTGCAGATTCTTCAAGATACAAAAGAGATAAAATATTTCTTATCATTTACAAAAACAAATGGATGAGATCGGCATTTACTGTTGAGGATTTAGATAAAGTAGAAGAAATATTTAAAGTGAAAGGGTTGGTAAAACAATTCAGATAAATATTTAATTAAACAATTTCAATTTTGGTTTGATAGGAAATTGTTGGTTAAAGGATAGTAATAATTTTAATTAAGGGAGAAAAATTATCATGGAATTATTAACAGTAATGTTAACTTATGCGGGATTTGGTATTGCCGGTTTTGTTATTTCCAAAAAATTCCGTCAGCCCACCGCTATTTTACATTGGGCATTTATTATTCTTTTGTTCGTTATACTAAGTTTTGTAGGCAGGCAAACACGGGTCATCTCAGTATTCCAGTTTGTGATTTATCTGAGTACTTGTCTTGTAGGCTTAGGTATCGGTGTTTTAACCAGGTTTATCTACAGGCGATATAAACATAAATCTTTAAGTAATTTTATGTAAGTAGAAATTCAGGGCAGTAAGGATGAATATTCAATTTTAATTATTTAGAAAGGATAAAGAAAGCGATATAAAATTATGGAACTTGATACTACATTCTATGAAGAAGATGATTATTTACTTCTCCAATTAAAAAAATATCTAAATTATCATGTCTCCGCATCGTTGTTATACTTTTTATCTTTCTTTACTCTTATAGCGCTATTCATTGCTTCTTTATCCGCTTTAATATTTGCATTTTATCTTTATTACGTATTACTCAAAGTAAAGAAATACGGATGGATTACTTTTTTCACAGCCGTAATTATTATCCCGTCAATTGTCTCATTTTTCTTGATTGATAAATCAGAATATACTTTTACATTTTTGATGATAGAATTAGGTGTCTTTTACTTTTTCTGTTTTATATTTCGCTTCGTTGTAAATGACTGGTGTGAAGAAATCAGCTGGAAGATGCTGCGTAATGAAGAAAAGAAAGAAGAAGAAGAAAAAGAAATATTATCCCAAAAATATTTAAATAATAGATAATCAATAAATGTTTTATAAATATATCTTTTTCAAATTATTTAATTGGGCCTGGAAGGGAGAGAATGAATATTATCCTCAAATAGAGGCAATTTATTTTCTTACTTTATTGACCATATCAAATGTGTATTTAATTTTAGTTTTACTTGATCTGCTCGGTATATTAAAATACAATGGGAAATATATTTACAGCCCTTCCACAGAAATACTAATTATTACTTTTGTATCAATGTTATTATTTAACCATCTTTATTTTTATTGGATAGATAAATGGAGAGATATAATAAAATATTTTAGGGAAAATAGTGTTAAATCAAAAGTGCGTATTCTAGCTACTATTTATATAATATTTTCTATTGCAAGTTTTTTAATATTATATCTGTTTAATATCCAATAAAGTTTAGGTAAAAATAAATTATTAGGCATTGGAATAAATAATTTTTACATTATCAAGCCAAAACTAATCTGGCTGTTAAATAAAATCTAAACAGCAGTAAGTGGATAGTAATAAACTATCTGAACTAAAAGTGAAAAGAATATGGAACTGCGGAATAAATTCTAACCTGATGTACAAAATGAAAAAAGAAGATAAAATATTTTTATTAATTGACAGCATAGTTAATATAGTATTAGGTTTATTATTATTATGTTATCCTTTTGGGGTGGGTAAAATACTGGGGCTGCCAGTATCGGAGGAAAACTTTTATGCGCTCATACTGGGTGCCGTAATATTAGGAATCGGCATAGCGTTATTTATCGACTTTAGGTATTATGAAAAGGGCATGAGAGGTTTGGGATTGGAAGGGGCGATTGCGATAAACTTATTAGCAAGTATCGTACTAATAATTATCTTATTATCGGGTAAATTAAGAGTATCTCATACAGGATCGGTTATATTGTGGATTATAGCAATCTTGGTATTTTTAATCGGAGCTGCGGAATATTTTCGCCATAGTTTATTTAAAAAATGATAATTTCTTTCAAAAATTCTAATAACCCATTCCCGCGGTATAGCCAACAATAAATAAGTAATAATTTTTCTTTTTATATGAGTAAAGCAGCTTATAGAAAAGAAAGTTGTTGATATATAAAAAGGTATTAAAAAATATTAAAGGATATTTATGGATTCGTTAAAGTTTGAAAGCAATACCAACAAACAAAATGCTATAACACTTGCGAGTATTTTAATCGGTATGATTTTAATTATTGGTTTCCGCAACTTCGATAGTACGGGCTTGACAAACAGCCTTGCCGGATTCCTTTTAGGACTGCTCTTACTGTTAATCGGTATATCTGCTTATTTAATGAGGGGAAAACAAACGATAACTATCGATCCGCAATCAAAGTCTATACTTATAGAAAACACGAATCGTTTCGGGACAAAAAATAAATTGATTCCGTTCAATGATATCGTTGATATTGGTATCGGATATCTCGGGAGAAAGTCGAATTTCGTTTCATTTTATTACTTAAATCTAAAACTCAGAAGCGGGAAAAAATATCCGCTGTTTTCACCCGGACGCTTCTATGAAGGAGGGTCAGATAGATCAAATATGGAAAGCCGGAAGCAGCTTATTCAAGAATACATTAGCCAGTCATCCGGCGGGCAGCGGACGATTTAAATGAGCATTTTATTAAACCTACCTTCTTTGAATGGCCGGCAAATCAATATTACAAAGAGTAGTTTAGCCCATTAAAAATTAACTAGGGGAAATGATATGTGAATACTACTAACGAATGTTATGAAGTCTACAAAAAAAAAGAATTAATGAATTAAGTACACTTTTATTTGAAATATTTTATCGGAAGGGAAATGTATGGATTATTCTTTTAAAGAAATTATCCGTGGACAGTTTGAAGCAGCAGTTGACATGCTTAAAAACGCAATTCTTGAATATCCAGAAGAACTTTGGAATAATCGTACAGCTAAACCACAGTTCTCGGTATATTATAATTCAGTCTGGTAAGCAGTTCATAATCCGGCTGGTTACTTAATTCGCTGAAAGAAGCTACGGAAATAGAGAGATCACCCTGATTTCCTATAAGCACTGCTTCGTCTCCTTTTTTAGTTTCGGGTATATTTGTAATATCAACTGTTATTAAGTTCATGTTAACTATGCCTATAACGCTTACCCTGTAACCGTTTATAAGCACGCGCCCCTGGTTGCTTAATCCTCTGCTGAATCCATGCGCATAGCCGACCGGGATTGTCGCTATCTTCATGTCTCGCTGTGCTAGATACGATGTACCATAGCCGATAAACTCGCCGGTTTTTACATACTTGGTGCTCATTACTTTGCTTTTCCAGCATATTACTCTTTTTAACGGATCGGACTTATCTTCATGACCGTTTATATAACCGATAAAAGTTTCCCTGCTGGACCAAAACCCATACTGCATAATTCCAATTCTTACCAGGTCCATCCTGGATTTCGGATAGCTCATCGCAGCAGCAGAACAGGCTGTGTGCCGCAGCTTAGGAGTGATTCCGTTCTTAACAAACCACTTGTAAATTTTGTTAAATGTTTTTAATTGTTTTTGTATTCTAACGTAATTAGCGATACTTTCAGCTCCTGCAAAGTGTGTGCATAATCCTTCCACGCTTAACACTTTTTTATTTAATTTTATCAGCTGAAAAACTTCCCGAAGATTTTCGCCCGAAAAACCTGTACGGTTCATACCAGTTTCAATTTCAATATGAATTTTTGCAAACCTTTTTTGCTTAGATGCATACATTACCGCTTGTTGAATGCGGTCTATGTCAAAAACATAAAACTCGGTTCCCTTATTTATGGCCCACTCTAATTCTTCACCTTCGACCATTCCCATTATCATAATTCTCGGATTCTTTTTTGAAGATTTAAATACTTCCACAGCTTCCCCGGCGCTATAAACTGAAAAATGATTTATACCGCATTCCTCTGCCAGCGGAACAAATTCTTTAATACCGTGTCCGTATGCATTCCCTTTAACAACAGAAGAAATTATTACATCCTCTCCCATTTCATTCTTCAAGAAATTAATGTTATGCTTAAATGAATCTTTACTAAGTTCAATTACAGATGTGCTGAACATAATTCAAACCGTGATTTAAAATGAATATTTTCGAAAACTTAAATTAATTCCTGGGTAATTGAAAAAAACAACTTAACTGATGGTTCGATTATTTCATCGGGAAAATCATAGTCGGGGTTATGCAGATCCGGATGATCTTCCCCGGAGCCTATTCCGAAAATAGCTCCTTTATATTTTTCCAGGAAGTGTCCGAAATCTTCAGACCATTTAAACGGCTTTTCCAAATCGATGATTTTTAAATTTAATTTTTCCGAACATTTTTTAATTATACCGATACAATCATTATTATTTACAGAAGAAGGAAATTCCTCCGTCCATTCTATTGAATAACTAAGTCCGTACTTTTCAGATTCTTCTTTAACAATCCTTTCACAAGCATCGGTAATAAGTTTCATATCTTCATTTTTATAAGACCTTAAAGTCGCCATTACCTCGGCATATCCTGGCGTAGTACCAAAAGCAACATTTCCTATCCTTACATGGATAACTGTAACCAAACCAAAATTATTTTTACTTAAAATCTCATTTGGAACAACCGGTAACCTCTGAATAATTGAAGCGGTAGCCGGTGTAGGAGTAATTCCGTTTTCCGGTTCTGATGCATGAGAAGTTTTTCCAAACAGCTTTACAATCATTCCTTTCGAAGCCGCGGCAAATATTTCCGGTTTTATAACAACCGACCTTAGGGGGAATCCGGGAAGGTTATGAAGAGCAAAAACATAATCCGGTTTTATTTGGGCAAACTTTTTATCTTCAAGTACTCGCTTCGCACCTTCTCCCGTTTCTTCAGCAGGCTGAAAGAGAATTACTACTTTCCCTTTTTCCGGTTTTTGATTTTTAAATAAAGAGGCTAATCCGGATAAGATCGTCATATGGCCGTCATGCCCGCACTTATGCGCAACATTATCAACAGATGATTTATAATCAAGATTATTTTGCTCCTGAATAGGAAGCGCATCAAGTTCGCATCTGAAAAGTATTGTTTGTCCTTCCTTAGATCCCTTGAATATAAAAGCTACCCCGTTTCCGCCGATTCCGGTAATTGTTTCATCGGGGTTAAATTTTTCAATAAAATTTTTAATTCTTGCCGAGGTGTTTGTTTCTTTCCCGGCTAATTCGGGATATTTGTGAAGTTCTTTTCTAAGCTTTACAAGTTCTTCATAATTTAATTCTATCACTATTCACCCTCTTCAAGTAGTTCAAATTTTTCTGTAGAAGAAATACCTGAGATAATAATAAAGGCTAATGCTGATGTTGTTATTCCGAAAATATTAGGATCCAATCCTAAGGGTAAAGGTATTTTAATAATGATTAAAGTAATTGTTGTAAAACCGCCAAGCAGCATTGAAGTCATTGCCGCAGTAGAATTCCTTTTATTAAAAAACAAAGCTGCAATAAGAGGAACGAACAAACCGGAAACCATAAATGCATATGAATAAAGCATAAGCTGAAGTACATTCTGCATTGTAGTAGCGATAAAAAGGGCAAATAAACCGATGAGCAAAGTTGCAATCTGAGAAACCCTTAAAAACTTTTTATGATTTGATCCGACTGGGAATATCTTATCATAAAGGTCTGAAACAACATTACCAGATGCAGCCATCAAGCAACTATCCGCTGTTGACATAATAGCGGAAAAATAAGCAGACATCATTACGCCCATAAGTCCAACCGGGAGAATAGTTCTAAGCAGCATTGGCAAACCCATTTCAGGGTCCATTGAAGAAACACTGCTGAAACCGAGATAAGCAAAACTTCCGTTATCTGCAGCTACTCTTCCAAAAATACCAAGTAGAACTCCCATCAAAGCCATTAACGGCCACTCGAAAATTCCTGCAATGAACCATGCACGTTTTGCCGTCTTTTCATCACGGCAGGCATAAATTCTTTGGTACAAAGTCATACCTACAAACCAGATTGGTATAATTGTAATGCCCCAGTTAACTAAATCCTGCCATGTAATATTTGTAAAGGTAAAAAACTCCGGCGGTACCGCCTGAACTATTTTGTCATATCCGCCTAAAGCAAAATAAGTAAATGGAATTCCGACAAGTATAAGTCCGCCCATAAGAATAATCCATTGGACCGTATCTGTGTAGATTACTGCTTTCATTCCTCCTAATGCCGTATAACCAATGATAACTAGTCCCATTATCCAAAGTGCGGTATTTAGATCAAGACTAACAAACGAAGCTGAAGCCAGTTTTGCACCAGCAAGTATTTGCGAACTTGTAAATCCTAAATAACCAATTGCAGAAATAATTGCGGCTATAAATGCAACTTTTTTATTATAAAGAGATTCAAAAATTTGCGGGAAGGTAAGCAGGTTTTTAAAGTTTTCAAGTTTATTAACTTTTGGAATAAGAATTACCGCGCTTAACCACGCACCGATTAAGCCGGTAAAAAGCATCCAGGAGCCGGATAAACCTATCGTAAATCCAAGTCCGCCGAGCCCGATTGAAAACCCTCCGCCTACATCCGTAGCGACGACAGACAGGCCAACATGAATGCTTCCCATCTCTCTTCCGCCAACATAATAATCATCTGCATTCTCATTTTTATTCATAAAGAAAAACCCGATGCCGAGCATCGCGGCCATGTAAACAAAAAATATGAGGATGTCTAAAAAATGCATTAGGCTTCCTTAAATATTAAATGATTTTTTTTGTCATGTAACGTGAATTCATTAATCTTGCAATTGATGTATAATTGGGACGAAATTGAAGCTGGCCGCCCATCTTATTGCCATTAGTATTATTTCCAAGATCGTATACAGTCATGTCTGAAGTAGTACCGACGAAACTGATTGAATCATCTTTAGGAATAATATTGTTTACATCAACATCAAGCTGACCGAAATCGACAATACATCGGTAAGATTCTTTGTTCTCACTTTTATCAAAATCAGCTGTATGGCCGACGTTTCCTTCTCCAATTACACCATCCGGCACGACCTCCTTTTTAGATATTTCAAGAATCTCTGCAGAAAATTCGATAGTGTTAGTTGAAAGGTTCCGGAATTTTTTTCCATCTAAAGGAGATACACCAAGCAGCGCAGCCTCACCAACTCTGAAATGATTAATTGCGGCGGGAACTTTCTTCCTTTCTATAAGAGGAAGTGTAATTGAAGTACCACCGGAAATTAATTCGAGATTTGTTCCGAATTTTACATCGATAAGGCTTTTATAAAGACTTAATTGAATAAGTTTATCATAAGTTGGTTCTACACCGTACATACAGCCAAGATTTGTTCCTATGCCGATAACATTAATATTTTCCAGTTTAAATACTTTTTCGTAGAATTTGAGAATCTCATCTCTTACTATTCCTTCACGAAGCTCTCCCATTTCAATCATTACAATTATTCTATGGGTCTTTCCCTGTTTACCGGCTTCAATGTTAAGTTTTTCTATTGTAGTGAGCGAAGAGTTTAAAGATATATCGCAATACTTAATTATATTAGCCGCAAGGTTCGGCGGAGGCGGCTTAATATACATTGTTACAATATCCGGTGCGATTTCTTTTATTGCTCTTAAATTTGTAAGTCTTGAATCTCCTAGAGAATGAAGATTTTTAATTTCCGGATCAAAGAGAATTTTTTCAAGTGCCGGTTTATTTCCGCATAACATTTTTGTAACAAGTGTCCATTCAATATTATTTCTTAATAAATACTTATTCAGCTTTTTTATATTATCAAGAATTTTTTCTGTATTGATT
Organism: uncultured Bacteroidota bacterium; assembly: GCA_963710735.1. Lineage (GTDB taxonomy): Bacteria > Bacteroidota > Ignavibacteria > Ignavibacteriales > Ignavibacteriaceae > FEN-1297. The sequence goes on along the minus strand of CAVQBN010000010.1, from coordinate 92,540 downwards.
GATAGCGTTGCCATAAAATTCCCTATTTAGTTAAACGCATTTCTGCATATTTTGTAGTAAAGCCAAGACGTTCATACAATCTCTTTGCGGGATTATCGTACTCAACGTGAAGAGCAACATCTCCTTCCGCCAATTCTATTGCTTTACTGCATATCTGTCTGCCGTATCCTTTTCCTCTTAATGTGCCATCAACTGCAACATAGACAAGAATATTTTCAGGGAATATATCCTTCCATTCCTGTTTTATTCATAACGAGTTCACCAATGAGTTTTTTCTCATCATAAGCGGCAAGCAGAAATCCGCCTTTACCTTCGACGCCGGAAAAAGCATAATCTATCGATTTTGAAATCGCTTCTTTTGTATCCCCGAATCTTTCAAGATGTTTGTATAAAAAATTTATAAATTCATTTCTCGGAAAATCAGCCGGAAATCCCGAATCTTCCCGTATTATTTTAAATTCAAGCATTGTAATTCCTCTATTTTTTTGAAAACAGAATTCCCCGATCCCCGGTTAAAAACCGTAAAACCTAACCAAAAAAAATTATTTAGAATCAGTTGAGGTTAAAATGAGGGATAAAATCAGTTGTTTTTTAGAACATATCTGAACAAAATAAAATTATTTTATATAAATGCAAGTTTTTAAATGATAAATTCGTTAGCAATTATTTTTACATTATGTTATAAGATTTATTTTATAAGTGATTATAAAATAAAATCTTAATAACCTTCTCAAGCCTAGTCATCAAAGATTGAATTCAGAAAATCCGTTTATTTCACGAAAAGTATAAGATTAACTATAAAATGAAATTAAAGGTAAAATTTTATAAGTTCGTTTAAATAAATTTTCGGATCATATCTACAAATTAATTTAATTGAAATTTCTAATAGGATTTAAAATCATTGAAAAACAATCCACAAACCCGACTAGCCAGATTAGTTGCTATTCTTACACATTTACAGACAAAAAGATATCTTACAGTAAATGACATTGAAAAAAAGTTCGGTGTAAGCAGCAGAACTATTTATCGTGATTTAAATGTACTCGAGAAGGCTGGAGTTCCCATTTTTAATGAAAGAGCTAAAGGTTATTCTATAATTGAAGGTTACAGGCTGCCTCCAATTATGTTTTCAGATGAAGAAACAAACGCACTAATCACAGCAGAACAACTTGTACTTAAAAATAGAGATAATTCTCTTATAAAAAATTATTCTCAAGCTTTAAATAAAATTAAAGCCATATTAAAGTATACAACTAAGGACAAAGCTGAACTTCTTTCAAAAAGGTTGTCATTTGGCCGAAATTTAAAAATAGAAATTACCAGCAATTTTCTGTCAGTCATACAATCAGCATTAATAAATTTTAAACCGTTGGAAATTAATTACTTATCAGTAAATAATATAAAAACCACCAGGATTATTGAACCATTAGCCTTGTATAGTTCACAAGAAAATTGGGTTTTAATTGCCTGGTGCCGTTTAAGGAAACAATACAGGGAATTTAGGCTGGACAGGATTAGCAAATTAAATTTAGTTTCGGAATCTTTCGCGCACAGAGATTTTGATATTAAAAGTTATTTTGAAAATGCCGATAAAAAGTGATTTCAATTGACATACCTTTGTCAGTATCCTTTGATACATTTCGACAGGTTAAAATTAAATTAAGAGTGAACGATAAATATATTAATAACTTAAGATACGCAATAATATCTTAATCTTGTTCTTATTCATAATCTTACTCATTTTTTAACCGGAATAAGACTAAGATTATGATAAAGAATAAGGTCATGCGTAAGATGACTTAATAAGATAATCTATTGAATTACCCTGGAGGTATTTAATGCAGCGAAATATAAAAGGTGAACAAAAATCAGTTTCGATTTCAGAAGAACAAGCCGGGAGGCTACTACAAATTTCCCGTAAAGCAAAATGGATATTTCCATCTTCTTTAGGACGCCCGATAGCCAAAGATATTCCGGAATGGTTAGACAGTATTATAATTAACTTATCATTATTTCCCGAAGCCGTTAAATATTTTCTTGAGAAGGATAAAATAGATGAAGCATATGAGCTTTCTGCAAATGTATGGCGTCTTTGGGTTTTGGAACATAAGGAAAAAGAAGGGAGAATATTTCTTAGTAATTTATTAGTCAAAAAAAATTTTCCGGAAACACGTGATTGTGCTTTAGCACTTTATGGAGACGGACTTTTTGCCTATCGCCTCGGAGATACTGCCGCTTCTCGTGAATGTAATAATCAAGCTTTGGTAATTGCTGATAAAATTAATAACAAAGAAGCGAAAGGATTAGCATTACTTGGACTTTGCCGTGTAGAATTTTCAGGAGGTAATTTTGAGCAATCTTATAAGCATGCTGTTAAATCTCTTGAAATTTTAAAACAGCTTGGTCCAACATTTAAGCAAGGTGTTCTTAACTTTGCTGCTCAATCTGCACAAGCTATAGGAAATTTAAATGAAGCTGAAACGTTATTTAGACAAAGCCTTGAACTAAACAGAAAAATAAATGATGAGACAATGTTTGCTGTTGATCTGCATAATTTAGGTCACGTTGAAATTCAGCTGGGCAAAGTTGATGAAGCTGAAAAACATTTTAATGAGTGTGAGAAATTATCAGATGATCCAAATGATACTTATAGTTTAGCTTTTAATTTATTTAATAAAGCAACTATAGCATATGCCAGGAATGATATTAAAAAAGCAAGATTACATATAAAGCAAACAAGAGAAATACTTACTGAAAATAATATTGTATTTCCGATTGAAGATGAAACAGCGTTAAATAAACTTGAAAAACTTTTAATAGATTAGTTTGTTATTTAAATTATTGATTAAAAAAGTAGGTTATTTTTTATACATATTATTTAAATTGGAAAGGAATTGATGTAAAGAAAATTAAGAATATTAAAATGGCCAGTGTTCAGGTTAGATATATTGTTAACGATGTAGATAATGCAATAAAATTTTATACTGAAATGCTGGGATTCAAATTAGTAATGCACCCGGCACCTGCGTTTGCTATGTTAACAAATGGCGAATTACGGTTGGTGTTAAGTTCACCTAATCCTGCCGGCGGCGGCGGACAGTCGATGCCTGATGGAACCCAGCAGGCTCCTGGCGGATGGAACAGATTTGCAATTGAAGTGAAAGATATTGAAGCTTTTGTTGAAAAGCTTCGTAAAGGCAATGTTCACTTTCGTAATGAAATAGTAACCGGCGTAGGCGGCAAACAAATAATTGTTGATGATCCTTCGGGAAATCCGGTTGAACTTTTTGAGCCTATTATTCAGGAAGCAAGATTAAACAAAAAATTAAACTGATTAGCTTTTTGTTAATTATTTTTCCAGGTAAATTTGCATTGAAATTTTATATCGATAATTGATTTATCGAGAGGAATTATTAAAATTTGGGACAAACCTTAAGTAAAAAACACAACATTAAATAAAGAAATAAGAGATGAGCTGGATTTTCGGGTTTTATTCAAAGAAACATATAAATGAAGAACTTATTTCCAAATATCATCCCCATCCGATTACAAGTGTACGTACTCCCAAACATTACATCGCTGCTGGTGGAAACAATAATACATTACTTTTTAACAAAGACAATTTTAAGGTTAATTATTTTATTTCCGGAGTTCCGATTTCGAGTGATGCATCCAAATTTGTCAGTAAGATTGATTTTGATGAATTACTCAGCAGCGATTTAGATAAACTTAAATTGTTAAATGGTCATTTCTGCGGAGTAGTAATAAAAGACAATTCTTTACACCTTTTTACTGATCAACTTGGCTTAAGAGAATTTCATATATATGAAAATAATTTTGGCTGGTACTTTTCAACCAGGTTAGACTGGCTTTTAAAATTGGATAAATTTGAAATAGATTTTAATGAATTCGGTTCCAGATGGCTTTTAATAAATCAACTCTCAAATAAAAGCATAATTAAAAATGTATATAGGCTTAACTGCGGAGCCACAGCATCAATAATAGATAATAAATGTAAATATTTTAAACCAATTGGATTCCCGAAAAATCTAAATTTATTACAACTTTAGAATATAAAAGTAAACTGGAAAAACTTACTTTATTAGGTTTATCAAACAATCGAAGAGTAACTCTAAGTTTATCCGGCGGCATGGATTCAAGAGTTATATTATCCTTGCTACTAAATTCTGATTATAAAAATTGGGGCTGCTATATTCTAAAGACCGAAGATAAAGCTGATAAGCAAATTGCTGAAAAAATATTAACTGATTTAAAAATTCAATACAAATTATTTGCCGATGAATATCCGGATGAAAATAACATGCTTTCGGAATTATTTAATTATATCGGCGCTACCTATTTAACCGGTTCCAGTTTTAATTCTTTAAAACTGTTTTATTATCGATTATTCCCAAATAATGAAATTATAGTTGACGGCGGATTCGGTGAGATATGGAGAAGAGAATTTTTAAATAGGCTTTATATATTCGGCAAAAAAGATATTGAAGAAAAGAATTTCGATAACATTTTTAATCACCTAACTAATAATAAAGCAGATATTTTTTCTACGGAATGTAGTTTATTAATGAAAAAGGGAGGTGTTAATCAAATAGAAAAATTATTCTCAACTCTTCCGCCGCATAGTGAAATAGGTTTGGGTAATTGGCTGGATTTGTTTTCAATAAAAACAAGACTGGTAAATTTTTATGCTCAGGAACAGGCTAGAGTTGATAATTATGTTACTTCTTATATGCCGTTTGTACAGCCATATTTATTAAATTATATTTTAAACCTTCCCGTTGAAGACAGATTAAACAATAGATTATTCAAAAGAATTATTAGATCAGATAAATATGGATTATCAAAATACAATTTAGCAAAAGGAGATATATCATATCCTTTTTATTTTTCACCAATAATGAAAAGAATTTATTCAAAATTTTACGACAAATTAAAAAGGCCGGCTACTGATGATAATCATGATAAATTTTTATTCAGTCTGAAAAGTTTTATATTAGATTCATTGCATTCAAAACCGGCAAGGGAATATGCACCATACAATTACGACTCAATATATAAAGAAGTTAATTCATATTATAACGGTGATAAAAGTCGAAAAAAATATGTCGATTGGTTTTTAACTTTTGAAATTTTCAGGCAGATAATAGAATATAAATAAAAAATAAAAAGCTCTTCACTCTTTATACTTAGCATAGTAATATTTCTAAATCATAATATTTATTTAATATTAATCATCGTGACTCAAGCTAAATTAATCCTTATTACATCAGCTTGAGGGTGCGGGTCTGATTTCTTAGGAGGCAGAATGATTACAAGAATTTGGCATGGAAAAACTAAAAAAGAAGATGCCGATATTTACATGACAATATGTAATTGAAACCGGGATTAGTGAATATCAAAAAGTAGAAGGGAATCTGGATACTCAAATTTGGCAGCAAGATGAAGATGGAATAACCCACATTTGGACAGTGACCCGATGGAAGGATTTAGATTCAATTAAAGAATTTGCCGGAGACGAATATCAAAAAGCTAAATATTATCCCGAAGATAAAAAATATTTGCTGGAGTTTGAGCCGAATGTCGAGCATTGTGAAACATATACTTTTTCAAACAGCAAGATTAAAAGTTTCATTAAACAAATTGAAGAACTAAATGACGGTACCAACTGGACGGAAGCGGATTTAAGAAAAATTCATTCGATTGAAGAAGAGAAATTATTTATTCAGCCGGTTACCGGTAAACATTCGGCAGCTGAAATATTATCGCATATTATTTATTGGAGAAGAGTAATTGTCAAAGGAATGGAAGGAGATTTGGAGTTTGAGAAAAAAACCGAGAATGAACAGAACTTTCTTTCACTGGAATTATTAAAACAAAAAGGATTTAAAAACTTACTTGCAGAATTCAAAGAAGCCGGTGAGCAATTGACAAATTTCTTGAAAACCAAAAGAGATGATTTCTTAGAAAAAGAATATAAGCCAGGTTATACTAATAAATACATGGTTGAAAGCTTAATATCACATGATTATTACCATCTTGGGCAAATCGGATTTGTTATAGCACTATTAAAACATTAAGAAATTATAAAATCTAATTCTATTTAACCTTGTTCTTGATATACACCTAAAATATTTCCTGCCGGGTCGGAAAACCTTGCGGTAATCTCCGGGAAATCTTTCCCTATGGGCTGTACGATTTTCCCTCCATTGGAAATGATTTTTTCTATGACCTCTTTTGCATTATTAACCATTATATAAATCAATATTCCAATTTCGGCAAATGGTTTTCGGCTGGTTGTCCATGTACCGCTTACTTCACCGACTCCATCGTCAAATGCAATAGCACCATCTCCTCTCTTTCTTATATTCCATCCAAAAGTCTTTTGATAAAAACTTGATGAAATATTTACATCAACAGCAGGGATCTCTAAATAACAAATTTTGCCATTTCCTATAGTCGGACGATCATTGCTCAATGTTTCCTCTACATTTATTTTGTTTAGAGTTCAATATCAAAGTAATTCTTTAGGTAAGTATTAAATTCTTCTTTGCTTTCAAAACTGATTTTATTTTTTGATTTGCCGTTCGTTATTGTTAATGAATCATTACCTAATGTAATTCTACCATCTTCCGTGGCAATTGTACAGAGCATTCTTGTTCTAAAATGTGAAGTCGGGCTGTCCTGCTGAAAGTCGCACATCTCTTTATAATCATTAAATTTTCTTGGTTTTAAAGTAAAAAGATATTGAGGTTTCCAGTCATTTTCATTTTCTTTTACAAGTTCAAAACTATTTTCATTTATTAAAGTTCCGGCGGAAGTAGTTCTATGTTGTCTCAGCCGGTAATGCCCGCTTACGTCTTTTACTTCACCTTCCGGGAATTCAAGAGGGACACGGAATGAATCGCCGAATCCGGCATCAACAAGATAATCTTTTTCTAAATGCACCATCAACGTCATATGATCAAATTCAGGTCCGAATTCATTTTTTTGAGAATTGAATACACGTGCAGATAACATATCGACTTTAAAACCCAAAGAAGTAAGAAGCCAATGAAAGAGTCCGTTTAATTCGTAACAAAAGCCGCCGCGTTTAGTGGGAGTTATTTTATTATAAATCTTCTCAAGGTCCAGTTCAATTCTTTTCCCGGGAATATCGAGGTCTTCAAAAGGAATTGAAAGCAAATGATGATGCTGAAGTTCAGCCAAATATTTAAGAGAAGGATCTTCTATCTTTTCGATTCCAATTCTATCTAAATAAGATTTTACCTGCAAATGCCGGCCTTGTTTAATTTTGAAAGGTTAAACTTTTTTTCCTATTATCTGTGCTGCAACATGAATGGTCTCAATTCTTTTAATGTCATTAATACCTGCATCTCTCAGCCACGAATAAATTTATTATTGAGTGAATGTGTCTCCTCCTTTAGTATTTACAAGCATATTTATAGCAAACAAAGCTCCGGCTTCAGGGGTCAATCTGTCTTCATCCATCGCATAATCTTGGATTACAATCTGTCCTTTTTCATTTAAAGCTCCGGCACATTTCTTTATTAAGCGTTTATTTTCTTCAAATGAATTACTGTGTATAATTGCGGATAGAAAAATCAAATCATAGTGGGATCCGATATCATCATAAAGATAATTTCCTTTTATTGTATTTATTTTTCCTTCAAAACCGTTAGCCGAAATATATTTTAAGGTTAAAGGAATAACGTCGGGAAGATCGAAAACAGTTGCTTTAATGTCTTTTTTCAGCTTTATAAATTGCATTGCATAAGCGCCGGAACCTCCGCCAAGATCAAGAACACTTTTTACACCGGTTAAATCCAGATTATTTAAATCTTTCGGTGCCTCTCTTGATGCCCGGTAATGCATGGCTTCGATAAAATTTTCCTTCCATTTGTTTTTTGCTGCATCTCTTCCTATAGTTTTTTCTTCTTTTATTATTTCAGTTAAATTACTCCACGAATCCCATAGGTTGGATGCATGCATGAGATTTGAAATATAATCAGGAATATTTCTTACGAGATACCGGGAAGAAAATTCAGTATTGGAAAATTTTTCGTTTTCTTTTTCCAAAAGATTCATGTTGCAGAGGACATTCATCAACCTGTCTGTTGCTCTAACGTTTGATGAAATAATTTTAGAAACATCGGCTGAAGTTTTTGCACCGTCTCCGACTGCAGTAAACAATTCAAGTTCCAGGGCGGTAAGGATTATACGACTCTCTCTGAAGTTGTACACAATTTCTCTTAATTCCCGGGGTGTCATTTATTTCTCCGAATATTCTTTATATATCTATCAAAATCATTTTAAACCAGTATTTCTCTGTTGTACTTATTCCTATATTGAATAGGAGACAAACCGGTTATTTTTTTAAATGTAGTCCGGAATGCTTTTGGATCCGGCATATCCTACTTTGTACATTACTTCTCCGACATTTTCAAGAGAAGATTCTAGACTTAATTTTGCGGCTTCAATTTTAACACGTTTAATATATTCTACAACCGTATTTGCAGTAGCCTTTTTAAATCTCCTTTCAAGATTTCTTCTGCTTAAGGCTAGCATTGATGCTAATTGATCGACGGTAATTTTATTCTGAAAATTGTTTTCAATATATTCCTGAGCTTTTTTGACTGATTCATCATCATGTTCTTTTTGTCCCTTAAACATTATAAAAGGAGATTGGCTTCCGCGTTCTATATCTATCTGGAACATTTTTGCACAATGAACAGCGATTTTTCTACCGGCATATTTTTCTATCAGATATAAAATAAGATTTGCCGAAGAAAAAGCTCCGCCGCTTGAATAAATCCCGTGCTCATCGGTAATGATTTTATCAACAACTAAATTCACTTCCGGAAATATTTTTTTGAAATCGTTTGCTGACCTCCAATGAGTAGAACATTGTTTTCCTTTTAACAAACCGGTTGCAGCAAGTAAAAATGCACCTACGCATAGACTTGCAACTTCCGCGCCGTCATTGTATTGTTTTACTATCCAGGGGATAAATTCCCGGTTGAGTTTCAAAGCTTTATCGATATTTCCTTGAACTGCGGGGATTATGATTAGATCAGTTTTTTCAATTTCATTTAAAACCAATTGGGGTTTTACAGTATATAAACCGTTATTAAGCCGTACTTCTTTTGTCAATCCGACCAAATGAACTTCGAATAATGGTTCTTTTCCTTCAGAAGCTAAAATGTTATTTGTTTCATTAAATGCCTGATAAGGCTCTTCTATACTATTTAATTTAGCTTCCTTTAATACAAGGATTGATACGTGTTTCATATGATATTTTAAATTTGGGATTGAATAAATTTTAAGCAGAAATTATGCAAAGAATTTGATCCAATCAACCCATTGTATAATGAAATCACATCGATGTGATTAGGTAACAGTTAAAATTTTTAATGAAATTTTTCGCCGCGTGAAAGCATTTCGATAATTTTCTTCATTCTATTTTTTCTTGTTTCCGGTTTCTTTGCAGTTTGTAATCGCCACGAAATCGAATATAAATTTGCCTTATTGAGAGTTTCAAAAAATTTAAATGCCTTTTTGTTTTTAGATAATTCTTTAAGGAAATCGTCGGGTATTTTCATATTTCCTGGTGAGTCGTAGGCTTTCTCCCACCTTCCGTCTTTTCTAGCTAATTCAATCTGCTCTTGTCCAGCCGGTTTCATTCTTTTTAACCTGATTAATTCGAGAGCTTTATCTGCATTTCTTTTTGACCAGATACTTTTGGCTCTGCGGGGTGTAAATTTTTGAAGCCAGGATTTATCATCGCACTTTTTTAATTGCGCGTCTATCCAGCCATAACATAAAGCTTCATCAAGAGCTTCATCGTGTGAAACTGTTGTAATTCCGGAATCTCTCTTGAAAAATCTCAGCCAAATCCCTTCGGATTTATTATGATTATTTTCTAGCCACCTCCTAAATTCTCTTTTTGTTTCGAAAGATATCTGTTCCATGTATTTATACTTCTATTTTATCACTTTCTCTTAGATGCTTTAGCTCTTTTGTTGAAATCAAGAGCAAGACCTATCCAGTATTCAAAATCTTTTTTAGATTTCAATTTTTCTTCTTTAATGTAAACATACCCTTTGTATTCATTATTTTTCATTATCACCGAACGGCAACCGCTTTTTTTAATTAGGTCGTTATGCAGTTCAGGATCGACGCGGCACATAATTTCATCATCACCTGCGCTAATACACATTTTACCGTTTACAATAAACGCAACACCACGAAACATTTTCTTTTCTTCAACTTTGGGCAAATAAGAAAGCGCTTCTCTTACACGTCTTGTAAGTTTTTCATTGTAAGCCATAACTCAAAATAAATTCTACTTTTTCGTAAAAAGTTCAAAAGTCAGAGTATCAAAAAATATAGTTAGCGAATCAAGTTTTCCGTCTTTCACTTTCCAGATTTCCGCTACATTGCCGTTTGTTTTTTTACCACCTGGAAATTCGTAATCGTAATTCCCAATTACACATGCTTGGTCATCCTCAACAATCATTTCTTTTACACGCATTGATTTGAACAGTCTGGAGAATCTATTTATAACTTCTATGTAAGCTTGTTTACTGATGACGGGAGTTGTATTTGTCATATCGCCGCCAACAAATTTAAAATCTTCCGAGAGAGTATTTTCCCATCCTTTCTTTTCAGCAAAACCTTTATAATATAGATTAAGCAGCTCTTTTGTTTTTATTGTATTTCCTATCTCGTGTCCTTAAATTATTTTGAGTTATTGAAAAGTCAGAAGAAAAGTATTTTAATTATACAATTCATTTTATATAAGTTTAATCCTAAAAACAATCTTTGTTTTTTATTTGGCAAAAATTATTTGTCGCATTTTCCCCCTTTAATTGCCGTAATTACACCTTTTGATTTCTAAATCTTGTACTTATCTTTGTTGTGCGGACATCAGATATATTCATACTCAGGTAAATAAATTGTTTTTGGAATCTTAAACATAAATCTGTAAAGAAATGTGTTTTATTGCTGTGGATAAATAATTGAAAAGAGAATTTTCGCTTTATTCCCCAAATATATATTGATAATTATTTGCTTTTAATTGTATGTCAGAATCGAATAAAAGAATAATGAAGAGAGTTTTGAAAATGTTTGCTGATAACAATTACGATAAGTATTTGAAATATCTTGATGAAAATATAAAATGGAACATAATCGGAATGCCGGTTATAAGCGGCAGATTCGAATTTCTGAAAGCTGTCAAATCACTTGAACTTGAAAATTTTATTTCATCAAATATTAAGAATATTATTTCTGAAGGTGAATTTGTTGTTGTAGAAAGTAATGGCAGTAATAATAAACAAAGTGGAAAATCCAATGTACCGGCTTATTGTGATATCTACCGGTTAAAGAATGGTAAAATATGTGAACTGACTTCCTACATAGTTGATACTTCATCGACTAGCGAAAATTAAAGTGCATATATAATTAAATAAATTTTCGAAATAATATGAAGGATTAAAAAAATGTTTAAAGGAACAAAAGCATTTACAAGTTTTTCTGTGAATGATATTAATAAAGCAAAAGATTTTTACGGCAAAACTCTTGGATTGGATGTTGAGGAAGTCAAGGAAATGAAAGGTTTACTAAATCTTAAAATTGCAGATGTAAATAAAATAATGATTTATCATAGGCCAAACCACACACCTGCCGCTTATACAGTATTGAACTTTGTTGTCGACAATATTGATAAAACAGTTGATGAATTAGTAAGCAAAGGCATCAGGCTAGAAAGGTACAAGGAATTGGATCAGGACGAGAAAGGAATTTTGAGAGGGAAATCGGTGAACAGGGGACCTAATATTTCGTGGTTTACTGATCCGGCAGGGAATATTATATCGGTAATTGAAGAATAATAATTAATAATTTACAGGGAATTGTTATGCAAAAGGTAACACCATTTTTATGGTTTGATAACGATGCCGAAGAAGCAGTTAATTTTTATACTTCGGTCTTCAAAAATTCAAAAGCAGGAAATATGATCCGTTACGACGAAAACGCAGCTAAAGCCTCTGGAAAGCCGGCAGGCTCGATAATGACCGCTCCGTTTGAAATAGCAGGTCAGAAATTTACGGCATTAAACGGCGGACCTGTTTTTAAGTTTACTCATGCGCACTCATTTTTTATACAATGCGAGACTGAAAATGAAATTGACACGCTTTGGGAAAAGCTTTCAGAGAACAGTCCCAAAATATTCTGGCCTCTTAAAGAATATCCTTTCAGTAAAAAATACGGATGGGTTACCGATAAGTTCAGGCTTTCGTGGCAGCTCAATTTAACAAATACTCCGCAAAAAATAGCGCCTTTTTTAATGTTTGACGGCAGGCAGCACGGGAAAGCGGAAGAAGCAATAAATTTTTACACGTCCTTGTTCAATGATTCCAAAATAAACAGCATGATGCGCTACGGTCCCGAAAATAAAGAATGCGAAGGGCTTATCGTGCATTCCGTATTCAGACTTTCCGGGCAGGAATTTATAGCGATGGACAGCGGCATGCCGGACAATATAAATTTTAACGAATCGGTTTCGTACGTAGTAAACTGCGAATCGCAGGAGGAAGTGGATTATTACTGGAATAAACTGTCGGCTGTCCCGGAATCTGAGCAGTGCGGCTGGCTCAAGGATAAATACGGCGTATCGTGGCAGATCGTGCCTTCTATATTATTTAAACTTATGAGCGATCCGGATACTGCAAAAGCTCAAAGAGTTACTCGGGCTATGCTGAAAATGAAAAAACTTTATATCGCCGTGCTGGAAAACGCATAAAGGAAATTAATATTGAAAATTGTGTAAGAGCATAAATAAATCAAATTAAATGTATAAGGAAACAAATTATGTCAACAATCAATCTTCATAGAGTATTTAAAGCAGCGCCAGAAAAAATTTATCGCGCTTTTCTTGATGCTGATGCCCAGGCAAAATGGCTTCCTCCCAACGGGTTTACCTGCAAGGTACATCACCTGGATGCAAAAGTCGGCGGAACATATAAGATGTCTTTTACAAACTTCTCGACGGGTAAAAGTAATTCCTTCGGCGGCAAATATTTTGAATTAGAACCGGGTAAGCTTATTCGCTATTCCGATAAGTTTGAAGACCCTAATATGCCCGGAGAAATAACTACTACGGTTGTTTTTAAAAAGGTTTCCTGCGGCTCGGAAATTAACATTGTTCAGGAAAATGTGCCGGATGTTATTCCGCCTGAAATGTGCTATCTCGGATGGCAGGAATCGCTTGACCAATTGACTAAACTCGTTGAGCCGGAGATAACGGATTGATATCTGTTGTTAGAAATTCTATAAATCAAAAGCCATGGGTCCCCTAAGTTGGAAAGCAATTTAGGATTTAAAGAATTCGGCATTTGGTTATTAATAACAACAAAGAAAAATAAAATTTAATGAAGAAATAAACGATAAGGCTTTTAATGCCAATTTTGAAGAAGCTTATTAAGGAATAAATTATCATAGGAGGTTAAATAAAATTATGGCATTTATTAATCCACACATTAACTTTAACGGGAATGCCGAAGAAGCATTCAATTTTTACAAATCGGTATTTGGCGGAGAGTTCGCAAAAGTTATCCGTTTCAAAGACATTGCAAGCCCCGAATTCCCTATAGAAAAAAAAGAAGAAAATAAAATCATGCACATTGCTTTGCCCATAAATAAAAATAATATGCTGATGGCAAATGATGTTCCGGAAAGCATGGGGCGAACAAATGAAAATGAGAACAGGTCTAAGATATTTATCAGTACAGAAAGCCGTGAAGAAGCCGACAAATTATTTAGCGGACTTTCAGTAGGCGGAAATATTGAGGCTCCTATTGGTGACAGTCCCTGGGGTTCATATTTTGGAATGTTTAGAGATAAATACGGTATTGAATGGATTGTGGATTTTGACCCAAATTATAACGGGCAGCAGTAGATTACAAAAAACACCGAACGCCTAACATAAGATTGATAAAAACCGGGCTGACGAAAGTAATAGAACATTTGTACTCCAATCATCATTTGTGCATAATTTCGGCTGACGGTTTTCAAATGTCCTTCCTTCGCCAGGCGTGGACTGTTTGCAGATAGAAAATAAAATAAATTGTAAAAAGCAATTTAACAATGAGACAATTGAAAGGAACCTTCAAAAATGAAACTCGATATTTACGTCAACTACAAAGGGAATTGCAGAGAGGCATTCCGATTTTATGAAAAGCATCTCGGCGGTAAAATTACGTCGATGTTAACTTTCAAAGATCAGCCCGGTTTGCCCAACGTTTCCAAAGAACAGGAGAACGATATTCTTCATGCGCGGATGGAGCTAGGCGGTACTGGTGCTGATGGGCGCTGATATTCCTCATGCTGAACCAATGAGAAGTGCATATCTGACCTTAACTTTCGGCAGTGATGAAGAAGCTGAAAGAATTTATGCGCTGCTTTCCGAAGGCGATGAAATTTTTATGAAGATGGAAAAAACTTTTTTCGCTTCGCATTTTGCGATGCTTCGCGACAGGTTCGGCATAAACTGGATGATTACTTGTGAGAATCAAAATTAAAGTCTTAATCTTACTCTTAATCTATGAAGGGTAGAGCGAGAGCATGATTAAGAGCAAAAATTAATAAAGGAAGGAAATTACTAGTGAGAAAAATTATTGTTGCTGAGTTTATTACGCTTGACGGAGTTATTCAAGCGCCTGGCGGAAAGGAAGAAGATACCGACGGCGGCTTTAAGCACGGCAGCTGGACATGGCCATACTGGCATGATGATATCGGAAAGCGTTTCTTTCAAATGATGGAAAATGCGGATGCGCTGTTGCTTGGACGAAAAACATGGCAAATTCATGGAGCTGCCTTTGAGCCGATGCCTGACAGTGATCCGTTTGGTGCTGCAATGAATGAAGTCCGTAAGTATGTTGTTTCCAATTCATTGAAATCAACAACCGCCTGGCGCAACTCCACTCTTATTAACGGCAATGTCATTGAAGAAGTGAGACTCTTAAAGCAACAACAGGGAAAAGACATCCTCATTGACGGAAGCAGCGTGTTAGTACATACGCTGGCGGAAAACAATTTGGTTGATGAGTATGCTTTACATGTTTATCCTCTTGTCCTGGGAAGCGGCAAGCGGTTGTTTCCGGAAGGTAAGTATATCAAATTAAAACTTGTTGAATCTGAGGCGCTGCCGACAGGAGTTTTATTTCAACGTTATTTACCTTCATAAAAATGCAAGGAGATCAAAAATGCAAAAATTACGCGTAGCCAATTTTTCTATTTCCGTAGACGGATTCGGCGCCGGTCCTAATCAGGATATTAATAATCCGCTGGGGGTTGGAGGTACGAGCCTTCATCAATGGTTTTATCCGACAGATGTATTTCAAAAAATGCACGACGGGAAACCGGGAGAAACAGGTAAGGATAATGATTATGCGGCAAGAGGGTTTGAAAATGTCGGCGCCTGGATAATGGGCAGAAACATGTTCGGCCCGGTCAGAGGAAATTGGCCGGATGAAGATTGGAAAGGATGGTGGGGGGAAAATCCGCCTTATCATTGTCCGGTTTATGTTCTTACAAAACATGCAAGAGAATCAATTCGCATGGAAGGCGGAACAATATTTCATTTTGTAACTGAAGGAATTGAAGCGGCGCTTGAACGTGCAAAACAATCGGCAAACGGTAAAGATGTATTATTAGGCGGCGGTGTTTACACCATTCAACAATATTTAAAGGCAAAACTAATTGATGAAATGCATATAGCAATATCACCTATAATTTTAGGTTCCGGAGAAAGACTCTTCGACCAAATCGATTTAATTGAATTAGATTATAAGTGCATTGAAAATACTCAAACTGAAAAAGCCATGCATATTATCCTGGCTAAAGTTCAAAAATAAACTAACTAATTAAATTGGAAAGGATAAAATATTATGACAAAGATGAATCCTGTAGTACACTTTGAAATGCCCGCCGAAAACAAAAAACGTATGGCGGAATTTTATACAAAAACTTTCGGCTGGAAAATCCAGCAGCTCGGTCCCGAGATGGGAGAATATATGGTTGTTTCCACTTCCGAAACAGATGAAAAAACTATGCGTCCGAAAGAAGCGGGAATGATTAACGGCGGTTTCTATCAGAAATCAGAAGACCAGGTTTCCAATCATCCGTCGATAGTAATTGCGGTTGTGGATATAAATGAAGCTATGGAAAGGGTTAAATCTTCCGGTGGAAAAATTCTTCATGAGCCGGTTCCGATTCCGGGTGTCGGGACATATACTTCGTTTCTTGATACGGAAGGCAATCGCGTAGGTATGCTGCAGCCTTCCTCAAATATGTAAAAATAAATTATGAAAAATTTAATATGAGAAAAATAATTTTTTCGATTAACATGACTATAGACGGCTTTGCCGATCATACAGCGGTTATTGCGGACAACGAATTGCACGATTTTTTTACAGATCTGATGGACAATGCCGATATGGTTTTGCTCGGCAGGAAAACTTATGAAATGATGGCAAGCTACTGGCCGTTTGCCGACCAGGATCCAAGAAGCACCGAAAGCGAGCTGAAGTTTGCGGAGAAGTATAATAACGTATCCAAATTAGTGTTTTCTAAAACATTAAAAGAAGTTAAATGGAATAATGCAACCCTTGCTAAAAGCAATCTGATAGATGAAGTACTTAAACTGAAAAATCAAAACGGGAAATATATTTTTGCTGGAAGTTTAAGTATTGCATCTGCACTCGCAGAAAAAAATCTTATAGACGATTATTGGCTCTTAATCCATCCCATAGTTCTAGGCAAAGGCAAGCCGTTATTTGAAGATCTGAAAAGCAGGATAGATTTAAAGTTAGTAGAGATAAAAACTTTCAACTCCGGCGTGGTTGTATTGCATTATCAAAAAAGTTAAAGTGAATTTTTATAATATCGGCAGATAATAAACCCAAAACTATTGATGAATATATCAGCAGGTTTCCTGAAGAATTACAGGAAAAGCTGGAAAAGATTAGGCAGACAATTAAGAAAGCAGCACCCGGCGCTGAAGAGGTTATAAGTTATCAAATGGCGGCATTTAAACAGAATGGTATCCTAATCTGGTTT
This sequence comes from uncultured Bacteroidota bacterium, assembly GCA_963710735.1. Taxonomy (GTDB): domain Bacteria; phylum Bacteroidota; class Ignavibacteria; order Ignavibacteriales; family Ignavibacteriaceae; genus FEN-1297. Next base: position 75,401 of record CAVQBN010000010.1, on the reverse strand, counting down.
GCAGCATTTAAAAACCATATTGGATTTTTCCCGAAAGTAAATGCTATAAAAAAATTCCCTTAGGCTTAATTTCTAATATCACAAAGTTTAGAGTGAAAGAGGAAATTGAAAGAAGAAAGAAAAAATGATTTTATAACTTTAACAACTAAAACATTCTTTAAAACAATAATTAAGGATAGACCAATGAAAACAGTAAATCCCTATTTGAACTTTTCCGGAAATACTGAGGAAGCTTTTAATTTTTATAAATCTGTATTAGGAGGAGAGTTTGTAGGCTTAACACGGTTTAAAGACACACCCGATAGAAGTAAACTTTCAGGAGAAGAGAAAGAAAAGATTATGCATATCTCTTTACCGGTAGGCAAAGAAAATATTCTTATGGCTACAGATGCACTCGAAACAATGGGTCACAAAGTGACTACCGGAAATAATTTTCATCTATCAGTTGAAGCGGAGAGCAAAGAAGAAGCCGATAAAATATTTAAGGGATTATCAAACGGCGGCAAAGCAACAATGCCGATGCAGGATACTTTTTGGAATTCATATTTCGGAATGCTCACGGATAAATTCGGAATTCAGTGGATGGTAGGTTACACTAAGAATCAATAAAATATTTGGAGGCTTTAAAGATGACATCATAATTAAAAAGATGTTATCTCAATTATTGTAATCTAGCCAGAATGTATTGATTAAAGAGGAGGTACCTAAAAAAATAAAACTACAAAAAAATTGTTTCAAAGATTGATGCATAAATTCAATTCATTTAATTTTATAAATCAATTGATTGAAAATAATTCACTCAAAGCACAATGAATGATTTAATAGACCTATTCCATTTAGTAAAATCGCGTGTACCTTTAATAACAATAGAAACGAGAGATGAAAGAGAAGCCGTTCTTTTAATCGTTAATCTTGGAGCATCTTTAAGAATTCCAGTATACGGCTGGAACATTATCCGGGGCTTTTCTTTACTGGATAAATCTGGAGAAATAAACGGATCAAATAGACTTGAACCGACAGAAGTTTTGTACACTATTTACGAAAAATATCAGTCGGGTTTATTTATCCTTGTTGATTACCACCGCTACCTTCAGGATGATAGAAATATCAGACTTATAAAAGAGGTTGCTCTTGATGCTGAGAGAATGAATCATACTGTATTCTTCGTTTCTACAGAAATAGTTTTACCTGACGAAATAAAACACCTTTCAGCTAAGTTTGACATAGCATTTCCTTCCGATGAAGAAATAAGAACATTTTTAACAAAGTTAATTGATAAGTGGAAGCAGGAAAATTCCGGGAAAAATGTTCAAGTTGATGAATCAATTTTAAATGTATTCATAAAAAATCTAAGAGGTCTCTCTTATTCAGAGATTAAAAGAATTTTTTATAATGCTCTAAGAGATAATGCAATTACTAAGGATGATATTCCGGAAATAACCGAAGCAAAGTATTATTTGCTTAATAAGGATAATGATCTTTATTATGAACACGATACTTCCTCATTTGCTGATGTAGGAGGATTGAAGAATCTAAAGGGCTGGCTTGAAAAAAGAAAAAAGCTGTTTATTGGTGAAGTTAAAAATGTAGGAATTGATGTCCCGAAAGGAGTTTTGCTCTTAGGTATTCAGGGAAGCGGAAAAAGCTTGGCTGCAAAATCCGTTGCCGGTACATGGGGAATTCCATTACTACGATTGGATTTTGGGACTCTCTACAATAAGTATTATGGTGAAACAGAACGTAAAACCCGAGACGCCTTGAAAATGGCTGATACAATGGCGCCTTGTGTTTTGTGGGTCGATGAAATTGAAAAAGGCTTAGCTTCCGATTCAAGCGACAGCGGAACATCCAAGCGTGTACTGGGGACACTGCTGACCTGGATGGCAGAAAGAAAATCATTAGTCTTTCTTGTTGCTACAGCCAATGATATACAAAATCTTCCTCCCGAATTAATGAGAAAAGGAAGAATGGATGAAATATTTTTTGTTGATCTTCCCGATTTAGAAATACGGAAAGAAATATTTGAAATTCATATGAAGAAGAGAGAGTTAAACCCGCATGATTTTGATCTAGATAAAATTGCGCAGGCAAGCGAAGGATTTTCAGGTTCTGAAATAGAGCAGGTAATTGTTTCAGGTTTTTATTCTATAATCGGTGGATATAAACAATTAACTACTGAAATACTTTTAAATGAAATTAAAAATACACGTCCCATTTCGGTTGTTATGGCGGAGAATATTGATGCAATGAGGGAGTGGGCAAAAGACAGAACTGTTCAAGCAAACTGACAGAAATTTATATTAGATATTAAATATGTGCACCATTCCTTATTAACGTTCAATCCATTCATTAAACATTTCGTTGTATCGCTTCAATTCAAATGAAATAATAATTCATAAACATTTTAGATTTTATTTTCAATTAATAATTGAGTTAATTAAATTGTATTCTAATAAGTAAGGGAAATTATTCACTTATTCATTCGCTTCAGGTAATGATCTTTATTTGGGAAGAATTTAAATGATCAATCCTAATTTTAAGTTTTTTTATATAACATTAAATTGATTGCTTGCAAATTAACCTCATTAAAAAATAAACAATAAAGGGGTCAGCTGTGAAACGTAATTTATTATTCTTTTTGATTTCGGCATTAACAGTAATGTTTTATGCTTGTTCAGGAAGCGGCGTTAGAGTTACTCGGTTTTCTCCGCAGGGTGAAATTAAAAATTTAACAACGTTCAAAGTTGAATTCTCAGAAAATCTTGCTCCTCAAAGTGCACAAGATAAATGGGTTGATGATGAGTATATTACTTTCGAACCAAAAATAGAAGGTAAGTTCAAATGGACTTCCGGAAATACACTTATCTTTTCTCCCGATGTTCCTCTTCAGCCTATCCAATCATATAAAGCAGAAGTAACCGATAAAGTTTTATTCGGCAGAGATGTTTCACTTAAATCTTATACTTACGAATTCAGGACTCAGGATTTTGATGTTACAAAGGTTGATTTCTTTTGGACACACATACCGAATGAACAATATCAAATAGGTATTAAAGCCAACATCTATTTTAATTATCCTGTTAATCCTGGCATGTTGAAAGATTACCTCAGTTTTAATAAAGACGGCGAAGCATTAAGCAATTTTAATATTATGTCGGATAAAGCATCAGATATTATTGCCGTCGATCTTGGAAACATTCAGCAGACAGATAAAGAACAGCAACTTTCTGTTGCAGTTAAAAAAGGATTAATGTCGGTTATAGGTAAGAAAGGATTGGAGGATAATAGAGAATTTAAATATAAACTTCCTCCGCTTACTAGACTGGCTATTACCGGTGTTACCAGCGGACTGAGTGATAATAAAAAATGGATTGAAGTTTCTACAACACAAAGGGTTGATGATAAAAAGCTGAAAGATTATGTAAAACTAAATCCGAAGACAGACGTAACTTTTTATGTTAACGAGAATTCATTTCGTATAGAAGGTGCGTTTGATAATTTACAAAACGTTGACCTTATAATTAATAAAGGTTTGCCTGGCCTTTATGGCGGGGAGCTTGCATACGAATTTGAACAGCAAGTTACATTTGCAAATTTGGATCCTTCATTGAGTTTTGCGGATCAAAAGGGAAAATACCTGATGCTGACGGGCCAGAAGAATCTGGAATTAAGTGCGGTTAACATTCCCGGTGTTGATATTGAGGTTTCTCAGGTTTATAAGAATAATGTTTTGTTTTTCTTAAGACAATATAATCGATACAATTATTATGATGATTATTATGACAATTACTCACCATATTACGATATTAGTGCATACGGTCATCAATTATTTAAAAGAAAAGAAAAAACTGAAGAACAATCCAAACTCGCTGGAGAAATTCAGTGTGAATTTGGATGCTATAAGAGATAAAAAATTAAAAGGTATATTTGTTGTCAATGTTACATCAACTGAAGACAGATGGCGGCGGGCATCAAAAATGCTGGCACTATCGGATCTTGGTATTATATCCAAAAAATCTTCTGACCAGCTGCTTGTTTTCGTAAATTCAATTGCAACTACAGAACCCGTATCTGATGTTGAGATTACTTTAATTTCTACAAATAATCAGACGGTACTGACCGGTAAAACAAATTCAGAAGGAGTTGCCACCTTTAAGAACTTAAAGCAGAGTCTTCAGGATTTTACACCAAGAGTAATTACTGCTGAAAAAGGCGACGATTTTAATTTTATCGATTTGAATGAAACCGGCGTTGAGACTTCACGATTTGACGTTGGCGGACAAACTGAATATACACCCGGATATAAAACATTTCTTTACGGCGACCGCCAGCTATACAGACCTGGTGAGCAGGTTCATTTGTCAGGAATCGTTCGGGATGATTTTACTAATGTTATTAAGAATATACCTGTATCCGTAAAAATAATTTCGCCTACGGGAAAAGTTTATAACGAGTATAAATTAAATTTAAATGGCCAAGGCTCTTTCGATATTTCTTTTAAAATGGAGACATATGCACAGACAGGTCAGTATCGTGCTGAAGTGTATACTGGCTCCGATAATCTGATCGGCGCCTATAATTTTAATGTTGAAGATTTTGTACCCGATAAAATAAGAGTTATTCTTAATACAGATAAAAAGGAAATCAAACCGGGCGGTACTAATAATATTAAAATTAATGCCGAATATCTTTTCGGGGCAAAAGCCTCGGGACTGCAATATGAAACCGATTTCCAATTACGGCATAGAACTTTTGTAAGTAAAAAGTATCCCGCATACAATTTTGGTAATTCATCTTTTCAAAATCCTAATATTCCAAACTCATTTGTAAAAGGTAATCTTGACAATGAAGGGAATGCAAATGTGAAATATACAGCCCCTGCGGATTTGAAATCCTCAGGCATAGTTTCTTGTTATGCATTTGTCAGCGTTTTCGGACTTTCGGGGAGAACCGTAAACAGAATGGCTAGTTTCGATATTTATCCTGACACAAGCTTTATCGGGATTAATTCTCCGGGTTATTATTTCGGTACAAACGAAACAATAAATTTTAAAGCTATTGCAGTAGATAAAAACGACAACGCTATGAATGATTTTAAAGCTGACGCCAAATTAGTAAGGCTGGAATGGCATACTGTTTTGAAAAAAAATAATTCGGGAAGATATGTTTATGCCTCCGAGAAGAAAGAAATTGTGCAGTGGGAAAAAGAGATAGATTTATCGGGCGGTGAAAAAAATATTCCAGTCGTTGTATCAAGAAACGGAGAATATGAACTAAGGATTTCCCGCAAACAGAGCGACTATTATCAATACGCCAGCTTTTATGCTTACGGATGGTACTCAACAACTGCATCCTCTTTCCAGGTTGATAAAGAAGGCCGTATAGATATTGTTTTCGACAAGCAAAGCTACGAACCGGGTGAGAAAGCGAAAATATTATTTACCACACCTTTTGCAGGTAAAATGCTGGTAACTCTTGAAAGGAACGGAGTGTACTTTTATAAGTTTGTTGAAGTAACAAGCAGATCGACGGAACTCGAAGTAAAAATTGATGAAAACTATATTCCGAATGTTTACGTAACTGCAACTTTGTTCAGAAAACATACTGCCGATCAATCAATTCCATTTTTAGTTGCACATGGATTTGCATCCGTAAAAGTTGAAAGGAAAAGCAGGCATTTACCTGTAAGTATTATCTCACAGGAGAAAATAAAACCTGGAGTAACTACAGAAGTAAAAGTGAGAACTTCCAGTCAAAAAAATATATTCGTAACTCTAGCCGCGGTTGATGAGGGTATTCTTCAGATTAAAAATTATCAAACACCTGACCCATATGCATTTATGTATGCAAAAAGAGCTTTGGATGTAAGCAGTTATGATTTATATAAATTGCTTCTACCGGAAATAATAACATTAAAATCACCGGGCGGAGATGAAGTTGCAAAACAGCTTCAGAAAAGAACAAATCCAATCACAACTAAACGGTTTAATCTGCTGGCTGTTTGGAGCGGAATCTTAAAAACAGATGGTGAAGGTGAAGTAAAAATACCTATAAAAATTCCGGAGGATTTCAACGGTGAAGTTAGACTTATGGCAGTTGTCTATGACGGCAACCGGTTCGGTTCTGCAGATAAAAGGATGAAAGTATCTGATGATTTGATAATCGAGCCGCAGATACCAAGATTTCTTGCGCCGAATGATTCTCTTGTAATGCCGGTGTCTATTATAAATACCACTAATACTACTGCTAATACCACGGTTGGTTTAACGGTTGATGGACCGCTTAGTGTATTATCAGCTAAAAATCAGAATGTTCGTGTGGAAGCTAACTCAACTGCTGCTGTTCAATTCGTAATTAAAACCGGTAACCAGATTGGTACCGGAAAAATTCAATTAAAAACTTCAGGCTTCGCTAATGCTAAAAACGAGACTGATATTGCCGTTCGTCCGGCGTCGCCGTATTATACCGAAAATTATTCAGGGCAAATAAAAAACAACGATAAAATTAATTTGCCTCCTGCTTCGGATTATGTTTCCGGAACGGTAAATTGCCAGCTTACGATATCCAAATTTCCTGCAATTAAATTTGCAAAGTTTCTTAAATATCTTGTCGGCTATCCATACGGCTGTGTCGAGCAAACCACATCAAAACTTTTTCCGCAGTTGTACTTTGAAGATCTTGCAAAGCTTGTAGCACCTCAATACTATAAAACAACCACGCCGGTTTATTTTGTGCAGGAAGGAATAAGAAAACTTGAATCTATGCAGCTGAGTGACGGCTCTTTAAGTTACTGGCAGGGAGGTACATATTCCAACTGGTGGGGTACGGTATATGCAGCTCACTTCCTGGTTGAAGCTAAGAAAGCCGGCTTTAATGTTTCGGATAACGTGCTTTCAAAGCTGCTTGATTATATCGGGAAAAAAGCTCGAGAACGAGGGACTTACGAATATGTTTGGTACAATAGTAATAATTCAAGAACTTATATAAAGATTGCAGACAAAGAAATACTTTATTCATTGTATGTACTTGCAGATGCCGGGAGAGGCGATCTTTCCACGATGAATTATTACAAGTCTAAGCCCGGTTTGGTATCTAACGATTGTAAGTATTTGCTTGCAGGCGCTTATGCGTTAATGGATAAATGGCCTGCTTATTACGAAATAGTGCCGGATAAATTTGTACCGGAAAAAACCGATAGATTAACAGGCGGTTCATTTGACTCCGAAGCTCGCGCCAATGCAATAATGCTGAATGTCCTTCTCGAAGTTGATCCGTCAAATAAGCAGATTCCTTTTATCATTAAATATCTTACAGGAATGATGGGATCTATTTATTCTACACAGGACAGGTCTTTTGCTTTTCTTGCTCTGGGAAAAGCAGCAAAGCTCGGAGCGTTTTACGATATGAACGTCGATGTATTTGCCGATGGGAAAAAGATCGGTGCCTATAATGATAAGGATATAACATTAGATATTAATCCCGGTTCAAAATCGATTACACTGCAAGGAAGCAAACAGGGAACCGTATATTATTTTTATAATTTACACGGGGTAAAAAAAGGAAATGTAAAACAATTTGATTCTCATATAAAAATTAGAAGAAGTTACTACGATTTCAGAACAGGCGATCCTATTATTGATAATCGATTTTACCAGGGAGAGCTTTTAGTTTGCAGAATTGATATGACAGGTGGTGACGTATCGGCAGATAATATTGTTATTTCCGATTTGCTTCCATCAGGATTCGAAATCGATAATCCCAGGCTTTCTGACACTCCGCAGCTTTCAAAAAAATATTCAAGCACAATGGAATATTCAGTATATGGATATAAGGGACGACAGATTGATCCTTTTTACCAGATCAAAAAGAAATACTAAAGACACTTTTTATTACCTGGTAAGGGTTGTAAATAAAGGAAAGTTTGTCCTTCCGGTAATTAGTGCAGAAGCTATGTATGATGGTGAGATTAGCTCAGTTAATGATGCCGGTATTGTTTACGTAAAATAATTTATGAAGATTAGCAACGAGTGCACACGGAGTTATATTGAAAAATTTTGGAATTCTGTGTGTACTCATTATTATTAATTGTTTTTGTCTGAAAGATATGTTACTCGATATTTTTAAATCTCAAATTATATTGAAAAGAATCTTGTTTTAAAAATGGATTTTAGTGAAAAGGTAAAGACATACAAGAATATTATGTTAAATATTTTGCACTTCCTTAAATCCCGTGTAGTTTATACTTTGATTTCACTTTTACTTCTGATTATTACACTTAATTTTCTATTTCCGCTGCCTTCTCAAAAACTGTTTTCAAAAGTTATTTATGCAAAAGACGGAACAATGCTCACGGCATTTCTTTCCAAAGATGATAAATGGCGCATGAAAGCTCATCTCGATGAAATTTCACCTTACCTTGTGAAAGCAATTATTGAAAAAGAAGACAGGTGGTTTTATTGGCATCCGGGAATTAATCCAATTGCAATTGTCAGAGCTTTTGTTCAAAATATAATAACTGGTAAAAGAATTTCGGGAGCCTCCACAATTACCATGCAGGTTGCAAGAATGCTTGAGCCTGGAGATAGAACATATTTAAAAAAGATAGCTGAAATTTTTCGAGCGTTTCAACTCGAGCTTCATTATAGTAAAAAACAAATTTTGGAAATGTACTTAACCATGCTTCCTTATGGCGGTAACGTAGAAGGAGCTAAAGCCGCATCTTATGTTTATTTTAACAGGCCACCGGGCAAATTAAGCCTAGCTCAGGCAATTCTAATGGCAGTTATTCCGAATGATCCTAACGGGTTGAGAGTTGATAGAAATGATTCAAGTGCATTGGCAATGAGGAATAAATGGATTAAGAAATTTATGTCGGAAGGTGTTTTTAAAAAGTCGGATCTTAACGATGCGCTTAATGAGCCTATTAATGCCGGGAGATATGAAATTAAAAATCTCGCTCCTCATTTTACATTGTATATAGCTCAAAATTTTAAAGATGATGAAATAAGAACTTCACTTGTTCCATCAATCCAAAATACTGCGGAGAAGCTTTTGCAGAATTATATAAAACGCGTAAAGCCTAAACAAGTTTCCAATGGTGCCGTCATTATAATAGATAATAAAAATAATTCGGTCGTAGGATATTGCGGTTCTGCTGATTTTTATGACTATTATTCTTCGGGCCAGGTAAACGGTATTACTGCAATCCGGTCTCCGGGCTCAACACTAAAACCAATATTATATTCAATGGCATTTAACAGGGGATTGTTAACTCCTCAGATGAAGCTGCTTGATCTGCCGACAGATATTAATGGTTACGAACCTGAGAATTACGACTTAAAATTCCACGGACAGGTTTCTGCAAAGTTTGCACTTATTAATTCATTAAATGTACCGGCTGTAAGACTTCTTCAGCAGGTAGGAATTGATCAATTTTTATCTGTGCTGGGGAAAGGTGGATTCACGGATATTTCTGATCAGAAAAAGAATCTTGGCCTTTCCGTAATTTTAGGCGGATGCGGAGTTAGGTTAGAACAGCTCGCCGGCTTTTATACTGTTTTTGCAAACAAAGGAGTGCTGTTTCCTTTAAACTATCTTGCTTCCGGTAAGAAAGATAAAAAAATTTCGACTCCTTTATTTGATCCCGGTTCAGTGTATCTAACAAGTCAAATATTATCGTCGAATGAAAGACCGGATTTTCCTATTGAATTTTTATCATATACAAATCTTCCAAAAATTGCCTGGAAAACCGGCACATCGTATGGTAAACGGGATGCCTGGGCTATAGGGTACAATCCGGATTATACAATTGGCGTATGGATGGGAAATTTTGATGGTGCTGGTGCACCGGAATTATCCGGCGCTGAAATGGCTGTGCCGTTATTGTTTGAGTTGTTTAACTCAATTGATTATAAAACCGGATATCAATCAAATAAAAAGTTATGGTTCGATAAACCTGGTGACGTGCAAGAAAGGGAAGTTTGCAGTGAAACAGGTTTATTGCCCTCCCAATACTGTAATTCATTAATTACTGATTATTATATAAGTAAAGTTTCGCCGAATAAAAAATGCGATTTGTATAAACCGGTTTATGTCAGCAAGGATGAAAAAATAAGTTATTGTACGGAATGTCTGCCTGACTCCGGCTATAAAAAAATCGCTTATCCTAATTATGATCCCGAGCTGACATTATGGTTTTTAAAGAACAAAATTCCTTTTAAAAGACCACCGCCGCACAATCCTTATTGTACTGCTAAATTTCCCGGCAACGGACCGAAAATATTGTCTCCTTCTGCAGATTATACTTATTATATAGAAAAAGGAAGCAAAGAGCAGATAATGTTAATGGCTGCATCGGACCCTTCTGTTGCAATACAGTACTGGTATATAAATGATAAATTTTATGCGAAAATAAAATCGGGAAGTAAATTATTTTTCACACCTGTCGAGGGGACTGTCAAAATTACATGTCTTGATAATCTTGGTAGAAAAAGGACTTTAAAAACCGAGATCAAATTTTACTGAATGGAATATTCATGATTCATTGTCAACAATGATCAACTAATATTTCAAGAAATATTCTTAAATTCCTTTAGTATAAAATTTAAAATCAGTTAACCGGATTAAAAAACAAAAAGGCAAGATAATGAAATCAATTACTAAAACTGTTTTTATTATAGTTTTAACAGCGGGAATTATATTTGCACAATCAAATAAAAAGCCGTTTCAACTAAAAGATTTGAGAAAGCTCGTAAATATTTCGGATCCTCAAATTTCTCCGGACGGAAGCCGGATTGCAGTTATAGTTTCCCGGCCTGATTGGAAAGAAGATAAAAGTAAGCAGGAAATTGATCTTGTAAATACAGCCGATGGTTCCATTCGCAGTCTTACATATAAGCGTGAAGGTATTTCAAATTTAAAATGGTCACCTGATGGAAAAAGCCTTGCTTTTATATCAAAAGAAAGTGAAACTAAGAAACCTCAAATTTATATTATGCCGATGAACGGCGGTGATCCGGTTTGTATTACCGAATCCAAAACAGGTGTAAGTGAATTCACCTGGAGTCCGGATGGAAATAAAATTGCTTTTGTTGCACAGGATACTGTTCCAAATCCTAAACAAATAAAACACCACGAGGATGCATTTCAAGTAACTGATAATAACTATACTGTCAGAGCTGTTGTTCAACCATGGCATTTGTGGATTGTTTCCGCAAAAGGAGGAAAAGCAAAACAAATAACGAAGGGTACAACAAGTATTTGTACGGATCAAGAAACAATTACTCCGGTTGCATGGAGTCCTGACGGCAAGTCGATCGTCTTCCAGCAGTTTCCCGATGTTTGGGAAGGTAATGGATGGCATTCAATATTAGCTGAAGTTGATACAGATGGTGGAAAGGTGAAGGAACTTGTTAAGGCTCAAGGTTCTGGAATGCCTAATTATGCACCTGTTGGTAATGTGCTTGCATTTATGCGTCCGCGAAATGGAGATCAAAATAATGGTAATGCAGTTTATGTTAAGATAAATAATGAAATTAAAGATGCAACTCAAGAACTTGACCGTAATATTAATAGTTATATTTGGCTGCCGGACGGCAAGTCTCTTTTGATGACCGGTGAAAAAGGAACAAAGTCAGTTATCTGGCAGAAACCTCTTGACGGGGAAGCAACACAACTTGATCTAGGAAATATTTGTGTAAACGGCGGCGGCCTAAGTATATCGAAAAATGGAATTTTAGCTTTTACAGGTATTACCTCAACTCAACCAGTCGAATTGTATATGATGTCTTCCATAGATGGGAAACCCAAAATCCTAACTCATTTTAATAATTTTGTAGATAGTTTATTAATAGGAAAAACCGAAGGAATAAATTGGAACGGTCCGGATGGATTTGATGAAGACGGAGTGTTAACATATCCTGTTGATTACAAAGAGGGCAATAAATATCCAATGGTACTGGTAATTCATGGCGGCCCTGAAGGTGCTTCAACTATAAGATTTTCTCCTTTAGCCCAACTGTTTAGTGCTAAAGGATTTTTTGTTTTTCAACCGAATTATAGAGGAAGTATTAATTTAGGAGACAAATATCAGCATGCAATTTTCAGAAATACAGGTAAAGGTCCAGGCGAAGATGTTATGGCAGGGATTAAAAAAGTTGAACAGCTGGGAGTGATTGATACAAACAAAATCGGAATAACAGGCTGGTCGTACGGCGGATACATGACTTCATGGCTGAATGGATATTATCCGAATAAATGGAAAGCGGCAGTGGAAGGTGCAGCACTTAATGACTGGGTAATGGATTATACGATTGCATATTATCAGACAGGCGACATTTATTTCTTTGGCGGGTCACCATGGGTGAAAAAATACTGGGATATCTGGCGTGATCAATCACCGATTGTATTTGCACGAAATGTAAAAGCTCCAACTTTAATAATGGGCGATGTTGGCGACCCTAATGTTCCGATTGTTAATAGCTACGAAATGTATCATGCTTTAAAAGATAACGGTGTTAATACAGAATTTTATGCTTACCCTGCAGATACACATTTCCCGCATGATATTGTAAGAACGACTGACATATATAAACGCTGGGTTGATTGGATTGTTAAATATGTAAAGTAATAAGCTTTTTTAGCAATGATTAAATAAAACAGCTAATTTTTATTGGCTTTGTTATCCCAATTCTCTATGAATAAAATATAAAGAATTTAAGAAATGTCTTGACATAGATAAATTATTTCCTTAACATTCGATAGTTAGTTTAGACAACCAACTAATTAAGGAATTTATTAATATTTATTTATACTTTTTTTACTAAATGCACGCTGATACAATAAACATAATAGGTGGAAACTCCAAAGTCCTTCGTAGTGTAAACCGCGGAGCGATTTTAAATATGATCAGAGAGATGCAGCCAATATCCAGGATTAATATTGCAAGATTAACAGGCTTGAACAAAAGTACTGTCTCAAGTATAGTAGCAGAATTACTGGAGGAAGATCTAATTTATGAACAGGTTAATGAGGATCAGAATGTAGGGAGAAATCCATATAATCTATATCTTAAATTAGGCAAATTTTATGTCGGTGCAATAAATATCGATCACTCAATAACACGTTTTGCAATAGCCGATATTGATGGAAGCATTATTGGTAAATCTTCAATAAATAGTGAATCTCAAAATCCCGAAAAGTTTGTTCAGAAATGTGTTAAAGAACTGCTTGCATTATGTGAGAAAATTAAAATAAAAGAGTTAGAAGGACTTGGTGTAAGCATTGCGGGAATTGTCGATAATAAAAATCTGATTGTTAATTTTGCTCCAAATCTGGGATGGGAAGATTTTAATATAGGGGAAACTATAAAAAAAGCATTTCCAAAAATCAAAAACATTGTTATTGGGAATGACGCTAAAGCCTCTGCATTAGCGGAGTTATGGTTCGGATCCCATGAAATTAATTTGTCTAATTTTGTTTTCCTATCCATTGGTCCTGGAATAGGATCAGGTATTGTTGTTGGCAATAAACTGATTGACGGGGAATTCCAGGCTTCCGGGGAGTTCGGCCATATGGTTATTTATGAAGGCGGCGAACTTTGCAGCTGCGGTAATAACGGATGCTGGGAAGCTTATGCTTCGGATAGGGCGATAGTAAGACGTTATGCAATTAGGAAACATAAAAAAGTAGTTCAATCAGTTGATTATATGGTTCAGGATATAATCGATCTTGCATTAAAAGGAGACGATCTTGCAACAGAAATTTTAAGACAGACCGGCTACTATCTTGGATTAGGAATTGCCAATATTATCAAAGCTATCGACCCTCATGTTATAATTATCGGGGGCCGAATTACCCAGGTCTGGGATTTGATCTATCCGGATTTAATTAAAGTAGTTAAACAAAGAGCCTACTTTGGCAGGAATAATAATATAAAAATCCTGCCGACATCATTAAAAATACGTCCGCGTTTGTTAGGTGCGGCCACTCTGGCAATAAAAGAAATATTTGACGGTTATAGAATAACAGGCTAGTTAATAATTGTTTTTTATTTATTTGCATTAGAATTTGATTTGTTGTTTCAACAAACTAATTAAAGAGATTAAAATTTGGAAAAATACAAATCCAATTTGCTTTATCACTTAAAAGGAAATCGTACTCAAATCTTATTGTGTAGAGAAAAATATGGAAAAAGAAAATTTAAGAATCGGTATTGATATAGGCGGTACAAATACAGTTTGGGGAATGATCGATTCTCAAGATAACTATTTATTTGAAAATTCAATTCTTACTCATGCTGAAGAAGGAGTTGATAATTTTGTGAGGAAGTTAGCTGAAAAAATACAAGTAGATTATAAAAAGTTTTCGGATAAATATGAAATTGAAGGTATCGGCATAGCTGCTCCTAGTGTAAACCATATAACAGGTATAATCGAAAGAGCAGTTAATCTTCGTTGGGGTGAAGTAGATTTTATAAACAAAATGAAAAAGTATTTCGATACCCAGTAGTAATTCTGAACGATGCCAATGCAGCAGCATTAGGAGAGCGATTCTTTGGCACTGCAAAAGGAATGAATAATTTTATAGTTATTACCCTTGGAACTGGATTAGGAATCGGCATCGTTGTAAATGGCCAATTACTTTACGGAGAAAACGGACTTGCTGGGGAAATAGGGCACTCCATCATAGAAGTAAACGGAAGAAAATGCAACTGCGGTAAATTAGGCTGCCTGGAGACCTATATTTCAGCTACCGGACTAAAGCGAACAGTTTTTAATTTTCTTTCTTATTATGACGACGCGAGTGAGTTGAGGGATATTAGTTACAATACAATGACAAGCAAAAGAATCAGCGAACTTGCCCAAAAGAATGATGCGATAGCGATTAAGGCATACGAATATACTGGTGATGTTTTAGCAAGATCATTATCTAATTTAGTAAGCTTATTCAACCCCGAAGCAATAATTTTATTCGGCGGATTGGCTGATTCGGGTGACCTGCTTCTAAAACCTATCGAATATTATATGGACAAATACTTACTGGATCTTTATAAAGGAAAAATAAAAATATTAAAATCTGAATTGCAGAATGGTAAAGCCGCAATACTTGGTGCCTGCAGTTATGTAACAGAAGTAATGGAAAAGAACAAAGCACAACTAAGTTATACAGAATTGAAATAAAATCAGTGAAAAAAAATAAATGCAAAAAAAGTCCAGATATAACTATTAAGAAATAAGAACCTTTTCTTAATAATTAATTATTAAAGGAGTCCCAAATGCATAGATATACTTTATTTGCCAGTATCATGTTATTTATCTTTTTTATTTTGGGCAGCACTGTCTTGCACGCTGCCGGTTCTGATATTAAAGGTAAAGTAACCGATGTAAATTCGGGAGAGGCACTTCCCGGAGCCAATGTTATCTTAGTCGGAACCAGTATTGGAGCAGCAACCGACATGAACGGGAATTACACAATTCTAAATGTACCGTCAGGAACATACAAAATTCGAGCTTCATATATAGGATATAAAAACTTAGAGGTCTCTAGTAAATGTAAAAGAGAACACACATTTATTACAAAACTTTAAACTTGAAGCGGTCGGTGTTGAAAGTAAAACAGTCGTAGTTACAGCGCAGGCAAGCGGTCAGAACCAGGCAATTAACCAGCAGCTTTCTTCGGATCAAATTGTAAGTGTGGTATCTGCAGCAAGGATCCAAGAATTGCCGGATGCAAATGCTGCGGAATCATTAGGCAGGCTGCCTGGTATTTCGGTAGTAAGAAGTGGCGGAGAAGCTGATGAAGTAGTAATCCGGGGAATGGCACCTAAGTATAATAGAGTTTTGATAAATGGAGTTGAATTGACATCATCGGATCCTAACAATCAAAGTGTTAACCTTAGTATGATTTCGTCAAACATGCTTGCGGGCATGGAAGTTAAAAAAACTGTAACTGCAGACATGGATGCAAATGTAATCGGAGGAGTTGTAAATCTTGAATTACGCGAGGCGAAGGTAGAAGTGCCAGGTGTCCCGCAATATAGTTTTCTTGTTCAAGGAGGTTATAACGCACTTTCAAATGCTTATAATAAACTTAACAATTATAAATATGTGGGAAGTATTGAAGATCAGGTTGTTCAATGATAATTTTGGAATTTTTGCACAAGTTGATGTCGAACGTAAAAACCTTACTTCAAATCAATTTGGTGCCTCTTACACTAACCAAGGCGACCAAATACCTCTTTATATAACAAACGGTTTAAACTTAGATAATATTCCACGAGACAGGCAGAGATATGATGGTGCCTTGGTACTTGACTATAAGCTGCCGTCTGGTACAATAAAGTTTTCTAATTTTCTGAGTACAGGTACAACTGATGTTCAGGATAGAGGCGAATACTTTGGAATTTCAGGAACCGCAGGAAGTAATGTCCATAATTATTCATTGGTATATTCCCGTAGTACTTTAAGTGTTATTACAAATGCTCTACATTTACAATATCAATTGCCAATTTTTCATGTGAATGCTGTACTTTCTCATGCTTATACTGAAACTAAAAATCCTAATGACTGGTCAGTAACATTTCAGCAGGGTTCCGCAGGGCTGGGAAATTTTGTTAATCAAAATAATTTAAATCCTCTGGATATTCCGAAAGCTGCAAATAATAATCTCGCTTTAACTTACCTGAATAACATAGCAAACACAAGCAGTTTTTCCGGTGCGCGTGCACTAAGTGCATCTTTAGATTTACAGACTAATATGAACGTGTCCAATGAAATTACATCTGTAATAAAATTCGGCGGAATGTACCGTTATCAGACCAGAAATTATAATTATAACACAACAGGCTCACAGGGGCTGGGACTTTTAAGTGCACAGTACGTCGATAGTTTGATTGCAACTCATTTCCCATCTTTAGCAACATATGCAAATACTACTAACCTGCCTTTGGAACCTTTTTTGGATCCCAATTACAGTTATGGAAAATTCTTAGGCGGTGATTATCAGATGAATTACCCTCTAAATTTCGGTATGCTTTCTGAGATGACTCGATACTTAGCCCAGAATGCTTCACTTATTCAAAAAAATCCGCTGGCCTCCGCATCGTATTTCCATGACCAATTCAATTCAGTAACGAATAATTACACTGGACATGAGAATCAAAGTGCTGCATATGTAATGGCGACCATCAAAATTGGCCCTCTAATTACTTTGATTCCAGGTGTCAGATACCAGAATTTGCAAACTACTTACACTGGAGTTCGAGGTGTAGAAAATACACAATCGGGGTTAGGCGGACCGTATAATCATTATGATACTACAGTTACTCTGAACCATGGTTTCTGGTTGCCTGATGTAGCATTGCAGATTAAACCGTTTTCTTGGTTTGATATCCGGTTTTCATACACAAACACTCTGGCATATCCAGATTATAATGCTATAATTCCAAGAATTGATGTAGCAACTGGCGGGTATATTGCTTGGAACAATTATAAACTAGTCCCTTCTCGTTCAACAAACTACGATTTATATTTTTCATTTTACAATAATACAATAGGGCTTTTAACAATAGGAGGATATCTTAAACAAATAGATAATCTCATTTACCCATATACATTTTATGTTAATGGTGCTAAAGCACTTCAGTATTTCCCTCCGGGATTATCTACCGTTACACCATCAGGTACATATCAAGTATCTACCTATATTAATGATCCGAACAGAGCAACTGATTATGGCCTTGAGTTAGATTGGCAGACTCATTTCTGGTATCTTCCTCAGCCTTTTGATGGCTTAGTTTTAAATGTAAACTTTACACACGTTATTTCAAAAGAGAAGTACTCGTATGTTTACCTAGCACGTGTTGGCCGTGTTAGAGTACCAATCGATACATCCTACACAGATAGACTTCTATACCAACCCGACAATATAGCGAACTTATCAATTGGCTATGATTATAAAGGATTTTCCGTTAGGGTATCAATGATTTATCAGGACAATATCTTTTCCGGTCCTAATTTTTGGCCGCAATTACGATCAACAACTTCAGCCTATACGCGTTGGGATTTGTCTGCGAAACAAGATCTGCCATGGTTTGGTATCCAGATATATGGCGACCTGAGTAATATAAATAGCGAAAAGGATATTAAAGTTATTGAGGCTCCTACTGGAGTTCCTCAAGCACAACAGGATTATGGAATGACGGCTGATTTAGGAATTCGTGTAAAGTTATGACCTTATATCAATAGTTCTTAAAGAAATTAACAAATAAAAATTGAACAAATTAATTATAAATATTAAAGAGCGGCAAAGAATGAAGGAGGTGAGAAATTATTTCGCTGCAATTCATCTTGTTAAAGATAGAATTGTTGAATCAAGGAATTCTATCAAAATTAGAATATTTACTTATTAAATCTTAATTGAAAGGAGTTCTTTCATGAAAGCTTTTTTCACGACAATATTTCTGCTTGCGATGATGGTTTTTATACTAATACCAAGACAATCTTTTGCACAAAGCGGCACCATGAATGTCTATGCAAGCAGTGCTTCCACGCTTGATCAAATTATTAATGGTGATGTAACTAATGGCATCCAAAATCATAGTGTATATAAACTTGTTTCTACAGATACTACTTATTTATTGGATGCTACTATTACTTCTAAATCAAGTGTATCAATAATCGGTGTTCCTGATGCAACCACCGGCAAGCTTCCTTGTATAGAAGCTGATGTTCTTTCTGACAATTCAATTCCCGGTATATTTTTCACTTTTACCGGTCAAGGGACCAAGATAACACTTCAGAATCTTTATCTGCTTGGGATAGCTCCTAATAATGCAATTAATACGGCCTTTGGACAAGGAGTACAGGTTTCTGCAGACAGTATTAGTCTTACAGTCGACAATTGTGTGTTTGATGAAATGTCCCAATTCGAAATCGCCTTCAGTTCAAATTGGAATAAATTTTATATTACTAATTCCAAATTTAGAAACGGTATCGCTGTGGCATCTGCATATTATGTCCCAGAACTACTACGAAGTTTGAACGGCGCAGGTAGTTGGAGTACAGATACTATCATTGTTAAATACAATACAATGTTAGGTGTAGCAATGGGCCCCGTTGTTACCACCGGTATTACACACTATTTTGATTTCTCACATAACGATGTTTTGCTTACTTCTAAGGCTCCATTCTGGTCAGAGCAGGTAGTCAACGCAAAATTTGATGACAATATCTTCTTTGATGTATATGCAGTTGGTGAAACTCATACAGAATATGCCGGCGGTTGGGATGAAATTGATGCACCGCGTATTCCTGCGATATTTAGTTTTGCCCCTCTTGATTCAACAAAAGCTGCTATGCTTTTAGGTCACCCGAGAAATGGTTCTGCTGATTCACTCGCTGCTGAAGCGATGAGAAAAGTAGAAGTTAAGAATAATGCTTATTTCTGGTCTTCTGATCTTACATCATTCTGGACTTCATGGAATGATACAGCTACAACTGCATTTGATTCCATTTATACACCAGTTTTTATGAACAGCGAAACGGCTGCAATGTTTAGCAACAACACAGTATGGCCAGGCTTTGTTGAATCAGGTAATCAGAATGTTGATCCTGGATTTGGACCGACAGTTGCTAAAGCTTTGAACCCTGGATCCGACACCACATATGGTGTAGGCCTTTTAGCCTGGATAGCAGCGGTGAGAAGTGGAAAAGGCACTACAGAAAGCTATTCTTATCAAAAAACTATAGTTGGTACTGCTCTTGATTGGACTCCTGTTTGGCCTCTTCCGGAAACCGCTGATTTGAAATACTCAAACACTACTGTTGAAAATAGCAGTACAGATGGTAAACCACTTGGCGATCCTTACTGGTTCACTGGTACACCTACTGGTGTTAAACAAGTTCCTGCTCAAGGTCCGGATAAATTTGCATTAAGTAATAACTATCCTAATCCTTTTAACCCTTCAACTACTATTAAATTTAGTATCGCAAAAGAAGGTAATGTAACATTGAATGTTTATAATGTAATGGGACAGTTGGTTAAATCAATTGTTAATAATGCTTATATGAGCAAAGGTGAACATAATTACATAGTAAATATGGACAATTTTGCCAGCGGTGTTTACTTCTATACTTTGAGACAAGGTAGTAATATTATTACTAAGAAAATGGTGCTCCTTAAATAGTGATAGCTCACAGAAAAGTAAGGCTGTTATCATAGGATGACAGCCTTACATTATTATTTTATCTGATTTATACCATTATTTTAAAAGGAGATTTGGATGGCCTTGCCTGAAAAGATTACAGAATCCAAGGTTACAGAAAAAAAACGAAGTCCTGCATTCTGGGTCCCAACCTTATACACTGCGGAAGGTTTACCATTTGTAGTTGTTAATGTTGTATCGGTCTTAATGTATAAAAGTCTTGGTATATCAGATGCAAAGATTGCTTTTTTTACAAGCCTAGTTACAATTCCTTGGGCATTAAAACCGCTGTGGGGACCTATCCTAGAAATGTTCAGAACAAAAAAAGATTTTGTACTAGCAACTCGAGTTTCTTGGAGGAATAAGTTTTGGACTTCTTAGTTCTAACTTTGCAGCTGCCATCATTTTTTGAATGGACAATTATTTTCTTCGGAATTATTGCACTTAACTCAGCTGTTCATGATACGGCTGCCGATGGTGTTTATGTAATTGTTCTTAATGATACCGAACAAGCTAAATATGTCGGCTGGCAAGGAGCTTTTTATAATGTAGGTAAAATATTATCTCAAGGAGCCTTTGTTTTAATAGCCGGAATTTTGGAAAAAGATATTGGAGTAAAACCAGCATGGACTATTGTAATGGGTTCATTCGGGGTTATTCTTATTGCAATGAGTATTTATCACTATAAATTTTTACCATCTGGAGGAAAGGCCCAAAATGTAACAAGTTTCAAAGAAGCGTCTACAAAATTTTTAGATGTCGTAAAAACTTTTTTCCAAAAAAAATATATAATCTGGGGAATTGTATTTCTTATTTTTTATAGATTTGCTGAGGGACAGGCAATAAAGATAGTACCATTATTCATGAGGGCTGCTCGGGATCATGGAGGTCTTGGTTTATCTACTGAAGATATTGGAATTCTTTATGGTATTTTCCCGCCTTTAGCATTTATTACCGGCTCTATCCTTGCCGGATACTTTACTGCAAACAGAGGATTAAGAAAATCTTTAATTATACTTTGTGCTTTTTTCAATATTCCTTTTGCAGTTTACACTTATCTGGCAATTTTTCAGCCGACAAGTTTTTTAGTAATTAGTGTATCAGTTGTTTTTGAATATTTCGGATATGGTTTCGGTTTTATTGGGTTAACTTTATACATGATGCAGCAGATTGCACCCGGCAAATATAAAATGGCTCATTATGCTTTTGCCACTTCACTTATGCAGCTTGGCTTTATGATTCCCTCTATGATAAGCGGTTTTATTAGCGATTACCTTGGATATGAACATTTCTTTATCTGGGTAATGATAGCAACTATCCCATCTTTCTTAATAACATGGCTGGTTCCTTTCAGAGAAATTAAAGAAGAACAAACAGCCGGTTAAATGTATTTTAAATTATAAGGAGTAATTAATGCAGTACGGATATTTTGATGATGAAAATAGAGAATATGTAATTGATCGTCCCGATGTGCCTGTTTCGTGGACTAACTATTTAGGGGTTAAAGATCTGTGCACGGTTATTTCCCATAATGCAGGAGGATATTCTTTTTATAAATCTCCTGAACATCATCGAATTACAAGATTTAGACAAAATGGAATTCCGTTAGACAGGCCGGGTCATTATGTTTATATTCGAGATGACGAAACCGGCGAGTATTGGACTTTATCATGGCAGCCGGTTGGAAAAGATTTTAATAAAGCCAAATACACTTGCCGTCATGGTTTATCATATTCCAAGTTTCAATGTGATTACCAGGATATTGAAGCTGAACAATTAGTCTTTATTCCGGTTGATGATGACGTTGAGATTTGGAATGTAAAAATAAAAAATAAAGGCAAAAAACCTCGCAAGTTAAGTGTATTTAGTTATGTTGAATTTTCTTTTCATCACGTAGAGATTGATAATCAAAATTTACAGATGAGTTTGTATGCCAGCGGTTCAAATTATAAAGACGGAATAATAGAATACGATTTTTTCTATGAGCCGTGGACTTACCATTTCTTTGCTTCCAATTTTGACCCCGATAGTTATGATTGTGTCCGTGATTCGTTTATTGGAAATTATAGAACGGAATCAAATCCAATTGCAGTTGAGCAAGGTAATTGCAGTAACAGTACTGAATTGGGCGGCAACCACTGCGGATCACTGCATAAAAGTATTTCACTTAAACCGGGTGAAGAAACAAGAATTGTTTTTATGCTTGGTGTCGGTTCCAGAAAAGAAAAAGGTTACGAAATAAAAAAGAAATATTCTAATTTAAAAAATGTTGATACAGCATTTAAGGAATTAAAAAATTATTGGGAAGAAAAAACTTCAGTTCTGCAATGTAAAACTCCGCATAAAGGTTTTAATACTATGATCAACACATGGACTCTTTATCAAGCAGAGACATGTGTTGTCTGGTCGCGTTTTGCTTCCTTCATAGAAGTTGGCGGCAGGGTCGGGCTGGGCTACCGGGACACTTCTCAGGATATTATGGCTGTGGTTCACACGAATCCTGATAAGACTAGATACAGGATCATACAACTGTTGAAAGGGCATACCAGTATAGGTTATGGACTCCACCTATTTGACCCTGCCGTTTTTGAACCTGAAGAAAATAAACTGCCGGGCGTTAAATTGCCTACAGTTGTGCCAACTCCTAATCCTTCTGATATTGTACACGGTATGGAAGATGTTTGTTCGGATGATGCTCTCTGGCTGGTTGCTTCAATTTGTGAATGGATAATTGAAACTGGAGAATTAAAATTTTTCGAACAGGTAATTCCTTACGCTGATGGTGGAGAAGGAACTGTATACGAGCATCTTGCAAAAATTCTGGATTTCTCTGCAAAGTATATCGGAAGCGACGGTATATGCCAGGGTCTTACGTGCAGATTGGAATGACTGTCTTAAATCTTGGCGGCGGTGAGAGTGCTATGGTTTCGTTCATGCACTATTGGGCATTGCAGATTTTTATTGATTCTGCTAACCAATTAAAAAAGTTAGAAGATGTGAAAAAATATTCGGACATTGCAGCGAAAGTAAAGAAAGCATGCGAAGAACAATTATGGGATGGAGAATGGTATTTAAGAGGATTTACAAAAAAGGGAATTAAAATAGGTACTAAAGAAAGTGATGAAGGTAAAATATTTTTAAATAGTCAAAGCTGGGCTGTTTATTCCGGTGTTGCTTCAGATGATCGTGCGGTAAAATGTATGGACGCTGTTGATAAACATCTTTATTCAAAATATGGGCTTCATCTTTTATGGCCTGCATACTCTCAACCTGATGATGATATTGGTTACGTTACACGCGTTTATAAAGGTATTAAAGAAAATGCTGCAATATTTAGTCATCCTAATCCCTGGGCGGTTATTGCAGAATGCAAATTGGGAAGAGGAAACAGAGCTATGAAATTTTATGATGCAATACTTCCTTATAATCAAAATGATATTATCGAAACTCGACAAGCTGAGCCGTATTCATACTGTCAATTTATTATGGGAAAAGATCATACTGCGCACGGAAGAGCAAGGCATCCCTGGCTTACAGGTTCTGCCGGATGGTTTTATACTGCTGCTACAAAGTATATTCTGGGAATACAACCGGCTTACAACGGATTAAAAATTGATCCTTGTGTTCCGTCTGATTGGAAAGAATTTGAAGTAATTCGAAAATGGCGCGGAGCTACATATAATATCAAAGTTAAAAATCCAAATGGTGTGGAAAAGGGAATTGAATCAATTACACTTAACGGAGAAAAAATTAATGATATTATTCCTATTCAAAAAGAAGGCAGTGTAAATAATGTTATTGTATTAATGGGTTAATAAAAACTATTATATTTGAATCCAAAAAATTACTCTCAATGTGAGTGAAAAATTATGTTTAGTAAAACCTTAAAATATTTCTGGTTAATAGTTTTATCATTTCAATTCGCTTTAATTGCGCAGACTAGAGAAGTTGTTGCATATTATCCTGAATGGGGTGTTGAACATAATTATTACGCAAAAGATATGGATAAGAATCGGTTCTGCAGATAAAGTCACTGTTTTAATATATGCATTCTGTGAACCTAAACCGGATGCCGATGGAAATATTATCCCGGACTTTAAAAATGCGTATGAGGCTTACCAGCAGGTTTATACTTCTAAAATGAGTATTGATGGAGTGGCAGATGATTCAACTCAGCCGCTGCGGGGACAGTTTAATCAATTAAAAAAATTAAAAGCCAGACATCCAGCATTAAGAATTTTACTTTCTATCGGCGGGTGGGGAGGTTCTAAATATATTTCCGATGCTCTATTAACACCTGAATTAAGAGAAAAATTTGTCGACGAAGTAATTAACAGATACATTTTAGGTAATTTACCTGAAGTTAATAATGCCGGCGGTAAAGGAGTTGCTGCAGGCATTTTTGATGGAATCGACATTGATTGGGAATTTCCACTTAAAGGCGGAGCGGAAGGAATTCATAATAATAAGAATGATAAAGAAAATTTGACTGCGTTACTTGCTTTGTTCAGAAAGAAGTTTGATGCAATAAATCCGGCTTTAATTCTAACAGCTGCAATTCCGGCCGATAAGCCAAACGTTGAAAATTATGATATCAAGACTGATCAGAAATATTTAAACTGGATTAATTTAATGACATACGATTATCATGGTAGCTGGAACGATGTCACAGCGCATCATACAAATTTACTTTCATCTCCGGCTGACAGTACGGATAACGGTGCTGAGCATTCTATTGATAAATCAGTAAAATATTTTATTGACTCTTTAGGTGTCAGTAGCAGTAAAATTATTCCCGGTGCTGCTTTTTACGGAAAGTATTGGGTAGATGTTGATTCAGCTAATCACGGATTGTACCAGCCGGCAAAAGATTCTTCGGGAATATTTAAGGAAGGTTTCGGTAATTATTATAACCTCCAAAATCTTGGATCAATGGGATATAAATATTATTGGGATACTTTAGCTTTGGCGCCATGGTACTATAATTCTAAAACGAAAATATTCTGGACACTTGATGATCCAAAATCAATTTCGTTAAAAGTACATTATGAAAGAGCATATAATTTGGGCGGCATAATGTGCTGGGAAATCAGCGGCGATGATTCTGCCGGTACTTTAATTAATACTATGAATACAGGAAAAATGCCCGACATCAAAGTTAATAATCCTAACTTAGGTTCAAGCAAACCATTAATTGAAATAACAAGCCCAATTAACGAAACAAGTTTTACTATAGGTTCAAACGTTATTATAAATACAAACGCAATTGATAAAGATGGAACAATAATAAAAGTTGAATATTTCGGCGACGACAAATATTTGGGATATGATACTAAAGCACCTTTTGACTGGGCCTGGTTTAATGTAAAAGAAGGCAAGCATAAAATTGTAGTGGTCGCAACAGATAATAACGGGAATCAAGCTATTTCTAAGCCCGTATATTTCATGGCTCGATAAATAAATATTAATTTTGAATAATTGAAGCCGGGAGAGGCTAAAAATTTCTCGAAGTATTTCGTTGTTAGTTTTTTTCTTTTAATTTTTTAACGTACTGTTCCATTGCAAGAAGATATGAATTCCGTTTGACAAGTTTTTTAATCTTATCAATATTTTCTCTTGCTGAAATCTCACCTGCTTTAATTATTTCTTCAGCCTTATCAAAATCAGCCCACGAAAGTTTTTTCACATTTGGACGAAGAATCAAATCAGCTTCCTGCAGCCTTAATTGAGACAGGTGGTAAGAAGTAATATCTTCAGTTCTATAAAGGATATCTAGAACGTTATTTGTCGGATGGACTATATTGAGGCTTCTTGTTACGTCAACAGCAAGTACTCTATCTGCTCCGATTTCTTTTACTCTTCCCACCGGCACACTTTCCGATGCGCTTCCATCCACAAGAAGTTTATCTTCAAATTCTACCGGGGGAAAAATTCCCGGTATTGCCGAGCTTGCTTTTAATGCGGTTCTAAAACTTCCATGTGTAAAATTTATTTCTTTCCCCGAAATTAAATCGGTTGCAATAGCTGAGAATTTGATTCCTAACGATTCAATAGTTACATCCGGGATCATTTGATAAATATCCTTTGTAACCGTATTATCAAAATATGAAAGGCGTCCGAGCGCTTTTATGGCATGAAGTCTTTCGCCGATATAATTTATAAATTGTTCAAAATAATTTTTATCCGGATGGTTTGTATTTTTATTTAAAGCATCTATATCTAGTATTTCAAACTTCGGATCTTTTATAGCTTTAAAAATAAATTCTTCAACTTTTTTTGAATTGCCGAAGTAAGCATAAAGCCCTCCGGCGATTGAACCCATACTGCAGCCGGTAATAGCGCTAACCTTAATTCCTTCTTCATCCAGAACCTTAAGTACGCCGATATGAGCTAAACCCCTGGCGCCTCCTCCCCCAAGGGCTAAACCTAATTTAGACATAATTAATCTCTATTGTAAAAATCATTTGGGTTTGTTTAATAAAACTTAATTGAATATTTAATTTTTCCCTGAATCTTCAAATTTAATTTAAATAGTGTTATTATAAATTTAATTAAAAGATTAATCAAATATCATTTTACTTTATATAATTGCCACCATGGAATGTGAGGAAATTCATGGTGTTCATAATGGTAGCCGAAGAAGTAGCAGGAAAGCATTGCCAATAAATGATTTTTCCTCTGTGTCCTTGCATTGTGAGGTCTCATTTCAATTAAATGCGGTTTACGGTGTGGAAGATAAGTTCCAAAGAAAAATAGCTGGAAGGTGCTGAGAAATGCAGGAAGTATCCAGAACATTAAAAGTTTAATTTCGGGTATCCAGATTTTAAGTACATTATAAATAATTCCCATTAAAATAATTTGAAGAATTGTTGTATATCTAAATAAAAATGCTGCCCACCATAAAAAGAAATTTTGAGATTTTGCATTAAAATCCGGATCATTTTCCTCGCCGGGATTTTTGTGATGCATAAAATGATTTTTTACTAATCTTTTGTATGACATGCATGCATAAAATGTTGTACAGATTTGCCCGAATAGTTTATTTACTTTTTTGTTATTACTTAATATACCATGCATAGAATCGTGCGCAGTTATAAACAATCCAGTGAAAAGGTAGGCCTGAATCAATACATTTAAATAAAAGAGAGGATCACTTAAGTTTACATTCAGATAAACTAAAGAATAAAATAAATGTGCTAACCAGACTAAAATAATTATAGATGCGATTAAAACACCCATATTTAATACTACCTATAAAAAAAGTTTAACATTAAAAAAAATATTATCTGCGCATAAAAATAATGCTTGGGTAATTTGCTTGTATCCTCAATTCTTAAAAAATAAAATAAAATAGAAGCAAGAAAAGTGATAAAGAACCAGGCAAAATAATTTTGCGGAGGAACTGAATTGTTCAGCCAGTTCCAATAACCGAATTTAACAGCAACAGGTTCCAGTGCCAGATCAAAAATTACAGCTAACAATCCGGCTATCAGTGAGGATAAAATTTTATCCCTTGTAAATATTTTTGATATTTTTATTGAGCCGAAAATAACAAGTACCCAATTCAGTCCGATTAATACCGGGACCTTAAATAGTTTAGGGCCAAGTATCGTTCCGTAAAAATAATCGCCGAATATAAAGCCGGTATGAATACCAATAATTTCAATAATAAAAGTGAAAATGAAAGTTATTGAAACCCAATACAAAGATTTTTTATATCTCTTTACGATAAGAGGATATAATACAATTAAGTTCGCCAATAGTAATCCATACGGAGTGAAAGTCAACATCAGATTTCTCGTGATACTCCATAAATGCCAGATCACTCCCGCACCAAAAAAAATATAGAGAAAAATAGTCAAATAAAATTCGACCGAATCTTTCTTCCTTTCCACTCGACTTGTCTGAATTTGTTTTTCCATACTGAATTTATTCCGATTAAGAACATTAAAATTATTTGTAATGGGTGCAGAACTAAATTATATATAATATTCTGATTACTTAAGTAAGATGTTATCGATCTAATTAAAATTATAAGTGAAATCGGGTAGAGAAAATTTTTATAAAAGAAAATCCCGATAAAAGGAAATAGAAAAGAGAAAATGACTATGCTTAAAACTGTAAGAAAGATGAATGGTTTTGTTTTAAATCCCGGATAGAAATTTTTTGAAAAACCGTTAAAAGCTTCCTTAAAAGAGCTGTACATTCTGCAGCTAACAAAATTATTCCCGAGCAGAGTAATTGCTCTTAGTTTCTTTTTTTTAATTGCTCTGACTAATTCCATATCTTCAACGATTTTATTTGCAATTGCTTTGTGCCCGCCTATTAAATCATAAGCTTTGCGTTCGATTAGCAAAAACTGTCCGTTGGCTGCCGCAAAAGATTCTTTATTAGAATTAAAAACTTTTCTTAATGGAAGAAGCGACAAAAGAAAAAAATTCATCAAAGGAACAACAAGCCATTCACCAAAATTCCTAATTTTTTGAGTTGGAAAGCATGATAAAAAATTGGTTTGAGTTTCCTCAAAAAAATTTAATGCAATTTTAAGAGAATCTTTATGCAGCCTGACATCTGCATCTAAAAACAGAAGCAGTTCTCCCTTTGCGTTTTGTGAAAGCTGATGACATGCCCAGTTCTTTCCGAGCCAATTATCCGGTAAAGGTTTTCCTTTTATCAAATTAATATTTTTTTCTTCGCCGTAATTTCTGTTAACAATATTACATGTTTGATCTGTTGATTCGTCATCTAAAACTATCACTTCGTAACTTTTATAAGTCTGGTTAATAATTGAATCTAAACATTCGGAAATATTATTTTCTTCGTTTCTTGCCGGAATTAAAATTGAAATAAATTTATCCGGAAATTGTACATCGTTCTTTACTTTAAATTTTGGTGCAGTTAATAAATTGAATAATGAAACTGAAAAAAATATTATCAAAAGTAATAGATTTATTAATAATATTATTTGTTGTAATTCCATTGATTAAAACAAGTCCCTTATAAATTGTCTGTCAAAAGCCTTTTGAGATAGATCATCCAGGTTTTTATAAAATGTATTTTCAAAAACAGCAAAATTATTTTCTATTTCCTTCGAGTCTAACATGTTACCGAAACTAAAAAGAACCGAAGGATTTTTTTCATTGTAGTATTGAATCTTAAAAGCAGCCGGAAGAATGATAAAATCTTTTTTAGATTTTTTGATTATTAGATCCAGACCCTTTTTTAACGTCAGTGGTTTTTTTTCATATGCTTCTATTTCTCCTTGAGGATAAACAACAAGAAAGTTTCCCGGCTTTTCTAAAAGTAATGATGTGTAGTTAACAGTTTCCAGAACGCTTTTTACATTTCCCGGGTTGATTGAGTAAGCACCGAGTTTTGAAAAGAACCAAAATCTTTTAAGCTGCTCTTCGAGCATCATCAAAAATATATTTTTATGAAAGATATTTCTAACTGCAAAATCAATAAAAAATCCGTCCCACCAGCTTATATGATTCGGAGTAATCAGGATAGATTTATTCTTTTCAATCTTGGGCGCTTCGCTCGTCAGATAAAAATTATTAAAATTCTTTTTGAGCAATCTTTTTAAATAAGGATTGAAAACCAGTCTTGCCCAGTTTTTATGTTCTGCTTTAATCATTTAATTTAACTCATGTTTTAGGATTTCTTTCACAGCGATTTCCGCGGAAAGTAATACTAAAGGAATGCCGCCTCCCGGATGAGCGCTTCCGCCGCAAAAGTATAATCCTTTATATTTCTTTGAGCGGTTGGACTGACGCAAAAAAGCAGCTGACCTGGAATTGGATGAAATTCCATAAATACTGCCTTTATAACTGTTGAAATTCTTTTCCAAATCTAAAGGATTTAAAATTCTTTCAAATGTAATTAAATCTTCAAGATTGATCTTTAAAAAATCATTTATTTTCCGGATTACTCTTTGCTTAGCATTTTTAATCTCTTCATCCCAATTTTGATTTTCATTAGAAGGAGTATTTATCATAACAAACCAGTTTTCATAACCCTCGGGCGCATCGTCCTTTTTAAATTTTGATGATATGTAAATATAAATTGTAGGATCGGATGGACATATTTTGTGCTCAAATATTTCTTCAAACTCTTTCTTGTAATTTTTTGAAAATAAAATATTATGGTATTCGAGCTGAGGAAATTTTCCTTTTACTCCCCAGTAAAAAACCAGAGCCGAAGATGAATATTCGAGATTTTGATACCGGATAGAACCTTTTGAAAAATTATCTTCAAGCAAATTCTGATATGTGAAGTTAACGTCTGAATTAGATATTACAATATCAAACTTTTCACTTGTTACTTCTCTGTTATCATCTAAATATTTTATCCCGGTTATCTTTGAATTATTAAAGAGAATCTTTTTTACATGTTTGTTGAACTTAAACTCAACACCTTTTTTACGTGCAATTTTATAAAGAGAATCGGGTATTGAATAAATTCCTTCTTTGATTATGAAGCCCCCGAGATTGTATTCAACATGAGAAATAATGTTTAAAGTTGCCGGAGCTTTATAAGGATTTGAACCGTTGTAGGTTGCGTATCTATCAAACAATTGAATTGTTTTTTCATCATTAAAAAATTTTGAAATAGAACGATGCATTGTTCGAAAAGGATCAATTTTTGAAATTGAAAATAAAGTCTTGAATGATTTAAAATTTATTAGAGACGATAAATCGTGAAAATTATTGAATAGGAAAATATCCGAGGTTAAATCGTATATTTGTTTGCAATAATTTAGATAATTAAATAATGATGATTTTTTATCATTTGTCTTTTCCTCCAATTCAGATGCAAATTTATTTTTATCCGAAAATGCGTTTATGATGGTTCCATCAGGATAAAAATACTTGCAGATAATATTTAAAGGTTCTATAGTCAAATACTTGTTAATGTTCTCTTCTGAATCTTGAAAAAGTTTCTCTAAAACAAAGGGCATTGTTAAAAGAGAAGGCCCTGTATCAAATCTAAATCCTTCTTCATTTATTTGATTTGCTTTTCCGCCCGGTTTAGAGTTTTGTTCAAAGACAGTTACATTAAATCCTTCATTTGCTAATCTGATTGAGGCAGCTAAACCTCCGATTCCGGCTCCAATAATTGCAGCACTTTTCTTTTTCATCTCCGCTCCGACAAATATGTATACACTAAAAGATAAAATGAAATCATAGAGAAAGAATAAAAAAGATCTTCAGCCGGAATTGTAATTAATCTAATTCCCAAGATTGCCTCAGGATTGTAAGTTATAATCGGCAGAGAGGTTAAAAAATAATTTACTATTAAAAAAGGGACGAAACTGAAAAGCATAAAAAACCAGTAAAGTCTTGATTGCAATAAATGAGGATAAAAAATGTTTGCAAGGAAAATAAAAAGTGCAGTAGCAATGAGAACAATAAATGTATAGTCACGCTTTAAAAAAATAAACGCTATTGCAACTAATAATATCGATACGAGGTTATAAAAAGATTTTTTGTACGGTAATATATTTAATAATCTTTTTGAAAAATAAAATTTTGCAGTTTCAAATAAGAAAATAATTGAATATGGAACAGAAATGAAAAATAAAATCTCTTCTAAAGGCAAATTAAAAATATTGATTCCAACCAGATAGTTCTCATTAAAGCTCCAGTCACCTCTGCCTGCGGCAAAACTGTCCCATAAAACATAAAAGAATCCAACAATCAGAATGGATAAAAATAAGTATGGTAATTTCTTGTAAAATTTTATGTTATTTTCGAATGAAAATAAAACCGGAACGGCAATTACTAAAATATTTATTATTAAGTAGGCTTTCATTTAGAAAAGACTAAAACGCATTTATTCTTTAACAACGACACCTGTTCATCATTTAACCTTCCGCATCTGAGCATATACTCTATAATTCCTTTTTGTATATCACCTTCTAAATATTCAAAATTATTTTCCACAAGAAGTTTCAAAATAACCTGCAGATCGGAATTTAATTCATCTCCGTATCCTAAAAAGCCGGGAACATGATCCAGAATAGAAAACCTTATGAACCTTATTTCCAAATTTTCCGGATCCTCTGAAATTGCTTTTTTTAAAATTTCCATCGATGAACTCAGATAACTCATTTTACTAAAAGGCCAGAATGCATGTTTTGCCTTTAATGCATCTATTGAGCCGTAATAAGCTAAAATAACTGGAGGATAAGTTCCGGGATTTTGCGAAAACTTTTCTTGATTAATTCTTGAAGAACATCAATCTTATCCTCATCCTCAACTGCTTGATAATAAATTTTTCTGATTTGATTTAATGTCGTGGAATCTACATGGTTCTTTATTCCATTGTTAAAAGCAAACAACGGCTGGAAAAAGATAAAAATAAATATTGTGAAACTTAAATATTTCATTTATTCAAAAATTAATTTTGCAACATTTACATTTATTATTGTCTTGGTCAACAGTAATAATTTTCTAAAATTAGAAATCCTTACTCTCTTATTTAATAGATCTTTGACTTTCAATTTTTTTATTTTTTTAAAAAGCCTGAAGTAATACATATAAGCTGAATAAACTCCCAGCCTTACTCCAATAGGAAGTTTTTTTATTCCGACTAGAGCTTCTTGAAATTCTTTCTCAATTTCTATTTCTAGAAGTTTTTTATTGTAGTCATTAATTAGTAATTCATTATTTACATCAGGAAGATATATCCTTCCTCTTTCATCCAGATCACTTTTGATATCTCTTAAGAAATTTACTTTTTGAAATGCTGATCCCAGCATTTTTGCCGGTTGTAATAATCGGTTATAATTTTTTTCATTCCCTTTTACGAAAACTTTAAGACACATTAAACCAACTACTTCTGCCGACCCGTAAATATAATTATCATATTCAGCTCTCTTATATGAAGAGTTAAATAAATCTTGTTCCATACTGTCTAAAAATGAATTGATCAGACCGAGACCAATATTATATTCCATTGCAGTTTTATGAAAAGCATTTATAACAGGATTTGTAGAAATTCCCTTATCTAAAGCGTCATAAGTTTGTATCCTAAATTCCCGCAGAAGAGTCTTTTTATCATAGTCGTGAAATGTATCAACTATTTCATCTGCTAGTCTTACATAAGCATAGATAGAGTAGATCGCATTACGATATTCTGCTGCAAAAGCTTTGATGCCCCAGCTGAATGAAGTGCTGTAGGAATCTGTAATATTCTTACATATTTTAAAACATATTTGATCATAATCTTGCATTGTCATGTTCGATTCTCTCCGTGACTAATTTTGAACTAATAATTACCATTGGTAAACCTGTTCCGGGTGTAGTAGATGCGCCCACATAATATAAATTGCTGAATTTCTCGTCTTTATTTCTTGGCCGGAAAGCTCCTACCTGGTTTATATCGTGAGCTAATCCCAGACCGGAACCTTTGTAAAGATTTAATGTTTTTGCCCAATCATCGGGAGTGAGGATTTTTTTTGTGATGATATTTTTTTTGATATCAAACCCCACTCTGTTAGATAAATCTTCAATTATATTTTGTGCTAATTCTTCTTTATCAGACCAATCTTTTTTGTATCTTAAATCCGGAACCGGACAAAGAATGAATAAGTTTTCACATCCTTCAGGTGCGCAATTTTCTTCCGATTTTGACAGCACATTTACATAGTAATAGGGTTTTTGA
This sequence comes from uncultured Bacteroidota bacterium, assembly GCA_963710735.1. GTDB lineage: Bacteria > Bacteroidota > Ignavibacteria > Ignavibacteriales > Ignavibacteriaceae > FEN-1297. The sequence continues at coordinate 41,530 of CAVQBN010000010.1, read as the reverse complement.
GGACTTATAGAAGAAGTAAAAATCGTATCCGCATAACCTTTAAAATTATTTCCAAGGAAATAATTATGAAGAATAAGTTTATCGATTTTTCCCTTAACACCTAAATAAATTGTGAATGGAGCTAAAGTCCAGTGTAATTTATCTAATTTTTCTTCACTGTAGTTTTTTCTCCCTAAAACAGTTCCCCTGAAAGCGGCGGCATCGGAATTGGAAATAAAAAGATCTGCCTCCCATCTTTTACCGTTCTGATCGATCATTTCGGCAATCTTGCCGTTGTTATTCCCTACACCGACTATTTCCGTATTGAATACAAATTCCACTCCGCGATCTTTTAATATCTTAACGATCTCTTCAACAATTTTGTACATTCCGCCCTTTACTTTCCAGTATCCGTTGTGCTTCATCTCGGTATAATTCAGCAAAGAATAAATTGCAGGAGTTTTAAATGGAGTGGCTCCTAAAAAGAAAGCGACAAGTGAAAAAATTATTCTTACTTCTTCTGATTGAAAGTTTTTCTCAACCTCATCCCAGATAGTTTTATATAAATATGGAATATGTTTCAGCGGAACTTTTGTAAGACTGTAAATATATTCCAGCTTGCTGTCAAAATTGGCTTTTACAACTTTATCTTCTGTGTCATGAAAGAATTCTCCCGCCCTTTGTAAATATTTTTGAGCCTTTCGGGCCAGATCCGGTTCTATATCGCTGAATTCTTTTTCAAGCTTATCTAATGATTTCCAAATTAATCTTGGTTTATCTTGACCTTCAAAAAAAACCTGGTAAAGAGGATCCAATTCTTCTAATTCAATTGGATTCTTAATCCCAATTGAGTTAAATAATTCATCCAATTCGTAGGTCATGCTCATGAAACTTGGTCCCATATCAAATTTGAATCCTTCTGATTCAATTTGATTTAACCTTCCGCCGGGGGTCGAGTACTTTTCTATTATTGTGATTTTATAATCCTTGGCAGACAACCGTAAAGCTGTTGATAAACCGCCTAGCCCTGACCCTATAATTATAACTTTTTTCATTTGTTCGTTGTATAATATTTGTCTAAGTAAATTTAACTATTTGTCTAATATTTGTCAAGACTATTTTTATTGAATCTACTATTTAATTTGCCTAATATCTCAAAATGTTAATTATTTGCAATTTTTATAATAATTAATCTTATAAATTATTGACAAATAGTAGACAAAATATTAACTTTGTTATAATGAAAAGTATTAAATCCTATTCTATAAAAGCAGTTGCTAAAGAAACCGGATTGACCCCTTTTGTAATTCGGGCTTGGGAAAAGAGATATCAAGCAGTTGTCCCTGAACGAACTGATACCAACCGTAGAGTTTATTCTTCTGAAGATGTTGAAAAACTTAGACTTCTTTTTAAAGCCACACAAAAAGGACATAGTATAGGAAATATTGCGAATTTGTCTTTAGAAGATTTACAGGAAATGATCTCAATAAATCGAGGGGATGAAAATATTATTCATGATGATAATTCAAAAATCGGAACAAATGATTTAGATGAACAATTAGAATTATGTATGCAGGCTATTCAAGAACTTGATGCAGATAAATTTGAAAAAGAATTAAATAATGTATCAATAAATTTTTCTCAGCCTCAGATATTGGAATTTATTATAATTCCTTTAATGGAGAAAATCGGTAATAGCTGGTCAGATGGAACATTACGTGTAGTTAATGAACATATGGCTTCGGTTATAATTAGTTCATTTCTTTTAAATTTGAAAGACACTTATAAAATTTCCAATAATGCCCCCAAAATAATATTTACTACACCAATGGGACAGCAGCATGAATTCGGAGCTCTGGTTGCAGGAGCTGTAGCAGCGTCTGTCGGCTGGAAAGTTATTTATTTAGGGCCGAATCTTCCTTCGACTGAATTAATAGCTGCGGTTGATAAATTAAATGCTAAATGTGTTGGAATAAGTCTGGTCTATCCTCCATCAGATCCTGATCTTAAAAGGGAATTATCAAAACTAAAAAGTCTTTCATCTAAAGTAAAAATTTTTGCCGGAGGCCGTTCTGCAAAAACGTATTCCGATATTTTGGAAGAATTGAATGCTAAAATAACTATTGATTTAAATGACTTTAAAAAAGAACTTCAAGATTTAACCTACGAATAATCTAAAGATTTCACTAACAGATGTTATTATTAAATTTTATTTATAATAACTTTTACCTTCATCACATCCTCTAATTGTAAGTTTGAGTTGAATTCTCTATAGTTACCTGAATTTTATTAAGGTTTGCCTTAATATAAAACCAGGCAGTAATACTTTTTATTTTAACCAGCGCATCAATGAAGAAACAAATTTTTATAAGCTTATTTATTGCGACTGCTATTTCTATGCTCAGCCTGGGGATAATTACTCCAATTCTTCCTCTCTATGCAAAAAGCATGAACGCAACCAATATTCAGCTTGGACTTATTTTTTCCGGATTTGCATTATCAAGAGGAATATTTGCGCCGATAATCGGACAATTGTCTGATCAGCATGGAAGAAAAAATTTAATTGTTATAGGCTTAATACTATTTTCCTTTTTATCAGTCAGTTTTGTATTAGCTTCCACGCCGTTAATCATAACTGTTATAAGAATTGTTCAAGGTTTTGCTTCTATTCTGGTAACCCCGGTTACACAGGCATATATCGGAGATATTACTCCGAAAGGAAAAGAAGGGAAGTACATGAACTTATTCTTCATGTCTTTTTTTGCCGGGCAGGCAGCCGGTCCTTATTTGGGCGGATATCTTACGGATCAATTTAATATTCAAACTCCTTTTTATGTGATGGCAGTTTTATCAGTAATGGCTTTAATATTAATTTTATTTTTTGTGCCTGAAAGTTCTGCAGTCAAAAGACAGAAGAGAGAAAGAGTTCCGATCTTTAAATCGCTTTTGCCCGTTTTTAAAGATAAACCTATGCTCGGCATAATGACATACATGAGCACAAGGGGTTTTTACAGATGGGGATTCAATACCTTCTTTCCTGTCTTAGCAGTAAAATCGGTTTCAATGAGTACAACTAATATTGGTTTAATTTTATCGGCTTATATGCTTTCGGGTTCAATTATTCAATATCCTTTTGGTTTGGCTGTAGATAAATTTCCAAAGCAAAAGTTAAATTTTATTTTAATCGGTGGGGGAGTTAGTGCGGTCTCAATGTGCATTTTTGCCGGTTTCAATAGTATGTTTATGTTTGCTCTTCTAACAATAATTATGGGAATATTTAGTTCTGTCTCACGTGCATCAGCGGTGGCAATTAGAACTGAACGGGGAAGAGTTTACGGTATGGGAGCTACTACAGGCGCTTTTACTTCATCAATAAGTTTAGGGCAGGTATTAGGACCGATAATTTTCGGTGTAATTGCAGATTTTTATAATATCCCAGCAGCTTTCCTTTTCGGAGGGCTGCTCGGTTTGGCTGGTACAATTTCCTCTTATTTCTTTCTAAAAATTAAAACAAATTATTAGTACTCTAGCAATTTGTCCTTAAGAAAAGATTTCATTAAAAAATTCTTTCATCTTTTCCCATGATCTTTCATCTGCCTGTTTATTATATGCAACTCCGCGGGAAGGGTCATTGCCTGAATTCACATTTGTAAACGCATGCACCGCTCCTCCGTATATATCAATTTCGTAGTTAATGCCGGCATTTTTCATTTCATCAATAAATTTTAATACAGAGTCCAGCGTAACTCCTCTATCATCAGCACCGTGGCAAATAAGGACTTTCCCTTTTATGTTTTTTGCGTCATCACGATTTGGAGTATCAAGATGCCCGTGAAAACTTACTACTCCTTTTAAATCAACACCGCTTCGAGCTAATTCTAAAGCAACACCGCCGCCGAAACAGTAACCCATGACTGCAATATTTTTAGTATCTGCAAACTGATTCTTTTTAATTTCTTCAAAAGCAAGATTGGCTCTTCTTCGCATTAATTTAATATCACTTCGGTAAATTGTAGCTTGGTTTTTTGCTTCTTCAAAAGTAGTAGGCCTAACACCTTTTCCATATATGTCTGCAGCAAATGCAACATATCCTAACTGGGCAAGTTTTTGACAGCGCATTTTAATATGATCACCAATTCCGTTCCATTCATGCATTACAATTACAACAGGCCTTTTACTTTTTTAGAATTATCGAAACATAAATATCCTTCTAATATTTTTTCACCGTCTTTATATTCAATATTCTGGCATGTTATTTTTTCCTGGACATCAACAGAAAAGTAAAAGGGATAAAATTGGGCAGTTTGAATTTCATATTAACCTCCACAAAATATATATTAACTATATGTTTTATAATAATAAAAAAGAGATATTATTTATTTACTCCTCAGCACAATAAGTTTTCTTCTTTTAAATTATTTTCTTTTAGAAGTGCACATGAAAGTTGATCATAAATTATTGATTAAGATGAATGATTATAAATAAATTTTTTAAGAAGTGAAGATGGAATTATAAGATTGGTATTAAAATACTCTGGAGGTTCTAATATGCAGAACCTCCAAAGTAAAATTTATGTTTGAATCAAATTAATTAACATTCAACTCTTTTTCTTTTTCATTTGTCTTTTTAGGAACAGTATGTAAGAATTCTCCGTATTCCATCGCTTCTTCTAATCTGCATGACCATACCAATTGATCTTTCCCGTTCTTGTCTTTCCATACAGTAATATCAGGACAGCCGTCGCACATGCTTTGATCGCCGTTAGCCATAAAATCGACAGGCTGTATAATTAAGAGTGACTGCATATAAACTTTCTTAAATATTCTAAAAGGATTAGCGGCAAAGTATCCCAAATATTTTTTTAATGCAGATCGTACACTCTTATTGAAAGGCCAGAGAAGCATCATTGTTGATCTTCCCATTTTAAGTGTTTTTGTAGAAGCATAAGAAAGATACCGATCGTATCTGTAATGATAGAAAGTCATAACCATTTCAAGGAACTTATTACTCAAGTACCCGAAAGTTTTATCTTTTGTTCCGATGCGTTCGGATAAAAGCCATTTGAAATCATCTGCCTTGTGAGTTCCGTTCAAAAATGCCGCCGGTTTAAAGTCCGGGAATTTTTTTCTGATTTCCTGTACAACTACAGGCGCCATTAAATTTGTTACTTCTTCTTTATTTGAATGGTAATGAATTTCATCCCAAACTATTTTTTTATCGCCGGCATAAAAATCATACGGCAGATCTGGTGTGATATACCTGAATAAGATAAAGACCATCGTATTAACAATGTCTATATGTTTTTGTGCCCATGCGACTAATTCGGGGACGTAATGTAAGGGTATCGCCGTAAACGGTTGAATTAAAGGAACAGGCAATGTCTCCTTCTGCGGCAAGCATTTCCGCATAGTGAAGACGAAGGTCATTTAGTTCAAGTTCATTTTTGCCTTCCCATTCAGGCCCGCGTCCGCGTCCCTGCTTGCTGTCTATATGAAATGTAAATCCGAAAACCCCGGCTTTTTTCAAGTCATGCAGCAGCTCTTTGGTTAAAGCAATACCGTTTGAATTGATAATCGGCTTAATCCCGCGGGATTTTATTTCGGCAACTAATTCAATAATATTTGGATAAAGTAATGGTTCTCCGCCGGCAATAGAAATGCAGTCTGTTTTTCTCAAGGATTGAAAAACATCAAGTTCATGTTTTACCTGATCTAACGATTTATGAGAATCTTTAATGTTTTTTCTATAGCAGCCGTAACAATTTAAATTGCAGCGGGCAGTTGGTTCAAGCCAGGAAATACCGTTATCCGGCAATGTCCAGGGTAATCGGTATAACTCTGACGGATCGACTATTTTCTTTTCCATTTTAACTCCGAATATTTGATGTGTTTTGTAGTTTGAATATTTCCCTTTTCGAATAATGTTATCTATAAATTTCCTAGAATTATTCATGAAGCCGAAATTAAAACTAGTTTCTCAGAATGTAAAGGCAGTTCTTCAAAATTATTAATATTGTCTTATAGTTTCTGCCTAAAATTTTATAATAGCTGATTAAATTTTCAATACCCGGCAGAAAAATATTATTGAAATCTATTTTGGTAATAATATAAGACAATAATTGCTAACTATTAGTTTAATATTATTGAGTATGTAATTACAAATATCCAATAATTTTAATTACAAAGTGATAAGCATAACTTTTTCTATATTGAATTATTTCTAAAATTAAGCTCTAATTTATTGCATACTAAGGATTGAGAGAATCTCTTAAATAATTAAGGAATTAAAAATGAAAATAAAACGTTTGGGAAGAACAGGGCTTCAGGTTAGTGAAATTTGCCTCGGCACAATGACTTTCGGAAATCAATGCGATGAAAAAACTTCATTTGCAATTCTTGATAAAGCATGGGACAGCGGAGTTAACTTTATAGATACGGCCGATGTTTATCCGCTTCCGCCTGAGCTTAATACAGTTGGTGCGACTGAAACAATTATCGGCAATTGGCTTCATTCGCATCCCGGCAGAAGGCATGAAACAATTCTCGCAACAAAATGCAACGGCAGAATGGGCAATTCGCCTAATGATCAAGGACTTTCCCGCCGGCATATTATGGATGCGATAGATGCCAGTCTAAAAAGATTAAAAACAGATTTTATTGATTTATACCAGGTTCACTTTTATGATGCTAACACTCCGTTGGATGAGACTCTCCGCGCACTTGATGATCTGGTAAGATCGGGTAAAGTCAGATATATCGGATGCAGCAATTACCTGGCTTATCAATTAACTAAAGCTTTATGGACAAGTGATAAACTGAATATTGCAAGGTATGACTGCGTTCAGCCGAGATATAATATACTTTTCCGTGAATTTGAGAAAGAACTTTTCCCGCTTTGCCGGGAAGAAGGTGTCGGAGTAATTGTTTATAATCCTTTAGCCGGAGGATTTTTAACGGGAAAGCATGACAGAACCAAAGAACCGGAAAAAACCGGACGATTTAATCTCGGCAATGCAGCAAAGCTTTACCGTGCACGCTACTGGCAGGAAGCACAGTTTGATGCAGTGGATTCGATAAAAGAATTTTTCAAAAACAGAAATAAATCATTAACACAAGCTGCAATTTCCTGGGTGCTCAGCCATTCGTTTGTAACATCAGCCATTGTAGGTGCAAGTAAGCCGGAACAGCTTGACGGAAGTTTACCTGCAGTTGATTTGGCTTTAGATGAAGAGGAAATGAATTTTCTAAATGAGATTTGGTTTAACCTTCCGAAGGAAAGCGATCCTAAAATTGCACTGAGATAATTTAGTTTAAGACAAAGTAACAATTCTTTATTTACTTTATGAGGTACAGTTAAATCTTTACAAAAGAATTAGCTTATTTCAGTAAAATCATTTTCTTTGTGGAAATAAAGCTGCCGGCTTGTAAACCGGTAGAAATACACGCCGCTGGATAATTTATCCGCAATAAATTTTATATCATGTCTGCCTGCATTTAAATAACCGGCAATTAAGTTTTTAACTTCCTTACCGTAAATATCAAATACTTTAAGTGCAGTATTTCCGCCTGCCGGTAAATAAAATGAAATTGTTGTAGAAGGGTTAAATGGATTTGGATAATTTTGGTCTAATGAAAATGTATTAGGAGCTTTTGCTTTATCGTTTACGGAATTTATTTGGCCTACTGTAAAAGGCGATTTTGTTGTGTCTAAAAGGGATAAGTTATCTTTATTTACTATCTTAATCATGCAGTTTGCGGAATTAACAGAAGGAACCAGCCACCTGTAAATTCCGAATTTAGAATCTACACCGCTTTGCACAAGAGACCAGGTTGTTCCGCCGTTTGTGGAAAAACCTATCAGCACTTGATTAATTTTTTGACTTTCCCATTTAATATTTACAATATCACCGGGATTAAAATCTTCTCCGCCTGCAGGGTATATAAGATTAATTGAAGGCTGAGTGTTAGGATGATAAATGTCAAAATAGTTTATATTAAAATTGCCCGCATCAATAAATAATTTTAATTGATGTATGCCCGGAGTTAAATTAAAATTCTTTGATTGGACTGTTGCCCATGTCTGCCATCCTCCCGTATTCGGAACATTCATACTGCCGGTAACATCAGTTCCGTCAACTTCAAAATGTAAACTTCCGGTTGCCGCTGTTGAAGCAACTCTTGCACCAATTGAGTAAGAACCGGTGTCGGTCACTTCTATTGTATAAGCAATCCATTCTCCGTTTTGTGTCCAGCCCACATCATAGCCGCCGTTAACATCCGAACATGATTCAATATCTACTCCATCCAGAGGACGGTACATTCCGCCGTTGTTCTGAACATCGGTATCGTAATATGCATTTCCTTGTCCGCCGAGATCATAATTTTCCGCTTCAATTGTTCCGGGAACTTGAGATGGAGTTCCGCCGTAAGGTGAAGTAGATGCACTGTCTCCAACTTTAATTTTAATTGTATCTGAGGTGGCAGTCAGGCCGGTGGTTGTGTACACCGTACTTGTAATTCTATAATTACCGGATTGAACATTATTCCAGGTCATTTCATAAGGACTAATAAATGTTTGTCCGATCTTTACGGCGTCTTGAAAAAATTCTACTTTAGAAATAGTTCCTGCTCGGAGTTGTTGCAGTAGAAGTTAAAGTAATATTTGAATTAGCCGGAAAACTTGAATTATTTTGAGGTGAAGTTATTGAAACATAAGGAAATGCAGTTGTATCCTGATAAACTCTAACATAATCCACCTTTAAAGTTTGAGGAAATACGGTGCTGTTGTCCGGGTAACCGGGCCAGGCTCCGCCGACTGCGAGATTTAGAATTATAAAAAATTTATTCTGGAATGCACTTAAACCGGAAGGAGTTATATCTAAAGTGCAGTAAGCGGTTCCATCGCAGTACCAAACAATTTGTTTGCTGTCCCATGTTACGCTGAAGATATGATAACCATCAGAAAACTTTCCGGACTTTAAAGTGTATGATAGTCCATATTGAGCATGGGCTCCGTTATTTGACCAATGTGCAGTTCCGTAAACCGTACTATCGCTAAGCGGATTATTATTCCATATGCCGTTTCCACCTATCATTTCCATAATATCATTTTCACCGCATTGCGGCCAACCCACGGAAACTACGTTATCCCCAAGCAGCCAGAACGCGGGCCATATTCCTTTTCCGTATGGTAATTTTATTCGGGCTTCAATTTTACCATACTTAAATGAAAATTTATTTTGTGTTTTTATTCTTCCGGATGTGTAGTTAAAGCCGCTGTAACTTTCTTTAATTGCAGTAATTGTAAGCACACTGTCTTTAACACTGATATTTTGAGTTCGTCCCGTATAATATTCCATTTCGTTGTTTCCCCAGCCGTTATTGTTGCCGGTTTCGTAGCTCCATTTGGACATATCTAAAGTAGTGTCGTTAAATTCATCAGACCAAATTAATTTATAACCACTCTGTGCTTTTAAATATGATGAAAAAAAGATGAGAAAGCTTATTACGAAAATTTGGAAGATAGTAGATTTTAACATCACCTGTTTCCTGCAATTATTTTTCTAATAAATTAAAGAAGCGGCAAATATCATGCAATAAAAATCTATGTATTATCTTAATTATTTAGCCACTAAATGCTGGATTTAATTGCGTCGTTTTATCAATCTGATAAAAATTATTTTATCAATTAAATAAATATTTATCATTAAGTTATGTGAAATGAATAAATTATGGTGGAGTTTTTATAGATCAATACCGTAATTTATAAAATAGCCAGGTTTTCCTTCCCCTGAAAATTGAATAAAAAAAAGTTACATTAAATCATTTGAAAATGGACTGAAATCGCCGCTTTAAAATTTTTTTATTGACAGTTTATAATTTTAAATTTAAGTTGAAAACCCTGTTTAATGAGGCTTTACTCTTAATGAAGGATAAAGCAGGGTGTATCAAATTTTAGATAATCCTGTTTTAATAAAGAGTATTTACTATTTTCTATTGATAAACTTCTGGTGTTATGCAGAAAACTAAAAAAAGATTAAGAAAGATAATCATTGCCGTTTTAGGTTTTGCCGTAATTATTATAGGAATTTTGTTAATCGTAACTCCCGGTCCTGCCATTATAGTTATTCCCGCCGGCCTTACAATTTTAGCGACTGAGTTTCCCTGGGCAGAAAAACTGTTAGCTAAGATTAAAAGCAAATTGAAGAAAACAAAAAAAGCAACTACATAAAACTCTTCTTTAAATAATTAATCAATTCTTATTAACAAACACATTTCCCATTATAGCTTTGGTTACATCTTTTAAAGTAATAAATCCAATTACATTATTTGATTTATTTACAACAAATGCCGCACCGATATTCGATTGGTAAAAGATATTATAGACATGAAGAATGCTGTTAGTTTCATTAAAATATACAGGCTCATGCAATCCTTCCTTAATGTCTATTTCTAAATTCTTTAATGCTCCTATAAGCAGATCTTTTATGTGAATTATTCCGACAACATTTTCTGCGCCTTGATTGCATACAGGGTAGAAAGTTCGTTTACTCTTTTCGATTTTTTTCAGCATTTCATCGCGGGAATCATTCTCGTCAATAAAAATCATGTTTGAAAGTGGAGTCATAATCGTTATGATGCTTCTATTCTCCATTTCATTGATTCTTTTTATTAAAGTTTCAAGAGATGATTTATTCATATTTGCCCCCTAAAATTGTGCAACAAATTTAGATCCCTAAATCATTTTTATTTCTGGACCATAATACTTAATAACGGCACATTTAGTTCGTTTTTTTTGATAAACGGTTAATTAGTTTACTCGTCGGTTAATTAAATATGTTAAGTTAAAGTTCAAAATATTAATCATTTTTTGAATCAAAGCCGGATCATTATTTCAAACAAAATCTTTATTAATTTTATTAGAGAAAAGAACAAATATTTAATTTGAATTTTCTTGTTTTATCACCTACTTTTTGTTTCAATTTTTGAAATTAAATTATTGTTGGGTTACTTAATGAAATATTTTAAAGCAGGATTATCAGTTTTATTATTAATATTAGTTTTATTCAGCGGATGCAAAAATGATAATCTTGAGCCCAAAGGAAGTCCTTCATATATAGCTTCAATAAAAAAATGGCAGAAGGATAGAATAACAAATTTAAAAAGTGCAGACGGCTGGCTGAACCTGGTTGGCCTTTACTGGCTTAAGCCGGGCGAAAATAAATTTGGTACCGATCTCGGGAACGATATTGTTTTCCCAAGGGGAATGGGTCCGGGAGTAATTGGTACATTTTCCTTAAATAATGGTATTGTCAGCGTAAATATAAATCCGGGTGTAAGAGTAATCTGCAACGGGCAGCCTGTATCGGGAATGACACTTCAAGATGATATGTCTGGAAATCCAACTGTATTGGAACTTGGCTATTTAAGATGGTTTATAATTAAACGAGGTGATATGTACGGAGTTAGGGTTCGGGATTTGAATGCACCTTTGTTAAGAGAATTTAAGGGAATAGAAAACTTCCCTATTAATGAAGATTGGAGAGTAACAGCAAAATTATCGCCAAATAATCCGCCAAAAATAATTAGTGTTCAAAGCATTATCGGAACTGCTGAACATGATACAATAAATGCTTCACTTGTTTTTACTATAAAAGGTAAAAAATATAAATTAGATCCGCTAATTGAAGGGAATCAATTCTTCATAATCTTTGCCGATAAGACTAACGGCGAAGAAACCTACGGCGCCGGAAGATTTCTGTATGCTGATCAGCCGGATGCTAAAGGAAATGTAATTTTGGATTTTAATAAGGCTTATAATCCTCCATGTTCCTTTACGGAATATGCAACTTGCCCCCTTCCTCCCAAACAAAACTATCTGCCTGTAAGAATTACTGCCGGAGAAAAGAAATATGCAGAATAAAATTAAGCAATTATCTAATTGGCCTTTTTCTTTTTAGATAAATCATATATTTTATATGAAAAGGGAAAATTCATTTAAAGAAATCAGATTGTTATCTTAGGTTAGTCGTTTTTAATAAATATGCACATAGTTAACTTAATGGAGAAATTATAATGGGAAAATTTAATGAGTATTATAAAGAATTTATAGATTCCACTGAATTAAATTTGCGCGATATGAAGGATGATTTTGCTAACACTTCTTATGGCCCCGGCAAATGGTTAAGGAAAGAAGTACTCGGGCATTTAATTGATTCCGCCTCAAATAATCATAAAAGATTTGTTACTGCCTTGTTAACACAGGAATTAGTTTTTGATACGTATGACGAAAATAGCTGGGTAAAAATTCAGAATTACAAGGACTCTTCATGGCAAGCGCTTATAACCTTGTGGGCAACTTATAACAAACATATACTTCACTTTATTGATTCCATTCCTGAAGAAATTCTAAGCGAGCCAAGAGAGGAACACAATCTTGATGTAATATGCTGGGAAAAGCATCCGTCAGATGAACCGGCAACTTTAGAATATCTTATCAATGATTATTTTGTTCATATGCAGCATCATTTTGAACATATATTTTCTTGAAATTATTGAACAATAAATATTCTTCTTCATCTGATCCGGCATATTGACTGATACTCGTTTTCTATTTCAGGTATAGGAGCAAACCGTTCATCACAACTTTATTGACCTCGCTTTTTGATTTATTTAATTTATTGTTACAGTAAAAGGCTTTAAGTTTACTGTAGAATTAACTAAATAATTAAATATGATTAGTACCCCAATTTCATTGATCAAATAAAGGGAAACAAAATTTACCATTTTAATTATTCACTAATAGTTTTTCATCTTAATTGGAATCAGTAATGAACACTAACGATCAAGATCCCAAAACAGAACCGCATATTGGCAAAGTATTGCGGGATGACATCAGGAATTTGAATTTCAGGCAAGATTTAGGAAAAGAATACAAGGAGTTGAAAAAGTTTTACATCGATGAAGAACGCAAAAAACGTTCTGAAAATATGAGCCGTGTAAAGCGCTTTTTATATGAAGCCATATGGATTTTGAAGAGCATGTTTTTGCGCCTTACTCCATTAAGAAGAATTATAATCTTAATCGGAGTAATTTTTTTACTTAGCAGTAGAACTATTGATGTAGATGGGCAGCAGACTGTTACAAATTATCAAGGAATTATCGGCGGTGTAATTATTCTATTTGTCCTTATGCTTGAACTGAAAGATAAATTACTTGCTAAGGATGAACTTGAGGCCGGCAGAAAATTGCAGCAGTCCTTACTTCCTGAGCAGAATCCGTCAGTGCCGGGATGGTCGTTATGGCTGTTTACACGATCGGCAAATGAAGTTGGCGGTGATCTTGTTGATTTTTTGAATATTAAAGAAAATAATATTGGTGTTGTTTTAGCCGATGTTGCCGGGAAAGGTTTAAAAGCTGCTCTGCTTACTGCAAAACTTCAAGCAACAATAAGGGCGCTAGGCCCTGATTATGATTCATTATCTAAATTGGGCTCCAAGCTTCACGAAATTTTTCATCGTGATAGCCTGCCAGGTTTATTTGCATCTATGGTTTATGTTGAATTAGTTCCTAATTCAGGACAATTACGTTTCATTAATGCCGGTCATTTACCGCCCATTTTAATTAATAGTGATGGCATATCCGAATTGATGAAAGGCGAGCCGGCCTTAGGATTGATGGAAAGTTTTAAATACACCGAAAGATCATTAAACCTAAATTCAGGAGACATTTTTATTGCTTATTCTGATGGCGTAACTGAAGCTCAAAATGAACGCGAAGAATTTTTTGGAACTGAAAGGATTTTAAAATTTCTTCCAAAGATACAGAACTTAAATGCTGAAAAAATCGGTCAGGAAATAGTAGAAGAAGTAGATTATTTTATAGGGAATGCACCTTCTTCGGATGATCTTTCTTTGATAATCCTAAAACGATTATAAATTATTATAATACTATTTCAAAAAATTCATTCTTTTATCAGACAGGAACCCTTTTCCTCATACTTTCTCGTTTCGGCAATTTTTCATTGTTATATTCCGGGAAAATATCTTCGACAATTTCCACTTTTGTATCTTCTTCTTTTGATTTACCGTTACCTCTTTTATAGGAATTTATCGCTGCATTTACTCCGGCTTTAAAGCTATGAATTTCCTTTTCAATTTTTTCAACCGGGCCAGCGTAAGTACCTGTAGAGTATTTGTCAATTAATGCAACAAGCTGTTCTGCTTTTAAAACCAATTCGTCGGAAAAAATCCTGGCTTTATCAAATATTTCTGATTCTCTCTTTTTAGCTTTTCTAATTGAGTTATCGACGCTCGTATTTACTTTTTCTCTAAATTCCTTTCCGCTTAAAGGACTTAAAAGCAATGTTATTGAACTTCCGACCAAACCACCTAAAATAAAAGTGCCCACATAACCGCTAACTTTATTGCTATTCATTTTTACCTCCCCGATATTTATTATTATTTACAAAATCAAAAAGTCTAAAATTCTTCTCAGGGATACTATACTAAATAAAACTTAGTTAGTCAATGGTATGATTTGTCTCAAATATTTATAATAATTTCATTAGCAATTTATAACCATTGATAAAAAAATTAATTGAATGTTTAATCCTTTTATTTTTGATAATTGAAGTATTAATCTGATTATGAAAAGGTAATCATAATGGGAATAAAACCTTTTAATAATGTGAATGTAGCTCAGATTAGAATTGCGCGGCCAACGGATAAAATTGATGAGATAAAGCAATTTTACGGCGAGGGGCTTGGATTAACTGTAGTTGGTTCTTTTAATAAACACGAAGGCTACACCGGTGTTATGTTTGGGCTGCCTGATCATGATTACCATCTTGAGTTTACGCAGCATGAGGATGGAAGTCCGTGTCCGGCACCGACAAAGGATAATCTGCTGGTCTTTTATATACCGGATAAAAATGAATTAAAAATAATTGCAGATAGACTTTCCGAAATGGGTTATCATTCGGTTTCGCCGGAAAATCTATACTGGAAGGAAAAGGGAGTTACAATAGAAGATCCAGACGGCTGGAGAATAGTATTAATGAACACAAAAGGAATTTGAATTTCCCTAATCAAAAAATTCTTTTAAAAGAAGTTTACCTTTATACTGTTTCAGCAATTTTTCTAAAATGAAATCCGTATACCGCAAAAGTCATTGCAATAGGAAATTTTGCAGGATATTTAATTAAACTTGAGATAAACAGACGCCAGAAATATCTTTTACCTTTTTGGAAAATGCCTAAAATCAAAACAAGCCTAAAAAATGCTTTTATTTCCGGGAGAGAGATTTTAGCCGATTTCCAGGATGGCAACTGATATTCATTTAAAAACTTTTTTATACGCGCATAATATTCTTTAGGAGAATAAATAGTATCCAATATCTTTTTGTAGCCGCTGATAAGATCGCTGTAATTCATTTTGGGTATAAAGTTGATTGAGCCGTCCATATTATCGCCGCTGAAATTTTCCAGCATACGGTTTTCCGATTTTAACCTTTTAAATAATTTAGTCCCTGTAGGCGCATTTAATAAACCAACCATGGCAGAAACAATACCGCTCTTCTGTATAAAACTTATCTGCTGTTCAAAAATATTTTGACTGTCGTTGTCGAAACCGACAATGAATCCTGCCGAGACAATCATTCCCTTTTGCTGTAATTTATTTATAGATGTTATCAGATTACGTTTAAGATTCTGGGATTTCCCGCACTCAACCAGACTTTCATCATTCGGTGTTTCTATTCCAACGAATATGCTGTCGAAACCTGCCTCAACCATAAGATTAATTAGCTCCTCGTCATCTGCTAAATTAATTGAGACTTCAGTTATAAAGTTGAATGGATGATTTCTTTCTTTAGACCATTTAATTATTTCCGGCAGTATTTCTGTTTTTAGCTTTTTCTTGTTGCCGATAAAATTATCATCAACTACAGAAATACCGCCGCGCCAGCCCTGGTTATATAATACATTTAGTTCTGCTAGGAATTGTTCTTTACTTTTTGTCCTAGGCCTTCTTCCGTTTAACATGGTAATGCTGCAGAATTCGCAATCGTAAGGACAGCCGCGCGAATATTGAATACTCAAAGAAGCATATTTCTTTTTGTCTAATAATTCCCACATCGGAACCGGTGTGAATGAAATTTCCGGAAATTCATCGGATGTATAAATGTGTTTAGGCGTTCCGTTCATTAAATCATTAATAAAAAGCGGGAGAGTTATCTCGGCTTCATTTAAAACAAAATGATCGATTCCTAAAAAATCTTTATACTGAGTTGTGCAAAGCGGGCCGCCGGCAACAATTTTAACTCCTAATTTATTACACCTTCTAACAATTTCTTTAAATGATTTTATGTGGACATTCATTCCGCTTAAGAAAACATAATCTGCCCACAGCAGATGCTTATCGTCTAATTTTGAAACATTCATATCGATTAATTTCTTTTCCCAATCTTTAGGCAGCATTGCAGCAACAGTAATTAAACCAAGGGGAGGTTCTGCGGATTTTTTAGATACAAACTTAAGTGCGTCGTGAAAGCTCCAGAAAGTTGATGGCGTTTCCGGGTAGACAAGTAAAATTTTCATTTTTATTCCCTATTTTTTATCCCATTTTTCAGATTATTTAACAATTCAATTATGCAAAAAGATTTTCAATAGTACTGTAAAAGAAATGTAAAAAATTAAAGCGGACATTTGTTCTTTTCATTTTAATGCAAGATATTTAAACAGGTTTTATTTCTTAAAGAAAAATAACCTCCGTTTGAACGGGGAATTTATTATGAAGAAAAGACATTCATTTTTTTATCACATAGCAATTTTTATTATAGCGCAGCTTGCGTGGCTATTGCTTCTCGGTATTTGGATTTATTGGTATGTAACAAATTATATCATCTTTAAAAAAGTTGGTGAAAAACTTTCTCCCCAATTTATTTATAACGGCACAAACGTTTTCCCTTTTGTAGGCGGACTTATTTTGCTTGTAGGAATTGCCTTCAGTATGTCTTTAATTTTCCGTCACCTGAATGTCCAGTTAAAATTAAATAAACTTTATGATAATTTTATCTCTAATATTACCCACGAACTAAAATCTCCGCTGTCTTCCATACAGCTTTATCTTGAAACATTAAACTCACGCAAGGTGCCGCCGGATAAACAAAGAGAGTTTATCGATTTGATGATGAAAGATGCAAGCAGACTAAAAAATCTTATAAACTCGATACTTGAAATTTCAACACTTGAACAAAAAAAAGTTTCACACAGTTACCAGGTCTATGAAGCAGATTCACTTTTCGGAAAGCTGGTTGAAGAATCTGTTGAACAATTTAAGCTGCCTGAGGGGTCAATAGTAATAGAAGGAAAATCGGATTGTAAATGTGTGGTTGATAGAAACGCAATGAAGATTGTATTTAACAATTTAATTGAAAATGCTATAAAGTATTCAATTGAACCTGTAAAAATAAATATAAATTTAAGCCGTATTTCTAAAAAAATATATATCAGGCTGTCAGATAAAGGGATTGGAATAAATCCCGATGAGCTTAAAAAAGTCTTCAATAAATTTTATCGAATTTATGATATAAATATTCCCACAGTGAAAGGGACAGGGCTTGGCCTTTATTGGGTAAAGGAAATTATAAAAACACACGGCGGGAAAATAACCGCATTAAGTGAAGGAAAGAATAAAGGCTCAACGTTTAGAATTGAATTACCTGTATTTCAAATTTCGAAAAAAAGATTTCTTGATAAGCTTTTAAGAAATACCAGCAAGAGAAATGAAATATCTGAAAATAAAGAGGTCGGCAATTATGTCTGATAAAGAAAAAATATTATTGGTTGAAGATGAAGAGACATTAGCTGTCGGTTTAGAGTACAATTTAAATGAAGAAGGTTACGAAGTTGTATGGGCAAAAGACGGAAGGGAAGCTGTAGAATATTTCAACTCTCAAGAATTTGATTTAATAATTCTTGACATAACACTGCCATACTTAAACGGTTTTGAGATAGCAGAAATAGTAAGAAAAGGAAATCCACAGATGCCTATTTTAATGTTAACCGCCAGAACCGGAGTTGCCGATAAGGTAAAAGGACTGGAATTAGGTGCAGATGATTATATGACAAAGCCTTTTCACCTTAAAGAACTTTTACTTAGAGTTAAAGGAATGCTGAAAAGGAAACTCTGGTACAAATCTATTTTAGTTGATTATCCGGTTTATAAATTTGGGAATAATGAAATTAATTTTGAAAATCTTGACGGTTTTAGCGGAAGTAAACAAATTCGTTTAACACAGCACGAAGCAATGGTACTAAAGTATCTAATTGAAAATAAGGGAAAAATAATTTCACGTAAAGAATTACTGGAAAATGTCTGGCATTTGAATCCGGAAGTTGAAACGAGGACGGTTGATAATTTTATTGTTAAACTAAGGAAATATTTTGAACCGGATCCGGCAAATCCGGTTCATTTTGTAAGTGTGAGAAGCGCAGGCTATATGTTCGTTGAGTAATAAATGTAAACGGAAAAATTAATCAGTGAATTATAAAATCTTTACCTTCCTTTATGTCCTTGCCGAAATGATCTTTGTACATCTCTTTATACTTTTCATACAAACTTTCAGGAAGTTTTTCCCCATTAATTTTCATTTCATGGTAGTTTAATTCCATATCGAAATTGTCATTCTCATTTTTAATATAACCATCTTTTACTAATTCTTTTCTTAAATCTTTCATAAAACTTTTTAAAGTGTCTAATCTTTTGTCGAGCCCTTTTAATTTTATTTTTAAATCCTTCATTTTCTCTTTTAAATCTGACAGGTCTATATTAATGTCGAATTTATGTTCTCCCAACTCTTTCTGCATTTTTTCCATATCTTTGTTAAACTTTTCAGAATTGAAATCCATATCATCGAATTTCATATTTTTCAATCTCTTTTCTAAGTTTTTTCATTCCCTTTTCGAATTTATCGGAATCAAAATGAACTTTAATATGAATGTCTTTTAACTTATCAAGATTGCATGCCATCTTTCCCATTTCATGCTGAAATTTCTTATTATCAAAGGTAGAGTCACCGAAATCAAAATTCATTTCACGTAAATTTGCTTTCATCTTTTTCATGTCTTCTTTAAGTTTTTTATGGTCAAAATTAAAGTGAAAATCTTTACCTGAAAACATTCTTAGAGATTTGCTTATCTCGCCGATATTATCGTAAATAAGGTCGCTATAATTATCAATTTGATCTTTTGGTATTTCTGTTCCGTTTCTAAATACTTGACTTATGCTGTCATGATCGAAAGTGACTTGCCAATAATTATCCTGGCCATTGCTCTGTTCGTAAAAAGAAAAAGTTTTATTCTTGTCATGACCCTGATTGAACTTAGAACTTTTCATGTTGTCTTCTGCCGATGAAGCGCATGAGTAGAAAATGAAAGCAGAGATTATTAATAATAATCCCGAAAATAATTGGTACTTAAATGCAGTGACTTTTACAACTGTAAAATTAGGCTTCATATATTGCCTCCTTTAAATTTAAAATATAGAATGATTTCACGGATAAATTCTATTAGTTATAAATAGATATTTTACTCCCTATTTTTTATCGTTTCGTTAGTTAAGACGAATGTTTTCTGGGATAGTTGTGGATTAATTTAACTGATTACATAGAAGATATGTTTTGATGATGAAGGGCCGTACTGCAGGATTAAAGTTATGTTTGTTTAAATGATGTTTTAATCAGCTTTTATTTCAGCATTTCCTTAAATACTTTTTGAAACTTTTCAACTTTTGGAGCGATTACAAAAGAACAGTAACCCTGATACGGATTTTTTTCAAAATAATGCTGATGGTATTCTTCTGCTTTATAAAAATTATTGTACGGTTCTATTACAGTTACAATCGGATCATTCCAGGCTCCGGATTTATTTAACTCGTTTTTATAATACTCTGCACGCTCTTTTTGTTTTTCATTATGATAAAAGATAACCGAACGGTATTGAGTTCCGGTATCATTGCCCTGTCTATTTAAAGTTGTAGGATCGTGAGTTTTCCAAAAAACTCTTAAAAGTTCATCATAAGAAATTACATTCGGATCGTAAGTAATTTGGCATACTTCCGCATGTCCGGTTTTACCTGTGCAGACAGCTTCGTAAGAAGGATTAGGAACTGTTCCGCCGGCATAACCTGAAACAACGGAATGAACTCCATTTAATCTTTCAAAAATAGCCTCCGTGCACCAAAAGCATCCTGATCCGAATGTTGCTGTTTCAACTAATATTGTTTTATCTTCTTCCATATTTTTCTCTTTGAATATAAAAATGCCGGATTGAGAACCAACTTAATCCGGCACAAATAATATCCAAAATAATTACGAATATCAATCGCCCTTGCTCACACCGGAGCCGCCGCTGAAATCTGTTTGGCCTAAAGTCATATTACCGTAATAAACAATTCTTGAACCGCCGCTTTGTTCGGTATTTAAAGTTCCATTCATTGTTACTGTTGCATGAGAACCACCTGACATATCGGCGTTTACATTATCAACTGAAAAATCTTTTAGCTTAAACTTACTTCCGCCCGAACCTTCAATTTTAAGATTCTTTCCTTTCCCGGTCATATTTACACCGCTTCCACCTGACATATCAAAATAAGCGTCGCCGCAAGATAGGTTGCCTTCAAGGTAAGCACCGCCGGACATATCTGCCGAAAATGATTTGGATGAATTATCCATTTGAATATTTGCATGGGATCCGCCGCTTAAATCCAATCCGGCTAAAGCGGGCATTTTAATATTTATTTCTACTTTGTTGTGCTTCTTAAAAAAGGAGAAAAAGCTTTTGTGAAAATAGATTTTCAAGGTTTCGCCTTTCTTTTCTACTTTTAGATATTTAAAGTCACTCTCATCGGCTTTTATTTCTATGCTGTAATTATCCGATTGAGTAACATTTAAATACATGCCGGAGCTTACGTCAATTGAAGAAAAATCTTTATAATCAAATGTCTTAGTAACTTTGTCAGCACTGTAAACATTTGCTGCAATCAGCGATACAAAGAAAAAAGTTATTATGGGATATAAAATTTTTTTCATCTTTCACCTCTTAAAAAAATAGATTTTATAATTAAAACCATAAACATTGGACTAAAAATCCTTTACCTGGGTTACATTCTTAAAAAAATTGTATTATGATTTATTTGACTCAAAGTAACTTAAAAAGGTTGGGCTTACAAGACTGACCAAAGGTAATTATGATAACCGGTTGTGTGAATTAGATTATAAACCGTTTAAACGGTTTATAATTACTTCGTTTTTTTATTAACCCACGGATTTGGCATTGCCATCCCTATGGGAAATCCGTGGGTTAATGAAACCCTAAAGCTAAAATTCGTAACTGTTTTAACAGTTTTTCATAATCGCACTTTTTAATTCACACAACGAGTTATGATAATAATTTTTCAAGCTTTTCCAAATTAATTGTATTATCATAAAATTTACCCATCCACCTTGCACACCTGTTGGCATCAATCGGGATTCCCACTACGGGAATTTTTTTACTCAAACATGTTCTCATTCCGTTAATCAGTTCCGGAATGCAAGCAATACCCAATACACCAAAATTTTCATATTTTATTTTAAGACTTTTGAATAACGGCCCAAGTTCAGCAGTCATCCATAAATACGGTGCAATATCTTTGCTTTTTAATAATTTGGAAATCGCATTTATGTTACAAATTTTCGAACATCCTTTGCAGACATAATCAATTTCATCGGGCTTTGATAAACATTCCCTGCTCAAATCTCTTATGCAATGAGGAAGGAAAGCAATTTTAAAATTGGATGATAAGAATTTCTCTTTATTTATTCTGTTTACTAATTCAATTTCCAGCATATATAAATAATACTGCTCTCTGGTTGTAGAAAGAGCCGAATCAGTTTTCTGCATCATCGATAAAGATTTCAGATGCGTTTCTATGTTTTCGGTATAAGCGGAAAGTTTTGAATCAAGATCAATCAATAACGAATTGATTAAGGGATCTTTTTCTTTGGTAAACTTTCTAATAATCAAGCCTTTGTTTTTTCCGGCTTTTTGAATCAATCCCAATAGTTGATTGATATTTGGAAATTGCTGAAGATAATCATCTGCAATCGTTCCGATAGTCTTGTAGTAATCATCGGAACTTATTTGGGAGCCGTAAAGAGAATAAGTCCTTCCGTTTAAGGGCGCGTCCGCCTTTTTTTGTTCATTAGCTTTCATTCAAATTCAAAGTGATATATTGAATATTCATTACTAATCTATAAAAATTTAAGATTAAACCTAATTCTAATTATTTATCAGGTAAATTATAACTGTTGAATTATATTGTGTTGAAGTGAATTAAAGAAGTGAAGCGGAAATATAAAATGAAGCTTGACCTGTCTGCGGAACAGGCCAAGCAGAAGAATATTATTTTTTTAAAAGTTTAAAGGCGTGAGTCCATTGATTATGCTTAAATGCATAATTGACCCAAAGCATTGTAAGAGTTTCCAGCCAGTAAGCTTGCGAAATATCGCCGATATCTATAACGCTTGCCCAGCCCCATTGCTCAGCGACTGATGAAGCGAATTTTTTTGCATCGTCATCGCCGGCAATAAACAGATCGGGATCGCCCTCTTCCAGTTTGGGGTTGCACATTACATATGCATTAATAATGTTGAAAGCTTTTACAACTTTTGTATCAGGCAGCCATCTTTGGACTTGTTCTCCGGCGGAATTGCCTAAATTAGCTGCAAGCCTTGGTGGAGTACCCATAGAAAAATCAAGTGGATTTGTAACATCGATTAATATTTTGCCTTTAAAGTTAACTTTGCCTGCTAAGGAAATTGCATTTTCCGTACCCATCCATGAAGTTGCTAGAACCAAAGCCTCTCCGAATTTTGCGGTATCTTCAAAGCTTCCTGTGCTGGCTTTTTGTCCTGCATTCTGTTTCCATTCGTTCAATTTAGAAATATCTCTTGTGCCGATTTTAACTTCGTGGCCAAGTTTTATAAATCCTAAACCAAGCTGCTGACCAACTATTCCAGAGCCAATTATTCCTATCTTCATATTGGTTACTCCTATTATTTATTTTAATAAATAATAAAAAATAGTTTCGTTTTGGTTGCACAATCCGCTTACAAGGTTTTTCCTCTGGTTAAATATAAGAACAAAAAAGATACTTTTGAAGCATATTTTTTGAATATGCAGTTTATTTTGATTTATAACTGTCTTGTTGATTTAAACGGTAGTGTCAATATTTAAAACAAATTGAAATGAACTTAAACCTTACTCCGCAGTCGTATACTCTCTACAATAATTATCCAAATCCTTTTAATCCCGCCACAGTTATTAAATACTCTTTACCGGAGGACAGCTGGGTAATTGTAAAAGTATATAATGTTATAGGCCAATTAATAAAAACACTTATAAATTCAGATCAATCCACAGGTGACCACCGCGTTGTGTTTGACGGATCAAATCAATCTTCGGGAGTATATTTTGCTGTTTTAAAAGCACAGTCTTTGGATGGCAAACAAGCTTACACAGCAGTGAAGAAGATGCTGCTGAAATAGCTCTCTTCTAAAATTATGGGGCCGCAATTTAGGCTGCGGATTTAAGTCTTTTATTTCATTTCAATTATAAACATGCCGTCCACTCCAACGGAGGGGCAAGGGATGGGTGAATTGTATAAATATATTTATACGCTTTGTTCAAATTTATTTTTTACCATCCTGCTTTCTTGCCTTTTTTGTGATTTCTATCTAATTCACAAAATGGCTTGTTGCTAATAAAAATTTTATTCATAATGTTATAAGTCAACATAACTCAAAACATAGCGGATCTTGAAATGAAATTAAAAAACAATATCGGTGAATCTTTTATAAATGATAAAAAATATGATTCACTAAAAGCTTCATGTCAAGCTATTGCTGCCGGGCTTTGCCAAACAATTATTCTTTTTCTATTAGTAATTCTTTTCAGTTGGTCTGTTTGTTACTCACAAACTGTCTCTTCTAAAAATCATAAAACAGAATAACATAAAGTCTCAAGTAAAAAAAGTGACTACGATTGGCTTCAATTTAATTTCGATCCTCAGCATAGCGGGAACGACACCAAAGAAACAAAAATTAATATGCAGAATGTGAGCCACCTTCATCAGCTATTTAAAATATCTTTACCTTCAGTCGCCGATGGTGCGCCTGCGTATCTCAACAATGTTAAAACAAATGCCGGAACGATTAATTTGGTTTTTGTAACTACTAAAGACGGTCACATTATCGCCTTAAATGCTGAGAATGGAAAAATGATATGGTCACATCAATATGGAACAGGTAATTACCGCATTAACAATGGATATAAAAAAACTTACACAACTTCCTCTCCGGCAATTGATCCAAATAGAAAATTTGTATACAGCTACGGACTTGACGGTTATGTTCATAAATATCAAGTTATCAACGGTGAAGAAATTAAAGGCGGCGGATGGCCGGAGTTGTGCACTTTAAAACCCTTTAATGAGAAAGGTTCTTCCGCTCTTGCTATTGCAACTGCTAAGAACGGCATATCTTATCTTTTTGTTGCTAACGGAGGATACCTTGGCGATAGAGGTGATTATCAAGGACATTTAACCACTATTAATTTAAAGGATGGCACTCAGCATGTTTTTAATGCGGACTGCAGTAACCAGACTGTCCATTTTGTTGAGAAGCCCGGCAAACCTGATTGTCCCGCAGTTCAAAACGCAATATGGGCAAGGTCGGGTGTTGTTTATGATGCCAGCACAAACAAAATATATATGGCTACAGGCAACGGGCAGTTTAATCCTTCCGATCATCATTGGGGAGATGCTGTCTTTGCTCTTAATCCGGACGGAACAGGAATAAACGGCGGACCAATAGATAGTTACACTCCAACTGACTATCAGAAATTGGATGATGAAGATTTGGATCTAGGGAGTACTGCACCTGCTGTAATTCCAACTCCGAAAAATTGTAAGATTAAAAACCTTGCTGTTCAATCCGGTAAGGATAGAATATTACGATTGATTAATCTTTCAAATTTAAACGGACATGGAAAACCCGGCTACACCGGCGGAGAAATTGGAAAAACAATTGATGTACCTTCCGGTGAAATGGTTTTTACTGCACCTGCAGTTTGGATTAACCCGGTTGATAAAGAGTCATGGGTTTTTGTCGGGACTTATAACGGGCTGGCAGCTTTTCTTTTAAATATTGATAAGTACGGTAATCCGGGTCTGGTACTTGCTTGGAAGCAATCTGACGGAAGCAGCTCACCAATAATTGCAAATGGGATTTTATTTTGTTCCGTAAGCGGAAGTATCCGTGCATTAAATCCCGTTACCGGGAAACTATTATGGAAGAATAATAATATCGGTGGAATACACTGGGAAAGTCCCATTGTTGATAACGGTGTTTTATACATTACAGATGAATCTGGAAATTTAACTGCGTTCGGATTATAAGTTTTTTATGGCTTGTTATTAATTCTGTAAATCAATTTGTGTGCTCGGCAATTTAAGTTCAAAATAAACTAGTTATCCTTCTTAAAAAGTTATGGAAAAATTGGGAAAAAAGGGAGCTTATGCACCCTAAAATTATTTCAAAAGCAACATTTTTTTTGTCGAGATGAAGTTTCCAGCTCTTAATTGATATAAATATATACCACTTGAAAGATTAGTTGAATTGAAGTTTATATCGTACCTACCTTTTGATTGATACTGATTGACTAGAGTTTTAACTTCACGTCCAAGTTCATCAAAAACTTTTAATGTAACTAATCCATCATTAGGGATTTCATAATGTATAACAGTCGTGGGGTTGAATGGATTAGGAAAATTCTGTTTCATAGAATACAATTTAGGGAGATCTTCGCTTGCAATACTCCTGCTAATAGCTCCTACACCATTTTGATTGGTTATCTTTGAAGTACCAATATTTACAGTCATAATATTAGAAGTGATGGAATTATTTTTCGAATCGGTTGCTACACATTTTAAATAAATGGTTTCATAGAATGCTGCGGTTAATGTTGGGCTGTTACTACCAATTGAATACCATGTACCACTGGGAGGGAGATCAGGAGAAATATTATTGTTAGTTAATGTTGACGGAGAAGCACCGCCACCACCTCCAGGATATTCATAATACCATTTATAACTATATGGTGAATAGCCGCCTATTACACTTGCATTCCAAGTACCGTTTTGATCTATTCCCAAAGAAACAGGGCCTGATATGGATACTGAAAGAGATGTCGGGATACCTAAAACAGAATAAGAAAACACTGTATTCGTAGGAGTTGTTGGATACCAACCCACCCAATCTCCATTTAAAGTATAAACCTCATAAACATAAGTAAATAAAGTTGCACTGGTATTCGTTACAGATCCGGATACTACACCGCAAAATTCCATCCCATAATTAGGGCTTTCTGAGGACCAACCTGCCGAAGCAACACCTCTACCCCAAATATGAGGATTTTGCATACTTGTGAAGTTTACTGATTTTCTAACTTCGTGCCTGTATGTTAAATATGGTCCATCAGCTAAACCATTCACACCATAAATAGGTGTTGTGGTAAGAGGGCCTTTATAATAGTCTGTTCCACCGGAAGTAGTTAATTGATCTAGCGTGTAAGGAGGATTTAAAAATTCTAAAGCCCTATAGGCATCAACTCGCCCGTATCCTATTTGATTATTCCATCCATTTGCATCATAAGAGTAAATGTCTGGGTGAACTTTATCAGCAGAAAGTTCTATTATGTTTTGAATGTCATCATTATAAAGATTAGGTCTGTAACCCTTAAGCAAGGAGGCTATTCCTGAGACCACTGGAGCAGAAAAAGATGTACCCGACATATAATCATAATATTCTTCATAATATGGTTGATAATAAGCCACTGTAGAAAATATATCTGTACCAGGAGCAGATACATCAATCCAGGAACCACTTTCAGAATAGGAAGCATGTAGATCATTTTCGTCCGTCGCTCCAACTGATAAGATTCCCTGACCATAGGCAGCTGGATAAGTAGGAGTAGTTTCACCGTGATCATTCATCGAAGCGATAGAAAGAACATTTTGCTTATAAGCATAGGCAAAGGCACATCTTTCGGTAGGTGCATAATCGCCATCCCAGCTATTATTAAGAATATTACACCCATTATCAACTGCATTTACAATTGCATTATAAACATAAGCAGGATTATTATTATCGCCATTAGAATCAAATATTCTTTTTGAATATAGTTGTGCTTTTTGGTCTACACCAGCTATCCCTAAATTGTTATTTGTTATTGCACCAGCAATTCCAGCTACACTTGTACCATGAGAGTAGTCAGAATAATTATAATCAGGTTGATCACCCGTTACTTTTCCACTCAAGTCCTCATGATCAGTTTTCACTCCTGTATCAATAAGGCCAATTTTAATCGAGGAACTACCTGTAAATATTTGCCATGCATTTTCTATATTTATATCAGCGCCAACAGTACCACCACCTTGTCCTATATTTTTTAAATACCATTGGATATTATAATTAGGATCGTTAGTATTTAATCTAATTTTAAGACTTTTTTCTGCATAAACAACGCCAGGTATTTTTTCTAGTTCATTTATTAAAGAATCTGCAAATGAAGTGTCAGAAATAGCTATACGATAATAGTTTGCTAGATTTAACATTTTAATTGAGTGACCTAAAGCATCATATTTTATTGTATCCTTTAGGTTAAAATTAGCAAATGCTCTTTGAAAGGTTGTAATTTTGTGTTTATTAAAAAAATTAAGTAAACCAGAAGAATGGATTACTTTGTTAGAGATAATTAAATTTGAAGTATTGTTTAATGGTGTATTTACGGTTTTTGATCTTGTATATATATAGATAAAATTATTGCTTTGTGCTAACACAACAAAAAATATAGTATACAATATAATTAGGAAAAAAACTTTTAAAGAAAATACCTTTAATTTTTTCATTATAGTACTCCTAAAAATTTTATTATTTTGTTATCATAAAAAAAACCCTTAAAGTCAAATAACCTTTTTGATAAATCTCTGACGGAGAATGCTTAGGATCATGACATGAGGGGCTATTATTTGCAATTCATTTTAATCATCTCCTTTGGTAAATATTTAATTGCTTTTAAAATTTGTATTATAGGTTAGTTGATATTCTTCACCAGTCGAAGTATCTAAGATCCACAACGTACCATTATAAGCAGTAAGTTTCCAAAAATTATATTTTACATATACTATCCTTTTACTATCCGGTGCCCATGATGGATATTCACCACCATAAGTTGTTAGTTGTTTAAAGTTTGTTCCATCTGAATTTATAACACAAATTTGAGGAATACCTCCATTTTGTTGTGACTGAAAAATTATCTTCGACCCATCGGGTGAATAATGGGGATATTCATTACTGTTATCGTTTATATAAAGTGTGTCTATTATTTTAGATTGTACTAGTGAATATTTAATAAACCGTGTTTCAGTGCTTGTAGAACTAATTCCAATTATCCCTACAATACTTTTACTATCGGGGTACCAACTTGGTATTCCTGCATTAAGGACAAATCTTTTATTAATCCCATTCGCGGACATTAACCATGAACCTGCAAGCCCAACAGAATCTGCAAGAGATTTATCATAGATTATCTCTGTTCCATCCGGGCTCCATTCCGGAAAGAAATCATTTCCTTCAAAAGTTAACTGTACAATTTTAGTGGTATCAATATAATCTTCCTCAACAGGAGCTTTAAAGATAAGTCGGTTTGCTCCAAACACTATCCACTTATTATCATACGACAAATCAAACTCTCCCCATATCCTTGAAACAAATCTTTGATTTGTTCCATCTTCATTTATAAACCAAATGCCTGCAGAATCCAAGTCTAAAGTAATATGTCCGCCGTTATTACTTGCTATAGGCGAATGTAAAAATGCAATAGTCTTGCCGTCTTTGCTCCAAACCGGCCAATAATATGGTGACGGGTAAATAGTCCCAAAGCCAATTGGATTTTGACTGGAACCTATCGGGTTCGTACATGAATTAATCAAAACCAAAGAAAAAATTATAGGATACAATAGCTTGATGATTCCTTTATCCAATCCTTTCTTAAGGCGACTTTTTTTATTATCGACCCGTAATTTAATTTCGTTATTGTGCATTTCAATACATATAAATTAACCTTTATCCATTTGGAAATGGTTTCCGGTTTTGGTTAAATGAAAAAAGAATTTTAAGTTTTTTAGTTAAGCAAAAATATATTACATTTTATTTCAAAATTTTCAATTAGCAATCTTTCCGCAATTCTTAATTCACTTTCATCATTACGTCACTTTTATTGAAGTTTTAGCAATTCATTAAATAAATCTCGTAAAATTCAAACAATACTATTATTAAAAAATCCGTGGAACTGCAAAAATAGTATTTCTTAGTTTTCCACATGTTTAAGTTGAGTCATTCTAAATATTTTGGGTTAACTTTTTATATCTAAAAATATTAATTGATTAGTTTAATTATAAAATGTAATTGTTTGAAAGATTCACCTGCACTTTTTTGAATTTCAAATGATAATAAACAATTAAAGCTATTCGATTTTCATTTGGCTTTTTAATATTAGCTTTGTAAAATTAAAAGAGACCTATCATTTAATTAAAATACATCTTCAACAAATTTGATTTATACTTTATTATTTAATATAGGGAGCTTTCGCTCCCCAATTACTATTTAAGTAATAACATCTTCTTAGTCGAAACGAATCTTCCAGATTGTAAACGATAAAAATATATTCCACTTGCAAGATTTCCTGCATTGAAATTTATGTCATATCTTCCTTTAGTTTGATATTGGTTCACGAGAGTTCTAACTTCTTGTCCAATATTATCGTAAATTTTTAGAATTACCAATCCATCATTAGGAATTTCATAATGTATAAGAGTCGATGGATTAAAAGGATTAGGGTAGCACGAAAGAGTATAATCTTTAATATCATTCGTATTTAAGGAAGCTGTGGGATTAGAAGTTTTAAGTGCCATTTTACCATATACGGCATGCCATACAGGTGTAGTAGATGTACCTTCAACGGAATAGTATTCTCTAACATCATAGTAAAGTAAATCATCTGTATATGTTCCAGTGAAATCATAGTCTTGATCTGTGTATGTTTGTACTCCTTTTTGCACTGTTGCTATTTTTACTGGACCTTGTGTGCTACCTTTATAATTTCTCCAAATTTGATAAGTAACATTTGAGTTGGGATTGTCTGTCCAATGCATTTTTATTGGGTGACCCACTGAAATGTCATATCCAAAATTAAGTCCTGAATTATCCGGCGTACCAGTATAATTTGAAGTATATGTTATATTGTCATTTGGATAAAAAGTAGTATTTGATGATGTACTGCTATTACTCCAATTTGCAAAGGCATACGAAATACCGTTAATCTTTTGGTCGATGGAAGTACCTGTGATAGGATTTTGTTGAGTAACATTGAAATCAGAAGTAGGTGAGCCGTATTGAGAACCATTTACATCGATTGTTCCACCGTTACCTACACTTGTAAAATTATTTTGAAATTTTATTTTACAAATTTTTCTTAGACCAGCAATTATAGTTGCACCATTATCATTACTTGCAACTGTATAATTATAATTACGAGCAGTAGCACCAGAGATATTTGTAGGATTACCTGTCATTGGTCTTCTTTGCCAATTACTATTATAGGTACCACTTGTATTCCAGATCCATTGGCTTCCTGAACCATCAGTTTGATCTATAGCGCCTACATTTAATATATCACCAATAAATTTATAAGTATTTGAACCGCTTGATTTTTGTGATCCATCAATATTTACATTACCACTACCAAAATCATTAGCAACGGAAATAGTATGTTTGACATAAAATGTAATTGATGATGAAGCTGTCTTTAGGTAGGAACTATTTCCTAAGAATAATTCATAGAGATCGACTCTAAAAGTATATGTACCAGGTTCGAGATAAAAATCATAATCAAGAACCCCTGTATTTTGTGAATTATAAACACCGCCATTAGCATATAATATTATGTACTGATCAACTGAATAATTAGGGGGATACTGTGAAGCTATATAGCCAGTTTCGCATTTTACCCAAATCGAAGTCTCATTACTATATTGAGATTGATCATCAGTCACCACTTGTCCATTATGTGGGTAATTAATACTAACACTTTGAGAGAATGTACTACCTGTATATATTAAAATCATTGCAATAAATAATAATAAATATTTAAATACTTTCATGAAAACCTCCTAAAATGGTTTGTATTAAAAGAGAATTTTAATTAAAATTCATTTAGCAAATAAAAAAGCATTATTTAGCTCTCGCCTTTAAAACATGCCAAATCAGTGAGTTGCCTAATAACCTTTTCAGTAAATAGCCTTGCTTGTGAATTGGCTGCCTTGGTCGGTATTAAATATTTCCGGCTTTCCATCCTTCAGTGCTCTGTCTAATGCTTCTATATCCAAAAATGAACATCAAGGCTGTTTGATAACTCCCACTTAATGACAAATCTACTGAACCAGTCTATCACAGCTACCAAGAATACATAGATCTTTGTAAATACGGTAAATATGTAATATCACTTTGACCATATATTTGTTTTATTATCTGGATGCCTCTTAACAAGTATGGATAAATAAGCTTTCTTTGTTTGGCTTACTTAGATTTTTTTCTTTGGCACGATGGCTTGCAAGCCCATTAGCTGCATTAAACGCCATATCCGCTTATGATTGTATAGGTCTCCTTGTCTTCTTAGTTCATCAGTTATTTTTCTTACTCCATAGAACGGGTAACTGGTGTAAATGCGATCTATCTTTTCCATTATCTCAAGCTCTTCTTCCGTCACACCCAGTGGGTGATAGTAATAGCTTGAGACGTTCAAATTTATCAAAGAACATTGCTCTTGAATACTTATCTGATATTTTGTTGGCTCTACTATCGCTCGTTTATCTTCAAGAGATAGCATTAAATTTTTTTTTAAGCCATTCTAGTTCTACTTGTTGTTTTCCTATTTGCTTATAGAGCTCTTCTATCAACTCCGAATTAGCTTCAGTTTTAGGACCTCGCTTATTATTAAATATTTCAGGTAAACTTTCCAAAACCTCTTTTTTCCAGTTGCCTATTGCATTTGGATGTACCTGGTACTCCCTAGCTAACTCACTCATGCTCTTGTAACCTTTTATTGCCTCCAAAGCTACTTTTGCTTTGAATTCACTACTAAATTTTTTCCTGATCCTCGACATTTGCGGCTCCTTATTGTTTTTTGTGTCCAATAATTCACCACATTAAATTAAGCTTTTTTTTACTCCAGTTTTTGGGGTACACTATAATATAGCCAGTTTCGCATTTTACCCAAATCGAAGTCTCATTACTATATTGAGATTGATCATCAGTCACCACTTGTCCATTATGTGGGTAATTAATACTAACACTTTGAGAGAATGTACTACCTGTATATATTAAAATCATTGCAATAAATAATAATAAATATATAAATACTTTCATGAAAACCTCCTAAAATGGTTTGTATTAAAAAAGAATTTTAATTAAAATTGATTTAGCAAATAAAAAGGCATTTTTTAGCTTTCGGCTTTAAAAAGGCCAAATTAGGTGAGTAGCCTAATAATTTATTTGTAAATTAGAGAGGGTGTTGCCACACCCTCTCATCTTTAATTTATTTCTATACTCGGTAATTCCTCCATTATCAGTTTAACTTTCCATGCACAAATACATTTACACCTGTTTGATAATTATGTAAAATGAAAAATACATCATTTGGGAAAATACATCCGCCATTAATGTCAGTGTCTCCATAAATCTGGTAGACAGTCTTAAAGTTGATTCCGTTATAATGTCCAATTCCCATTGAAGAACGCATAAAGAAATCATCTTCACTTCTGCCGCACCAGATTTTACTTGCGCAGTCTGTATTGGACATATCTTTCCATAATACAAGCTTTCCATTACCATATTTATACAACTTCTTATTCATATAAACATAAGCTTGATTCTGGATTCTGCTAACCGGGGCATAAGTAGAACCTGAATATAGCTCATTTAAATTTTTCCCGTTCCATGCATAAACCTTTTCTACCCATCCGTTGGGATCGTAGTTAGTCCCCTCAATAATCAAATTACCGCTAACCCTATCAAACCCGCATTCATTAAATCCTACTTGACTTGGGCCCTTATTTGATATTTTCCATGATGAACCATCATAGTGCATAATTATCCCTTCATAGTCACTTCCATACGACTGATTTGCACTGCCTATTCCATATATATTATTAGAGCCCGTTCCATCAAAGCCTTGGATCCAAATTTCATCAAAACCACTGTCGCTATATGTTCCAAAAACTTGCCATTGAGAACCATCATATTTCCAAATTGTACTGTTAGTATTTCCCATCCAGACTTCATTGCTTGAAAATCCTATTATAGCCCATGGATCGTTATTACGTCCGATTGAATCACACCCCCACCTATTTCCATCATAATGCCAAATCGATAAGAATGAAGAAGTACCAGTACCAACTGCCCATACATCTGTGGGTGATATTCCCCATATCCTTGTAAGGTTTAGTCCATTGTTTATAACTTTAATTGAATCAGCTGTCCATGTATAATCCCTTCTTCCGGGCTGCATGTCATTTGGGCCATCAGGGCTTTTGCAGCTTTGTAAAATAATTATCATCGTTAAAACAAAGAATATATTAATTATTACTCTGACTTTGTTTTGTATCTTATTAATGTTTGTCATTTTTCTTAACTATTGTTGATTAAAAATTATAATTGATAATTTAAGCCGGTTGAATAAGTAATATATGTTCCTTTTGTTGTTAGAAATCCATTATAACCATTATTTACAAAACTATTCAGCTTTATTAGAACTATTACATCCATTGTCCCTGTAATTGGTAAAGTAAATCCGCCGCCAACTCCCGCACCGAATAAATTTTCACGGTTAATTTTTCTTGTGCTTTTATCGGGATAAAAATATTCTGTAATTCCAGATATTGGATTAACAACTTTATTGTTCGTAAAGCTGTAAAAGCTTAAATATGAATATCCGATTTCAATAGCTAAAAAAGGAGTGACTAATTTATTAAGATGGAAATTAAACGTGCTGCCGATATAAAAAGGAATTAGTAAATGACTGTCTTCGGAGTATGAATTAAAATTTCGAACTCCAAAACCAATAGCAGAAGGATTTGTTCTGCCGTAAGCCCAAAATACAACTTTATTTCTGCTCCATCCCGAAACGCCGGAATACATATATAAATTAACGGTTGAATTAATGGAATAATTAGCCTGCAAGTTAAATGAAACACCGGCATTAGAACTAATAGGTGAAATTAAACCCCCATCCAATTGTAATGAGAATTTACTTTGTGAAAATGCGGGCGAGGTAAGAATTAAAAGATAAGCTAAAACCCCCAAAATTGTTTTCATTTAAGGCTCCCTTTCAATGAGTATTCAATTTATCTTTAATAAATTGATTAAAGATTAG
The DNA here is from genome assembly GCA_963710735.1 of uncultured Bacteroidota bacterium. Lineage (GTDB taxonomy): Bacteria > Bacteroidota > Ignavibacteria > Ignavibacteriales > Ignavibacteriaceae > FEN-1297. Next base: position 6,961 of record CAVQBN010000010.1, on the reverse strand, counting down.
ATAAATGTAATAAAAAAACAAATAAAAAAAATCAGTGTAACTACGTACGAATATTTTTCGCATTTCTATTATTAGTTTATTCTAAAGAAAATGACCCCAAAAAATCACTAAAAATTATTGCACTTATTTTTTTATCTACGTAGTTACACGGATTCATTTAAATAATTTTGTTCTTATATTGAATAAAAAATTAAAAGGGTGTATGGATTTAAATTTTACGGCTATTAGGAAATTTCTTGAAGGGCTTAATTATTCCAGTTATTCTAATTTAAATGAATACCAGGATAAATTTTATCTTAAAAAAGAAATTCAATCTTTCTTCCTGGAAATACCCGACGAAGTAATTTATAACGCTATTGACTTGACCAACAACAGACTGAAAGAAAATTATCTGTCAAGAAAATATATAGTTTTACTTTCCGGTGAAATTCTTAATTTGTACGGCAATTATAGAAAGAATGGGAATTTATAAAAGTTATAATGCTTAAGGATCTGAAACAATACGTTGATCTTCTGTTCAATATAAATGACCCGATATTTTATTCAATAATTTTTGCCGTTCTCATTTTTATTCTTCTTTATTTAATATTTAAGAATATAATTTACCCGCTCCAAAAGAAATTTGTAAACGAAAAAAATGAACTTGAACTTAAGAATGCAAGGTTAATGGCCTTATTTGCGGAACTGGATCCTGACCCTGTCTTGAGAATAAATAAAGCCGGGGAAATAATTTATATAAATAAGTCGGCAGGTATGCTGCTTAATGATGAAAGACTGGAAGGCAAAAACATTAAGAGCATAATCCCTTCCATTAATTTCTCAATAGAAAACTTTATAACGAAAGATAGAAAAAAGACTATCTATTTTAATAACAATTCGAAAAATTATACAATTCAGTTTAAGGGAATTTCTTCACTTGATATTGCACAGCTGTATTTCCACGACATTACGGAAAAAATCGAATATGAAAAGAAATTAAAAGACCTTTCGGTAATTCTTCAAAATAATATAGAAGAATACAGGCAAAGGATAGCTAGGGAACTTCATGATGATATAGGCCAGAATTTATTAATTCTAAAAATGAATTTGATAAATAAATACCAGCATATAATCAAAGCAGCCGGGCAGGAAGCTTCATTTAATGAGAGTATGGATTTTTTCCAGAATATTTTATCCGAGTTAAAAATAATATTATATGATCTTAAACCACCCATGCTCGAAGAGATGGGACTCAGCCAGGCTCTTTCATCTCTGGTTAATAAAGTATCTGAAGAAGGCTCGATTAAGGGAAGTTTAAATTCCTTCGGCTTTAACGAAAGGCTGAATCCTAAAATGGAAATTGCATTGTATAGAATAGCTCAGGAAGCCTTGAACAATATAATTAAACATTCGCACGCAAAAGAATTTTCAATAAATTTAATTAGGAAAGACGGGTTAATAAAAATGATTATAAATGATGACGGAATAGGATTTCATATGCCGGATAAAGGCAGGCAGGGATACGGATTATTGAATATAAGCGAAAGAGTTGAAAGTTTTAATGGTGTTTTTAAGATGGACACTTCGGACAATAACGGTACAATGCTTGTAATTGAATTACCCCTGGAGTCAGAGAAATGAAAAGCGATGGAAAAATAACGGTACTGCTTGCTGATGATCATCATTTATTTAGAGCGGGGATAAAAAAAATACTGGACGCTCAGAATAATATTTCAGTTGCAGGTGAAGCTGAAAACGGTGCGCAGTTAATAACCAAATATTTCACATTAAATCCGGATGTTGTCCTTGTCGATATTTCAATGCCGGTACTTTCCGGAACCGAAGCGGTAAAAAGTATTATAAGTAAAGATCCGATGGCAAAAGCATTATTCTTATCAATGTACGACTCCGAGGATTACATATATTTATGTTATGCAGCCGGCGGCTTGGGCTTGATTAACAAAAACAGTTTGGAAGATGAATTAGTAAAGGCTATTACAAAAGTCAGCAAAGGTGAGAAATATTTTGGAAAGAATTACCCGGAACAAAAATTAAATGAATTGAGAATTAAATTTGAATCAGCCAATAAACAAAGTCAGGGTGCAGATATAACCGTACTAACAAATAGAGAAAAAGAGATATTGGAATTAATAGGAGATGGACTTACAAGTTCGGAAATTGCAGATAAAATTAATCTATCAATAAGAACTATCGAAACGCACAGATCCAATTTAATTCATAAACTAAATATTAATTCATTATCTGAACTGATAAAATTTGCAATTGAGTATAATTTGAAAAATAAAGGTGAATAGCGTCTAGTTTAGAATTTAAAAGATTTTATACTTAGATTACTCTAGTTGACTACTTTAATAGTAAGAGGTTATCACATTGTGATCCCTATGGGAAAACCTTCAAATTTATTATTATTCCTTTGTCCATGCCCTAAAGGGTAAAGGGCGTGGCTATAATAGCCCCGACCTTCAGGTCGGGGAAAATAAAAACCCCTGAAATTCACATGGGCTTTAGCCCATTTAATAGAGGTGGTCAACGTAAGTTAGATTATTAGTTAATTTGTTTTAATATTTTTTAATCATAAAAGAGAAATAATGAAGAATTACAGAAACAATTTCTTTATGATAATTTTATTAGTTATAATTTTTTCAAGTCTTAGCATGTCACAAGTTATTGGAAAAATTTATACAAAATCAACAGCGAATAATCTTTATGGCTCAGTATTGACTCAGTAGAAATCAATACATCTTTATTACAAAAGTTAACTTCGCAAACTCCTAATTATATAATGTTTCAAATAATTCAGGGTAAACTTGTAGTATTAGACAGTAAAAGAAATGTTATTTATACAAATGGGAATTTCAATGCAGTTTCGGCAAGTACAGTTTTTAGAATATTTAGCACCTCAATAGTTAATGAATTATTAAAAGAGGGTAACAACTCCGAAACTTATATTGAGATAAGAAATAATGTTTTAACAATAACAAATGGAGATGAAACCTTAGAAGAATCAGAATTATGTCCTCCATTTTGTCCTTAATTTATTATGATAATTCCATATGTAATATTTTCAATATCCACCTTAACATGGTTATTGGTACCATTCCGGCAATACAAAGGTGAATATTTTATGTTTTTTTTAATTATAGGATTAATGGATCCAATAACGGTAATATTAAATAAAACACTGCATACTCAACCCATTAGTCTTTATATTATTTTTATATTCCTAGCAATTTTAACCCTACTAGGGTTAAATGTCATAAGGAAGAATATTGCTTTAATAATAGTGTTATTTGCGGGAAGTATATTTATAGCTTTTTTTGTAAATATAAAATATATGATTATATATCTTGCTTTGCTGCATTTGATGATATTTATAATTTTCTTGAGTAGAACAATTTTCGACATATATAAAGATGAATTTATAAATGTTTTTTATTTCGTTATATGCGTTTACGAAATTTCAATTATAATAAAATTTATGGTGTCTATAATAGATTTAAAAACAGGTATTATTCTCTTCTATTTAACATCAGCTTTTGAAATTTTGGTTGGTTTGTATTTTATTCTTTATAATGAAAAGAACAGCCCGAAAATAAAATTAATTTTCAAACTTTAGAAAAGTAAATTTGAACTATTATTACATTGGATAAGAATAACTTCTTTAAATTGTTTAATATTTCTTCTAAATATTTTATTTCCTATAAATATTATTGATAGATAGGCATTAAGATTAGTATCTTGGGTGTCACATAAAATCAATTGATTCTATTCAAAGTTAAATGATTCCGCATAAGAAGATGAATATGCAATTTCCTTTGGGTTTTCCGAATCAACTACTGCGGCAATATAAATTAAACATGAGTTAAAGTTTTCAGATATTTTTCTTTGGGGTTCAGATAGTTCCATTCTTATTTCATTATTAGTAATAATCACTTGTTTGGATTTTTCTTCCGATAGGTGAGTTATTAGAAATACCGGGTCATTTATTGATTTAGGCTCTTGAAATGCTAATACAGCAAAAATTTGAATTGGATGTGTTGTCTCCTCTGTCAATAAATTTTCATCTAATTTCATTTTGAATCGGACTAGGTTTTTGTTAACAGTAATATCTTCGAAATAGGCAACTCCCTTTCCCAAACCCGGTGTAATGATATTGTTAACAGTGAGCAATTTATTGTTTATGGCTTTTATATTATGCTTAACCAGCTTATTGAAAGAAGTAGTACCTTTAATTTTAGCATATTTCCATATTTTGGATAATTCCGGAATAGAGCTAATATATTTAGCAAACTGAATAGCTGCAGCGAACCTACCCCTGTTGGATTTAGATTTTTCACTTTGACTTTGGTTGTATTTTTCCGGTCTATCAGAAGCAAATGTATTTCCATTCATATGCCTATAAACAATTTTGCCTATTTTGCCTCTGGGAGTTCCTAAAATTCCATTTTTTATTTTTACCATTTGAAGTATCCCCTAACCCTTTGTGAAATATGGCTTAAATATAATAAAAATTGAGGAATTAGCAGAAATAAAAATGCTCATTCTGGATAATAGACCTAATTTGAATGGGAATATAACGGGAGATTAACGGGAATATAACCTAAATATAGTGCATTCAGAGTGTAATGAGAGTGGATTCAGAGTGCATTCAAACCGGGTTCAAATATTAGGTGGAATTTACTAAGAAAGGTTAAAATAAAATTTTAGAACAATATTTTTTAACAATATAATTAGAAATTTATTAAGTTTTTACATGTTCAAGATATAATAATTACCATTAAAAACAAGAATAAATATTTTTTTAAATTAGGAATTTCTACGTAGTTACACTGATTTATTTTAAACAAAAAATTCTTATATTTTATCGAATTTAAAATAAATAGTGATTCTTAATCGCGAAAAAAATATGGGGGATCAAAATGAATAAAATTCGTGTTTTAATGTTTTCCATTCAACCAATTATCCTTTTAGCTTTTTTATTTATTAGTTATTCAATAATATTTGCGCAGCAAAACAAAATAGATACAACCCAAGACATTAATAGTTTTACTTATGAAAATCTAGTCCCCGGAGTTCCCCTAACACTTAAGGAAATAAACTTCTTTTCAAAACAGGATAATTTTTCTTATTCTTTAATTTACCGTAGTCAGTCAGATTCAATTTATTTTGTCCATAAAAATACTGTTTTAAATTCAGACAGCAATTTATTAATCTTAACTTCAAAAGGGGTAATGAATAAATTTGAATATTTAATTTTTAGTAAAACTAATAATAAAGAATTATTTGCTTCAACTTTATTAAAAATACCTTATGGAAAAAGTTTAGGTATTAAAATATATTTTCTCCCTGCTGAAAATAAATTACTTTATCATATCAATGAAAATGAAACTTATCAAGATTCCCCATTAAATTCTATAAATAAATTTAAATCTAAATATGACATTAATATAGTACTAGGAATTAGAGACGAAATGTTTTTTATACCCAACTCTTCTTTTAACTCAAGCATTATACCGGAAAATATTCACCTGACTTTTGGAATAAGAATCTTAGAATTAGCCAAAGTTTATGGGAAAGTTGGTATTATGGGGATATACAATGATTTTGGGGGCGGGATTGATTATGGATTATTTTTGCAAGTGAATATCTTGAAAACATCTTTATACGGAACAATTGGGATTGATTATTCGGGTCTATTTGGACAATTGCCGCACGGATTAAATTATGGAAATGAAGGTTCACTTAAATGCTTTTGTTTTGGTGTTGGTTATGAAACATCAAAACATTTTGAAATGGATGTGATCTATTATGTCCCAAGTTCAAAGATAGTTGTATCACGGGATTTTGCAAATTTTTACGATTTAGAACAAATAAACAGAGGTTTCGTAGGACTAGGTTTTCAATACTCATTTATTCTATAAATACAATTATTTATAAAATAATTTACTTACTGAAGTTACATAGCGAACATTATTGAACCCATTTCGAGGTTTGAAATATACTTTTGAAACTTTTCCCGAGGACGTTGTCCTCGGCTACAGTATCTGTCCCTTTCAGGGACTTTAATCTTCAAAATGACGCTGTAAGCGTCAGATATTAAAGGCCGGGACAACATCCCGAATTAATGAGGTGGATGGTTCATCTAATACTCTGAAAGAGTTATATAAAAGAATTACATAATTTCATTTACTTAGAAAAGAATAAAATTAAATAGGGAAGTCATATAAATTTTTTTAGTGAAAATCAGATTATTATAAAACCGATTTTAATTGTGTTGATAATTCTGATTCATTTGCAAAACCATTATTAACAAACTTACTCTTCCCGTCTTTAGAAAAAATAATTGTACTCGGAACGGTTCGTATATTAAATAAGGATGTAATCTCCTTTCTCTCAATTGCATTTATATCTATTAAATTAAAATTATTATTTTCATTCTTTAAATTATTCAAAACCGGCTTTTGAGAAGTTTTACACTGCACACATTGTTCCGTCCAAAAATAAAGCACGGTAGGAAGAGAAGTATTTTCTAATTTTATATTATCCGGCAATTGTAATGTATCGGTTACCTTACCTGTTCTAAATTTTCTTTGCAGAATAGTTATTGCTATTAGTACAATTCCAAGTACAAAAATTCTTTCAAGCATGTTCGTTCCTTATTTCATTTTTTGATTTCAATATTCCAAGCTTGTAAAGCTGAAAATAAATAAAACATCCTGCGCAAAAATTTACGGTTAAATTTATGAAAGCAAGGGCAAGCACAATTAAAGTAAGTATCCAGCCTAATATTAAAATCTTTGCAGTTAAAGCGATAAAAGAAACAGCGAGAAAAACTCCTCCGAGTCCTTGAGCAAATTGGTGAGGTGAATTATCTTCTTCAACAACTTTCGGTTTAATTAAACCGGATGGTTTTGCAATATGTTTATATATTAATTTGAATAAACCGGCTTTGGGAAATATT
>CAVQBN010000009.1:0-47339 GCA_963710735.1 uncultured Bacteroidota bacterium | reverse complement strand
ATCACAATCGCACTTTACTCCTAAATCTTTGAAAAACTCCAATATTAATTTCAATTCTTTATCAGAATAATTTTCGCCAAAAAACCACTCAGTGTATTTGAAGTTGTTTTCACATTGCTTTTCTGTGCTAAAGATTTCATATAAATAAGCTTGCAGAAAAGCTAACTGATGAGTCGGCATTGGTAATTTTGGTTTCTTCATAAAATAATTTTCTTTCGCTTAACTAATACAAAGAAAATTGCAGAGATCTTCTAATTGAAATATTCAATCATAAGCCAATCTTGTTTCTTTATCCTTAAGTGCTGGTTTTAGTAATTCGTCCCAATCTTTGGTATTCCATGTTTCTAGTTTTGTATGAGTGATATAATATTTCTCCGGTATTGGATGTGTTCCAACAACTACTTTTAAACTGTACTTAGTTTCAATAAATTTTTTAAAATGATAAATGTACGGGCATGGTGGATAGCCAACTATCATGCCCGTAGCAAAGTGAATTACTTCAGCACCGTTTTTCTTTAACTCTTCCGGTGCGTATTCTATATTGCTGCCGGGGCATCCGCCGCATGTTGTATACCCGACAATTTCTACATCTCTTTCTTTATAAATATCAAAAGCTCCGGCTCTTTCTTTAACAGCTCTGAAACATTTTCCGCCTGCGCAGCTTTTATACCGGTCACAAATAATAATTCCTATTTTAATTTTGTCATTCATAATATTTCTTCACTATTTATTTTAGAGATGACATCTTTGAAAAAAAATGTCATCTCCATTTTTTGCTAAAAGTGCCAATTAGTTATTGGTATTAATTTTTCTTCCACCAGCTTTCATCGGATCGCCGGAGTAACCCAAAGCTTTCCAGTCTAACCTATCGGCTTTTGTACCATGGCAAGACGTACACTTTAATGCTTTCTCCTTTGGTGCTACCATGTGATTTATAGGCCAGTACATTTCCGTTTCGATGAATGAGTAACTTCCCGAATAAGGCAAGTTTACCTCTTTCATTCCAAGCTGTGAAGCCGAATCCCAATTATATGTCTTCCAATAACCGTCTTTACCAAATAGTTTGGGTATAATTAAATAGTCATTTTTAGAATCATAAATTTGTTTACCACGCATTACTTTAAAAGGAGCAATCCTTGCTTTCGGATCTTTGATATCCCCGTTAAGGGAATTAAGCTCAACAACTTTTGAAGGATCAATCTTATCGCCAAACGAATAATACTTTGCACTTCCGTTATACCATTTATATGTTGGGTATAACATCCTTTGCCCACTTAAATTCGCCTTTCATTTTATTATAAGTTTCATTGCCAAATTTATCTTTGGATTCCGGTCTGTCTTCACCGGCTTTAGACCAATCCCACCATACTTTTGTAGGCTCAACACGAGCAAAATCGGGGATGTGGCATGTCTCGCAAGCAACTGCATTCAAGTGTCTGTTGATTGTTCCATTTTCATGGATTTTACCTTTATGACAATCCGTGCAGTAAATATGATTTGCATTAGCTGCCATCGAGCCGTGACTAGCTCCCAATATTTTATGCTTTTGTTCTCTAGAAGAATGACAGTCAATACATTCAAATCCAAATTTGCCCATGTGAATATCCGTACTTGGTTTCGGATTATATAAGCTGCCGTCTAAATCGCCGTGTTTAACGCCAGTGCCGCCGCCGCCGTTAAAATGGCAAACACCGCAGTTTGCTCTTGTTGGCTTTCCAACGCTTTGTGCAGATGCTGCTAAGTCAACATTCTTATCAGGCATTCCGGCTCCGGTAGGTGTTTTTTTGTATTTTCCCGTTTGGTCATGACATACCAAACAATCAACATTTTCTTCTTTACTGAAATCAAACGTTTTGTCCTTCCAGCCGTAACCCACATGGCAGCTTGTGCATCTTGGATAATTTGAAGGCAGTGCAAGACAAAAATTGTTTACAAAATTCTTTTTGCCTCTTTGAATGGTTTGATTATTCGCATCTAGGAATTTCTCATCTAACCATGTCCAATGGCTGGTATTCATAACTTCTTTAGCTGCGGTTTCGTGACAGGTTAAACAAGTATTTGTTACATCTTGCGGTGTTGCAAAAGGGCCCTGGATCAATTCCTTATGAGACTGGCCAAGCGATGATATGCTGCAAAGAAAGAGGACAATAAATATTTTCGAAAGCATGATAACCTCTTTTGTTTATTGAAGTTGTTTATGATTCTTTTATTTCTTGTGCTTGTAACTCATCTTGATAATTTTTTTCAATTAAATTTATAATTGATTTAAAAGCGTTTGTTACTTCGCAGTCCGGCTTTTCCAGAACGATTGGCTTTCCTATATCACCAAGAATGCGGGCATCAATGTCAATCGGAATTGAACCAAGAAATTGAACACCGTAATTGTCTGCTAATTTTTTTCCACCGCCTTCGCCGAAAATGTTTAGTACCGCGCTGCAATGAGGGCAAACAAACCCAGACATATTTTCGACAACGCCTATTAAAGGAATTTGTAATTGTTTTGCCATATTGATAGCGCGTTCAGCATCTATAACAGAAACTTCCTGCGGGGTGGTAACAATAACTGCATAATCGGGTTTCATCTTTTGCCCGATAGTTAATATTTCATCTCCAGTTCCGGGCGGTAAATCGGCAACCAAATAATCAAGTTCGCCCCACTCGACATCGGCTAAAAATTGATTTATTACTTTTGATCTCATCGGGCCGCGCCAAATAAGAGGCTGACCGTTTTTTAGCATACTTGCCATGGATATCATTTTAACGCCGTATTTTTCAAAAGGAATAATTTTTTCGTTTAGAAAAATTAAATCATCGTTTACGTTTAACATTTTGGGAACATTAGGCCCGGTAATGTCCGAGTCAAGAATCCCCGTGGAAAATCCTTCCGATTGGAATCCATAAGCAAGATTTATACTAACGGTAGTTTTACCAACTCCGCCTTTGCCGCTGAAAACCGCAATACGGTGTTTTATTTTGGATACTGTTTCTTCAATTCGTTTTTCTTCTTCTTCGAATGATTTCTGTTTGTCTTGTTCGTTCATAATTTTCCCATAAAATTTTATTTATATATTTACTATTGAGTTTGAAAATCTCAGACCAATATTCATTATTTGCTCGAATGACGATTATGTTCATCTTCGTGCTCATGCTTTCCGTTGCCCATACTTTTTTTTACAGTCGGTTCAAGCAACTCTTTTAACTCATCATTGTTGAATGCCGTAAGAGCTTCTACAGAATTCATTTTGCGGGCTAAATAAACCTTGCTTCCGCCGGATTTCAATATCTCAAATGCGTGGGGTCCAATATTACCAACGATAAAAACCCGCACTCCTTTATCTAAATATTCTTGAAGATTATCGTGGTTGTGCCCTTCATTATTATTTATAAACGACTCAAAATTTTTTGTTTCCGTGTTGAACAAGATTAGATAATTTGCGTGCCCGAATCTTTTGGCTACTTGGCTTTCCAAATTATTTTCGTCTGCACCAATACATATCAACATTTTTTACTCCTTATTGTTTTTAAGTCACCTTAAGCGAAACCAGCACTTTAGGATGATGGACTATTGGAATAATGAAAAATCACGCTCGATACTTTATTTCCTTTTTTCCCATACTTCTTTGTGAGAATATCTCCGTAGTAAATGTTAAGCTCAAAATTGAAATCATTATGAATGAAATCCAGCTTATTTTCATTATTTGTTTTCCAATATTTTATTGTCATTTATCATTTAAACCATTTTACAATTGCATTAATGGTTGCATTAATAACCGGATAAACTACCGGCGAGGGAGTTAGCAGCGGATGTGTTCCTATTTGCAAAGTGTTTATATCCGTATCAGTCATTCTATTTTGAATCATAACGGAAACCATATTGATAAGTTCCCCAACCGAATCCCCGCCGTAAATTTGTGCGCCGAGCAGCGTATGCGAATAAGTAGAGAAGATTAACTTTACATATACTTCTGTGGCGCCGGGAAGTTTTCCGGGATGGCGGTCAATTGCCTTTGCAATACCTACTGTATATTCCATTCCTTTTTCTTTTGCTCTGTTTTCAGTTAATCCGCTTACGGCAAATGCCGTGCTGCCGATTTTAGTAGAGAAAGTCCCGAGAACTCCTTGATATTGTCTTATGACTTTGATGGAAAAAAGATTTGAACCGACAAGCCTTCCTTCAGCCATGGCAGTTGAGGCAAGCATAATGTTTGAGAAATCACCCGTAAAGAAATCATATTTTACGGCGCAATCACCAATCGCAAAAATGTCTTTTTCAGAAGTGCGCAGATAATTATCAACAAGAACTCCCCTTCCTTCAAGGTAATGTAGTCCAAGTTTTTTTACTAATTCAAGATTTGGTTTATAGCCGACGGATATTATAACCAGGTCGCAATTAATTGTTGAGCCGTCGTTTAATTCAATGCCGCTAACAGAACTGTTGCCTAATATTTTTTGAATGCTCTTTCCGGTAACAACATTTCCGCCCCGGCTGGTTAGAATATCTTTAACCTTCTCGCTAAATTCATTGTCCATAGTCGGCAAAAGTTCCGGCATCATTTCTACAATTGTTATGTCTTTTCCTCCTTTAATCAATTCGTCGGCAACTTCTACTCCGATATATCCTCCGCCAAGGATTACAACTTTTGATGCACTTTGAACTGCATTTCTTAATTTTTCTAAATAACTTTTTCTTTTTCTAATAAGAAAGACACCTTCTTTTTCATTCCCTTCAATTTGCGGCAGCACAGCACTTGAGCCTGTAGCCAAAACAAGTTTTTCATACTTTATTTCTTCACCGCTCTCAAGAATCAAAATATGATCTTTTCTATCAACGGCTTCGCTGTTAATAATGTCAATTTTATTTGCAGTTAAGGGCGCATCCCCCAGAATATTTTCATCAACATTATTGAGAGTAAATAATGTGTACGGAATGCCGCACGGTATCATCGGCTTTGAATCTTTACGGATCAAAGCGATATTTTTATTCGGATAAGAATTTTTTGCGGATAAAGCTGCCGTTACTCCGGCCGGCCCTCCACCAATAATAACCACATCGTAAGCCTTCATTTTTTCCCTTTATATTTTTTTAAGTACAATAATCCCGTTCCAACGGGATAACCGCATAATTCAGAAATAACTTCACATTTAACTTTGAATAAAAAATAAATGGAGCGCTCCGCATTTAGAAGCGTTTCAAAATTTCCCTGTCCTTTTGCTATTACCAAATCTGCTTTATTAAAAAGATCGATAAATTCCGGAGTGCCTTCATTTAAGTCTGTCCCGGCAATTCTACTTCCGCTTTCAATTATTTTACAAAGTTTGTTTATGCCCAACCTTTTAGCGTCTTCCAAAGTTATATCGTTTAAAATTTCATTTGACCTTACTGCAAATACAACTTCTTTAGGCTTTAATTGATCTATCAAGAATTTATCGAACAGCGCTTCTTCGTAGTTGTCTGCAATAAAAAGAATCCGGTTTGCTTTATTAAAATCTTCCTTGAACTTGTCGATTGAATCAACATTTATCCGGTTTGAGGTAATAATGTTAATTTCTTTTTCAAGATTAAAATTGGGATTTGCACCAAGATCGATAGTATTGCCGGTTATAGAAATTCTAACTGCCATTTCTAATTTATCTTCTGAGGCTTCAATCATTGTTTCAAGATATTTTAAATATCCCTCTGCATTCAGTCTATTTTTCTCTTTAATTATTTTGAATGAACTTTGTCCGTTTAAATTTTTATTTAATATCGATTGCAGCATAATTGAGAAATGGGGTGCCGATAGCATTTCTTTATTATCTAATAATAAATTTATAGTATCGTAAATAATTTGCCTTTGCTTGTTTTTATCTTCTACTCCTAGTAGCCGGCTTAGAGTATAAGATTGTTTTACGACGCATGGAATACAGCCGGGGGAAATCAACATTTATATTACCTTTATGTTTTACAATTAGCGCTTTAGAACATTGAAGTGTTCTTTTTATATCTAAGCCAATTAATTAATAATTAGAACGATTTTATATTGGTAGGCAATAGTAATGCCGAAATAAAAGTTCGTTTTCTGATGATATTGCTAATATTTAAGATTGCGTTTATTGCAAATACGCAATATATTATTGCATGCATTGTTATAGTGCGATATTATTGCAATGTTTGTAAAGCAAAGAATTTAGAAAGATATTAAATGAAAGACGTCCAAAGCATAATTGATCAACAAAAGGAAGCATTAATAACCCCTGACGGAATTGTGGTAATAGGAAAAGACTTAAACATTATTGTGTTTAATGAAGCTGCTTCGCGTATTACAGGCTTTTCGGAAGATAAGATAGTAGGAAGGAAGTGTTCAATCCTTTTTAAAAAAAAGGTGAAGAACCAAAATTTATCTCAGAAGTGATTTCAGAAAAGAGGGTTTATTCAAACCTCCCGTTTAAGATAAAAGATAAAAACGGAAATTTAATTGATGTGCTAGCATCGATTACTCCAATTTTAAAATCCGATACTGTAATCAGTGTTGTTTTAGTTTTCCGGAATACAAAAGAAATGCTTTCGATGGCTGAAGAGCTTGAGGAGAAGACTATTGAATTGAACGATCAAAAGAATAAGCTGGATGCTATATTCAACAGCAATATTGAAGGAACGTTTACCATCGACAATGATTGGAATGTTACATCATTCAATGATTCTGCCGCTAAGATAACCGGTTATAAAAGAACGGAAGCTGTAGGGAAAAAGTGCTGGGAAATTTTCAATTCATCTTTGTGCAGAAACGGCTGTCACATGGAACAAACGATGAACAAGGGAACATCTACAATAGGAAACGAATTGGAAATTGAAAATAAAAACGGAAAGAGAGTTCCCATAAGAGTTAATTCCGCCATTTTAAGAAATAACAAAAATGAAAAAATCGGCGCTGTAGAAACGTTTATAGATATTTCCGAAATAAAAAACCTATCGTCGCATCTTAATGAAGTATTTAAGTATGAAAATATTGTTGGGAAGAACAAAGAGATTAAACAAATTATCTCTGTTCTGGAAAGTGTAGCGCAAACCGACAGTTCAGTTTTAATTACGGGTGAAAGCGGAACCGGGAAAGAACTGGCTGCACGCGCTATTCATTTAAATAGTCCTAGAAGAATGGGTCCATTTATTGCAGTAAACTGCAGTGCTTTTGTTGAGTCGCTTATAGAAAGTGAATTGTTCGGACACGAGAAAGGCGCTTTTACTGGCGCAATAAAAACAAAGATTGGAAGATTCGAGCTTGCTCAAGTTGGCACTCTTTTCCTCGATGAAATCGGAGACCTTTCCACCGCAGTCCAAACAAAATTATTAAGAGTTTTGGAAACGCATGAGTTTGAAAGAGTCGGTGGAAATAAAATTATTAAAATGGATACCCGGATAATTGTTGCTACGAATAAAAATCTTTTTGAAGAGATTTCCGCAGGAAGATTTAGAGAAGATTTATTTTACAGAATAAACGTAATCAATGTTCATCTACCGCCATTGAGGGAGCGAAGAGACGACCTCCCTTTACTTGTGAATCATTTCATCGAACAATTCAACAAAAAATTCGGGAAAAACATAAAGCAGTTCTCTTCATCCGCTTATGAAATAATTTCAGAATACAATTGGCCGGGAAATATTCGTGAGCTTGAAAATGTAATTGAACATTGCTTCATACTTTGCAACGGTGAAATGATTCAGGTTGAGCATTTACCCAAACGTCTAAAAATTGCGCACGTTAATAATGATAGCAAAAATGTTATGCGAAGTAGCAATAATATTCTAGGGACTGAAAGAGAGATTATATTATCTGCACTTCAAAGTAATAAATGGAATAGAGCACTGACAGCTAAACAATTAAAAATTAATCCTTCAACTTTATGGCGGAAAATGAAGAAACTGAAAATTATCTAAGGTATTAATTTTAATTGCCAAAGAAGAAAGGAGTGAATATTTATGCAGATAAAATTATTTTATAAATTATAACAAATTCAGTGCATCCATCAAATTTTGTTTTTGCAGGTGAGAATATATCTGTGTACTACTCAAATCTTCATGGCCTAACAGCTCTTTGACTACATAAAGTGAAAACCTCTTTGAACTAACATTGAAGCGAAGGAATGTGGCAATTTATTGAAATTAATTTTATCATCTAAAATGCTTGAACAATTATAAAGTAAATAAAATAATAGCCTATTTCTAACTACAAATTTTCAAAACAAAAAAAATTTAAGTTCGTATTTTTGTCCCGAAAATTAAAAGGGGGTACCTTATCTGGTTTGAAAATTTTTATAAGCACTGCGAGTTAGATCTGGGAAAGATAGGGGGGGCGTATGGAAGCATTCTGGGAAGGTAATTTTTGAAACTTTTTTCTGTCCCTAACAATAAATATTTTTTCATTTAATTGTTCATTTACTGCGACACCGTATAAGAGACGGGGATTATGTAACTACAATGGTACACGCATATCGAAAACTTGGATGTTAGAATAAAAATTCCGTTATACTGATGAAGGTAGAAAATTTTTATTCGGAAATTAAATCGGGCTACCACACTAAACAAATTGCCGTACAATCGACTTAAGTAATGGTTACATTGCTAATGTTTTTGTTCTTTTAAATTGTAAGAAAACAAATTATAAAATTTAATAAGTTGGAGTATATTGGAATACCTCTTCAAGAGAAACTTTAAATATTTCAGCTATACGAAATGCAAGTTCCAACGTGGGAGAATATTTCCCCGCTTCAATTGCAATGATTGTTTGACGCGATACATTCAATTTATCAGCTAATTCTTGTTGCGTCATTTCAGAAGCGTTAAATCTTAATTTTCTAATATTATTAGTTAGAGGTAAAATCTTCAATTTAAACACCTCTTTTATAGTAGAATATCTTTGTGAGATTTAGAACAATATTTGAAATGAAAAGTGTGGAAAATAGTGAACTAAATAAAACGAAAGGTTGATTAATATTATTATTAAAAATAGAATAAATAATAATAATATTAATGATTGCAATTACACTAATGTAAGCATTACGATATGATTTCGTTTCTATAAACTTGTCTCTTTCATCAAATTTAATTTTTTTTGATTTTGTAATTAATAGTAAAACCAATACTAAAATTATATTCGCAAAAATAAAAGCAGAAACAAATAAAAAATATATTAGAACAAAGTTATGCTCTTGAAAAGTTGCAAGTAAAAAATACCCTAAGAAGATAAAGGATAAAATAAATTCAGATTTAGTAAAAAGTTCTTTATTTAGATTCATTTTGAAGTCCCTTTTAAAGTAAATGTTAATAATTGCATACATAAAGTATGCTATTTTTAACATAATGTCAAATATTATTAACATATACTATTTTTTAAAGTAGGGCAATATAACGTTATTAGGATTCATGCCGAAGCGTGCCGAGGCATAATCCAGTGTTGGGCTAAGCACAAAGCGACTAAGTTCAAAGTAGTAATGCAGTAAAATTTTTAATATTTATTAACGTGGAAGTTTTAAGCGGCATTATTTTTCCAATTTGAGGCTTATCAACAACGCTGATACACCGATTAAAAATTTTCTAAAAAATATTATTCACTTTGATTTCTTTCACGAAAATGAAAGAGGGGTGCCTTTTCTGGTATGAAAATTTTTATAAGCACTGCGAGTTAGATCTGGAAAGAAGTGCGGATGTATCTCCGTTGGGACTCAACAAATATTCATTTTTAAAAAAAATTTGTAAAACTATTTTCAATCCCCAGAATGTAGCGAGCTAGATAACCGTTATATATTTATTTATAGATTCCGATTTGACAGTTATGTTTTTTATCTTAGTTTTAATTTCCAAATATTTATTTCAAATAGGAGAAGAATTACATGGAAGTCAAAATAGAAGATGGGAAGCTAATAATCGTAATTGAATTACAAGATCCAACGCCAAGTGCTTCCGGGAAAACATTAGTAGTAGCTACTACGCATGGCAATGTGAAAACTGAATGTGTCATCGAAGGCAAACCGGTTGTGATAGGTTTGAATGCATACATAAAAAAATAATGTTCAGCAGTTTTACTTAAGACGCTTAAGTGTGTGGGACTTTGTTTATCAGCATTTACGGAAGAATATTTTTTCTCCTATGACCCTAATATAAAAGTGGATCCGATTTTGGGGGCAGGTACTCTTTATTAATTTTTGTTATCATCTTATTTCCTAATTACTTATATTTCTATTAGTCCGGATAAAGGGTTCCCCCAGCCTTTTTTCCATTAAAAGGACTAAGCCCATCCGCTCCCCCGGCAGGTGGGCTTTTTATTACTTCAGTGGTTTAATATATGTCAGAGATATATTAGTTTGTAATCTTCCTGGTTTATACCGGGGATATTTTTACCAGTTTTTTCTTATATTCCTACAACTTAAAATCAAGAGGTTTCAAATGTGCGGACGTTTTGAAACTAAACCATCATTGCAAACTTTAGTTAATGAATTAAAAAAGCATAAAGTAGATTTAGTTATAGAATTAAATTCTGATAATGGAAAAGCTGAAAACATTGCCCCTACAAATAAAATATTTTCAATTTCTTATTCAGATAATAATTACAAATTATCCTACACGGATTGGGGAATAAAATTCTCACCCAAGTCACCTTTAATATTTAACTCACGAATTGAAACAATAAAAGAAAAGAAATATTGGATGAGTTTGTTTTCTAAGAACCGCTTATTAGTTCCCATGTCAGCCTTTTACGAATGGAAAAAAGAAGGAGATCGAAAAATTCCTTACAGAATTTTTCTTCCCGACGAAGATATCTTTTTTGTCCCGGCTCTTTACAGCATCAATAAAGAAAAAGAAATTTTTACTTCCCTAATAACTACAGCTCCAAATAAATTTATAAGACCAATTCACCACAGAATGCCGGTAATATTGAAAATAGAAGACGGCCTGAATTATTTAATAGATGATCCTGATATCAACTTAACAAGATGCGTTCCCTATAATGGAAAAATGGATATGGAACCGGCGTCTATTTAATATTTTATTCCTAATAACCAGTTAAAATATTAATTAAAATGAATTTTACAATTTGCCACATACTTTATAGTTATTATATAATTTTTAACCATTATTTATTATAGAAAATGAAAGGCTGAATTATGAAAGAATGTTCTCATTTAGATCAAGTTAAAGATGTATCACCTAAAGCAAATATCTGCGAAGATTGTATAAAGATGGGTGATACGTGGGTTCATTTACGAATTTGCAAAATATGCGGATATGTTGGCTGCTGCGATAATTCTAAAAATAAACATGCGACTAAACATTTTCATTCAACTCAGCATCCTATTATTCAATCAATCGAACCTGGGGAAAATTGGATTTATTGTTATATAGATAAGGTCTTTATCGAACCAAATTAACTTTGCGGATTAGGTTAATGAATAGTTCGAATCGTTTTTCTTCTACCCTCAAATAAATTCTAGCTATTCTTCTTAGCTTGTCAGCCGAAGCAAGTTGTTGCAAAACCTCAAAAATGTCATTCCGGGCCTGACCAGGAATCTTTATTAAAGGAATTATGTTATTTGAATCTAAATAAATTTACTGAATATAACTTTCGGGACAGCCTCCTTCATTATAAACTTAAGTGCCAAGTTTATTCTAATTCAGCACTTCTTTTTAGTAGGTTATGTTGGGATATCATGCCGTACATTTTATAAGTTGATTTATAAAAATAAATTCCATGAAAAACTAGCACTTTTACCCAATGGTATATTCATATCCAGCAGCTCATCTTTTCCTGGTCCACAATTGAACAAAATCTCTGTATGTATTAGTTTAATTAAATTTGGTATGATCTAAAACAATTTCAATTTTAAATAATTTAGTAATTTAATAGATACGAAATTACTCCTAATGTTTTTGAAACGTCAAATCAATTATTGTCGCGGTATCATTCAATAATTAAAAAATAATCTAAATTAAGGCAGCATATGAAGATTATATACTTTATTGCATTCCTAGTACCTATTTTAATATTTGCATCATGCTCGTCTTCCAATAATTGTTCGTCTAATGAAAATTTTAGAATTGATTTCTATTCCGGCGGGGGTTTTACGGGTATGGAAACCGGTATTACAATTTCTTGCGAGGGTTGGGCAAAACTTTGGAAAAAATTTCCAAATTCTACACGAGAAGTAACTAAAACTATTAAACTTACAGCGAATCAATTAAAAAGTTTTAACAAATTTATAAATGACACATCGGTATTCTCATATCATTCAAAATATGCCGGGAATTATACTACCTATCTCCTCTTAATAAAAGGCGTACAGATCAATAGAATTTCTTTCAACCAAAATGATTTGCCTGTCGATTTCCCTCAGGGCATATCTGGGTTAATTAGTGAAATAGAAAACATTGAAAAAAATAAGGATTAAATTGTCATGAAAAAAAATTGTTTTGTTGTTTTACTAACTGTTTTTGTTTTGAGCTTAAATGTTTTTACTGCCGGGCAAAGCAGCGGTAAAAAGCTTAAACATTTGCCTGCGCCCAAATCTGCACAATCATTAGTTTCCGGTTTGAATAATAGTTCTCCAAGTTCAAACATAATTGCGAATCTTAAAAAATTTATCCGCAAAGTAGGATTGAACCCGGCGCAAACAAAATTATATTCATCCCCCAAAATGTATTCCCCAACGTCTATTTCATCCGGAACAATGCAAAAATTGTCTGCACCTCAGCCAGTAAATAAAACCGGCATAAAAAAAATAATTTTGGATAACAAATTTGGAACCCCGCGATTAATCGATGTTAACCGGGTTAGTATTAATAAAAGAAATGTTGTTCTATCTAAATCTTCTTCAACCGCCCAGGCTATGGATTTTCTTCAAAGCCATAAAGACGTATTAAAAATTTCCGATCCGCAAAATGAATTTTCATTAAAAAGCGTTATTACAGATAAACTTGGCATGACACATGTTCGCTATGAACAAACTTATAAGGGCCTTAAAGTCTGGGGGAAAGAAATTTATATTCATTTTGATAAACTTGGAAACATTATCATTTTAAATGGACGTTATGCACCCACCCCTTTATCTGTTCAGGATACAACCGGAAAGATTAATTCCGCTTCTGCAGTAACTGATGCTGTTAATGATTTTAAGAAGCACATACTTTATAAGGGTTTCCCAAAACAGCTGGATAAAATTTTTAATTATTATGGCCCGGAAGCACAAAAAATAATTTGGTACGATAAGCAGGAACAGCCGCATCTTGCCTGGTATATAGAAATTAGATCAGGATTATCGCAGGACTGGTATTATTTTGTTGATGCCGAAAATGGAAATATATTAAATTCATATAACAATGTTTGTTATGACGGTTCAAGTACGGCAAGCGGCGTTGATTTAAATGGTGTTACAAGAACTTTTGGAACATATCAAATCGGTTCGAATTATTATATGATGGATGCATCTATGCCGATGTTTAATGCTGTACAATCTCAAATGCCAAACAATCCGGTCGGAGCAATCGTTGACCTGGATCTTCATGACCAGGACTTAAGCAGTAATTCAACAATATATTATGTAACCTCCTCTAATAATCAATGGAACGATCCCTCTTCGGTTTCTGCACTTTATAATGCCGAAACTACTTACAACTTTTATCAAAATGTTTTTAATAGAAATTCGATAGATAATAACGGTATGGCTATCTACTCCGTTTTACATGTTAATTCTAATGGTCAACCGATGGATAATGCATTTTGGTCAGGTAAAGTTATGTGCTACGGTGACGGCAATACTTTATTCAAACCGCTTGCCGGAGGGCTTGATGTAGCTGCCCATGAAATGACCCATGGTGTTGACCAATATACTGCAAACTTACAATATCAGGATCAATCCGGTGCGCTAAATGAATCTATGTCTGATGTTTTTGCTTCACTTGTAGATAGTTCTAATTGGACGATTGGTGAAAATGTTATTAAAGACTACACAACTTTTCCATCTGGAGCTTTAAGAGATTTATCAAATCCTCATAACGGTGGAGTTGCGGGAGATCTGTGCTGGCAGCCGGCAGTAATGAGCGAATATGTAAACACAACCCAGGATAACGGCGGGGTTCATGTTAACAGCGGAATACCGAATCATGCATTTTATTATGTTGCTGCAAGTATAGGAAGAAAAAAAGCCGGAGAGATTTGGTATAGGGCATTAACATTATATCTCACTCATACAGCTCAATTTCTTGATGCAAGAATAGCAACAGAAAATGCAGCTACTGATCTATTTGGCGCTTCCAGTGCTGAGGTAGCAAGTGTAAAAACAGCATGGGACAATGTACAGGTATATGAAAGTACACCCCCTCCGCCTCCTCCAACAAGTCAAGTCATCGGTCAGAATTGGATTCTTGCAGTTAATACTGATCCTGCAGATACCAATTCTATATATATGGCAAAAACTGTAATTCAAACAAATGCAGATTTTTCAGCGCTTTCGCAAACACCGGTTTTAACTAAACCAGCGGTTACAGATACTTCCGGCTTAATTCTTTTTGTTGATCAAAATAATGACTTAAGAGCGTTGTATGCCAATCCTCAAAATCCGCAGGAAACTATACTTGACACCAGTGGAGATTGGTGGAGTGTTGCAATTGGCCCCGGCTTAAATAGTTTTGCGCTTACATCTAAATTTATTGATACTACAATTTATTATTTCGACCTTACTAATAATACAAATCAGGCTTTTAAAATACGGACGCCTTCTTATGATGCTGCAAATACAAATACTGCGCTCTTTGCAGATGCTCTATCATTTGATCCTACAGGACAGAATTTAATTTTTGATTCGTACAACCAAATTATAAATTCTTTAGGCGATACATTAAGCTACTGGAATATTAGTTTGCTAAATGTCAAAACCGGAAATATATCTAATGTATTCCCGCCTCTTGCCAACGGTATAAGTGTAGGAAATCCTTCCTTTTCGAAAACTTCTCCCTACAGATTTACTTTCGATTACTGGGATGTTAGTACAAATAAATATTATGTAATGGCCGCTGATTTTAATACCGGCAAATCTGCAGTAGTTGCAGGTCCCAATTCTGCAGCCGGTTATCCTTCATATTCTGGTGATGATAAAATGATTGTTTTTCATTCAGTAGATACAACACAATCGGTAAGTCATAATGTGATTGAGCAAATGCCCCTTGAAAGTGATTTAATTACCGGTACCGGAAGTGCTCAGCCTTATCTAACAGATGCAACATTTCCTGTGTGGTTTGTAATTGGAAGCCGTGTTACTGATGTACAAGATAAAAATATTGTTACCCCTCAAACTATCTCACTTGGACAGAATTATCCGAATCCATTTAATCCTGCAACAAGAATTGTGTATAAGCTTAATAAAGAAGAAAAAGTTACGTTAAAAATATTTAATGTCCTCGGAGAAGAAATAACTACTTTGGTTAACAAAGTAGAAAGTGCCGGAAATTATGATGTAACATTTAATGCATCGAATCTTCCAAGCGGAATATATTTATACAGGATGCAAGCAGGCAGCTTTATTCAAACTAAGAAGATGATTCTATTAAAATAAATTTAAAAGGAAGTATCAAAAAAGAAATTAAATCAATATAGAAAAATGTAGTCCCGGATTTCTAAATCTTGCAAATTTTTAGTAGGAATCCGGGAACTGCATTTAATTTAGGTTCTTATTTTATTAATACCGTTTTTTTATGTACCATAAACATAGTACATCTTTGCTTTTCTAAATTTCTAAATTATTTTAGGCAGAAGTAACCTGCTAAAACAAATAAACATATTATATCCATCTCTTGCCCATATAAATATTATTTTGTGTATCCGAAAAATTCAATCGACAGATCCTATATTTTGATGAAGCTTACTTTCTTGTGTCCAATATCTTTTATGATTAATTAATTGTAGATTAAAAAGAAAATATTTTAATAATACATCAAAAAGATATACCCGCTAATGGGAAAACATTTATTAAGCAAATCTTCATTTATAAAGGGAATTCAGTGCGATAAACAGTTATACCTTTATAAGCATCATTACGCCTGGATGGATAAGGTAAGCGAAAGTCAGCAGGCAGTATTTGACCGCGGTACAAATGTAGGAATCCTCGCACAAAATCTTTTTCCTGGCGGAGAAATTGCTGCCGAAGATCCGAGAAAATCTGACCTGGCGGTTAAAAAAACCGGAGGCTTAATAAAGCAGGGTGCTGAGGTTATTTATGAAGCAGCTTTTCTGTTTGACGAGATACTTGTTATAAGCGACATTATTGTTAAAGAAGGAAATCAGTGGTCTGTTTATGAAGTGAAAAGCTCGACTTCTATTTCCGAAACATATCTGCTCGATGCTTCTATTCAATACTATGTTTTAAAAAACTGCGGACTTAATATTAAAGACATTTCAATTATCTATATTAATAATCAGTATGTCAGAAACGGGGAATTGGATATACATTCCTTATTTAATATTGAAAGTGTTTTAAATTTAACAGCCATACAGCAGAGTTTTATTGAAAGTGAAACAAACAGATTAAAAGCAGTATTAAAAGAACAAAAAATTCCGGAAATACCTATAGGCCCGCAGTGCAGCAATCCTTATAGATGCAGCTTCTGGGGTTACTGCTGGAAAGATGTTCCCGAATATTCCGTGTTTGATATTGCAAAATTAAAAACAGAAAAGAAATTCGAACTTTATAATAACGGTTATGTAAAACTTGAAGACATACCGGATGATTATAAGTTTAACGATAACCAGAAGATGCAGGTTGAATCCCATGTAAATAATAAAAATTTTATAGACGACAAAGCAATTAAAGATTTTGTTGCCGGAATTAAATACCCGGTTTACTTTATGGACTTTGAAACTTTTATGCCTGCCGTACCGATGTTTAACAACTCAAAGCCTTATCAGCAGATTCCTTTTCAGTATTCGCTTCATTATAAAAAAAATAAAAACGCCAAGCTTGAGCATTCTGAATTTTTAGCAGACGCAAGCGGAGATCCACGAGTACCTTTTATTACAAAACTGCTGAATGATACAAAAGGTGAAGGAACAATTTTAGTTTACAACAAAGCGTTTGAAATTACCCGCTTGAATGAAATTGCAAGAGATTTTCCGGAATTTAATAAAGAGATTGATGAAAGAATTAATCGAATTGCTGATCTGATGATTCCCTTTCAAAAAAGATATTACTACACTCCGGAAATGAAAGGTTCTTACTCGATTAAATATGTTCTTCCCGCATTAGTTCCTGAAATGAACTATAACGAATTGGAAATTAAAGAGGGAGGAACCGCATCTATAACATTTGAAAGTTTGTATTATGAAACGGATTTATTTAAAACAGCAGAGATAAGAAATAATCTGCTGGAGTACTGCAAGATGGATACCCTGGCTATGGTGGAGATTTTAAATAAGCTATTGAATTTATAATATGTATGCGCCGAAAGAAATAATAGATTTTCTTGAATCAATACTTGGTATTTATCTTTCTGGTATAAGACATAAGGAAAGATCAGCATTTATTCTAAGTGATAATGATGAAACAAATTCTAATAAAATGTCTAAAGTAATTATTAAATCAAAAAGGTTTCCGAATAATAATGAAATTATAATTGAAGTAGGTTCAAAGAATTATTGGGCTTTGTTAGTTAGAGAGAAAACAGATTTAGTAAATCAATGTTTAGATGATATTTTAAATATGAATGATTTATAAGGTTAGTAATTTTTATAATTAGAAAAATCTTTCACAACACAACACCATTGAACCGCAATACCAAATCGGAATGGTCAACTTAAAAGTCTCAAATTCTCCGGTTGCGAATTTGAGGTCAGCTTTACCCGTTAGTTAGGGCCATAATGGCGTGAAGACATCATAAAGTTTTCAATGCCATTATTACAGGGTAAATCAACCCGGCAATTAAAAGTATAACAATAATCGGCCTATTGATATTCTGCCATTTGTAGTTTTTGTTTTTTATTGCGTTCCACGCATGATTCATTCCGGAAAAAAAGAAAAAGAAAATAAATGTAAATAGAATAGTCAATTCTGCTTTGATGCCCCATTGGTTGAAATAAACGACCAATGCTATTACGGCATAGGATAACAAAGCGATTGCAGATTGCCGCTGGTAATTACTTCCAATCTCATAACCTTTAATTTCTGCTGATTGCTTCGCAAAAAAGAGACCTTCTAAGCCAGATAGCCCTGCAATGGCAACTATGATTACTGGTATCATAAAGTGTAATTGGGCAATGGGATTATAACCTTGAGCAAAACCAATTGTATATCCCCAGTAAAATGCTATACAGACTGTTAATATTCTTATAATATCTAATAAACGTAGAATCATAATTAACCTCTTTTATTGTAATAAGCATTCTTAGCTAAGGAATACGCCTAATGGCTAACCCGTCCTCCTAGTAAAATGCATTTTATACAAATTATTTTTGTCAAGGATTTTTATTATCAAGTAACTTTTTACTTTATAAAATTCTTCCAGTTATAACAGAATGTTTAGAATTTGAAATAACATAAAACATAATCGCATCTATCACCGCCCCAATTGCAATTGCAGTCCAAACATTCCCGCTTTTATAAATATAAGTGATATTACTTATATCATTGAATCTGATATTATGTAATTTATTATTATCATCTTCTATGGTTAAGCTTTTTGACTTTTTATCTTCGGAATAGGAATTAAGTGTACCGGATATTGAAGTAGAATCAACCATATTTATAGTTACCCTTGAACCCATTTTAACAGTAGATATTTTCTCTGAGCTAATTTTTTTAGTGCCCTTATTAATAGAATTATCCAGGGCAACTAATCCTCCAAAAGACAAACTGCAAGAAGACAAAGAGAATGAGCCGAAAATTATAAGAATGTATGAAACTAAAACCTTCATAAGATAGTTTATGATTTAAGTTAAAAAGTATATTTCAGCAGTTGCGTAATTTCAGTGCCTTTATGCAGTCAGACAGAAAACGCTACGGCTCAACACTCCAACTTAGAAATTATTGTGGTGTCTAGCAATCGGCTGAAAAAAAGTTATACCAAACAACCTTACCTACCAATCCACCAGTACCAGAAATTGTCGGGTTGATGAAAAGCTCACTAGCAAAATAGGGGTATATATAAAGATATGTCCAGCACTTTTTGCTGGCGAACTAATTTTTAGATTTGAAGTGAAAACGAACATTACTTTTTCGATTGTGAACAGCCTTCTGAAAATTGCCGGTAACGATTTTGCCTATGGCACTTTTTAAAGTGCCATAGCTTTTGTTTTAACTAGTGCTATTTAGATTCTATAGTCTATCTGTCAAACATTTTTACTGTGACTATTTTGGTAATACCGGAACCAAACCATGTCTGGTCATTACCGTCTTTAGTTTTTCAATATCAGGAGGTCCGCCTGCGTTTACGATTTCAGCACATTCTTTAAAGAAGTTTGGTCCAATAAGGGCAGGAGTAATTACTGCCAAAGCCCTAGCATTCTCAGGTTTTAGATTATTAAACCCGTGCACCGCACCGCGAGGAATAAAATAAGATTCACCTTGAGCAATATCAATAGGTTTACCCTCAACAGTAAATGTGATAACTCCATCTAATCCGTAAATGGTTTCATCATAATGTTCATGATAATGAGGAAGGGGTACCTTAGCTCCTGCCGGTACACCAAATTCAAACATAGCTACCGAACCATTTGTATCAGCTGTTTCCAGCAGAAAATCAATTGTTACTTGCCCGACTCGGATTGTTTCGTTTTTCATAATAATACTCCTTTAATTGTTATGGGGCAAGCTAATTGCATTAATTCCCAAAGACCTTGATTTCAATCAAGAAATCATTTGCTGCCTATTTTTTTTCGAACGCGGCTTAGAGTTTCAGGTGTTATTCCTAAGTAAGCGGCAACTTGAAACAAAGGCAAACGCAGAAGGAGTTGAGGTTCTTCGTTGAGAAACCGCATATATTTTTCTTCGGGAGTTTCAATCGTGGCTTCTCCTAATCGTTTTTTTAACATGTAATTTGTTTCCTGCTGTGCCTTGATAAAATACATTGTAAATGGCGGGATGTGTGTTACTGCATATACCCAATTCTTTTGATCTATTGCCAAAAGCTCACTGTCCTCAAGAGCTTGCAGGTTTAAATCTGTTGGAGTATTATTTAAAAAACTTTCCAGCTCACTGCACCAGCCGCATTCAACCTTAAAATAGATGTTTCTTTCTTCGCCATTTTTATTAAAGAGGTATTGTCGTAAACATCCTTTTTCTACGAAATAAACTTTTCTGGAAATTTCCCCTGCTCTAAATAAGTGTTCATTCTTCTTTACACAAACCTTCTCAAGCAGGGGAGTGAGTTTCAAAAAATCTTTGTCCGGAAATTCAACTATGCGTCTGAATTCTTTTAAAAGTAATAAGTAGTCCATGTTTTAAATTCGCTTTGGTATAATGGCATTGTCAATAACTGCCGCCGCAAAAAAGACGCCGTTTAGAATGACAAAACCAATAATTATTAATTTTATTTTCTCATCGAAATTACCGATCATTTAATCCCTTTCCATTGAGAATTTGCCGCATATATTTTTCAACCCTTAACTCCCTGGTTTTGGATTGTTTGGCTTGCGAAAAATAAAAAATGTATGCTCTTTGCCGTCCAGGCGTCAATGCATAAAAAGCAGTTTTCAAAGCAGGGATCTCATTTAATTTATTTTGAAATTCTTCAGGAATTTTGAATTCTGAAGTCTTCTTAAATTTTACTTTCAAACCGGCTTTTTCCACTTCAACGGCTTCATAAATATAGGCTTTCAAGATGGGTTTCATCTTAACTATTTCTCGAACATTGGTGAATCGAATCTGGCGCGCCGCCTGCACATTTTTCGTTTGCCGGATTAAAATACCATCAGTATCCTTTAACAAGGCGCCTTTGAAAAACAAAAGCGCACAGTATTCTTTAAATCCATGTATTAAAACTATATTTGTATTCTTAAAGGTGTAACAAGGATGCATCCACTTAAATTCTTCAGTCAGCCCGCAGTCAAGAACGATTGCTCTTAATGTCTCAAATTCTTTCTGCCACTTTTTAGCTTTACTTAGAAATATATCTACTTTAGGATTCATGCTATTCATTTATTGTTTAACTGAAATAATTTTTCTTTCCGTGGGTCTGGTATACCACGATACTACAGTCAGGATTAAAAGTAACAGCGCGGGAATTAGTTCACTCATTGTATCACCTGATGCGATATGTGAGAATATCGCTCCCGACATGACAAAGAAAAAGCCTGCATAAGCCCATTCCTTTAGTAAAGGATATTTAGGAATAAGCACGGCAAATACTCCTAAAATTTTCCAGATTCCCAGCAATGTTAGCAAATAAACAGGATAACCCAAATGATTAATCATATCAACTCCGCCCTGACCTTCTTTCGCTTTCAATATCTGTACTAGTCCGGTTGATACCATTCCTAATGCAAGCCAGAGAGTAGCAATCCAATAGATAATTTTACCTGCCTTGCCGGCAAGCAGGTTACTTTTTGCCATTGTGTGTTACCTCATTTTACTTATTATTTCTTGAATCCGGTTATGTGCCATGTTTAAACCTTGAGCAAATGGAAGCTTCAGCACCTGGTCTCTTTTTGCAACCGATTCATATATTACATGCATATTAAGTTTGCTGGTGTCGTTAGTGAGTTTTTCAAATTCATAAATTTCAAGCTGAACGCCAAAAGGCGTATTATCCATTTCAAATGTCCGTGTGATTTTCCGGTTCGGGTTAAAATCATGGATTACCCCATTGGCTTGAAATACCACGTTTCCCTGCGCATCAGTTGTTTTCAATTGGTAGCTGCCGTGCTTTTTACTTTCAAGTTTCAGCACTTTGGTTCCCATCCATTGCTCAACAAGGTCGGGTTCTACATACGCTTTGAAAAGTAATTCCAACGGTAAGTCAAATTCCCTTGTTATCAATAATTCTTGTTTGCCGTCTTCAGCATTAATTTTTGTTTTGTGTTCCATAATATTTTCTCTTATTTATATTTTTTCATTATGGTTTCCAATTTATTAAACCTTTCATCCCATATTTTGCGGAACGGTTCAATAAAGTCGGCTACTTCTTTCATTTTTTTTGCATTAATATGGTAGTAAATTTCCCTGCCGTTTTGTTCTTGTTCAAGCAACTCACACTCGATAAGAATTCGCAAATGTTTTGAAACTGTCGGCCTTGCTGTGTCAAAGTTTGCAGCTATGGCTCCGGCAGTCATGGATTGTGAAACTACCAACAGAAGTATAGCCCTTCTTGTCGGATCTGCTATGGCTTGGAATATGTCTCTTCTTAAATTCATTGTGTAGCTATTTGGCTACAAATATAGATGCAGTTATTTAAATATGCAAGCCTTTTTAAAATTTTTCTTAAAGATGTTTTTAGTTTTGATTATTGTAAATCTAAATGATCATCGATTGGTGGTTTGTTGTTAGTGCCTCACTCGGGCAGCCTTGCCGTCAACTCATTTAAACACGTAAGCGGTATAACAACCATTTACTTACGAGCAACCACAAACAGCAATTCCGTACTTATTAAATAATTTTATCCATTTCGGTTTGTCCCCATACGTGTCTTAGTGTGATTATAATTTTCCCTTCATCTTTTATAGCGGCTCTGTCAGTGTGCGGTTAAACTTAAAAATATTTCTACTTAAATGCACTAAAAATATAGGGGACAGCACCTTCCTGGAAGATATCATCTTTATTACTGCTTAATGTTCCCGCGGAATCTGCCGCAGAATTGGATTTGGAAATTTTGATCTTCTGTTAGTACAAGAGGTTATTTAGGGGGACAAAGTAATTTTCATGTTAGTATAAAGGAGATAAAACATTTTATCTCCTTTTTATAATTTATGGTGAAGAGTTTATTGCTGCTTTGAAGTTCTGCCGCCGTGGTCGCCGATCAAAACCCATTTGCCGCCCTTCTTCATCAGGATATCCGTCCAATTTCCGGAACTATTTTCTTTCTTTCCAGTCTCAATATTTTTATCGAGTTCGGCATAATAATAATGGACATAGGCAAAATCGCCTTTAACCCAAATTGTTAAAGGAGAAAGCGTATAAAGAACAGTTGAATTATTTTTAAGGCCGTTTTCTACCCATTTGCTTGTATTGGCTTTGCTTTGCGGAACTTTGGATTGATAATTCCACCCCATATAACTGTCATCAAAATATGACATAAATCCCTGGGCATCGCCTGTTGCGGAAACTTGCCAATATTTTTCAACTCCTGCCCAAACATCTTTTTGTTCGCTGCTCCATTGCTGGGCAAAGGTGTTTCCGTATGAAAGAATAACCACTAATATTAAAGTGAATGTTGAAACTAACTTTTTCATTGTACTAGCTCCTTTTTGATTGTTTGTTTATAATTAACCTGACCGATACTAAAAAGATTTGGGGAATAAAAACGGTATAATCTAAAATTATCTCCTTTTAAAATTCATAAAGTGTATTCTACACACTTTTAACGGGAAACAACTTCCCTGTAAATCTCATCCGAGTGTTTACCCGTAAAGTATTTATTATATGCTTCGCCGAATTTTTTCCTGTCTTCTTTGTTTGGCATAGCTTTCATGAAAAGTTCATTTGATTTCTCATATGCTTTCGTAACATCGCCCCATGATTTTACTTCTAATATTTGAACAAAGTCCCGGTTATCATGTCCCCACCAATGCCGCACGGTTTTGTAGCTAACCACATATTCATTATCCTTATAAGAGTTATCCATTAAAACTTTGGTGAGAGAGTCCAGTTCCGCCGCCGAACCATTTTCCGGAAAAGCTCGTTCAAAATTTGTCATTATAAAAACGTTTCCCTCTGCCTTCTGCGCAAATACGGAACCGTTCATTGTGATAAAAAGTGCAAGTAAAAAAAGTATTGAAAGTAATGATTTCATTATTATCCTCTCTTTATTGATTTAGTTATTTAACTTTTCGGTTGTGCTAGTTATTGAATAATTATTTGTCAGCCTTGTCAATAAAACAGATTTCAGGTATGCCCACCACACCTGAAATCTTTGTAACATATTATTTATCGGACAAGGATTTTATGCCTAGGAATTATTATTTATAAATTGTTCAATAACATTCATTACTTTCCGGAAGAGATTTCTTCAAGGAAATAGACATCCGGTTTACTTATTACTCCGGCTTTTTTCATGACTTCCTTTAAGGTATCGGATTGGGAAAATTTTTCAGCATTCTCAATACTATCCCACTCAAAGAGAATGAAAATATCATTAGGATTTTCTTTATTGCGAAAAACCTTTCCGCCTTTAGAACCCATTTGGGAACGGAAAGATGCGTGTTCGTCGAAAATTGGTTTCCATTTATTATAATCTTCGACCTGATTATGAACAAGTAAATTTGCCATTTTATAGCTCCTTTTTATTTACTAATATTCTTATTGTCCGCTCAACCATTGTTCAAAGCTTTCATTTCTTTCGTCTTCAGTATAATTCCAATCCGGTTTTAATCTTAATCCGCTATTGCTTTTCCAGATAAAATCAATTGCATCGTAAACGTCAGTTGCATTTGTTATGCTTATTAATAAAATTTGTTTTCCAACAAGGTCGATACTTTTAATCTCGGAATTTATTTGTTGAGCAAGCATAGAGTTTTGTATAATTTCAGCTTGCCGTAAATCAAAAGTAGCCCACACGGCTCCGTCCATCCCGTTTAATAAATCATTTTCTTCAAAAGAGATGTTTAGTTCTATCTTGATGCCGTTTGGTAATTTCGGAAACTTTAGATCGCTAAGTTCGTTCCATTGAATTGTTTTATTAGATTCAAGTTCAATCTTTCCTGCTTCGGTGTATGTTCCTTTTATATTTATAAGTTTCACGTTTTTTTCTGAATACATATTTTTAAGAGTTTAAATTGTCTTGATAAAAGTAAGGCAGCGGTTGGTGGAAGTCTTGTACTTTTTACGTAATTGTAAGGACTTTTTGCGCATATGATTGTTTTATTTAATAAAAAACCCCGCCATTGCAGGCGGGGAATTTCCCAAAGGAATTAAAATAAGATTAATGGCCTTGCCTGCCAATAATTAGTTACTTTCAACAATTCCCTTTGCGGCAGTTTTAGAAATTTCAAAAGATATTGCTGTACAAACATTCTTTACGGATTCATTAGTCGAATTTTTAGCTACTTCATAGATAGTCTTATCACCCATATCGGAATGCAGTTCATCCAGCGCAATAGCGGCAGTTATTCTTAATTGAGTTTCTAATTCCTCATTTTTAACGATTTCGCTTAGTGGTTCTATAAACGATCTAAATGCGTGATCGGGAAAAATCAACTCAAGCTGCCTGAGCGTTTGTACTGCAGATAATTTTGAATCTGTAGTATTATCCGATAGATGTTTTAAAAGCATTTTTTCAGTAGTTTTCAAATTCTTTTTTAAAGTCTGAGAATCATGCTGCTCTGCAAAACGTGATGGTCTATCTTGAGCAAAAGTTAATAGACTAGTGAAGAAGAATAGTAATGCTGTTGAAAGAACCAGCGAAAACATGCGGTTTTTCATTTTAGTACTCCTAAATATATTATTATTTAATTGATTGATTAAAACAATAAAGCCGGAATATTACTCTTGTGGTTTTATTTATTTATAACTTCCTATTCAATCATCTTTTTCATTTCAATGTGTTTTCCAAATATCGAAATATGTCTATTTAATTTTTTTCCCGGATGATTGCTTTGGTAAGTTTTAATTACTGTGATAAAAGTAAGGAAGTAATTAAAGTAAGGCTTGTATTATATCCTTAATCTCAAGGACTTTTGGCGCATTCTGTGGTTTTATTTAGTGTGGTCTGTTAACAATTTATGCAAAGAATTATTAAGTAGGGTAGATAAACCAAGAATGAGAATTATAAAATTATTAGTCATAATTTTTTATGCTCCATAGGACTGTGCCCGAACTGTTTTTTAAAAGCCCTTGAAAAATATGCCTGGTCGTTGAAGCCCACTTTATAGCATATTTCAGTTACTGTCCCGGCATTTTGTTTTAATAAATCTGCGGCCCTTTGAAGTCGTAGAGAACGCATTAGCTGTCCGGCAGGCTGGTCAACAAGTGCATTTAACTTTCTGTTAAGCTGTGAAGTACTCATATTTACTTCTTCGGCAAGTTTGTCTACACTAAATTGTTCATCTTCAAAATGTGTTTCTATAATTTTGATTGTTCTTTCTAAAAATTCCTTGTCGACCGAAACTGTCGTAACTTCGGAAGGTTTGATTATGGTTGCTTTACTGAACCTTTTACGTAATTCTTTACGCTGAATTATCAAGTTCTTTATTTGTACTTTTAATTCTTTAGCACTGAATGGTTTGGTTAAATATGCATCAATCCCGGTTTCCAGTCCTTCTATTTTATCATCGAGCCCTGCTTTAGCTGTTAACATAATAATAGGTATGTGGCTTGTTTTTTCATCACTCCTGATTTTTCTCTGCAAAATTGGTAGCCGTTTATTTTAGGCATCATTACATCTGTAATTATGAGATCCGGAATATTTTCTTTTGCTTTAGCAATGCCTTCCTCTCCGTTGGAAGCTTCAATTAATTTATAATCAGTTTCAATTTGTTCACGAATGTAATGTCTTACATCCGCATTGTCCTCGACAATTAAAATTACTTCACACTCTTCCGAATCATTTTTATAATTTGATGATTGAAACTCTTCATTATTATTTTCGCTTTCAGTTTCATCAAATACAACATTATTTAAGTAATTTTCCGGCGAGAATAAATCGTATTTAGACGGGGCCGAATTTTCTTTTAGCTTTTTCAAATCACCTAAAGGAAGATGAATTATAAATTCAGTTCCTTCATCCAATTTACTTTTAACAGTAATATTTCCTTTGTGCAATTCAATTAATTCTTTTGTAAGTGCCAGCCCTATTCCCGATCCTTCAAATTCACTTAAGCTTGAAGTGTTAACCTGGTAAAAACGGTTGAATATATATTCAAGCTGGTCTTCATGTATACCTTTGCCTGTATCTTTAACTCGAATTTCAACTAACGATGAATTTAAAATCTTCAGCAGTACAATAATTTCTCCGCCTTTAGATGTGAATTTAAATGCATTTGAAATGAGGTTATAAAATACTTTCTCCATTTTATCCGGATCGAAAATTACCGGGATGCTTTCTAATTCCGACTCAAACTTTAAAGTAATCTTGTGTGATTCTGCAAGAGATTCAAATGAATAAAAAAGACTTTTAAGAAATGAAACTATATTGTGCTGTTCGGTATGTAATTTCATACTTCCGGCTTCCAGCTTTGAAAGATCAAGCAGTTGATTTATCAAAGTTAAAAGTCTTCTGGCATTTCTATGCGCAACATGCAGCTTGCCTTTTTCACTTACATCAATTTTAGATGAAATAACATTATCAATCTGTCCGAGAATCAGAGTAAGAGGTGTTCGGAATTCATGTGATATATTCGCAAAAAAGTGGGATTTCATCTTATCCAATTGCCGCAGAGTATCCGATGATACTTTTTCCAGTTTGAGCTGATTTTTTAATCGCAAACGGTTCAGCTCATACCTTCTTAGAAAATATAGTCCTGAAAAAAATATTAAAATATAAAGTGAATACGCCCACCAGTTCAACCACCACGGTGGGAGTATAATCAGCACCAACGAAGCGCCCTCATTATTCCAGATTCCGTCATTGTTCGAACCTCTTACACGGAATATATATTTACCAGGGGAGAGATTGGTATAAGTTGCAAAATGAATTTTACCGGACTCAATCCAATTATTATTAAAGTTCTCTAGTTTATAAGTGTACTGATTTTTTTCGGAAGCAGAATAATCCAGCGCCGCAAATTCAAACTGAATTATATTCTTGTCATACGGAAGTATTAATGTATCCTTATTGAAAGTAGTTTTTGAAACAGATTCATGATTACCGGTTTCCGATGATGTTTGATTTAAAATTTTACATTTGGTTATTGCAATTTTAGGGATATTGTGGTTTTCTTTAATATTATTGGGCATAAAGTAATTTAAACCGTTTATTCCTCCGAAAAACATTTCTCCCTTTTTGCTTCTAAAATATGCCCCGGTATTAAATTCATTGCTCTGCAGACCGTCAAGCGCATCATAGTTTTTGAATTCGCCGGAAACCGGGTTAAACTTTGATAATCCTTTATTTGTACTCAGCCAAAGATTTCCTTTTTCGTCAGGTAAAATTCCGTAAACAACATTATTGGGCAAGCCGTTTCTTTTTGTGTAATATGAAAAAGTTTTATCCCCCAGGTTAAACTTATTAATACCTCCTCCGTTGGTGCCGATCCAAAGAAATTTATCCGGTTCCGAAGGATCCGGACAAATTGATTTGATATAATTATTGTCAATGCTTTTGAGATCTGAAGGATTGTTCAGGTAACTGAAAAATTTACCGGTCTTATTATTAAAGCTGAGCAAACCTTTATTTGTGCCTATCCAAAAGATTCCTTTTGCGTCTTCATAAATACTTGGACGTACTGCTTCGCTCTTTGAATTAGAATTATTGTATCTGAAATTTTTAAATCGTCCGCGGTCTATATCGATGACCTCACTTAAATAATTTTCAGTTGCAATCCATATGTTTTTGTTTTGATCTTCAAAAACAAAGAAAACTTCCCTCTGCGGCAAGCCGGAAGAATCAGCTTGGTTGTATTTGAAAAGTCTTGAGGTTTTCGTTTGCGGATTATATTTATAAAGTCCGCGCGATGTTGCAAACCAGATATTACCATTTGCCGACTGCACCATTGACCAAATTCCCGTATTGCCAAAATCATCAGGCCGGTTGGAAGTAGTCTCGTAACTTTTAAGCTCTCCCGATTTTCGGTCCCATCGGTATAATACATCGGTGCTTATCCAGACAATTCCTTCGTTGTCTTCAAGAATAGAACGGATACTAAACCCGGCAATCCTCGATTTTTCATCTTTACTTCTGACTAATGTGGAAAATCGACTTTTTTTAGGATCATATATATTTATGCCCTTACCGGAAGTGCCGAACCAGAGTATTCCGGTACTATCACAATATAAACTTGAAATTGAGTTATAGCTGATGCTGGAAGGTTCAAACGGATCATTGCGGTAATAATTATACAACTTTTTATCGGTATCGAATTTCATTAATTCTCCGGGAGTAGATAACCATAATTTTCCCGAATTGTCCTCAATTATTCCGGTTATTCTTCCCCATCCGAAACGGAATTTGTTATAATGATGGGGAAACAATTTGTAGTTTCCATCGCTTCTGTTAAAAAGCACCAAACCGCTGGGAGTTCCGAGCCAAAACTTAGCATTCTTATTTTCATAAATTGCACCAATTTCATTATCACCCTGGAAAGACGATGCCTCAGGAGATTTTGTTGTAACAATATAATGTTCAAAATTTTCTTTTGAATAATTATATTCTTCAAGATTATTATCTGTCCCGATCCATAAAATTCCGAACGAATCTACAAATAGAGCAGAAATATTATTACTGCTGACGCTGTTTTTATCGTCAGGATTATAAGCAAAATGTTTGCTTTTTATTTGAGAAAAATTTTCCCTAGTCAATGAAAGCTTAAACAGGCCGTTGCCTGCCGTACCAATCCACAGATTACCTCTTGGATCTTCTGCTATACTGCTGATTTTACTATTGTACAAATTTCCTGAAGTATCGGACTGGTAATTAATATGTATGAAAGTTTCATTTTCTTTTTGGTAGCAATTCAAATCTCCGTTCAATGTTCCGATCCACAGAACTCCGCGGCTGTCTTCAAATAATGTTGTAATATAGTTAGAAGAAACTGTAGTCGAATCAAAGGGATCGTTCTGAAATACGGTAAATGAATAACCGTCATAACGGTTAAGGCCGTCTTTTGTTCCGAACCACATAAATCCTTCTCTATCCTGCAGAATTGAAAAGACAGCGTTTTGCGAAAGGCCGTCATTAATTGACAGATGTCTGAAATGAATATACTGTGAGTATAATTTTATGCTGGGAAAAATGATAAGAATGAAAATCAATCTGAGATAAAAAGTATATCGTGTTATTATTTTTTTTACAGGCATATTAAAAGCAAAATTGTTCTTTATTATTGGTCAGGAAAGAATTATAAAATATTAGTTAAACGATTTTGAAAATTTCCCTGTAACCGCCCTGGACTAAATCCATATAACCGGCCATAATCTTTTTTACTTCCGGTTTTGAAGTAAAGTCTTCACTTTTTTCATAATCACTAAAACTTTCAATTTCGTACTCGTAGATGAAAGTCCAAAACTCTGCAGAAACATCTGTAAGCAGTCTGTTGTTTTTATAACCTTCAGCTTCGGCGTAAGGCAATACCTGCTTCCACATTTTAACCAGATCTTTAACCTTACCCGGTTTTGCATGGAAAATGTTACGGATCAAATACATAACGCCTCTTAATATTATTTGTGTAGAAGTTTATTATTGCTCGGAAGAGAAAAAGAATTCCGGTAAGAAGAATTATAACCGATTAGAAGTTGATCAAAAATAATGCAAGATGCAAGAAAAAAGTGGCTGCCTAAGGGATAATAATCATTTTCTAGTCAACTATTGCCACTAAAAAATAAGGTGAATATTTCAATGCTAAAATTTATTTAACCATAGCATTTACAAGATGCTCAAGAGTTTCGGAAGGATCTTTACAGTAACCGGAGTGTACTGCTGATGTTTGAATAATCGTACTTTTAGGTGAAGTCAGCCATTGGAAACGTTCCATCTGAGATAGTTTGCCAATGGAGCCGGCATTTACACTTCCTGCAGAAATGGCTTCAATAGCAGTCAGATGAGTCTTAATCATTTCAATATCAATCTCTTTATTCAATAATTTCAATCTATCTTCGTCAAGTTGGATATTTGCCTTAAGGAATTTTTTTTCTTTACAAAAAAGTATTACTCCTGCATTAATAAATTCCTCTCTTTCAACCTTGGGAACAATACGTATAATAACATAATCATAAAAATAATTACTGCTCACGTATTGCCTCCTCAATAAATAAATGCGGCCGCTCCATCCGCTTTATTAAATAATTGAAATACGCAGTTTTGTATTCTTCCGGGCTGTTGAATGCCGATCCCCGCCAAGCCATTCATCCGGGAATTGATATCGACAATATTCTTGATAACTTCACTGTTTATTTTAGCAGATATTTCTTCATCTGCCTTCTTTAAACTTTTTGTTGACTTTAGCAGCACATGGTTTTTAATTAACTGTAAAAGGCTCGCGGCTTTTTTCCAGATAATTTTCCCATGTATGATGAAAATACAGCGATGCACCGTGATCTATAAGCCAAAGCCTGCGGTGCCACATAAGCATATTAGTATTACGGATTGTGCGGTCAACGTTGGATACAAACGCATCGAACCAAACGATTAACGAAGCAAGATGCTCATCGGGCATATCCGCTACCGGGTTAAACATTACAGAGCCGGGAAGGTAGTCAAGTGCAAGATTCAAACCGGCGCTGCTTTTTATTAAATCGCTTATTTCAGGATCAGCTTCAGTACGGGCAAGCCCTGCATCAAGCTCAACAAAAACAATTTCAGGCACAAGAAGTCCGATAGACCGCGCTATTTCGCCTGAAATTAATTCAGCAATAAGCGCTTTTGTGCCCTGGCCTGCGCCGCGAAATTTAAGCACATATATGCCGTCGTCATCAGCTTCAACTATTGCCGGCAGCGATCCTCCTTCACGAAGCGGAGTTACATACCTGACAGCCTTAACTTTTCTTAAATTAATTTTTGCCAAAATTTTATTATCTGTTTAATTACAAATTCTGTTTAACAAAAATAATCATCTAACAGATGCAATAAAAATGGTGTAAGAAACTCACGCTAAATTCCTCTATTAAAAGAGTGGGGCTTGTAATCAATAAAACGATTAATTTTATATTTCTATCACTGAAAAGAATAAATGCAATCATTGCGGATAAATCTATTAAATTATTAGTGACACTCTTGTATTTTATTTTTGATCAGTTTTAAGCTGGCCTAATTTCACCCTGTTTATGTGGGTATTTTCCTACAAATCTTTTATAGAAATTACGAATTATTTCAAAATCTGCTTGTATATCACCGGTAGGATTTACAGAGGGGCCAAGCCCGCATATTTTCTTTTTATAATCAATGTAAGCCATTACAATAGGTACATGCGCCTTCAGCGCAATATAATAAAAACCGGTTCGCCAGCGGGATGTTTTGCTTCGCGTTCCTTCGGGGGAAATTGCTATTATCAGCTCACTTTCATTATCAAATTTTGCGGCAGCCTGATCAACAAATTTAGTCTGCTTACTTCTGTTGACCGATATTCCGCCTAAGCCACGCATAATAAAACCGAATGGCCCTTTAAAAAGTGAATCCTTTCCCATCCAATGAACCGGGAGTTTTTCGGCAGTAATTAACAACATAAAAATGGCAAAATCCCAGTTGGATGTATGCGGCGCCCCGATAAATATATAGCTATTTGTAGGAGGAAGAATAACATTTGTCTGCCATCCGAATAAATTCAAAATATGCCGGGCTACTTTTCTAATCAATGCAGATTTTTGTATTGCTATTGGAAGT
This sequence comes from uncultured Bacteroidota bacterium, assembly GCA_963710735.1. GTDB lineage: Bacteria > Bacteroidota > Ignavibacteria > Ignavibacteriales > Ignavibacteriaceae > FEN-1297. The sequence goes on along the minus strand of CAVQBN010000009.1, from coordinate 14,707 downwards.
GACATAGAATCTTATTTTCCCTTTTATTAAAAATTAAACATGAACTCCGGAAGCGAATCAGAGGTTTTAACCTTAATCAATATTTAAATCCGAACTGAATTTTTCATAGTAATTTTTATATTCAGCTATTTTATCCATCGGCATTTTTATAAATACTCCGCTGGCTTCTGCAATAACCATCTCATTTTCTGCAATCATTCTTCCTTTGATTAAATACTTTCTATCATCATTTTCTTCTATCCAGGTTTCAACAAATACATCTCTTTCAACTTTTAGAGGCTTAATATAATTGATAGATAAATTTGCTGTTACAGCAGGATTAAAATTAAGAAATGTAATTACCCCCATTGTCTCATCAAGTACAGCAGCTATTGCGCCGCCGTGAACTGTTTGGGGTGCCCCCTGTGCATCTTTTGTAAAATATATTTTGGCGATTAATTTACTTTTTGCTTTATCAAAAAAATATTCCGCTTTAATGTAATGCTGCTGCTTCCCCGATACGAAAGAACCATTATATAGATCCATATTTAAAGGCTGTAATCCTTTTAATTCATCAACAAGTTTCATCAGTATCCTTTGTTATTAATCATCTGATTTTAGTAACAAATATTATTTCCTTTTTAACCGGAGTAATTTTTTATTACTTCTTTTTGTTTTATAAAGCTCCGTTCATTATGAATAGAAATATAATAAATTTCACTATTCATTAAACGGTATTGCTAAATACAACAGGTATGTCATCCCGGGTATAATAATTAAATTAATTTATTAAGCGTAGTAAAAAAATGGTGCAATATTTTGATGATGACATTTTCATAAAATTAAAATACATTTAGTTAGTTCTCCAAAATAAAAGGGAGGGAGATTTAATGAAGACATATCTAATAATTATTGCTTTCCTATTATTGATTTTATCCGGATGCAATAAAACAATCGTCGAGCCTCAAACAGAGGTTCCGAAAGAATTTACCAATGATCTTCTGCATGCCGACTTAATCGGGAAGGTTGTTCAACGAGACAGCAAGGCAATGGTAATCGTAAGCCAGGTTAACACCGTCGACTCGGTTGAAATAAGCCCTGTTGATGGTTCATTTGCATTTAGAGATCTTAGAGCAGGGAATTATGACATAACAATCCGTGCGGATAATTACCGAATATATAAAAATACAAATTATATGCTGCAGGGAGGAAGCGTTATATATTTAGGTGAAATAAAACTCTCAACTATACCCGATCTAATCGAATCATTTTATCCAGATGACAAAGGTGAAATAGTTTACGATTGGAGATACGGGAGAATTACGGTTTCAATTTTATTCTCAAAGCCAATGGACAGAGAGAGTGTTGAAAAAGCTTTCACTGTTGATCCGCCGGTTGAAGGAATTTTTAATTGGGGAAATTATACGCAAGCGCCTATGTACTCATTGTTTTCGGATGCAGCCAGCGGTTATAATCTTGGTGCGACTATAACAACGTTCAGTAAAGTAACATCTGTTTCGTATGCATTCGCAAAAAAAGATTCTTATCCCGACAAAGAATACAAGGTAACAATTGGCACGGCTGCAAAAGATACTGCCGGAAATTACCTTCGTTTTCCTTTTGAATTCAGCTTTAAAACAGTTCAGTCTTATTCAACATATAACGGAATTATGACCGACCCTGTACACGGAGATATTGATGTTTCGCCATTAAATTATAATTACTCCGGGATAACAATCACATTTCCTAGAAGAATGGATAAATCTTCGGTTGAGCTGCAAACACATGTATCACCGCCGATGAACACAATATTCCTCTGGCCTGATGAAAATGTTTTAAGAATATATACAGGCGGGCCGTTTTTATCCGATACAACAATTACAGTCTTAATAGATAAAACTGCTAAAGGAAAAGATGGCATTGAAATAGGCCAGGACTTTACTTTTTCATTTAGAACCGCTGCGCTTGAAGTTTCAAGTACCTATCCTTCAAACGGCCAGTTGTTCTTTTCGCCGACTGAACCTTTAACAATAAGTTTTAATAATTATGTTAAATTGTCCTCTGCCTCATCGGCAATAACAATATCGCCGGCTGTTTCAGGTTCATTTTCATTTAGCGGTAATTATCCATACGAGCAAATGAACCAGATTAAGTTTACACCTTCATCTGCACTTAAAGCAAACACAAAATATACGGTTACGATTTCTACTTCGATTACGGATATGTACGGCAATATGATGAAGGAGCCTTATTCATTTTCATTTGTTACGAGGCCGAATTAGGAATAGGAAGGAATTTAGATTTAGAGATAATTTATAGAGGCTGTACCAAAAGTAACAATTTCTTGGAAAGATAGAACGCAGATGACGCAGATTCGAATCGATCACCACAGATTTTAATTTTGAATGTTACTTTTTGGACAGTCTCTGGCTCATTACTTCTAAGCGCGAAATGTTTAAAGAATTAAACATTTAAAGTGACCTGCCTTTATTTAAGTTAACAAAGATTTTTATAAATTAGAGCTAAAAGAAAAACGGAAGAAATGAAAAATCATTATGATGTTATCGTAATCGGCAGCGGGCCGGGCGGCGAAGGCGCTGCTATGAAGTGCACTAAAGAAGGATTGCACGTTGCCATGTGTGATTACTTTTCAATGGTGGGCGGGAGCTGCACACATACAAGCACTATTCCAAGCAAAGCATTACGGCATGCGAGTCAAATTTTATACGAAAGCAATAGGCTGGATGAAGCTAATTTTCAATCCTTGCTGAAAAAGGCTGAAAGGGTTATACAAGAACAGTTCAATCTTAGAAAAAGTTTTTATGAGCGGAATAAAGTTGATATAATTGACGGCTGGGCAAAATTTTTAGATGAGCATACCATTTTCGTCAAGTTGACTAATGGAGCAGAAGAAACTTATTCTGCCGATTATTTTTTAATTGCAACCGGCTCGCGTCCGTATCACCCGGATGATGTGGATTTTACTCATCCGAGAATTTTAGACAGCGACACAATTTTAAATTTAAAAGATAATCCAAGCACAATTACAATATACGGTGCGGGTGTTATCGGCTGCGAGTACGCTTCAATTTTTAGGGGACTTAGGGTAAAAGTAAATTTGATTAATACGCGTAGTAAACTTCTTGCATTTTTAGATGACGAGATAATCGATGCAATTGCGTATCATTTGCGGGAGAACGGAGTGATTCTCAGGCACAGCGAAGAGTATGAAAAAGTTGAAGCAGATGATAATGGTGTTACTGTCCATCTTAAATCGAATAAAGAAATTCGCACCGATTATCTTTTATGGGCTCAAGGCCGCACAGGTAATTCCAATGACATGGGTTTGGAAAAACTCGGTATTAATACAAATGCTCAGGGATCAATTGTAGTAAATGAATATAACCAGACTCAAATCCCGCATATATATGCTGTCGGAGATATTATTGGATTTCCTAATCTCGCAAGTGCATCTTACGATCAGGGAAGATTTGCAGCCACTCATATTGTATTCGGCAAATGCGATCACCAGCTTGTTGAATTTATACCGACAGGAATTTATACTATTCCTGAGATAAGCTCGGTAGGTTACACTGAAGAACAATTGACTAAAGAAAAAATTCCTTATGAAGTCGGGCATTCCTTCTTCAAACATTTAGCCCGTGCACAAATAACAGGCAGAACAACCGGAATGTTAAAAATCCTTTTTCACAGGGAAACACTTGAAATTCTCGGAGTGCATTGTTTCGGTCATGGTGCCGCTGAAATAATTCATATCGGCCAGGCGATAATGTCACAAAAAAACGGAGGCAATTCGTTGATGTTCTTTATTAACACGACCTTTAATTATCCTACTATGGCTGAAGCATACCGCGTGGCAGCACTAAACGGAATCAACAGGGTAAGTAAATTAAAAAAGTAATTGAGGAAGCAAAAAAAGCAGTCCTTAATTAGCACAGACAACAGTCTCTTTTATACGATGCTGTCAATTCAAAAATTATAATTAAGAGGCTTGTTAAAAATTTCATTTAATTTTACTTTCTCTGTATGCCAAATCAAACGGATGCATAGTAAATCAATTAAAAAGAAGCAATCGGTTAAATTCATTTAGTTTGAGATGATATATTATTACCGTAAATTAGGTGCATAATTATGAAAAGTTTGCTTCAATTAACAATCGTTGTGCACTATTCTCATTAAAATCATTATTAAACCGACCGCTGATTTAAAACTTAACTAATTTTCAACCTACCGGTCTTAAAAGGAAAACAAAATTAATGTCGTTCGAAAAATTAAATTTAATAAAGCCCTTGCAGAAGGCTTTAACAGAAGAAGGCTATACCACACCTACGCCGATCCAATCGCAGGCAATTCCGTTTATATTGGAAAGAAAAGACTTGCTGGGATGCGCCCAGACCGGCACAGGTAAAACAGCCGCTTTTGCATTACCCATTCTGCAAATTCTCTATACCGAAAAATTCGAAAGGAAATCGCAGAAAAATATAAGTGCGCTAATATTAACGCCTACAAGAGAACTTGCTATTCAAATTAGCGAAAGTTTTTCTGCATATGGAAAGTTTGCAGGGCTTAGGAATGTAGTTGTATTTGGAGGTGTTCCGCAAAAAAGACAAACAGATAAATTAAGAAAAGGTGCTGATATACTTATAGCTACACCCGGCAGGCTGCTGGATTTAATGAATCAAAATTATATCAGTCTTCAGCATATAAAAATATTTGTACTCGATGAAGCAGATCGAATGCTTGATATGGGATTTATACACGACGTAAAAAAAATAATAGCAAAACTTCCGGCAAAAAGACAGTCTTTGTTTTTCTCGGCAACCATGCCGCAGGATATTGTAAAGCTTGCAAATACAATTTTGACTAACCCTGTTAAAATTGAAGTAACGCCGGAATCACCAACAGTTAAAGCAATTAAACAGAGCGTATATTTTGTTTCAAAGCCGGATAAAAAAGCTTTATTGATTCATCTCTTAAAAAATGAATCAATTAATTCTGCCTTAGTTTTTACGCGGACTAAACACGGTGCAAATATCGTAACAAAATTTTTAAATAGCGCGAAAATACATGCCGAAGCTATTCACGGGAATAAATCGCAGAGTGCAAGACAGACCGCACTAAATAATTTTAAATCTAAAAAGACAAGGGTGCTTGTAGCTACTGATATCGCCGCACGCGGAATTGATGTTGAGGAATTGTCGCATGTTATAAATTTTGAAATTCCAAACATTGCAGAAACTTATATACATCGTATCGGGCGCACCGGCAGAGCAGGATTAAGCGGAACGGCCCTATCATTTTGTGATAACGAAGAACGGGCTTACTTAAAAGATATAAATAAGCTTATCTCAATAAATATACCTGTTATTGATGATCATCCTTTCTCGATTAAAAAAGAGGGAGAATATACTAATCAGCATGTAAATGAAAATTTAGATAAATCATCTGCGGCGCCTAATAAACAAAGCTCCCCATATACAGCAGAGAAGAGTAAAAAGAGAAGGTACGGAAGAAACAAGTACAAAGGAAAGAATTATAAATATGGACGGAACAAAACGCGAGCAAATTAAACCGGGGCTGCATGTTGCAATTGTTCTTAAAGAGGATCAGCGCACCGGTGAACTTACCGAAGGATATGTTAAAGATATTCTTACGAATTCTTCTAAACATCCGCATGGGATTAAGGTACGACTTGAAACAGGTGAAGTAGGGCGGGTAAAAAAGATATTTGGATAATGGAAAATTTAAAGTTATTTGTCTCGATTAGTTTAGATTGAATTGAAGTTAAATTATTTTTCAGTAGGGAGGTAATATGAAAATTTCTGGAAAATTTGAAGTAAAGCTTCAACCACTTGATAATTATGCCAAAGGTAATGATGGTATAACTTTAGGCAGAATGTCAATCGATAAAACTTTTTCAGGCGAGTTATCGGCTTTAAGCAAAGGCGAAATGTTAAGCGCTGCATCAAATGACGGATCTGCCGGTTATGTAGCAATCGAACAAGTTACCGGATCAATTAAAAATAAAAAGGGAAGCTTTGTTCTGCAGCATTTTGCTACAATGAGCAAAAACAACAGCACTCTAACAATTGAAGTTGTTCCTGGTTCAGGAACCGGAGAACTATTGGGAATTTCGGGAAAGATGTCCATACAAATTGAGGAAGGGCAGCATTATTATGATTTTGATTATCAACTTAACGGGAGATAAGCCATGATTACTAAAGAAAACTTATTAAAATTATTTAGAAAAGAATTTGCAACTACACTTAAAGTTATGCGTGCATTTCCGGAAGACAAATTGGATTTTACACCTCATGAAAGATCGCAAACTGCAAAACGGATTATGTCCACATTTGTATTTGAAATGTACTTGATGGAATCCTATGTATTCGGTAAAAATTTAGATAAGCATTTATTTCAGAATTACTCACCGAATGATTTACAGACTCTTATTGCCGACTTTGAAAAACAGACATCAATCGTAATTTCCCAATTAGAAAATTTATCCGATGATGACATGAATAAAATTGTTGAGTTTGCAGGAAAGAAAAGTCCGGCAGATGAATTTATGCTTATGATGCTGTTCCGATCAGATACATCATCGTGGACAAATGTCGGTTTATATTCGCTTAGCCGGCGGCAAAGTACCTTCAATATACGGACCCTCAGCCGATGATCCATCACCTAATTTATAATTGAAATAATCTATTTTTCAATAGACTAAAAACAGTCATTCGGAAATTTTAGCTTGATAAGGTTATGAGCCTTATCAAGCTCGTTTGAATTTATTCAACCAAATAAATAGATTTTATATGAGTTTAACTTTTTAAAGTAGATTAAAGTCATATAAAGATTGAGGTATTTTAATGAAGTATAGAAAACTTGGAAATACAAAAGAAAATTTATCTGCAGTAGGATTAGGCTGCATGGGGATGAGTCATGCTTACGGAGTAAGCAACGATGAAGAATCAATCAAAGTTCTTTACAGAGCATTGGATCTCGGAATTAATTTCTGGGATACTGCCGATTTCTACGGCGCAGGTAAAAATGAAGAACTTGTTTCGAATGTTTTATCAACAAATAGAGATAAGATTTTTTTAGCGACTAAATTCGGATTTAGGATTAAGGAAGGTGTAAAAAACTTTAAAAGCATGGATGACGCTTATCTCGATTGTTCTCCGGCTTATATTAAAAAAGCAGTTGAAGCCAGTTTAAAGAGATTAAAGATCGATACGATTGATTTATACTATGCGCATAGAATTGATCCCAAAGTTCCGGTGGAAGATACGGTTGGAGCAATGGCAGACCTAGTAAAGGAAGGGAAAGTCCGTTATCTCGGTTTATCGGAAGCTTCTGCCGATTCAATTAGAAGAGCAGTTGCTGTTCATCCAATTGCAGCTTTGCAGAGCGAATATTCATTATTAACCAGGGATGTTGAAAAAGAAATTATACCGGTTTGCCGTGAGCTTAATATTTCTTTAATTCCGTTCAGTCCTCTTGCACGCGGATTAATGACAAACACTATTAAAAAAGATACATTGCCTGAAAATGATTTTCGCAGAACCATACCAAGGTTTGATGATAAATACTGGGAGAATAATTCTAAGCTGGTTGAGGGTTTTGAAAAGCTTGCTAAAGATAAAAACTGTACACCCGCACAATTAGCGCTTGCATGGGTTCTTGCGCAGGGCGAGAATGTTATTCCAATTCCCGGGACTAAGAAAATTAAATACCTTGAAGAAAATGCAAAAGCTGCCGACATTGCTCTTGCGGCAGAAGATTTGAATGATATAGAAAATTTAATGAAAAAATATCCGGACATCGGACCAAGATACAATACAAGCACAATGAAACTTGTAGATAAAAAGTAATTCATAAATCAAAATGAATCGGTTTTAAATTATATTATTAGAAATAAATTGAAGGTGTATTTAAGATGAAAAAATATGCATTGCTTTCGTGATAACTCTTTTATTGTCATGCGGATTATATGCCCAGAATTCACCGGGCATAAAAGTTACGGATATTGCTGTTTGTACTTCGGTGGAAAACAGGCAGCCGGCTGGAATCGATTCTGTTTTTAATTCTGATGTCGGAAAATTATATTGCTTTACGGAAATCAAAAGTCAAACCGATACGACGGAAATTTCTCATGTCTGGTTTTATAAGGACAAACAAATGGCAAAAATTAATTTGCCGGTGAAAGCAAAATCGTGGCATACATGGTCGGCTAAAACAATATTACCGGCATGGAAAGGTAATTGGCGTGTAGAAATACAGGATCCGGACGGCAAAGTTATTGCCAGCAAATCATTCCAGATAAAGTAGAATGCTATAGTAAATAGGAAAGACCCCTGGTTAAGATATATAATTGTTATCTTATAATACTGGAAGGAATTTGTAACGATCCGAAATTTCTGGAGTTGATAACATAGCTCTAAAATAATATTTGGACTTCAGGCATATCATCATAAGTTCTACCATTCAGTATTCTGCCAGTTTTTTTCTTATTTGTACCGCCCCATTGTTTAAAGAAAAATTTAACATTAGCTTTTTCACATTTTTCAAATATTTCAAATACCCATTCCTCTTTCATTGGTCTTGGTTTTCTACCGCTTTCACCGCCAACAATTACCCAATCAATATTTTTTAGTTTAAGTTTTGTTAATGGACCAAGCAAAGGCTCGCAGGAAAGAAACTTAGTTTTTGCTTTGGTTTTTCTCAATAAATCAACTCTCCACAATTCTTTTTCATTTTCAACTGAAACACCCATCCAGATATTATGAGTCCATTTTAGTTGTTTATGGTATTCCAAAAGAATATCTGCTCTTTTAGTTAAAATCTGAAACACATGTTGCGGATTATCATTCATTACAGAAAAAACTCTTTGAATAAATTCTAATGGAATATTTTTATGAAATAAATCGCTCATTGAATTTACAAAAACTATTTTTGGAGTTTTCCATGTATACGGTATGTTTAAAGCAGATTCATGAAGAGTCAGTTTAAATCCATTTTCGTATTTTGGCTGACCCATTGCTTTAAGTCTTTTTGCCATCACTTCAGCATAACAAAACTTACAACCTTGCGATACTTTATTGCATCCAGTAGTTGGGTTCCAGGTTAATTCAGTCCATTCAATTTTTGATTTGGCCATATTAATTAAATACCTAATGAAATCTGATCATTTGCATAAAATTGAACTTTTTTATAAAAGTCAGCACCCAATTCATGTTTAGAATAAAACTCTAAATAATATAACGGGACATTCTTTTGCGGATATATTATTCTATCTCTTAATGGATCTTTATAATTATTTCTTTTCATATTCTCACTGTATTTATCCGCCAAGTATAATACAAAATTTTCTTCTTTATAATTTTTGGAATTAAAATCTTCACGCCAGTTACAATCATTCAAATAATTAGCAATCTTAGAATTATTATCATTTAGATAATTATAAAAATTTCTATTTGCATCCATATAATAAGCTTGAAGAACTAAAACATCAATAAGTTTATCCTTAGTTAATGTGTCAATGGTTTTAAAATGAAGATTCATTTCATATGGATCTGCAAAACAAAAAGCTAAAACTTTCTGAGATAACGAATGTTTTGGAATAGTATTTTTAATTAATTCGATGTTTTTATTGCAATCACCTTCAAAATAATAAACTTCTGAGTCAGCATAATTCCTATTAACCCTAGTTTTAAGTGCATTCATGTATTTTGGATCTTCTTCTGCAAATAAATATACATCAAATGGGACGGGAATTGAAAGTGATATTAAAGGTGATGCTTTTAATATATTGATCCGTTTCTTGAATTCGAGCATAGCCAGGGCCTGAAAATAAATCTATATATATTAATTTATCCCATTTTTTTCTCATTGCACTAGTGAAAATATCACAATATCCACCTAATAATTTGTATTTTTTTTCTGACCACACTCTTGCGGGATGAATAACTAGTCCATCATTTTCTACGGGCATTATGGGATTAAATTTTCTTTTCATTAACCATATGATTATTAGTCAGTTTTCAAGTAAATGTTTATACATCAACTCTCAGCATCTCCCTCCATGTTTGTAGTAAATTTGGGGTGTTAAATCATTATTCCTAACAAACTTAAGTTAAATGATAAAATATTGCAATATTCCTGATACCAGATTCTAGATTTCATAAGCTATTCTTATTTTACCCTGAAACTTTTAAGTAAATGGTTTATGGCTAATGGAGAGTTGAAAGAAAGAATGATAAAAAAGGGAAAGCCGCTGCACTTTCCCTTCATCAAGTAATTAACATAATTTTATACAGCAACTTTTAAACAAATTTGATATTTTATTTACAACATTTAAAGAAATAAAATGTCCGTAGAAGAAAATCAGAATAATGTAACTGTAACCGAACCGGAAAGTGAAGTTAAGGTTCAAACGGAACTTAAGCCGGACGACTGGCTGTGCGTTGCGTGCAGTAAAAAAATTACTGAAGACAAGGAACGGTTCGCATATGACGGCGAAACTGAGTTTCATTTTACAAATCCGGATGGATATGTTTTCGATATAATTACTTTCCGTACTGCAGAAGGCTGCCGTGTAGAAGGAAGTCCAACTTTAGAATTTACCTGGTTTAAAAATCATGCATGGTCTTTAGCAGTATGCAGCCGTTGCGGGCTTCAACTCGGATGGAAATATACGGGGAATCCGCCAGCGGCGGATGGTTTTTATGGATTAATCAAATCCAGGCTAGTAAAAGGGCTGGCACTTTTTAATTGAAGGAATTTGTTCTTTTCTTAGCGTAATCCGCCAGAAGGCGGACAGGAAAAAGAACGAAAAGAAACATGCTCTTTAAAATAATTGCTAAAAAATTACTTCATTTCGCTAAGATAAATAAACTCGTTCTCCCGCTATTTTTTCTATCTTGTAGTAAGCGGGAGAACTCGAACAGAATTTATCTTTTACGCTTCATTTTGTAATTTTTTTTAACGCAATTCTTTTAAGGAGCGAAGACCAGGTGCAAGATTTTTAGTCCGGCTTCGTCCTTATGGAGTGCACTGAGACAGGCGGAATTTATTTGAGGTCGTTTTAATACAACGAATATTTTATCATTGATTTTCAATGCAATTAAGAAAGTTTTTTTAACTTAAAATAGAATTATATTTTTATTTTACACTTGGAAATCCAATCATATAATAAAATACTAAATGTTTATTTTATTGATTAATTAAATCCAGACTGGTTAAAGGCTGGCGCTTTTTAATTGAAGGAATTTGTTCTTTTCTTAACGTAATCCGCCAGAAGGCGGACAGGAAAAAGAACGAAAAGAAACATGTACTTAAAAAGAAATTCTTCCATTGTAATGGCTTTACCATAAAATTAATCTTCGTTTTACTTAGATAAATGAACTTGTGTGTAATCAAAAAATATTCAATTATGAAATCAGTGAAAATCAGTTTGAATCCGTGTAATCTGCGTTCCATTTTTCAAAAGAATTATTTTTTGGTCATCCCTTTAAGCTTCACTTAGCCCAAGGATTACAAGTACGAATAATTTTTTAACGAATTTCATTTTATGAGCAAGTTTGGATTCATGTCGTTACACTTTTTAGCTGCAGTATTTGTGTTTTACAAAAAGATAGTTTTATTTAAAAATTATTAAATTAAAGACTACATAAGATAAATTCATTTTTATCAATGAAATGAAAAAATATTTCTAAAAATTGAATTGCGGATATTAAATGAAACCTATAAACGAACAAACAATTTTAATAACGGGTTCAACTGACGGTATTGGAAAGCTTGCTGCATTAAATCTTGCAGAACAAAACGCTCATGTTTTGGTTCACGGGAGAAATGAAGAAAAAGTAAATAAAGTTGTTGAAGAGTTAAAATCAAAAACCGGTAATAAAAACATTGATGGATTTACTGCTGATTTCTCTTCTTTAAAAGAAGTAAAAAAATTGGCGGAAGAGATTTTAACAAAGTATAAAACAATTGATGTACTTATAAATAATGCCGGTGTCGGATTTGATGACTTCAGTAAAAGCAAAGATGGTTATGAACTTCGTTTTGCGGTGAACTATTTAGCTCCGTTTTTATTTACAAGAATTCTGCTGCCTGCTTTAAAGAATGCGGCTCCGTCAAGAATAGTTAATGTAAGTTCAGCCGGTCAGTATCCGATTGATTTTGATGATATCATGTCGGAAAAGAATTTTGACGGTGTAGATGCTTACCGGAAAAGTAAATTAGCTTTAATAATGTTTACTATTGATTTAGCCGAGCAGCTTAAAAATGAAAATATAACCGTAAACAGCTTACATCCCGGAACTTATTTAGACACAAATATGGTGCGGAATGCGAACATTAAACCGTGGGGGAAACCGGAGTCTGGTGCCGATGCCGAAGTATATCTTGCAACGTCACCAAAGTTAAGTAACGTTACCGGAAAATATTTTAATGTTAAATCCGAAGCAAGAGCAGACTCCCAGGCTTACGATAAAAACGCAAGAAAACGTTTGTGGGATTTTGGTTTGGATTTGACAAAATTAAAAAATGAATAATGATGTATTTGAAAATAAAAAACGGATAAAGAAATTATCTCTATCCGTTGATAAGCAAATACCAATTTAGATTATAATTTGGTTTTACATTTCATCAATAATTTTATTGAATACCGAACTCGGCCGCATAACTTCTGTAGCTTTCTTATCATCAGGCAGATAATAACCGCCGATATCCACCGGCTTGCCCTGAACTGCAATTAATTCCTTTGAAATTTTTTCTTCATTAGCTTTTAATTCTTTTGCGATTTTTGAGAAACGGGTTTTCATTTCCGGATCTTTATCCTGCTCTGCTAATGCTTCTGCCCAGTAGAGAGAAAGATAGAATGAACTTCCTCGGTTATCAATTTCACCGGATTTTCTTGAAGGCATTCTTCCGTTTTCAAGATATTTTCCGATTGCGGAATCGAGTGTCTCAGCTAAAATTTTTGCTTTAGCATTTCCTGATTTATCGGCAATCATTTCTAACGAAGGAACAAGTGCGCAGTATTCACCGAGCGAATCCCATCTTAAATGGTTTTCTTTAACAAGCTGCTGCACATGTTTTGGAGCGGAACCGCCTGCACCGGTTTCAAATAATCCGCCGCCTTTTAACAACGGAACTATCGAAAGCATTCTTGCGCTTGTGCCTAATTCTAGAATAGGGAACAGGTCTGTGAGATAATCACGAAGCACATTTCCTGTAACCGAAATTGTATCAAGTCCTTTTCTTGTTCTTTCCAAAGTATATTTCATAGCTTCGTCAGGTTCAAGAATTTTTATTTCCAATCCTTTAGTATCATGTTCCGGTAGATACTTCTTAACCTTCGCAATAATTTCTTTATCATGACCTCTTTTTTCATCAAGCCAGAAAATTGCCGGAGTATTGGAAGCTTTTGCTCTGTTTACTGCAAGCTTTACCCAATCTTTTATGGGTTCATCCTTAGCCTGGCACACTCTGAAAATATCACCTGTTTCAACCGGCTGCTCAAGCAAAGTTTTCCCTGCAGAATTAACCACACGAATTACTCCGTTGCCTTTGGCTTCAAATGTTTTATCGTGCGAACCGTACTCTTCGGCTTTTTGAGCCATTAATCCGACATTAGATACCGCACCCATTGTTGCCGGATTAAACTGGCCTTTTGCTTTTGCATCTTCGATGATCGTTTCATAGATGGTGGCATAACAACGGTCGGGTATCATTGCAATACAGTCCTGAAGTTCGTCTTTAAGATTCCACATTTTACCGCCGTCACGGACTACGTTCGGCATGGAAGCATCTACTATAATATCGTTTGGAACGTGAAGATTCGTTTTCCCGGTTCTCGAATCAACTATTGCAAGCTGCGGACGGCTTTCATATACTTTATTAATATCAGCTTCGATTTCTTTTCTTTTTTCTTCCGGAAGCTTTTTTAATTTTTCAAGAATATCCATCAATCCGTAATTTACATTCGCACCGATTTCTTTAAGAGTCTCTGCATGTTTTTCAAGCGCATCTTTATAATAGACGGATACAGCATGTCCAAACATTATCGGATCCGAAATTTTCATCATTGTGGCTTTAAGATGCAGGGCAAGGAGAACGTTATCTTTTTTGGCTGCTTCAATCTGCTCAGAATAAAACTTTCTAAGCTCTTTAACATTCATTACCGATGCATCAATTACTTCACCTTTCAAAAGTTTCAGATTTTCTTTAAGAGTGGTTGCGTTTCCATTCTGGTCAACATATTCAATTTTAACTACATCGGCAGCATCAAGAGTAATTGATTTTTCAGAACCGTAAAAATCTTTTTGATTCATATGAGCAACACGAGTTTTAGATCCTGACTGCGGCCAAGGTTTCATCATTTTATGAGGATTTTTTTGTGCGAATTTTTTTACAGAAGCTGCTGCACGTCTATCAGAGTTGCCTTCTCTCAGAACAGGATTTACCGCAGAACCCAGCACTTTTGCGTATCTTGCTTTAAGAGAAGCTTCTTCTTCATTTTTCGGTTCATCTGGATAATCCGGAATATTATAACCTTTTTCCTGCAGTTCCTTTATTGCGGCATGAAGCTGCGGAATAGATGCACTGATATTCGGAAGCTTAATGATGTTAGCATTAGGTACTTGTGTAATTTCCCCAAGCTCAGTCAGGTAGTCAGGTATTTTTTGATCTTCAGTTAATT
>CAVQBN010000008.1:0-137922 GCA_963710735.1 uncultured Bacteroidota bacterium | reverse complement strand
CTGCTGCAGCCGTAACTTTACCTATGGCATTAACTGGAGTTGGATTACCTATAGCGGTAGTAGGTGCTGGTATTTCAAGTATTTTAGCATATAAAAAAAGAAATCAGACTAAGATATACGATTAATTTATATGCAGCTGATATAATTGATAATGTGGTGATAAAAATTGTTCAAGATGTTATTATGCCTGAAATTTCATATCAAATTACTTCATTAAATAAAAAATTCTCTAATGAAATAAAGAGTCGATTTTTTAATGAAAATATATTAGGAATGAACGATAAAATAAATTTTAAAAATATACATCAATTGAGTGAACAATTAGAAAGTATAAATACATAATTAAACTTTTTTTTAATAATATTATTTCTGATAGTATATGTTGTATAATATTCTCAAAATTCAATTATATAAGTTCTTAAAATTGTACTAATTAAGAAAATTTTCTTGTAATTATCTTTAATTATATTTTCTGTAAATAATGGGAGCTATATTTTGTTTTTAATTTTCGGTCTTCTTATTCTCGCAGCATTGTTATTGACCTCACTTTATTATTTCGTTTTTAGAAAATTGCATTATGTTCTCAACATTATAATATTATTGATCGTTTCATTTTTACCCCTATTAGTACCAAGCTTGCATACAATATTTTTAACGATGATAATGTTATCAGTTGGACTATTTGTGGTACAGGCTGCAAAAAAAACTAAAAATAATAACTTATGAGTATAGTTGTAGTATTTCTGCTTCTAATTTTTATCGGACGGCCGTTGGGAAAGGCATTTTTAAAATGGTTGGAAAATAAAGATCCGCGAAAATGAACTGTTTTCGCACTTTTAGTGCACCCAGCCGGGCTCGAACCGGCGACCTGCTGATTAAGAGTCAGATGCTCTACCAACTGAGCTATGGGTGCGGGGCAAAATTAATGAAAATTGCCGCATTTTCAAAACCGGTTATTAACCGATGCTTTTTTTTAATTTTTATTCATAACTTAAAATCTTTCACTAATTAAGCCCTATTACGGCGGATTTTTTACAAGGTTGAATTTATATAATCTATTATTTAATTTGTTTAAAAAGCGGATTGAATAAATAAATTTGTCAATAATATTATATTGCTTTTCATTTTAATTATTAAAAATTCTTTATTCTTTAACAGGAGAGAAAAATGAAATCTTTTAAAATACTTTCATCAGCATTCTTCCTATTTCTATTTATCCTGCCGGCACAGGCTCAGTATGTAATTCAACAAACCGAGTACAGCATCCCGGTTTCAGACAATATGATGCCCGCAGATAAAGAGTTTACAAATAGTACCGAAGAAGCTGAATACTTTTTGAATCTTCCGGATAATAAATTGATGCCGGATAAAACAAAGGGCAGCGCAAAGAGCAAGGTTACTAAATCTACAATTTATTTAGACGGAAATAATTTTGCTGTGGATAGTTTTTCACCCGAAGGCGAAAAATCATCAACGATAGCAAACGCAAAAAAAGGGATGGTTTATCTTGTTATGTGGCCGAGGAAAACCGTAATGGAAATGTCAAATAAGGACATGGAAGAAATGCAGAAGAATGCGGAAGCTGCCAGCAAAGAAATGACAAAGAAGCTTTCCCCGGAACTGCAAAAACAGATGAAAGAAGCAGAGGCAAACAAAAAGTCACAGCCAGGTGCGGAAGCTAAATTTACAGGCAAGGAAAAGAACATAAACGGATTCAACTGCAAACAGTACCTGGTTGAGCACGGCGATAATATTATGATGATTTGGGCAACAGATGACAGCAAAGGTCTATCCAAACATGTTGCAAGCGCAACACAAAAAATGAAATCACTTTTCCCTTCGAGCGGCGACGAAGAAAAAGATGAATGGGAACTTCTGCCGGGCAAGATTCCTATTGTGGTAAAAACTTATAACAGCAGCATGAACGGATCGAATATAGAAATTCAGGAGATTACTAAGATTTCCAAGGAAAATCCGCCGGCAGGAAAATTTACTCCTCCGGGAAAGGCACAAGGATTTACTACACGGTCGATGAAAGAGATGATGATGCAGATGAAAGGAATGACGGACCACGGCGATAATTAGGAGGCTGGGTTTGTCTTAAAAAAATTTAGAATGGGGTGAATAATTTACAGGGGGAGATTTCTCCCTTCGGTCGGAATGACAGTTGTGCAAAAGCCGAAATGACAAGTTGATAGAAATATTAAATATCGTCATGTGTGTTTATATATCTGTCAAAAGAAAACGGGCCCGAGCCGTAAATAAGAAAAAATAATAACAGAAAAAGAACCGCAATAGAAATAATTAAATCGGTATTAAAAATTGTAAGTCCGTTAGGAATACTTACAAAAAATAATGAGGCTACAGCGATGGGAAGTTCAACTAAAGCAGCAAAGCGGGTAAGAACACCGAGCGTAATTAAAATTCCTCCGCCAATCCCTAACAGGATTAGATACTGAGCACCCATAAAAGTTAAATACTCTAACCTATGGCTTAATAGATAATTTGTTACTACAGCCTGATGCCCGGCAAAGGAAAAAGCTCTTATAATTAAAATAACACCTAAAATAATTCTTAAATAATCCATCCACACCGGATGATGATGATCGCCCCAGTCTTCTATTCTTGCAACCGCGTTCATAATTCCTCCTTACATCAATATTATTAACAATAAAATCTGTTCATCACATGCTGTTTTGACGTAATATATGAAAGTAAAGATGCGGAGGTTATGATGAGGCACACCATTTAAGAACTGCAGAAAGTTTTAATGAAAATATTAAGCAGAAGTTTCAATAGGATTGGTTTGTCTTGCTGTACATTATTTAAAAGATTTAAGTAGAAGATGAAGTTTAATTATATTACAATTTATTATAACTTTATTAACATTGCACTCCTAGTGGAGTGCTGATGCTTACTAATTTATTCTATTTTACAAACATAAAACTCCTCCGGAGTTTTTAATTGACTCCGTTAAGAGTCATATAATTGTAACAAGGCTGAGATTAACCATAAATGAACTCCATTAGGAGTTCCATGTTTTAATTCACTTAAATGATGATTTCTATTATTTATACAACCCTCAGCGTAAATCGTAATTTTTATCTGTATGCTTTTGAATATAGTAATCAAACGATAGAGTTCCCGGGCCGTAAAGTAAAAAGAATAATAAAAGTGCAAATATTAAAACCGAATATATAATCTGTGAATTCAAAGCAAAGAGATTTTTATGTAAATCTAAAAAAAACATTGAACCAAGAAGGGCAGGAATTTCGAACATAACAGCAATCCTGGTAAACAACCCGAGGGCAATAGCCAGGCCGCAAGCAATGTAACCGCCTATTACATAATGTGCAATTGCATAATGCACTACCCAGTATTGACTGCTTTCAATCATATTAATTACTTGCTCTTTATTAACAACATAGGCTATCCCTTTTGCTATTAATATTACTCCGAGTAAAATCCTTAAATATTCTAACCATTTAGGATGGTGTTGATCGGCCCAATGCTCAATCTTTACAACTGCGCTCATAAAGCCTCCCCGCTAATTTATTCCCGAATTGGATTGTTGTTAGCTAAATAATTAAATGGAATCTATAAAATATTTTTGTAATTAGAAAGAACTATTTTAAAGATTAATTGTTCCGGCATGTTGAAATTACTTATTAGATTTTTTGTGATAACTACTTGCAGAATTTATTTATCAACTAACCTTAGGCTAAGATAAAAACTCCTTTTTATATCAGTCTTTCAGGATTATTTACTTCTTTTGAAAAATATTTTTTTTTATATCATTACTCCAGGATAAGAAATTTTGTACTCAAGACGAATTATTGAAACCTTTCAGGGTTCACAAATCTTTTCTGCATACTTCCGGAGGCGATGCCTCCGGCTATAATATTAGTCCCTTTCATGGACATTAATATTCAAAATGACGCTGTGCCAAAGGAATGGCTATGCCAAAAGCGTCAGATATTCAAGGTCGGGACAACGTCCCGATATAAAAAAATATTAAATAATTAAACTACCCTGAAAAAGTTAGATAAAAGATTTACGTAACATTAGAAAATAGTTATTTTATTAATTATAGAAGTATAATCGGGATGTGCAGCAAAGCCCAAATTCCGTAAAGCAAATATGTCCTCTTTTGTTCATGCTTGGCCTGCACCGCAAAGTAGATTGCTTTTATAATGGTGTTACTCATCATCGCAACAATAATAGCAGAGACTATTATATGTTCTATCGGCTGTGACTGCCTGACGAGTGATAAAATGAAAGGATCAATATCAGTTACGCCTACTACCGCAGAAAGAATTATTAGACCGGCATTTCCCAAAAACTTTTTTACTAATATTGTAATTACCGAAAGTAAAACAAAAAGTATTGCAAAGATTATCGCCGGTTTAATTTCGAAGGGATTTTGTAATGTTGATACCTGATGCTGCCCGGGCTTTTGTGCAGCCGGTTTAATTGTAAAAGCAATAACTACACCAATCATTGTTAAAATTACAAGCTTCCACCACAATTCGTGGATGATGCCCGGATTTATTATCCATATAATCGCAAGAATTCTTAAATACATAATACTGCTTGCGAGAATTGATGCCTGCAGTGCATTGCTTCCCTGCTCAGGATTGTTTTTAGCAATTCTGCCCACAGCAATACTAACAGCGGTGCTTGAAACCATTCCGCCCATTAAGCCTGATACCCATAAACCTACTTTACCGCCGAATTTCTTCATCAGGAAATAACCGACAAACCCGATTGTAGATACCATTACAACTATCTGCCATATATGAGTCGGATTTAAATTGAATTGTGTGAAGTCTTTATCGGGAAGTGCGGGAAGAATTATAAGAGTTACTACTAAAAATTTTAGTACGGCAAGAAACTCGGATTTATTTAATTTCTCTACATAACTTTCCAGTTCAGCTTTTTCGGAAAGAAGAAATGTTGTTGTAATGCCAAGCGCCATTGCAACCCAAACATCTGCCAGTAAGGATAAAGCGCCTATTATAAATGTAAGAAGAGCTGAAACTTCACTCGTCCAGCCGACCCTTCCTTCTTTAAGTTTACCAAGATATTCCATAACTACAAGTGCAGCTATAGAAAGCATCCCGACCGGGATTGCCATAGTTACATTTATACGAAATAACCAGCCGCATCCAAAACCAAGTAAGCTGATTATTGTATAGGTTCGAACACCCGCAAAAACCTTCCCCTTATGCTCGGTGCTTGAACTTTCCCTTTCCAAGCCTATAAGAAAGCCAAGGGCTAAGGCAACAATAAATCTAAGTTCGTTACTCCATTCGAAAGAATTCATATCAATTTAATTATTGATGAAAAAAATTTAATAAAGCTATCTTCCGAAAACATTTATTACTAAAATACTATAAGAAAACTTTAATTCAATAAAAATATTTAAATGAAATCGTATTTAACTGAAGTTACGTAACATGCATTATTGAACCTCTTCATGGTGCGTTTATCCCTTTAGATCTATTACCGCGGACGATGCCATCTGTTAAATTATTAGACCCTTTCAGGAACATTAATCTTCAAAAAGACGCTGAAAGAGTTAAAGGTAGGAATTACACAACTTCAGTAATTAAGATTTTTAGGCGGGGCTATAATAATTGATTTTTTTTGGTGTTCTAATTTACAATACTATTTATTTTTCTAATCTTGTCATCGCTAGCGGAGTTGGGGGATAACGACTAATTTTTTGCAAAATAAATAATGAAAAATTACTACCTGGGAAGTCTTCCAAAAACTCCGTTAACAAATCTGTGAGCCCTATGAAAAAAGGCAGCAGGTTCAGCAAACATTAAAATACATTCTCCATAAACGACGTTAATATTATTATTCGCGCAATAAGAAATTGCGCTCTTTGACTCGGCACCCTGCTGCATCCATATATTTTTTATTCCGGCAAAGTTTGCTTCTACAACTAATTTTTCAGTTTCAAACGGCGGAACGATAAAAACAGCGCCGTCAACTTTACCGCTGAGCAATTTTAAATTAGCATAGCACTGTTCGCCTTCAATTTCCGAAGCACCGGGATTTACCGGGAATACATTGTAGCCCTTATTTTTCAATTTTTTAAAAACGGAATTACCGAATTTCTTTCCGCTTCTTGAAACACCAACTACCGCTAAATTCCTTAACGAGAGAAAATCATTTACATTTGATCTGCTTACCATGATATTTATCCTCAAGCTAAATTGACAAAGTCCTATTTGAATCTTTCTTTAAGAACATTGAAACAGCTATGGAAATGATAAATCCGCTGGTTACTATGCCGAGGGTGCCGAATAAGAATCGATTGACGAAGCTAAACATGGATTTTAAATTACCCATCTCTAAAGCAATCTCCTCGCTAGTCCTTCCCCTTACCATAAGTTTTTCTTTTTGATAGGCGATGCCGATCTCAAAGAAATCAGGATTAATTAGATTATAATAGACAATTAAAAAAACAGCCATAATTATTGTTGCTATTAAGGAAATCATTAACCCCGTCCTTATACCATGTCCGATAGAAATATGGCCGCCATTAATTCTATCTCTTTTTTCTTTTATTCCCATATAAAGAGTAATAAAAGGAATAATAATTACAAAATAGGTAGTGTATTCACCTATGTGCATTTTATCAGTATGGAAACCAAGAGAATATTCAATTAACTGCCAACCGCAAATAAATAGCCCGGAAATAATTCCGTATTTTATTTCTGTTTTAAACATAAATTTAATGCACTTACTAAATTTTGAGAGTATAAATACTAATTATTAAGAAACGACTAAACAAAAAAGATTTTTTTAGTATTTAAGAAATTCTGGCTCGATCCCCATTAACATTGCCCGTTATTTAATTCTAGGTTTATATAATTTAAATTCTATTTCCAATATACAAATTTTTTAAATTTATTTAAACCTTCCAGAGGCTGTCTAAAAGTAATTGTTATTTATAAATATTGTACTGATAATCCGGATGTAGATTGTTTCTACAGAATTAACATTTGGAAAATTATTTTGAAAATACCCCTAAAGGTTTTAATTTAATACAATTTGTTACGAACAGGTTAATTCTATAGTATTCCTCAAAGTATCAATTATATCCTTTAATTTTTTATCAGAATCTTTAGAAGTTTCAATAGACGTACAAGAATGAATTACTGTGGAATGATCCCTACCGCCGAAATGCAGCCCGATTGTTTTTAACGATGATTTTGTCATTTCCTTGGAAAGATACATTGCAATCTGCCTGGCCATTACAATTTCTTTTTTTCTTGTTTTATCACGTATTTTATTTTCATCTATCTTGAAATAATCGCAGATAACCTTTGTTATGCTTTCAATATTAATATTTACTTTTCTATCAGTTGCAATTTCTTTAACTGTTTTCTTTGCCAGCTCGAGATTAATATCCTTTGAATTTAGGGATGCATTAGCGAGCAGCTTAATTAAACAGCCTTCCAGTTCTCTGATGTTTGAGGTTATATTATTAGCAATATATTCAAGGATTTCATTCGATATCGCCATTCCGTAATCTTCGGATTTCCGCTTTAGAATAGCAATCCTGGTTTCAAGATCAGGCGGTTGAATATCGGCAGTTAATCCCCACTGAAATCTGGAAATTAATCTTTCATCCAATCCCTTAAGATCTTTTGGGGGCTTATCGCTTGAAAGTATTATTTGTTTCCTGGATTGGTGCAAAGTATTAAAGATATGGAAAAACAAATCTTGTGTTTTTTCTTTACCGATTAAAAACTGGATATCATCAATAATTAACACATCCATTTTCCTGTAAAAGCCGGAAAATTCATTTACTTTATTAGATTGAATTGCTTCAACAAATTCCACTGTAAAAATATCTGAAGAAAGATAAATTACTCTTTTCTCGGGTAAATTTTGCTGAATTTTATTGCCTATAGCTTGTATCAAATGAGTTTTACCCAAACCAACGCCGCCGTAAACAAATAAGGGATTAAATGACGTACCTCCCGGATTATCGCTAATTGCTCCGGCAGCAGCTCTTGCTAATTGGTTTCCTTCTCCTTTAATAAAATTATTAAAAGTATATCTTGGATTAAGATAAGATTCAAATTCTTGCTGCGGTTTGTTTTGTGCAACTGGTTTTTGCTGAATAGGAGCGGATTCAATTTCGGAAGAAATATCCTTTTCTTCAAGTTCTTTTTCTTCGGCAATTACATATGCAAGTTTGGCATCGCTTCCAAGAACTTCATGAATTGTTTTGTTTATCAGGGTATTATAATGTTCATCAATCCATTCCCAGAAAAATTGACTAGGAAGCTGTACTTTTAGAGTATAATTTTCTAACCCCACCGGTTTAATTGGCATAAACCAGGTATTATATGTCATAAGGGTTACATTGTCTTTAATAGTTTTTAGGCACTCTCTCCAAACAGTAACAGGCTCTTGAACAGATTGTCTTTCAGCAAATAGAGAATCTTTCATACATACTTATTAACATTAGAAAATTTTAAAAATTATTAAAATGTTATCATTTTTAATGTAAATTGTAAGCATTCAAAAAGTTATTAACATCTTGCCAACATTAAATATCGCCCCGTAATTCGTTTATTTACAATTACTTAGGCGCTTCTTTTTAAATTATTCACAAAAAATATAATTCAAAGAAAGTTTTTGGGGAGAGTTTTGATTGTGAAACATTTTCACGGAAAATAGTTGTCCACATTATATTCACACTATTTTTTGTCACCTATCCCGGATAAAAAATAGGAACTAAATCTCTGTAGTGCAAATTAATTCTTAAAAAAATTAAAATATTTTTACATTACATTAACGGGAAGCGATAAATCGTAATTATTATGTTGTAAATTTGTCCAATATTATTTAATTTTGTAGTCTTTTTGATTAAAGGAGTATAATATGAAAAGGACTTTCCAGCCGAGTAATAGGAAAAGAAAAAATAAGCACGGTTTTAGAGAAAGAATGAAATCTAAAAACGGAAGAAGAGTTCTTGCAAGAAGAAGAGCTAAGGGAAGAAAAAAACTAACAGTAAGCGACGAGAAATAGTCCCTTTGAAACGCTATGGCCTTTCTGCTAAAGAAAGAATAAAAAGCAAAAAAGATTTCGATAAAATATTTAGTTCGGGCAGCTTCATTTATTCATCAAGTAAGGTAATGAAGGCCGTTTATATTGTTGAAAAGGAAGATAAAAATAAAGGGGTTCGCATTGCGGTTGCGGTAAGTAAAAAATTAGGTATAGCTGTATGGAGAAATAGAATTAAAAGATTGGTTAAAGAATCCTACAGATTAAATAAAGAAGTCTTACTTGAAATCTGCTCAAAAAAAAATATTTTGCTTAAGATAGTTTTTTCACCTAATTCTCTTAACGAAAAAAATAACAAAAATATAGTGTTAATTGATATAATGCCCAGTGTTGTGGATTTAATGATAAAGTTAAGAAGCACTTTGTAATGTGGAGACTGTTTGTATTTATAATAAAATTGTATCAAAAATTTATTTCGCCTCTTTTTCCGCCGTCATGTAGATTTTACCCCACCTGTTCCGAATATGCTGTACAGGCTTTTACCAAGTATGGTATATTTAAGGGAGGGGCCAAGGCAGTGTGGAGAATTTTAAGATGTAATCCTTTTAATAAAGGGGGCTACGACCCCGTTGAATAATGGAACCTAAATGGACAGACAAACTACAATAGCTTTTATAATTATAGGGGCAATATTAGTTCTTTGGCTCTATCTTAATTCTCCAAAACCAGGAGAACAACAAACAAAACCTATCGACACAACTCAAGTTGTAAAAGACACCCTAGCCAAAACAGAGAAAAATAAACCTTTACCAAAAAGTGTCCGGGAAACAGAGAAGAAGTCTATCGCTTCTAAAACCGGTTCCGATACTCTGAATTATGGTAAATATTTTTCTATCTCCAAACAAAAGGAACAATTAATTACCATTGATAACGACCTGGTTAGATTGGAATTATCCAGTAAAGGCGGAGATATTAAAAAATACTTTTTAAAGGATTATAAGAATTGGTATTCCGCCGATACAAAGGGAAATAAAGATTTTTATGAAAATCATGTTCAATTGATAAACTATCCGCAGGGCGGCGGACCAGATTTATCTTTTATTTCTGCTGACGGTAAGGCTATAAATACTTCCAATCTGAATTTTTCTTCTAGTACAAAGAAATCTTATTATAAAATTACCGGGAAAGATTCACTCGTAATTTCGTATCGACTGAACGTAGATTCCAAAAGATATATTGAAAAGCAGTACATCTTTTACGGGAATAAATACAGCATGAAATGCGAGCTTAAAATGGTCGGGATGGAAGATCTTATCAGTAATAATGATATAGATTTTGTTTGGCATAAAGGTTTGCGCTTTGTAGAAGAAAATTCTGTCGATGAAGCTTTATATTCAAACGCAAGCGTTTTCTACGGCGGCGATCACGTGGTTGTTGAAGCAAGTAAGAACGGTGAAAAAGTTGAAAAAGATTTTAACGGAAGAGTTGATTGGGTTGCAGTAAGAGATAAATATTTTGCAGCGATAATTGCGCCTCAAAATCCTTCACAAGTAGATGGAGCTTATATTGAAGGTACCAAGGTTGCATATAAAAATAATGGGGAAAGAGCCTATTATAATATCCGGCTTATTCTTCCTTTCAATAATTCAAGTCTGGAAAAGAAAGATTTTACAATTTATATTGGTCCGGCAGACTACAATATTCTAAATAAATACGGACACAATTTTGAACAGATTGTTGAATTCGGAACCTTCTTTAAATTTTTAATTCGTCCGATTGCAGTTTATATTCTACTCCCATTATTTAATTTCCTTCACTTATTTATACCTAATTATGGACTGGTTATAATTGTCTTTTCATTGATTATAAAGCTAGTGCTGTATCCTCTAACAAAGTCAAGCTATCAGTCAATGAAAAAGATGCAGCTGCTTCAGCCTAAGATTGCGGAAATAAAAGAGAAGTATAAAGATGACGCTCAAAAGCTAAATAAAGAGACGATGAAACTTTATTCGACTTACGGCGTTAACCCGGCCGGCGGATGTTTACCATTAATTCTTCAGATGCCAATATTTATTGCTTTATGGGATTTCTTAAAAATAGCAATTGAGCTGAGACAGCAGCCATTCGTTTGGTGGATAACAGATTTATCAAGGCCCGATGTTATTTATCAAATGCCTTTCAAATTGCCATTCTTTGGTATTGATCAAATAAGCGGCTTAGCAGTTCTGATGGGTATTGCTACCTTTGTACAGCAAAAAATGACAGTTCAAGATCCAAAACAGAAAGCTCTTGTTTATGTAATGCCTATATTCCTAACATTACTATTTATGAGCTTCCCGGCAGGTTTGAACTTGTATTATTTCATGTTCAATGTTTTTTCAATAGCACAGCAGTACTATATAAACCATAAACAAAATGGTATGGAGTTACAGCCAGTAAAGAATCCTAAGAAGAAAAAGGGTTTTATGACTAAGATGATGGAAGCAGCTGAGCAAAATGCAAAAACACAGCAGCGGAAAAAAAAGTAAACAGCAATGTATTTTAATTGCCTGTAAATAAATTTGCAGTTTACAGGCAGAATACATTTTTTTACATACATGATTAACTTCAAGAATATAATTTTCGGAATATTACCTTTCCTCATTTCAATATCATTTGCGCAAACAACTCATACCTTATCAGTTAAATATAAAGTAAAAAATCTTCCATTTGGATTAACCGAAAGAGTACCCGAATCGATGCCGAATGTTGCTCTAGCATTAAGCGGCGGCGGCGCAAGAGGCCTTGCGCAAATTGGTGTTTTGAAAGCCCTCAAAGAAGCGCATATCCATTTCGATATAATTGCCGGAACAAGCATGGGAAGTATTGTAGGCGGACTTTATTCAGCCGGCTATAGTATTCCTCAAATAGATTCCATTGCAGTAAATACAGATTGGGATATGCTGCTTGCCTCCGATAGAGAAACTAATAGAAGAGATTTGTTTGTTGACCAGAAAATAACAGAAGATAAAGCAATTTTTGCTTTAAGACTTAAAGGTTTGACACCTATCCTTCCAACTTCTCTTAGAGGCGGACAGAAAATTTCTAATTTTTTAAATCTACTTGTATTCCAGGCTCCTATTCATGTAGATTCCAGCTTTGATGAATTGAAAGGAAAATACCGGGCCGTTTGCACTAATTTAGTAAACGGGAACCCCGTAATCTTAGGGAGCGGTTCTTTAAGCGAAGCAATGAGAGCTAGTTCAAGTGTGTCCTTTTTCCTATCTCCCATACAAATAGATTCTTTAACATTAGTAGACGGCGGCCTGGTAGCAAATATTCCGGTGAAAATTGCAAAAAATCTTGGCGGCCAATATATAATTGCTGTAAACACCACAAGCCCATTGCATACTCAGTCGGAGCTTTCTCTGCCCTGGGAAGTTGCTGATCAAGTAGTAAGCATCCCAATGAAAAAACTTAACCAATCTCAGCTGAAAGATGCCAACGCAGTAATAACTCCAAATCTAGATGATATTAGCCTAAGTGATTTCTCTAATGTGAATTCAATTATTCAAAAAGGATATGATGCAACGCTGCCGAAGATAAACAAAATTAAATCTCAGATTGACTCTTGTTTTCGCAAAGACTTAAACGTTAAGGAATTTTATGTAAAAAATGTTTTAATCGACAGCTCTGCATCTAAAATTGAAATGCCGTTACTGCAGGAATATTCCATGCACGATTCTGTTTCCAACATTCAAATTTTAACTGATCTGTCCACGCTTTATTCATCAGGAATTTATAAAAATTTAAAAGCTAAAATAGTTCAATATCCAACTTATTCAACTTTACGAATTATTTCGGAGTTAAATCCATTAATAAAAGATGTTCATATTGAGGGGGTTACATTAATTAACAAGCAATCAGTTCACTCTATTATATCAAATTTGATTAACACACCATACAATCCTAACGTAATAGAAAATAAAATAATTAAGATAATTAATCTATACAGACAAGAGGGATATTCTCTGGCAGAACTTCAAAAAGTAAATTTCAATAATGACACAGGAATTCTTAATCTTAAGTTTGATGAAGGAAGAATAGATAAAATAAATATAGAGGGTAACAAATATACTGGCAATACAATAATTACCAGGGAAGTACCTATAGATACCGGTGGTTATTTTAACTATAACGGCATTAAACAGGGTTTAGTAAATTTAAGGAGTACAGGTTTATTTGATGAAATATATTTAACGGTTAAACGAAATAAGAGCACAAATATTTTAACAATTCACGTAAGGGAAAAGGCTTCCAGTTTACTCAGGGTAGGATTTAGAGCCGACAATGAAAATAAAGTGCAATTAAGTTTGGATTTAGTTGATGAAAATCTTTTCGGAAGCGGCACTGAACTTGGCCTTCTGTTATTTGGAGGAACAAGAAACAGGGCTTATATACTGGAACATAAATCAAACAGGATTTTCAATACATATTTTACTTATAAGATTAATGCTTTTTACAAATTTAACGATGTATATTCTTATGTCGATGCGCCCTCAACTTCAACAGCTAAATTTTCAAGGATATCAAACGGTGAATACAGACAACTTTATTACGGCGGTTCAATCTCTTTAGGTACTCAGGTGCAGCGGTTCGGAAATTTAATATTCGAAGGCAAATATCAGATGGATGAAATTCATAACCTGCAAATAGTTACTCCCCTTCCCCCCAAAACGGACCCATATAATATACTGCCGTCCAAAACAAAAATTGTAAGTTTAAGTGCCAGCTCTACTATCGATACGCAAGACCGTTATCCATACCCGCGTAAAGGCTTTTACTTCAAAGGTGTCTACGAGTCCGCTCAAAAAATTCTGGGGGGTAATATAGGTTTTACTAATATTAATTTCGATTATAAAAGTTACTTTACATTTGACGGGGTCAGCACTTTTTCTCCAAGATTTATGATGGGATTTGCGGATAAGACCCTCCCGTTGAGCGAACAATATTCTCTTGGGGGTCAAAATTCATTTTTCGGTATGCGCGATAATGAGTTTAGAGGAAGACAAATATTTTTAGCTTCGCTGGAATATCGTTACGAATTGCCAATTAAAATTTTCTTCGATACATATATTAAACTGAGATATGATATTGGTAATGCATGGGGGGAACAGGAAGAAATTCGTTTTAAAGATTTACGGCACGGTATCGGTACCACCCTATCCTTTGATACACCTATCGGACCGGCAGATTTTTCTGTTGGCAAAAGCTTTTTATTTGTGAAAAATCTTCCCGGTAATCCTATTAGCTGGGGCGATACTTTTTTCTACTTTTCTATCGGCTACTATTACTAATTATTTTACGGATAAGATTTTTACTTTCCTTCCTGCTGATATAATTCACCGAGCGTCAGATAATTTTGTTCTTTTTCAACATCGCCTTTTAATTTATAAAGATCTGCAAGAGCAAAGCAAAGGAAACTTTTAAAGTCAACGAAGGTAATTCCATCAGCAATTATTTGCACAACAACCTCAAATCTTGGAACATTTAATTCGTTGTTATACATTTTAGCTATTGCCAAATAAGGCTCGTGTGCTTGCGGGGCTTTTGAGGCCGATTTTAGATAATAACGAAGTGCTTCCTCATGGTGTTTGCTATAACTTGAAATGGAAGATAGCAGCTGTCCGACACAAAAAAATATACCATAAGAAATATCCGGAAACTCTTTACAAATTTTTCCGGCAAACATAGAAATTTCATCAATTGATAATGCACTGTTTCTTAATAATACCTTATAAAATTCTTCATCTTTAATCTTCCGATCTATTGCTACTCTGAAAGTATCAAATAATTCGTCCGAAGAATTTGAAGTTCTAAATATGTTCTCTAAAGATCGTTTTAAATCGGAATGCATAAAACCAGTTTTATAATTTATTAAATGCAGTAAGTGATAATACCATCCTATAAATATTTTAAGATATTTGGTTTTGAAAATACAGGTAAATCTATTTTAAATTCAACAGTATCATTTTTATCCCATTCTTTTTCCCCGGAATTTACATAACCATGATTTCCCAAACATGCAAAATGAAAATTCAAGATCATATTATGTTCATCAAAAACGGCGAAACAAATAAAAACTGGTAAATTAAATTTGGCCTTCCATCTTTCGTAGGATGAAACTGCTCTTTTGTTAACAATCCATACAGGTTTATGCTTGCCTTTCCAATCGAGAAAAGCCCTCCTATCTTTGTATCCGATCAATAAATCCGGTTTATCTTCTCCTTTCTCCCACACTTTTTCATGCCGATTATCTTTTCCGAATTCATCAAAGCGAAAACCCCACTGTATAAGTAAATTTTTCCCGTATGTTTCTGCAAGATCGTGAAGCTTATAATTTTTTCGGAATTCTTCAGTAGATTTATGCGGATTAAAATCTAAATCTTTCAAAAGATCTTCCTTTTAATATTTGGGGAAGTGGTGATAATTAAATCTATAAATTATATCTTCCAATAAATATTTCGTTTATTACACCAAAGCAGCACAACCCAGAGTAAAGCTGTCCAAACTAATCCTATAAACATTCCATACCATCCGCTTAAACCGACATAGTATGATCTAAAACCAAGAGCATCAACGAATATTCTAACTATTGGCTGCAGGAAATAACCAAGCAACGCATTAGAACCAAAGACAATAAAAGCCCATGCCCACTTTTGATATTTTGCCACATCCATAATTAAATAAAAAATAAGAAATGTAAGTGCAGAAAAGCCTGAAGTAAATAATGAGTAAGAAGCCGATACTGTTTCTTTATTCATTGCAAAGTTCGGCCAATCAATTTTATGTAGAACATAACCAATTATACAAAAAACAGCTCCAATAATTAAAGACTGTCTGATGATGGTTGTGTGAGATTTACTTAATAATGATTCACCCAGAATAGTTCCAACTATTGTTATTGCCCCGTAAGAAATTGATGCCCAGGGCGTACAGTGGACTGTCAAAGGACGCAGAGCGTCTCCCGATAAATTTGCAATAGTCCAAAATCCTTTACTGGGATCTCCAAGGTGAAGCCACCAATTAAAATTCATCGACATAAAAAGATGAAAGCCCAAAATAACAAATACAGCCACTGCTCTTTGCCATTTTGGCAGCATCATTGAGGCAGCACCGAGAAAATATGCAATACCAATTGCTTGTAAAATTCCCCACCAATATGATAGTCCGCCCCATGAATTTGCCGAACCTAATGCTAAAGAAATATAAATAACTCCTAGCAAAATGAGCATTATAGTTCTTGTACCGACATGTTTCCACCATTCCCCGCCTCTTCTTTTTCGGCTTAGCGGAAGAACCATACCAACAATAAAAACAAAAAAGGGAGCGACCAGATCGGTGAATGTTAATCCCACACCTGTGGTAGCATTTACTGCATCGGCGGCATGTTTAAATGTTGAAACAGGCGGGCTTCCGAACCATGACATTGTAAGGGGTAAATTAGTGTAGCCTGCAACTTGAATTACAAATATCATTGATAATACTGTGAATCCCCGGAATGCATCTATTGAAGAAACACGATTGCTTTGCTTTGATACCGAAGTTGTTTCTGCTGTATGAATGTTGCCCATGTTGTTTCCCTTTTTGAAAATAATTTTGAATTAAATTCATGATAAAACTAAAATTATTTCGTATTAATAACAATCGATAATAACCGCTGGTTAAAAAAAGAGAAATGGAAAAATGTTTTAATTAGGAAATTACTGCAATATGAGGCTGTTAATTATGTTAATCTTTTTTCCAGAGCAACATTATAAACATCCAGATATTTTTTAGCTGAGTTTTCCCATGAGAAGTTTTCATTCATTCCGTTTACTTGTATTTTTTCCCAAATGCTTTTATTATCAAATAAATCCACCGCACGTCGAACAGTTCTAAGGAGCGAATCTCCATTGTAATCATCAAAGGAAAATCCATTTCCGGTTTCTTCTCCTTTATTAAAAAACTCATCCCAGTCTCTTACTGTATCAGCCAGGCCTCCGGTTTTTCTTACTATCGGAACTGTCCCGTATTTTAGGCTATAAATTTGGTTCAATCCGCAAGGTTCATAATGCGAAGGCATTAAAAACATATCCGATCCCGCTTCTACCAGATGGGACAGTTCATTATTAAAACCGATATAAACTGCCACTTTTTCAGGGTTGGGCTTCTGAAGATTTCGAAACATTTCTTCATATTTGTCTTCACCACTTCCAAGGATAATCCATTGAGCATCCAGTTTCATTAATTCCTTTGAAACTTCTTCAAAAATATCAAAGCCTTTTTGCAATGCCATCCTCGATACTATTCCGATTAATGGAATCTTATCATCAAATTTTAAATTAAAACTTGAGAGCAAATGCTCTTTATTTCTTTTTTTTCTTTCCAAATTATTTAAAGAATATTGATAAGGCAGAAATTTATCGACTTCCGGATCCCAGGTATTATAATCTACTCCGTTCAAAATACCGTATAAATCTTTTTCCCTTTCCTGAAGTATCTCTTCCATACCCTCACCGTATTCGGAAGTTAATATTTCCTTTGAATAAGTATTACTTACAGTATTTATAACATCTGAAAAATTTATACCGGCCTTCATAAAAGATACATCGCCATCAAATTCAATAGGACCATCAGGATAAAAAAGCTCACTTCTAATTTCGGCATGTTTAAGTGTTTCAGTAGAGAATCTTCCTTGATATCCGATATTATGAATTGTAAAAACGGATGCAGTATTCTTAAATAACATATCCCAAGCATAATTTTCTTTCAAATACATCGGGAGAAGGCCTGTGGGCCAATCGTTACAATGAATTATATCGGGAGCCCATTGCTGTCTTTGTATAGTTTCAATTACGCTCCGGCAAAAAAGTATGAAACGCTCATCTTCATCAAAGCCATCTGTGTATAACTGATCTCTATGAAAATAATGAGGGCAGTCGATAAAATTAACTTCTACCGTTGACCCAGGCAGTATTGATTTATAAATATGCACCGACCTTGTACGATTAGATATTTTGATTGGTATCTCCCCTATTCCCCAATCATAATGAAGTCCAAATTTGGATTCATCAATAGAATAATATTTAGGAATAAAAAGCTTTACCTCGCAGCCCAATTTTTCTAAGGCTTTGGGGAGAGCACCGGCAACATCCGCCAATCCCCCGGTTTTTGCATAAGGTACTGCCTCTGAACTTACGAATGCTACTTTCATACAGTGTCTGTCTATCTGGGAATAAAGTTTAGTTAATTATTTTAAGGTTACTACATGTATAATATAAAAACTTTATTTAAAATCTGTACTAATCGGCACAATAAAATATTCGCTAAATAAAGACTTTTTATTTTAATTTGTTACATAATCGAACTTTAACTCACAAAAGTGTATAAACTATACCTAATTGCAGTCCTTCTTTCATTTGCGTAGTTAAAGACTGATCTTTCTGATAAATTAATAGATAAGAAAAATTAACATTCAGCCAGCTATTTACTTTTGCTACAATAACATTATCCCAACGGACGTCCCAAACATCAAGACTTTTAAATCGTGTAAAAAGTGTAAGACTGCTTGTTAATAAAAGATTATCATCTAAAACAAATTTTCCTGTAGTTACAGATTGCAATCCGGTTTCAAATTTAAATGATTCAATCTTCGTTGTCGTCGGATCGTCAGTATACTGTGTGTGTTTATTTGCAAAAACTTCTTGGACGGCAATACCCAGCATTGTTGAAAAACCGGTTAATCTTTGGTAAGCAAATCCCAGGCTTTGAGTAACATAACCAGGGTCAAAAAAGTTTGCAATTTCCACCGGGTTGGGTGATTGATAAGTATAGCCCGGCGCAATAGTTGTTCTAATTATATTACTAAAATAAGGGTCAACTTTCCAGCCGATATTTTTTGAAAGAACCGATTCAAGATAAAAATCATTATCATTAGTTTTAAAATCACTACCGCCGAGTTTTGATCTGCCATAATCAACCTTCAAACCATTTCTAAAAATCCAGCCATCCGAAATATATTTTAGACCAAGGTTTCCCGATAAAGTCCAGGTTATTGAATTTTCACCGCCTTGTGTCCAGTTGCTTAATGCAAGCTGGCTGACATTTAGCCCTGCTACAGCATTAGGAATCCATGTGTTTACTTTTGTAGAATCCTCTTTAGCAAATGAAAAGTTTGCCAGAAAAATAAAAACTATAAGAATAGATTTAAATATATTTTTCATGCTATTATCCTTATTTTTATTTTATTCATTTAATAACTTTGGGAATTAAGGTTGAAAATCGATGCATACAATTAACAATAATATTTCAATTTATCAAAACGGGAACCCACAAAATAAGGGAATTTTATTTATTCATGGATTTCCATACGATCATAATATGTGGCAAAAACAGGTTGAAGAACTTGAGACAGTATACCATTGCATATCTTATGATATCCGGGGCCTGGGTTCTTCGCCTGCCGGCGACGGCCAATTTACCATGGAATCTTTTGTAGATGATGTTGGTTTTATAATAGATGAGCTTAAACTTGACAAGCCTATTTTGTGCGGTTTATCTATGGGAGGTTATATAGCTTTTAGATGCATGGAAAGAATGCAGGATAAATTTAGCGGATTAATTATTTGCGATAGCAAATCCGAGGCAGATAATAACGAAGCAAAACTAAGAAGAGCAAATGCAATTAAAACTATAAATACGGAAAGTGTTCAAAAATTTGTCGGGGATTTTATTCCAGGATGTTTTGCCCAAAGTTCAATAAATAATATTAAAATTCCCTATAAAGAAGTTTTAAATAGATCGATGAAATTTGATCCGGCAGGAGTTAAGGGCTGTCAGCTTGCGATGTTAAGCAGGACAGATACAACATCTTATTTACCTCAAATAAAAATACCCGCTCTTCTTATTTGCGGAGAGGACGATAGACTAACTCCTCCGGAGATTATGAAATTAACAGCAGAAAAAATTACGAATTCCGAATTTGTAATTGTACCTGAAGCCGGCCATATGACGCCAATTGAAAATCCAAAATTTGTAAATAAAGTAATTACAAAATTTCTAAAAAATCATTTCTCGGGAGATTAAAAATGAAATCCGGAAATAACCTATACAAAGATATTATAAAACTTAGAGCAGACTTCCCTTCTTTAAAAAAACAATATAACGGCCATCCACTTGCTTATCTTGATGGTCCCGGCGGAAGCCAGGTACCGGCTATTGTAATTGATGCAATCTCAGATTATTATAAAAATTCAAATGCAAATACACACGGATTTTTTATAACATCAAAAGAGACAGATGGGGTTATAGAAAAAGCAAGACAAACTTCCGCAGAATTTCTTCATGCAGAAAACAGCAATTGCATTTCATTCGGCGCAAACATGACAACGCTTAATTTCTCATTAAGCAAAGCAATCGGGAGATCTTTTAGAAAAGGCGATGAAGTCTTAATTACGCAGCTTGATCACGAGGCTAACCGGGCACCGTGGATCAATTTAAGAGAAAATGGAATCGTGGTACGAGAAATCCTTCTTAAACAGGATGGCACTCTTGATTACGAAGATTTTTACAAAAAAATTAATGAGAAAACAAGATTGGTTGCAATGGGCTTTGCATCAAATGCTTTGGGAACAGTAAACAATGTTAAGCTTATAAGACAACTTACATACGAAGTCGGCGCCTGGCTTTTGGTTGATGCTGTACATTATGCACCACATTTCCCAGTTGATGTAAAATCTTTAGGCGTTGATTTCTTAATTTGTTCTGCATACAAATTTTATGGACCGCATGTCGGAATTTTATATTCACGTGAGGGCCTGTTAGATCAACTGCAAACAGACAGACTCAGAACGCAGGATCCGAAATCACCTAACAGAATTGAAACTGGAACTCTTAATCATGCAGCTATTGCCGGTGTTAGTGCCGCAATTGAATATATTGCCTCGATTGGTAAAGGCAATGATCTTCGGTCAAAGATTGTATCGGCAATGGGAAAAATCGGAAGTTATGAAAATTACCTTGCTAAATTTCTATATAATGAATTAAAAAAAATTCCGGGGGTTAATCTGTATGGCCCTTCTTTTGAAAACGCACATAGGGCACCAACAGTTTCTTTTACAATTGATGGCATAGAGCCTTCTAATGTATGCCAGCTCCTCGGCGAGAAGGGAATTTGTGTTTGGGACGGCCACTTCTATGCAATAAGAGCAATTGAAGTTTTGGGACTTTTAGAAAAAGGCGGTTTGGTTAGAGCAGGCATTTCTTTATATGCTTCTAAAGATGATGTACAAAGATTAGTATCCGGAATTAAAGAAATAGTCAAAGGAAAATCTAAATGAATAATCTTAAAAAGTCTTCACCAAAAGTTCTTTTAATTGGCTTTGGAAATGTCGGATATAAATTGGTAGAAATATTTAGTAAAGAAAAAAACAAATTTCCCAATCTTTCAGGCTTTGATCCGAAGTTTATAGGAATATTTACAAAAAGTCACGGTGCACTTGTAAATAAATCCGGAATAGATTTGAAAAATGCATTAAAGAATTTTTCACGACGAAAAATGTTTTCATCGAATCATCAAGACTATTCAAAGCTTTTCGCATTGGAAGCTGTCAAAAAGCTTAACTACGATACACTAATTGAACTTTCCACTCTTTCGATAAAAGAGAAAGGCGAACCTTCAATTACTTTCGTTCGAGAAGCATTAAAACGAGGAAAGAATGTAGTAACAGCCAATAAAGGCCCGGCAGCTTTTGCCTTTAAAGAACTAACTGAACTGGCTGCTAAATATAATTGTAAGTTTTTGTATGAATCTGCGGTAATGGACGGCACGCCAATATTTAATTTATTTAGAAATGATCTTAAAGGATGTAAGATTACTGAAGTTTCAGGGATATTAAACTCAACTACAAATTTTGTCCTTTCAAAAATGGAAGATGGAAAAACTCTTGAGAATTCAATTAAGGAAGCTCAAAAATTGGGTTTTGCAGAAGCTAATCCCGATTATGATATAGAGGGATGGGATGCAGCTGCGAAAATTACCGTTTTGGCGAATAGTCTTATGGATGCAACAATTACTCCATTTGATGTTGAAAGGGAAGGAATCAAAGACGTTACATTTACTCAAATTCAAAATGCGATTGAAAGAGGTTACAAACTTAAACTTGTCTGCAGGGCATGGTATAAAGATAAGAAACTCCAAACACGGGTTTCAATTGAAGAAGTTCCTTCGGATCATTTGTTTTCCACAGTAAATGGTTCGGGTTCTATTTTAAGAGTGGAAACCGATTTAATGCATCCGCTAACAATTGCGCAAGAAAAACCCGACCTTTATGATACGGCCTATGGTGTCATAAATGATTTGCTGACTATTGCTAGTTGAAAAATATTTTAATGTTGGAAAGCTTCTAAATATTCATTCAGATATTGCCGAAGCCTTTTCCTTTTATACTGCATAATATACCTAGGATGATCGAGGACAATAATTTTTTTGAAAATATTATTCTCTTTATTTATCTCGTTCAAGTACAAATAGTTTTTCCTCCCTAAACAAACAGCCTTATCTTCTTCACATCCGAATTCTAGATGGGCCTTAATTGAATTGACTATTGAAGACTTAAGCATTTTGAAAAGGTTTTTCTCATCATAAAAGTTATAATTTTTATTATCTTTTATTAAAGCCAAAGGGTAAAGTGCACTTAAAAAATATTTTGAATAAAACTCAGCAGCTCCGCCATATTCTGAAATAAATAAATATATAAACTCACTTGATAATTCTTTCTTCTTATTAAAATTATTTTCTATCCCGCAAAAATTTGCAAGAGCTACAGGATCAGTAAAGGAAATGCCTGTAATTCCTCCGCCAAATCTTCCGGGATTTATTCCGAAAGCCGCTGTTCTTTTCTTGTTATCATTAAAATATTTGTTGTAGAATTTTGTTGTTAAGGTTTTTGTCTCTTCATTCAGATAGGGATTCATTACATTTATTTCGTTAGGCAGATTCTTTGGGGATTGAAAATTTAAAAAATAGTCTAATGCTCTATCACAAAATGTTCTGTTTATAATCGGCATAGCTTTATTCATTTCTTTAAGAATAAAAGAATATAATATTTTATTAACAAAATTTATTTAATTGGAAAAATTGAGGAATTATTTTTTGTCGTGTTATCAATGTACAGTACTCATTAATTATTAAATTATCATATATCGTTTAACATAATAATTACAAGGAAAGAGTAAAAAAAATGTCAGAGAATATTAAAATGCAAGCAATAGTTTTTGATGTTCCGGGTGAGCCGGAAGTTTTAAAATTAGGTAAATATGAAAAACCTGTCCCGTCAAATAAAGAAATACTAGTAAAAGTTGAAGCTGCCGGAATAAACCGCGCCGACACACTTCAACGAAAAGGTAAGTACCCGCCACCCAAAGGAGCCAGCCCGATACTAGGATTAGAGATTGCAGGAACAGTTTCTGAAACCGGGAATAATGTAAAAAAATGGAAAAAGGGAGATAAAGTATTCGGGCTAATACCAGGCGGAGGATATGCAGAGTATGCTTTGATAAATGAAAATATGGCAATGCAGATACCTAATAACTTAAATTTTTTTGAGGCGGCAGCAATACCTGAAGTTTTTTTAACGGCTTATCAATCTTTGGTCTGGCAAGGTAAAATTGAACATGAGAAGCAAGTTTTAATTCATGCCGGCGGAAGCGGTGTTGGAACTGCAGCAATTCAACTTGCAAAAGAAGTTGGGGCACATATTATAATTACTGCATCAAAGGAAAAACATAAATTGTGTTCGGAGCTTGGGGCCGAAAAAACAATTGATTATAAAAATTACTCTTTCGGTAAAGAAGTTTTAAATTTTACTAAAAATAAAGGAGTAGATATAATAATTGATTTTATTGCAGGCCCATATTTCAAACAAAATATAGAATGTTTAAAGATTGACGGAAAACTTATTATTTTAGCTTCCCTTGGCGGCGGGAAAGTCGAGGAATTTGATTTGAGAGAAATACTTTCGAAAAGATTATCAGTTATTGGATCGACTTTACGTTCGAGAACTCTTGATTATCAGATAAAGCTGACCAATGAATTTAGCAAGTTTGCACTGGAGAAATTTAATAATGGAAAATTAAAACCAGTAATTGACAGAGTTATTAATTGGAAAGAAGCATCGAAAGCCCATAAATATATGGAGGACAATAAAAATACAGGAAAAATAATTTTAGAAATTAAATGATCCTCATTAAAAAAATAAGACAGCTTTAATAAAGTTCAAAGCTGCCTTTAGATAATTTGAATATTTTAAATATTAGTGATGGTGACCGCCAGCTCCGTGAACATGCCCATGGGCTAGCTCCTCGGGTGTTGCTTCTCGAAGATTCAATAACTCAACTTCAAAGGTAAGAGTTTGTCCGGCAAGAGGGTGATTAAAATCCAAAGTAATATCATTTCCTTCAACACTCTTAATTGTGAATGGTAATTGTTTGCCGTCGGGTGTGTCTGCGTAATATCCCATGCCGATTTTCAAATCCGCTCCCTCCGGAAATTCAGAACGATCGACTATTTGAATAGCAGATTCAGAAAACTTTCCATAAGCATTTTCAGGTTCCAATACTACTGTCTTTTTACTTCCAATCAACATTTCCCCAATGTTTTCTTCCAGTTTAGGTAAAATTTGTTCAGAACCACTTATAAATAAAAATGGGTTGTCCTTGGTTGTCGCTTCAATAATATTACCTTCTTTGTCTTTTAGAGTAAAATCTATTGCTACTACCTGATTTTCTTTAAGAGGCATAATGTTCCTTTTTTAATTTGATTAAAGTATTTTTAATTATATGATGTAAAAATTTTTACTTTTGGAATAAAAGACTATACTATTATTCTTTATAAATATCTTTATTGTTAACATCCGTCGGTTTCGGTTCCCAATCCATTCCATCACAAGGGAGATAGACTTTAGAAGGGTGCTTATCATATAGCATGCACAGGATTGCAGACTTATCAAAGTGTACACATGTCGAACATAGCGTAGACTCAAGAACTTCTTTATTCTTAGATTTGAATAGCCTGTAATGTATTACTGCAGGATGAATAATAACTCCATAAATAGCTAATACGCCAATCGTCCACCAAAATTCGGAATTAAAATATCCTTGAAGTACCCAAAGTATAGGAATAAGTATTGTAATACGAACGATTGTCCAAAAGATTATTTCTCCCATAACCCGTTCCCATCATCTCCATATTTTTTATTTTCATTTCAATTCCTAAATAAAAGATAATTATTGATTAGGTAATAATAAAGCATAATTTTATAGATTTCGCTTTTTTCCGGAGATATGGCACAATGCCTGTGAGATTGATTAATTTACATCATAAGATTACGATAACCCTACCTAATAATATAAGTTGCACTTGTAGTTATTGTAATAAAATATTATTATTAAACCGCTTTCATATTTATTTTATAGAAAGCATCATTTTTAAGGAAATTAAATTAAGTAACCGTTTACAAACTTCGGATAAATTTGTACGGGGAGCATTTATATTATTTATAATTTCTAATAATTAGCTTATTTTTGTATATGTTAGAAATAAGATGTTGGAAATTGGTTATCCCCAGAGAATACATTTTCAATAACAAAAGAAACTAAAGGATAAATTAATATTTAGCTAAAAATTTACTAATGATTTATAATTCCTTAAAAATAAGCAGAAATAAAAAAGCCCAAAGAAAAATTCCTTCAGGCTTTTGTGAGCGCGGGTGGGCTCGAACCACCGACCCTCTGCTTAAAAGGCAGATGCTCTACCCC
Source organism: uncultured Bacteroidota bacterium (assembly GCA_963710735.1). GTDB lineage: Bacteria > Bacteroidota > Ignavibacteria > Ignavibacteriales > Ignavibacteriaceae > FEN-1297. The sequence goes on along the minus strand of CAVQBN010000008.1, from coordinate 112,050 downwards.
TGAGCTACGCGCCCATTTTTTAGAGCTACAAATATAAATATTAGCTAATTTGATTCCAAATAGCAGAGATATTAAAATAAATATTTATTAGACACTATGCAAAAAAACTCAAAAATACTTGTTTGCGATGATGACGAAACCCTATGCTATTTATTGAAAGAGCAATTGATTGAGGAGGGATTTTCTGTTGATACTGTGTATGATGGCGGGATGGCAATTGATTCAATTAAAAGAAAAAATTATGACCTCTTATTGCTTGATTTGAATATGCGTGATGTGCAGGGGGAAGAAGTTCTTAAGTTTGTTTCAGATTACAATTCATCGATTCAGGTTGTTATTTTAAGTGCACAATCAGAAATTAAAAATGCTATTGAGTGTATTAAATTAGGTGCTTACGATTTTATATCTAAACCTTATAATTTTGATGAATTACTTTTAACAGTAAACCGGGCTCTCGAACATAAAGACCTTTTAGTAAAAACCACCCTGCTTTCCGAACAAGTAGATAAAAAACTTTCAACTCGTATCATTGGTAACAGCCTGGAGTTGCAAAGAGTTATCAATCTTGCCAATAAATCAGCCGTCTCAGATTCCAATATTTTAATTGAAGGAGAAACCGGCACAGGTAAAGAATTAATGGCCGAATATATTCACAAACATTCCTCTCGAAACGAAATGCCTTTTGTCGTAATAAACTGCGCTTCCCTGCCGGATCAATTGATCGAAAGCGAATTGTTTGGACACGAAAAAGGTGCTTTTACAGATGCAAAAAATACCAAACAAGGATTGGTAGAAATTGCTCATGGCGGAACACTATTCCTGGATGAAATAGGTGAATTGAGCCTTGCATTACAGCCTAAACTGTTACGTTTTTTGGAAAATGGAGAATATAGACGAATAGGCGGAGTAACAAATTTAAATTCAAACGTTCGAGTGATTGGAGCAACAAACAGGAACCTGCTTGAAGAAGCTGACAATAAGAACTTTAGGCGGGATTTGTTATTTAGATTAAATGTAATCACATTAACAATTCCTCCTTTAAGAGATAGAAAAGAAGACATTTTAGTATTGGCAAATCATTTTCTGGAAATTAAATCGGCTATTAGATCACCAAAAAAACTTTCAGCAGAAGCAGAAAATGTTCTACTAAAATATGATTTTCCCGGCAACATAAGGGAATTGGAACATGTGATTGAACGAGCACTTATATTTGCAGAAGGAGAATTAATAGAACCCGAAGACTTGAACTTACCAATAAATAATTATAAGAATTCAACAAAAAAATCTAACCAAGATTTTGATGAAGATGACCACATTTTAAGTATTGAGGAATTAGAAAAAAAACATATTGCAAAAGCATTAAGAGTTAACAGTTGGGATAGAGCACAAACTGCAAGTCAACTTGGAATAAGTCCTAAGACTCTTTATACAAAAATTAAAAAGTATGAACTTAAGCAAGAATAATATCTAATGCATGAGCGTACAATTTCACAATACGCTCTAACGGAGCTGGCTAAATCGGAAAATATTTCCTTTGCTATTGCCGATAAAGACCAAAAAATTTCTTGGTGTAGTAAAGGCTTTAAAAGTAATTTCACTTCAAAAAGAATTATCGGTACAACCTTAGTTAAACTATTTGACTTAACCTCTCCTAATGACTTATCCGATAATAAAAAGAAATCTTTTAATGTAAACCTCCCAGGTAAAAATAAAAGTGCAACAATTTCTTGTCTAATATCTAAGAATAAAACGACCGGATATTTTGTTGAAATTGAACAGATAGAAAAACCAAAAAAAAATGACGGAAGAGAATCATCAAGATTAAATAAAGATTTGCAGTCTCCCAAAGAACTTCAGCAGATACTTACCTTGCTGGTTAAAGAAAAATCATTAACAAACTTAACAGAAGAAATTTTAAAAGATCTGCCGATATAAGTAAAAGCTTTTTCGGTCTTGTTGTATTTCTTGATGAAAATAACAAAAAATTTGATTTTATATTTTATGACCCGAACAAAGAATTATCTAATAAAAAAGATTTGGAAGAAGAAACCCGGGATAATCTACCGTTTATTAATAAATGGCTGGATCTTAACAAACGAACTCTAATTGTTCTAAACCGGCAAGAAAATATAGGCTATAATTTAACCCAGCTTTTCCAATGTCAATCCCTGGCAATTTCACCATGTTTTTTCGATAACTCTCTTCTTGCATCAATAATAGTTGGTAAAAAAAATAATTTTTATGATGAACTGGAAATTAATTACCTAGAACAGTTTGCAGCTCTTTTATCTTTTGCAATAAGCAGTATAAGGACAAGAGAATTAAATACCGCGCTGGAAAACCGTCTTCTTCAAGCGCAAAAACTTGAAACAATAGGTAAATTAAGCAGCGGTATGGCGCATGATTTTAGCAACTTACTATCAAGCATTTTCGGCAGTCTAAATTTATTAAAGAAAAAAATCCCGGAGAGAGAAGATGTTTACCGTCTACTTGATAATATAGAAAATTGTTCTATTCGGGCTAAGGACTTAACAAAAGGTTTGCTCTCTTTTGGTAAACCGACTCCTAAAAGAAAAGAGCTGATTAAACCAAATATTTTATTATCTGAAATATCTAAAGTAATAACGCAAACATTTCCAACAAAAATATCATTTAAAAGTAAAATTGGAAATAAACTATATGATATGCTGGGAAATGCCACTGAAATTTATCAAGTACTGCTAAATTTATGCGTTAATGCCAAAGAAGCCCTCGGAGAGAAGGGAGAAATAACTCTTAATGCAACGAACCTTACCGTGGACAAAACAAATCAAGTAAATTATCCGTTATTGAATACCGGTAATTTTATTTGGTTTTCTGTTCACGATACAGGCGCAGGAATAAGTGAAGAAAATATCACTAAGATTTTTGATCCTTATTTTTCAACCAAAGATAAAAAAACAGGCTCCGGTTCCGGGTTGGGTTTATATGTAACTTATGGAATAATAAAAGCCCATAACGGACATATAGAAGTCTCAAGTACTTTAAATGAAGGTACAACATTCGATGTTTACATCCCCGCCTATGAACCAAATGCTGTGAGTAAGGTTTCTCTAACTGAAAAAATTATTCTGCTTGCTGATGATGAAGTTATGCTGAGAGATTTATTGGCAGAGCTTTTAGAATCATACGGTTACAATATTATAAAAGTTTCAACTGGCTTAGAAGCTGTAAAAATCTTAACCGAAGAAATAAAAGTAGATTTGGCAATTATTGATTACATCATGCCGGAGATGGATGGTTTGGAATGCATTGAAAAAATAAGAAATTTGAAAATAAAAATTCCTATAATTTTATCATCCGGAAGTCTTTCTTTGGGAGATAAAATTGACTACAAGAAAATGGGGATAAATAGCGTGCTTTCGAAACCCTATGAGTTTGAAACAATGCTTGCAACTATTCAAAAACTAATCTAGCTATTCTTTAATTTTATCATCAAACTCAACCATTTTTATGTTTTTAACATAATCCGCAAATATCGGTTTCTTAATTGTATTTAGTTGATTAAGAACATCATTTATTTCTTTAATGGCCGATTCGATGTATGCAAGTTTTTTTAAAACTGACTCTCTTGAAACTTCTTCTTTTTTCAACTCTCTTTTTATGGCTGCAGCTGATAAGCTCATTAGAGTTAACGGCTGTTTAATTTTATGATTGGCAGTTACAACCGTTGCACCAAATGTATATTTCTGCTCTGCCTCAAGCAAAAGCTTGTGTGTTTCTGCCAATTTAAGAGCAGAATTGACTCTTGCAACTAGTTCCATTCTATTAAAAGGCTTTTTTATATAATCGAATGCTCCAGCTTCTAATCCTTCTTTAATATCTTCTGCACCAGACTTTGCCGTGACTAGAATGATAGGAGTATTAGAAGTGGAAGGATTTTTCGTTAATGTTTTTAGAACTTCCAGTCCCGATATCTCAGGCATCATTACATCAAGAAGAATCAGGTCGGGTAAAACATCTAATGCTTTATCAATTGCTGCTTTGCCATCATAAGCAGTTATAACTTCATAGCCTTCGCGTTCAAGTCTATCCTGAAGCATAAAAACATTTTCCGGTAAATCATCTACAACAAGTATCTTTTTCATATCAACTAATCTTTAATTTTGAGAACAATCTCTCAATTTTGAACGCCAGAACTCCTGAATTAACAGGTTTAGCTATATAATCATTAAAGCCGTTCCTTAATATAACCGCTTTATCTCCTAACATAGCTTTCGCCGTAACTGCAAATACCGGTATTCGTGCCCACTTACTATTTTGTCTTATTCTGTTTAAAGTCTGAAACCCATCCATTTCAGGCATCATGATATCCAATAATATCAAATCGGGAATTTTTTGATCCAACACTTTTAAACATTCTGCGCCACTCTTTGCTAATATTGTTTTACAATCACATGCTTGAACTATCTCATTGATTGTAAAAAGTGTGTCGGCATCATCGTCCACAATTAAAACTTCTCCACTGTAAACTTTATCCGGCAATTCATCAACCTGCTGATCTATCACATTAATTTGTTCCTCAATTGTACCGGAGTTTTCTTGTTTAAACTTGTAATCTTCCTGAATCCTGATTCTATCTCTTACAACTTTTAAAACATCCAAAGGATGGCCCTTGGATTTTACTGTAATATTTTCGACAATATTGTTAAGTGAATTTCTTTCTTCTTCAGTTAAATCTTTTGCAGTACTAATAATTATTGGGATATGTTTTGTGTCCCGATTAGATTTTAATTTATAGGACAAAGTTATGCCGTCAACATTTGGCATTATTAGATCTAAAATTATCAAATCCGGTTGGACCTCTAAAATTTTACTAAAAGCAAGTTCGCTATCTTTTATAAATTCTATTCTAACATTGTCATCTTTAAATGCATTTTTAAATCTTTCAAACTCAAGCTCATCATCATCAACAATTACAATTTTTTCTATCTTCTTTTGAGCTAAGCTTTCAAGTTTATCAAAGGCTGATAATAATTTGTCCGGCGATATTGGTTTAACAAAATATTCAAATGCACCTAAACCGATACCAAGATTTTTATCACCAATTATTGATATTAAAATCACTGGAATATCTTTTGTCGCAGGATCATTCTTTAATTCACGCAATATCATCCAGCCATCTTTTTTAGGCATCATCACATCAAGTGTAATTGCAAATGGCTGCAGCTTTATGGCTTTTTGAACACCTTCGTCTCCATTAGCGGCGTAAGCTACTTCGTACCCCTTTGTAATTAAATACTGACCAATTGTATAACGTACTTCGGGATCATCATCAATAATCAATATGGGGTTCTGTTTATTTTTTATGAGAGTTTGGACATTTATTTTAGCAGCCTTGGGCACCTCACTAATTTTGACAAAACTAAGAGGAACCGTGAACGTAAAGGTTGAGCCTTTACCTAATTCGCTTTTTATAGTTAAATTTCCACTTAGCATTTCAGCAATTTTTCTGCAGATAGCAAGACCTAATCCCGTTCCGTTATATTTCCTTGTTGTGGATGCATCAAGCTGGCGAAATTCTTCAAAAATAATTGCCTGATCCTCCTCAGACACACCTATTCCCGAATCAATTACATCGAATTTCAATTGCTTATTATCAATTGACGACACACGTAATTCAACAAATCCATTTTCAGTAAACTTGATTGCATTGCCGAGCAAATTAATTAGAACCTGCGTTACCTTATTACGATCGGTGCTGATGACAATTTTAGTATTAAAATTCTTAATGACCTTAAAGGCTATTTCTTTTTGAGATGCAAGCGGTAAAAAAGAATTTTCTAAATCATTTAATAACTCATCCAATGGAACTTCTTCACTATGAAGCTCCATTTTGCCAGCTTCAATTTTGGAGAGGTCCAGAATATCATTAATTAAAATCATCAAACGCTTACCACTTTTTAAAACAACTTCCATTCTTTCTCGATTTTTACTTCCAAGAGTTTTATCTTCTAAAATCAATTCCGTTAAACCCAGAATAGAATTCATTGGAGTTCGAAGCTCGTGCGACATACTTGCCAAGAAGTGTGATTTTAATCTGGTGGATTCTTCAGCTTTTTCTTTTTGAACTTCAAGTTCATCTGCTTTTTCTTTAAGCTGATTATGCAGTTCAATTAAAGTTTCATTTTGTTTTCTTATCTGAATATTTTGTTTTTGATAATCATCATTAAGATTCTTTAATTCGGTTACTAAATTCTCTAGTTGAACCAAAGCTAATGCATTAGTTAAACCAATTGCCAGCTGTTCTTTTATTTTTGATAAGTATTCTCGTGCTTCGTTGGAAGGTTTGTCGAATGATCCCAATTCGAGAATTGCAATTACTTTATTATTATAAATAACGGGTTGAATTAATACACTCTTTATCTCAAATGAAATAACCCCGGTCGATATTATGGGAAGATTTTCTTTTGAATTAATTTCAATTGTTTCGTGGTTTTGTAATACTGATTCCAGTACATCAGATTTTTCATGAAATGTAAGCCCTGTATTAAGACCATACGAACTGACCAAATTTAATTTGTTTTCTTCTACGGTATATAGAGCACCAATAGTAAAACCGCATGTGTTGATAATCTTTTTAATAACAGCTTCAGATATTTCTTTAAGCGTTGGATTTTTATTTATTAGTGTTATAAATTCAGAGTATTCGCTCTTTGATTTTTCATTCTTCTTAAGCTCATCAAGCATTGTATTAAATGCTCCGGCCAGTTCGCCTAGTTCATCTTTACTTTTTACATCAATTTTATATTGAAAATTTCCATCTTTTGTTGTTTTAGTTGCATCGCTAAGTTGGGTTATTTGTTTACGAATTTTATCGGTGAAGACTAATGTAAGAATGAGTGAAAGAATTAATCCCGCTAAGCCTATAATCCCGAGTAAATATTTAACGCTTGTTCTTAAGTCTGTAGCCTCGTTTAGTGTAGTAAAAATTATAAATTGTAAATTACTACCGGGGATTACATCCATTGAAGGTTTATAGATAGTAGCGATAATATCAGTAGATTCATTTTGGGTCGAATAAATATCAAAATTGTTTTTTGTTGATAAATTATTATAAGCACTATTTAAAACAGATAATAACTTTTGATTCAATTGTTCATTTGAAATTCCTAAGGGTGACCCTTTCCATACTACAGCAACTTCTGCATTTATTTTACTTGAAAGGGTATTTAAAAAATTATTTGATAAAATCCTTCCATAGTAATAAATATTCCCATTCGCTGATTTAGAGCTTTCAACAACTGCCAGAGGATTGTTTTTAATAAAATCTTGTAATGTTAAAACTGTGTTGGGCAGATACACATCATTTTTAAAAACTTTCTTAGTAATCGTAGAAGATTCTTCACTGCCTGTTTCAAAAATAAAATCCAGGCTCTTTTCTTTTGATAAGGAATTATCAAATGGTCCATCTACTCTATTATCAACCAAGTTCTTGAATTCATCGTCGGTATCCTGTATCATGCTTCGGAAAGTATAAATGAATTCATTTGCGGAGTTTAAAAGATATTTCGATTGCTGGGATGAAAGGACGTTATACATTATTGAATAATAAGCTATCGCAGAGCTTACCAAAATTATTGCTACAATAGCAAAATTTATCATCAAGATGCGAAGGCTTATTTTCATGACTCAAGAATCTCTTTGAAGGACTTTTCTGATGGTTATTAGTAATTCGTCAAAATCATATGGTTTACTAATAAAATCCGTGGCTCCTAGCTTTGCTGAATCTATAGCGCTTTTAACATCAGCATAAGCAGTAAGAACAATTACCCTTACATTTATTCCCTTTTCCTTTAATTCTTTAAGCACATCAAAACCATTTTTTCCAGGCATTTTAAGATCTAAAAGTATAAGATCGGCAGGTTTATTACTTAAATGTTTAAAGGCATCGTCTCCATTATTTACATATTCCGCGTCATATCCGACCTCGGCTAATTCTTCCCTTAAAACTGTACACAGGTTAATGTCATCATCTATAATTAAAATTGATTCCATTTATATTCTACTGGTCATTGGTTTTAGATTTATCCATCTGTGATTGTAAGTGTTTAATTCGTTCTCTCTCTAATTGTATTTCATCTTTTAAAGGTGTAGTAGTCTGTGGTTCAGCCAATCTTTGTTGAATAGAAGGCACAAGATCAGCTTTAATTAATATTACCAATTCTTTTTTATTTACTATATTATCTTCATAACCAAAAATATATCTTAACCCGAAAAACCACCAGGGCAGATCTTTCAAAAACGGCACGCCTGCGCGAACTTTTGTATGTTTGATTAAAGAATAATCCGCCTATCACTGTTTCCTCGCCGTTAAGCAATACAACTTTTGTATCCGCGGCAGTTTTATTAATAATTGTGTTAGCAGGATCCGGGACAAATGAACTTCTTTCTACGTGGATTTTTAACAAAATATAATTAACACCATTTTGCTCCAATATGTAAGGAGTAACAGTTACTATGGAACCAATTGAATAAAATTTCTGAATTATGTTTCCGGAAAAATCTTTTTGGTTGATTGCAATATCCTGGCCATCTTGAAGATGGGCTTCGGTTCCATCCAGCACAGTAACATTTGGACTGGTAATTATATCGCCGGCATTATTATTTTCAAAAAATTTAAAGATAGAAGTGGCGGTACCATAAAAACTGCCCGCATTAAAACTTGATGTTGCATTAACATTGAAATCAGGTTGAGTTTTAGGGTTGGTTATTGCCGTAGCGGATGTTGAAGTTGAATCCGGCCCAAAGCTAAACGAACTTCGCACCTAAAGTAAGGCCTGCTTTTGTAAATAATGTCTGCCAGTTCATTCCCAATTGTCTTTCTCTGGCAACATCTGCTTCAAAAAACACCGCAGAAATTTTTACTTCTTTAGCTGTAATTGGAACATAAGTAGCTGTTGCTTTCTGTTGATCAGCTTCCGAGGGTCTCTTTATTATTATCACATCTGGTTTTTCTTCATACATCAAATTTTCCATTTTAACAAGAACCACCATTGCTTTAAAATAATTTATATCCTTTAAATCAACCCCAATTACTGAATCAATACTAACTGTTGATACAATCCTTTTCCCTGTTGTTTTTTCGCTAACACTACTAAGCAAAGCAACCGCCTGGTTAAAAGTTATGTTTGATGAAAGCGTAATAACTTCAGCGGGGTTTTGGCTCTTGAGAGTTTTTTCCAAATACCCTTGAGAGAAAATTTGTGCTGATAAAATCATCGTTATTATGGCTGTAAAAATTATTGTTTTCATATTACATTCTCTTTATTGTTTTTTCTTGTTAGAGTCATCTTTTTGCAGGGTTAGATCAACTTTGTCAATTATTCCACCCTTATTCAAAATGAAACTTACAGTATTATGAGCGTAATCAATTTTGGTAAGGTATCCTAAGTAAACTTGCTGACCCTCCCATAATAAGTAAGTATTCCCTTTACTATCAGCAATAAAAGCTCCCTCCGGGATTAATGCCAGCAATCTAGCTCCCTGAACATCTAATAGATTATCGACATTAGGTGGAATTTCATTTCTAATTAACGGATAGAAAACATCATAAATAGATGGTGTATTGAGATTATTCTCTACAAAAGTTGGGGGCGAAAATCTATTATTGTCGGCGAAATATACATCAACCAACATCGAAAAACTTACAAGGAAATTTGGTATTCCTTCCTTCGATGTTGTAATATTATTTGCCATTGTTATTGACTTAACTTTCTTCAATTCTTTGCTTTGTTCAATAGCATAAATTAATTTGTACACCTCATTAAAATCACCGCTTCCGCTTAATTTATATTCGTAGTAAAAGAAATTCCGATCCTTATTTTGTGCATTAAATTCAACATTGACTTGTGTGTTTTGTGAGAAACCGGAACTCACTTTATTCACAAATGTAAAAAATTTAATAGATGACAAATTCTGCGGTATATTAAATTTTCTTGCAGCCAGGACAGAATCCATAACGGCAGCTTTTTTCTGAAGCTGCTGATACTCCATGGTCAACTGTCCGGTGTTATAATGGTTTGCTTTTAGCCCTTCCAGTTTTTTATTGTACTCTTTTATTTTGCCGCCCTGAAAGACGAAAATATAAATACCGCCGGCTAAAAGAATTACAACTAATAAACCTACGAGCGCTAGGGTATTTTTAAGTTTTCTATTCATGCTGGGTTTTCTGATAACTGTTTTTATTAAAAATTAAATTAAACTTATAAGCATTTTTTTCTCTGAGGGCCTCAAAGTTTACACTTTTTAATTCTGCTGATTTCAAAAAGTAAGCAAAATCAGTCAATGTAGTTTTATCTAGAGCATAGCCCGCCAAAGTTATATTGTCAGCATCCTGACTTAAATTAGTAAGCCATATATCTTTCCTCGGTTCAAAAAATTGAGACACTTTCCGGAAAACATTGGACCACACTCCGGTTCCTGCAGAGGCTGAATCTAAGATTGTTTGGGTCTGAGCAAAGTTTCCTATATTATTCTTAATATTTGCTATTTTACTTACAATTGCCTGGTTTTGATGTAAAAGCAATGTCTGCTGAGTTATTTGGTCATTAAGTCTGTTAATTTTAATTTGATTTAATAAAAGTCGCTGAGTAATAAAAAAGGCGGCAATGAATAACACCGGAAGCATTGCAAACCCGTGCCAAGCAAATTGAAATACTTTTTGATCTTCTTTAACATACTTTGGCAGAAGATTTATTCCTTTGTGAATCTCTTCAACATCATCAAAGTAATCGTTAGCTGTGGCAATGGGAATACTGTAAGATGAAAATTTCTCTTTTGTCTCAGCATCTACGCCGGAGATATCTAATTCATCAAATTCTAATCTGGAAACATTAGCCTCCGGAAATGTGCCATAAAAAGAAAGTATTAAGTTTTCCGAATCATCCTCACCGCAAACGATAATATTATCAAGCGAGGTAATGCCACCGTTCTCCATTTCCAGTAAAATTTTAGAAAAGTAGACATCATAAGTATGAAGATTCACAGTACCAACATCAAGAGTCGCCCCTATATGCTGTAATTTTCTTCCCTGCAAAAAAATCAACTTGCTATATTCTTTGCCGATGTACACAATCAAAGAATGATCATCAGGAAAGAATTTTTTCCGTTTTGCTACATAGTATGCTAAGGAAATATCTGCACTTTTTACAGAAGGAATTTTATAATATCTTTTCCCATTATATGCGGCAACTGAATTTATTAATTTTATACAGTTTACTTCTCCGCTCAAGAAAACAGAAAGTAAAGACTTATCAGCTAGTTCAGTATAGCCTAAATTTTCCTTATCAATACTAACGTTTTTTGATTCCTGGATATCTGTAACAATCTCTTGTGTAAGCTTTGTAGATTTGCCCCCCTTAGCTCCTTCAAAAACATGATAATAAATAGCTGGCTCCGTAAGAGCAGGAATAAATTCACATTTTTTTAGATTATATCCGCTCAGAGTAGCACTCATCAAGCTAACACTTGAACGGCTGAGCTCTCTATCCTTAGGACCTTTACTGCCCAATGAATCTTCGAACGATAACTCCTGGCCGTCAATTTCTAAAGCTGTTACGGATTCATCTACGTCCATTGTGGGTTGAACGACCTCAAAACTAGCTGCTTTAAGTACTTTTATTTTATCTTTTTCTTTTGAAACTACAGCTATTTTGGTATCGTTACCCTCACAATAAGTACATATTATAGTTTTCATTTACATTGCCGATAAATTTTGCTGAATTCTTGTTTTATTATTTGCATATGCAACTGCATTATCTAAAGAAATTTGCCTGTTAAGATATAATCTTTTTAGGTCTTGTTCCATTGTTATCATGCCTTGCTGAGCACCTTGATTTATCATCATATAAATTTCACTAGTGTTATTGTTTTTAATCGCCGCTCTTACACTAGGTGTCACTATTAATACCTCTTTTGCTAATACACGTTTACCGTCTAAACTTGGAACGAGCTTTTGGGAAATAATAGCAATCAAAACATCTGCAAGCCTATTTCTTACACGTTCCTGCTCAGTGGGATTCATTTCCGCAACAATTCTATCAATCGATTCAACTGCAGATGAAGTGTGCAATGTTGAAAAAACTTTATGGCCGGTATCAGTCACTTCAAGTGCTGCTAAAATTGTATCCGGATCTCTCATTTCGCCTATAACTATTATGTCTGGATCCTGTCGTAAAGATTGAATAACTCCGTCTTTAAAAGATATTACATCTCTTCCGACTTCCCTATGTTTAATAAGCGATACATTGGATCTATGAACATATTCAATAGGAGAAGCAATAATTACAACATGTGCCGGATCAATTTTATTATGGGCATCGATAACAGCATCTAATGTAGCTGATTTTCCCGAACCCGTAATACCAGTTACTAATGTTAGTCCAAACTTTATATATGAGTGGCTCAAAGTTTTAAGAACATTCGGGTGAAAGCCCAAACTTTCTACCGGCCTTAAATTTGAATTAATTGCTCTCATATTAAGCGTTAGAGTATCTAAATCAAAATATGCATCTGCTCTAAATCTTATATTGATTTTTTTCCTCTCATAAAAAAAGGAATAGCTAAAGTCTAAATTTTTTGTTACCGATAAGAATTTTCTTTGGTTTGTATTTAACATAGTAATAATCAAAACCGCCGATTCGTCTTCCGTAAAAGTCGGAAAATCTTTAATCCTTTCTTTCTTACCAAAAATTCTCATCCATATATATCCGCTGTTTCCATGCCCGCCAAGTTCTATATCAGAGGCATCTTTCTCTACCATATTTGTTAACAGCCTATTTACAAAATTTCTTAAAACAGCTCTATCTTCATTACTAAGATGTTCTATGTTCTCAAATAGGTAGCTAACTCGGTCAGGCCCGAAAAAATGCGATGGGATTCCCGCAACAAACTCACTTAAAATTGTTTTTACTTCTGGAAAGAGCACGTAAATTCTTTCTATAAGTTTTGAAATGTAAATTATTATCTTATAAGGAGAAAGACAAGCAGATTCTCAAAAAAAATGTTCAATCTGCTGATATATTTCTCTAACTTATAACCAAATTACTTTTATAACCGATAAATACTTTACTCTTCGGATGTTGAAGCGAGTACTTCTTCAATTGAACTTAATCCAAGCTTAACTTTTTCAAGACCGGCATCTCGCAAATTCAATGTACCATCTTTCCTGGCTTGAATACGTATGGACTCTTCATCTACTTCAACTCCGGAACGAACGATTAATTGTCTAATTGCTTTTGTAAAATATAATGCTTCGTGTATAGCTATTCTTCCTTTATACCCGGTCCCGTTACATTTTTCACAGCCCTTGGGTTCGTATACTGTAAATTTCTTCCATTCATCCACATTTAATCCTGCAGCGCTCATTAATGCTTCATCGTATTCCACTACCTTTTTTTTGCAATCGGGGCATAATCTTCTAATTAATCTTTGAGCAACTATAATGTTAATTGCATAAGCAATAAGAAATGGTTCTATTCCCATTTTATATAAACGCGCAACTGCGCTTGGCGCATCATTAGTATGCAGCGTTGAAAATGTTAAGTGTCCGGTATTAGCCAGTTTTATGGCTATGTCGGCAGTTTCTTTATCTCTCATTTCACCAACTAAAACTATATCGGGGTCATGTCTTAATATTGAACGAATTGCCTGCTCAAAATTCATCCTGTACCCGATCTTCAATTGTCGTGCGCCTTCAATTACATACTCTACAGGATCTTCTACCGTTAAAACGTTTACTGTTGAATCTATTACCTGGTAAAGAGCCGCTACCAGCGTGGTACTTTTACCGCTTCCGGTTGGACCCGTTAAAATTACCATACCCTGCGGCTGACTAATTGCTTTTTGAAACGCACTTTTGGAATAACCCGCCAATCCAAGTTTATCCAAATCCTTAATAACTTTTCTATCGTCAAGAATTCTTATTACAACGCTTTCAAATTTATTTTTTAATTCTGTTCCAACCATAGGTAAAACAGAAACACGAAATCTTATTATATGGTTGTCAATTTCTCTTTGAATAAAACCGTCCTGTGCTCTCTCCCTTTCAAACCTGTCCATACCCTTAGAACGGTCTTTTACAACTGCTATTACTGCCTCCGGCAAAGTGTTCTCTTGTACATGCCATAATTGAAGATTGCCGTCTAGCCGCATAACAATATCTGTTTTGTTGCCGGATTTCGGTACAAAGTGAATATCACTAACGCCTTTTCTAACACCTTCAATTAAAGCGGCCTCAACTAAATTGATAAGAGCGCTTTTATTTATTTCGGCATCAAGCGCCTGTTCGTCAAGAGCGTTTTCATCTTTCTCAATGTGAATTTCGTCTTCTGCCTCTTCCATCATTTTCAGGTATACGTTTTCAGGCGGAAGAATCATTTGGATTATTCTATCATAATCCTTTTTCCGGATAAACATTACTTCGTATTTTTTTGCATTTAACCCGAAAGCAATTTTAGGAATGTTCCTCTCGGTGGGGTCTATTGCCGCTAAAATAAGTTTATCCTTTATCCTTTCATCATACATAAAAGGAAGCACCTTGTGCTCAAGGATTTGCGCTTTCATCTGCTCGCCAGCGCTGTTTATCATCTGTTTGATTGAATCAAGTCTTTCATGAGGAATTTCATCCTCCGGTAACTCGAGTTCTCGAAAAGCATAAAGAACGGCAACTTCTCTAAAAATTATATCATGGTCGTACTTAAAGTCCTGAACTAAAATTTGTGCAAGGTTTCTTTTTATCTTACTCCTGTCATTTGCTTTTGCATTTAGAGCTCTTTCAAGCATAACGGAATCAATAATACCTTTCTTAAAAAGAAGGTATCCAATCTTATCCGTCATTTCTAAATTAGTTTCTATCATGCTACATTTCTTTCAACAACAGTAATACTACCTGTTACACCCGGTGGGTTAGGATGTACAGTGGCGGTCTCAGCAGAAACAAGTGTTAATAAAATCATAACGACCATTATTATCATAGCAATAAAAACCTGTACGACCTCAATAAAGTTTTTTAATTTATAGACAGTCTCAGCTTCATAATAATTTGCAAGCTGAAGTGATGTGTTTTTAATGGTTCCGGTTTCTTCTCCCGAGTGAAGCCTTGAAAGAGCTGTTTCCGTAAAAACACCGCTCGCCTCAAATGCGTCTGTTATTCCTTTTCCTTTTTTAATCATTAAAGGTATGGCAATATTTTTAATTCTTTCTTCAAAATATCTATTGCCTGTTGCTTCAGCCGCAATTCTTACGGGCTCAATGGACTCAGCGGAACCGCTGTATAATGTATAGAAAACTCTGCAATAAACTTCAATAAGTGTTTTATGAATTATATTACCTATTACAGGAATTTTTAATAGGTATTGGTCAAAAATGAATGCACCTTTCTTTGTTTTTATGTATCTCCAAAAAATTATTGGCGGTACTATAAAAAGGATAGTAAGCAATATACTGTGATCAACTAAAAAATAACTCATATTAAGAGTAAATTTCGTCATCGGGGGTAAAGGAATTTTAAATCGCACGAACAGCTTTGCGGTTTCGGGAAATATATAAGCAACATAAAATAAACAGGCGATAAAAAGTACAACCATAGTAACCATTGGTGTAATTAATGCGCTTCTTAAACTCTTTTTAAATTCCTGCCTTCTTTCTAAAAATTTTGCGGTAGCTTTGTAAATTTCCGTCATATTACCGCTCTTGGAGGCTAAGCCAAGCATGTAAGCTGTAAATTTACCAAATACGGATTGGTACTTTAAAAATGTTGTTTCGCTGTCGGCGCCTTTTTTTAAATCGTTATTAATTTCCTTTAAGGTTTCCTTTAGTGTTTTATTTTGGGTGTCATTAATCAGAAGAGTCAGGATTTCGCTGTATTGTAATTTTTGTTCGAGCAGCTCTGCGCTAATTTTTACAAATGTTACAATTTCTGCAGTCGGGGGTTTCATCTGTATATCAAGTAACTTCCTATAGACTGAAACTACTTCATATCCTAACCTGGTTAGAGCTTCCTCAACTTCTTTCTTTGTAAATGCTTTTTGTTCACCGGTTATAGGTTTATCTTTTCCCCTTCTTACTTTATATAAGAAAGTGACCTTCTTTTCAATGTTTTTAACCTTAAGCTGGTTCTTTTCAGCTAAACGGTGAATTTTTTTCTTTCCTTCTAATACCGAATCTGCACTTAATGACCCGGTTATTGCCTGCCCGCTTATATTTAGTGCGGTAAATTTAAATTCAATCATAATTTTTTTATCTTTTATATTATTAATTAAATATATTATATATCTTTAATTACTCTATCATAAATTACTTTTTTATTTCAAATAATAATTCTTTCATATTTCATTAAACAATCTTTAATAACAAAAAACTATAACTTTTATACTTAACAATATAATTTTTATTAAATATCTTTCTATTTATATTATCTATTAAATTATTATTTAATCTATCTTTTTCTAATAATAAATATATTAAATTCTTTTCATTATCATTATAAAAATATATTAAATTCTATTTTATTTTTAAAAATTTAAATTAAACTCCTTATATAACAATTAATCTACAAACCTTATAATAATTTATTATAATTTAACTTTTCATTCTTATATCAATCTAATACTTATTTATCATAACAAAAATATTACTTACTTTTACCATATACATATCATAAACTTATCTTTCTTCAAATTTATCTTTCTTAAAAAAAATAAAATTCAATAACATTATAAATAATATAAAAACCACAAAAACATATAATAATTTTATTCTTAATTTCCTTAATATAAAAAATATTAATACTACTAAAAACAAAACTCTTAATATATCTATAAAAAACACAACTTATTTATAATAACCATATTCAATCTTTTAAACTATTCTAAATTACATAAAATATACTTAATTAAATAAAAATAAAAACCAAATCATAAAATTAAAAAAATAATTCTTACCTAAAATTATAAAAAAAACTACAAAAAAAAATATAAATAATTAACTAATTATCTTTTTCTTTTTATAAAAATAATTTATTTTAAAATAATTTTTTTTATTAAAATTTTCTACCAATTTTTATATCCACAAATTTTTATCATAAAAATATTTAAACCCAAATTAAAAAACATAAACCACAAATAACATAACAAAACTCAATTTTTTATAATCATAAATATAAAAAAACATCCACAAAAATAATAAAAAAACAACCATTACCAAAACCATATATTTAACTTCCTTTATAAATAAAAAAAAAATTATAATTAATAATAAAAAAATTAATAATAACCATCCAAAACTATATACAAACATATTCCCTACTTCAAAAAACTTATTAAAATAGTTAAAATTTAAATATAAACTTAAAATATATACATATAAAATCTCAAAAATTACAAATAATTTAATTATATAAAAAAAAAAATTTAAAATAAATAATAATATAAAAAAAAAAAAAAATTTAATTAACACTTTATTAAAAATATATTTACTATTTTTATAAATAATAAAAATTATTAAAAAAAATATAATTACAAAAATATAAAATAATACTAATTTAATATTTAATACAAAAAATACAAAAATTATTACAAATAACTATATTTCAAAATCTAATATTAATTCTTCTTCACTAAAAAATATATAAAATATTAAAAAACCTAAAAAAAAAACTAAAATATCAATGTTATAAACCCCACTAAATAATAGTAAATAAAAAATAATAATTATACTACTATAAATTATTAAAACAATTAAATAAAATATACTTTTCTTTTTAAACAACAAATATAAAAATATTAAAAATATAAATATTAAAAAAAAAAACATTATTAAACTCAAAAAATAATAAAATTAAAACACTTACATAAAAATATAACTTAAAAATAAATTAATTAATAATAAATAAAAATAATAAACAATATATATAAAAATTTTAAAAAATAAACAAAAAAATAAAAAAATATTTATAAAAATAACATCATTAAAATAAAATATTAATTTAACATTAATTAAAATAAAAAAAATAAAAAAAAATAATAAAAAAAAAAAAAAAAAAATAATAATAAAAAAAAAAATAATTTTATTTTAAAAATAATTTTTTAATATTAAATAATAATATTCAATCTTTTAATAATTAATTACTTCAATTCTTTCCTTTATAAATAAATTATTATAATTTTTTCTAATATAAAAATAATATAAATATTTATTTTATACAATAATTTTAAAATCTTTAATATAAAAAATATAAAATAATTAATAAATAATATTAAATTAAAATTATACAAAATATATTATATAAAAATATAATTTTTAATTTTTAATAAATTAAATAATATTAATAATAAAATAATTAATATTTAAAATAAATATAATATAATTAATATAAACATTTTATATTATTATATTTTAACTATTATAATTGGCTGATAAAATTTTTATATCCTATCAGCCTTATTACTTATTAAATACTTACGTTTACTAATACAAGTATTATACCGAATTTATTATCGCTTAGTTAATTACAGAACGAAATAGTTGTTGGAGTAACTGTTGTTGTAACTGTCCAAGTATAACCCGTTCCAGGTAATGGAGTACCGGTAATTGTAACTGATTGAGTCAGCACTGCCGCAGTACATATGTTCCATTTCCGGTGTTCTAATAAAGCAGGAATAGACCATGCGGCAGGCGCACCGTTTGCTGTGCTGAATGAATTTCCGCCGCCGCCCATTGCAACCGGCTTCTTGTAAAATTGCTGTGCCATTGCGGCTAAGTTTGTACAATCGGAAACTACACCGTCTTTAGCAGAGCTTTCTGCATTTGCATTAAATAGGTTTATACCTACTACAATAGCGATACCAACTATGATAACGCCGAGAACGATTAAAAGAAGTTGTTGCTGACCCATTTTTTCTCCTTACATGTTTGTTGTTAAATTTTGTTATACTTTAAAAGAGTTTTGTGTATAACAATTATTATTTATTAATTTATAATGGTCGTTGAATAAGAATCCGGGTAAACCGTCGTCTGTACTTTAACAGAATCAGTACCATTCACTGTCTCATTGCCTGTGCCGATTATAATAACATGATCATCAAATACAGTTGCATCATAACTTCCGCTTGCGGTATTCCTAACCTGAACTGGGACTACCCACCCGGTAAAAGATCTTCCACCGCCTCCGAGCATTACTGGTTTTTTATAATATTCTATTGCAGTCATAGCAAGAGTTATATTTTCATTAGTAATTAGTGTTCTCTTCTGATCTATAGCGTTCTGCCTAAAAATTGTAATACCCAGGATAACGGCTATACCAACAACTATTACGCCTAACACGATAAGTAGTAATTGTTGTTGTCCCATTTTTTATTCCTTTGTTATTATAACTCTTTAGTAATAAAAATAATGCCAGTTTTAATTTGTTTATTTCTTTATAAAATAAGTGATTATATATCCGCACTTAAAGTCTTGGTAGAAATTACCGGCAATATTTACCTCAAAGGTAATTTTTACTGATTTATTTGAAAACTGCTCTTTCATATCATTTTATCAAAAATTCTTACAATTCAAACTTGTGTGATAGGATAAAGTAAATATCGTGCCAAACGGTAATTTGGCTTTCATTTACAAATTTTAATAGTTGTAGTGTAGTTATTACTTGTTCGGTTAAATTTACCTGTTAAAAAGTAATTCTGAAAGAATGTAAATTAGAGATACAACACAGAATTTATTCTGTGAGTTCATTCTGTGTTCTTATATTCTAGATTTAAAGTGGAATTATAGACAGCTAAAAATTACACACATGTTCAGGAATTAATCCTATTTATCCATCCTTCAAATTCGCATCAGTTTTTCATCTAGTATTATCCTTAGAAAATTGATTCGAATATATATAAGTTAACCCGTTGTGTGAAAATGAATTTCCTCGCAGCACCCTTCCCGACTAGAGTGTTGTAGAACCTGGATGTCACGGACCATTCCGTGAAATTAAAACCTTATAATTTAATCACGGTTTGTACCGTGACTGCCATGCACTCGAGTTGTGCAACACTCTCCGACGGCCCGCTTCGCCAGAGGCCCGGCAGGACGACATAGGCGTCAACTTAATAACTGAAGTTACGCAACATACCTTATTGAACCCTTTTAGGGTTCTTAAATACTGTTGGATTTGTTACCGAGGGCAAAGCCCTCGGCTAAATTATTTGTCCCTTTCAGGGACATTAATCTTCAAAATGACGATGTTCCGAAGGAATGGCTATGCCAAAAGCGTCACATATTCAAAGCCGGGACACCGTCCCGGCTTATTAATGAAGAAAGCTCCTATAATACTCTGAAGGAGTTAAATATGAGAATTGTGTAACTTCAGTTAATAAGTTAAAACATGGAACTCCTATCGGAGTTCTTTTAAAGTTAGTTTCGGCCCTGTTACAAATTTATGACCCCTGCCGGAGTCAGTCAAAATCTCCAGAGGAGTTTTCTGTTTGTAAAGAGAACAAATTAAAAACAAACCCGCACTCCGGTAGGGTGCCATGTTTAGCAATTTAACATAAATAATATGATAATTTAGCTCGCGGCACTAAAATTTTAAATAGTTAAGTTTACGCCAATGTGCGATAGTCATGTTCACTCTCGGTGACAATTATATTAATTTATTATAGATGAAGATTTAGGTGAAATTTTACTTTATTGCAGTTAACTATGTAATTCACACAACTGGTATTCAGAGATATTTTTTGCACTCTCCTAAACAATGAACTATAACCAATAACTCCGTCCTTTAGGCCAGAGATATTATAACCCCATGAATATATTGAGCTTTAGCCCATTAAAAATCCAATACTTCTATAAGTGTTCCTTTTATAAATGCTTCATAGCAATTACAGATTATTTTTTTCAATCCGAATAGGTTAATTATTAACTCCGGCCTTTAGGCCGGAGATAGTATAACCCCCAGAATATATTGGGCTTTAGCCCATTGAGAAGATCTCCGCTAACATAATTACTATTTATGTTCCATTTTTAACCTAAACATTTCTTTATCTCAAAATGAGCGTAAAATAATATTGATTTAATTACCGCCACTTTTAACTATTACTGTAAAGTTCTGTTAGTTGTTAATTTTTCCCGGTAAAAATTACTCCCTTGGAACATACTGCAAAGGATTGAATCGATAAAAAAACAGAAACGATTTTGTTAATTTCTTTTCTTGTCGGTACTATTTACCCATTTTTCATGCACAATCCAGCTAAGTTTATAATTTGTTTCAAATAAACAAAAATAATTCTGGCTTAATATTTGTTCACTTCTTCATAAATTATAATCAACAATTATTTTAAGGATAGTCAAAATTGAATACAGGCCAAACCTTAATGACGGTAGGAGCAATGCTATTACTTTCAATCTTAATATTAAGGGTTAATAATACTTTCCTTACTACCAGCACAGCATTTATGAATACCAAATTTGATATATTAGCTACTTCGATTGCAACTTCCGAAATGGAAGAGATAAGCAAGCTTGCTTTTGATCAGTATACGGCCAGTAACCCCGCTACTTCTCTTTCACAATTAACGGCTCCTGGCAATTTAAGAACTGAAAGTGGTGAAAATCCGAATGATCCCAGTACTTTCAATGATATCGATGATTACAATGGATATACCAGGATTGACTCTACCATGCCTTCGGCTATATTCAAAATTAGATGTACCGTAAATTATGTTGCATCTACTACTCCAAATGTTATTTCAACTTCAGCCACATGGAATAAAAAAATAACCATCTATGTCAGCAGCATATCAATGATGGACACACTTAAACTTTCTACAATTTATAGTTACTGGTATTTTAGGTAAAACAATATGGGCTATTCAACAATTTTAGATATTATCGGTTCAGTTATTATCGGCGGCTTAATATTGCTTATTTTATTCCGCGTAAGTGATGCAGGTGCACAAAACACATATAATAACACCCAGGAATTGATTGTACAAACTAACCTTACTACTCTAGTAGAAACTCTTGAATATGATTTTAGAAAAATTGGTTATTGTGCTGATTATACTAAAATAGATAATCCATCTAAAGCTATTATTTCAGCGGATTCTACTAGTATCAGTTTCCTTACAGACGTGAATAATGATGGAAATGTTGATACACTTCATTATTATGTCGGTCCGACTAGCGAATTGGCAAGTACGCCCAATCCAAGAGATAGATTATTATATAGAGTAATAGATAGCGAAACCCCTCACAGTGCCAATTTAGGGCTTACAGAATTTAAATTAATGTATTTTGATCCGTTGGGAGATACTTTACATTTCCCGATATCATCACCGGGTGAAATTGCAAGTATTCAGATTAGTATAAAAGTTGAAGATGTTGAATCATACAGCAATGAATATGTTTCCGCATTTTGGCGGCAGATTCGTCTCTCGGCTCGGAATCTAAACAATAGATAGGAGATTTTATGGGTGGTAAAGCAATTTTATATTTGGTTATGGGATTCAGTTTAATATTCTTAGTATTAGGGCAAAATTTCGGCCGAATCTCAACAGAAGGTGTTGCTAACTCCAGCGAATATTTTACAAACACTGTCTCTCATAATATTGCAGTTAGCGGCGCTAATATGGCTGCTAATGAAGTTTTTATTGACCCGACCTGGACTGCAGGTTTAAATAATATTAGTTTTGACGGCGGTACTATAAATGTTAATGTCCAGATATTAGATGCATTTAAAAATATTAGAAGAATCAATTCAGTTGGCGTTTTCCAGGGTGACACCTCAAGGGTACAGATTACCTTACAGCCCAGTGCATTTTCAAAATTTGCTTATTACTCTGAGATTGAACCTTCCGGTATATGGTGGACTAACGGCGATACTGTTTGGGGGCCATTCCATACTCAGGATTATTTAAGAGTTGCGGGCCATCCTGTATTCAATGGTAAAGTTTCTACAAAAAAAGGAATTCAATATTATTCTAATAAAAGAGTTGACTCTCCTATTCTTAACGGCGGTTACCAGCAAGGTGTGGATCTTCCTATTCCTTCAACTTCTATTAGTGCTTTAGAAACGGCTGCTAATTCTGATGGACATACGTTTACGGGTAATGATACTGTTTCTTTAAGTTTTATGGGGGACAGCATTAGGTATACAACCTCAACAAATACTACTACCAGGGTTGGATGGAGATATGTAACAACTACCGTAAGAATTACACAAACAGTTTTGGCATCCACTTTTGCGCCAAACGGTGTAATTTTTGCAGATAATGCGGTCTTAAGAGTTTCGGGGGTTGTAAAAGGCCAGTATACCGTAGGTGTTTCAGGCAGCAGCGGCAAGGGCGATGTTTATCTTGATGGTGATGTCACTTATAATACCAATCCTAAGACTGACCCTCACTCCACAGATTTACTTGGCATCGTTGCAAATAACAATGTGTGGATTACAGATAATTCTGCAAACCAGCATGATATAAATATAGATGCGGCTATTTTTTGTCAAACCGGTGGTTTCGGTGCGCAGAATTATTCAAGTGGAAGCCCAAGGGGTACAATAAATTTACTTGGTGGAATAACCCAGCATGAAAGACGGGCTGTGGGAACCTTCAGCTATGGCGGTAATATTGCTACCGGTTATAATAAACGTTATTATTATGACAATCGTTTAATGTATAGCTCTCCTCCCAGTTATCCGAATACAGGTATTTTTGAAATTGTTTCCTGGTATGAATAAACTCTGATTAAAAAGATTAACTGGGTTTGGCTGAATGGGCAGTAACTTTCTAATAATAGGTTTAATAACCCTAAGAAATTAGCTGCCCTATTTTTTTATCCGTTTTATAGAAAAAATATAGCAATCTTCTCTTTTAATTGAAATTATTTTATCCAATTAGTAAAGCTACTACCTTACTTTAATATGCAGTTCTTTCAATTGCTCATCACTTACTAATGACGGTGCATCATCCATAAGCGATATAGCACTTGCTGTTTTGGGAAATGCAATTACCTCCCGGATAGAATTTTCACCCGCAAATATCATTGCCATTCTATCGAAACCGAAAGCGATACCTCCATGAGGCGGTGCGCCGTATTTAAATGCATTCATTAAGAAACCGAATTTGTACTCCGCTTCTTCATCTGTGATACCGAGGGCTTTAAACATTTTAGACTGCAGATCGGCATTGTGAATTCTTATACTTCCTCCGGCAATCTCACTTCCGTTTAACACTAAATCGTATGCCCGGGCTCTTACTCTTGCCGGATCCGATTCCATAAATTCAACATCTTCTAATCTTGGTGAAGTAAAAGGATGATGCATTGCATAATAACGGTGTGTTTGTTCATCCCACTCAAACAATGGAAAATCAGTTACCCATAATAATTTTGGTTCTGCATCAGGCTTAATTAAGTTCAGTCTTCTAGCCATTTCCATTCTTAACGAGCCCATAATAGAAAGAGTTCTTAATCTTGGACCGGTTAAGATGAAAATTAAATCTCCTGGCTTTGCATTAAGTGCTTCTGTTAAATTTTTCTTTTCTTCATCGGTCAAAAATTTTGCGACTGGAGCTTCAAGTTCTACGCCGGAAGCGGACTCTTTAACACGCATCCAGATAAGTCCGCCGGCTCCAAGTTTTTTTACAAAATCAGTTATTACATCAAGTTGATTTCTAGTATACTCTCCGCAGCCCGGTGCCAATAGCCCGGTAATTATTCCTTTATTTTTTATATGATCTTGGAAAACTTTAAATGATGTGTTTTCAAAAATATGATTTAATGTAATCATCTCAAGATCAAATCTTAAATCCGGTTTATCACTTCCATATTTTTCAAGAGCTTCATCAAATGTTATTTTTGGAATGGGTAATTTTAATTCGCGATTCCAAATTTCCTTATAAAGGACTTTCATTAATCCTTCGACCATTTCAAAAATATTTTCTTGATCGATGAAGGACATCTCAACATCTATTTGTGTAAACTCCGGCTGCCTGTCTGCACGAAGATCTTCATCTCTAAAGCATTTTACAATTTGAAAATACCTATCTAGACCGGATACCATTAATAATTGCTTGTATTGCTGAGGAGATTGCGGCAAAGCATAAAATTTACCTTTATGAAGTCTGCTTGGAACAAGATAATCCCGCGCACCTTCCGGAGTACTTTTCATTAATACGGGAGTTTCAACTTCAACAAAATTATTTTCATCAAAATATTTTCTTGCAACCTGATACATTTTATGGCGCATCAAAATATTTTTTTGTATTGAAGGCCTTCTTAAATCCAGATATCTATATTTTAATCTTACATCTTCACTTGTATCAACATCATCTTTTACAGGGAAGGGGGGAGTTTTAGCTTCATTTAAAATGATTAGTTTATTAACCATTACATCAATCTGTCCGGTTGATAAGGAAGGATTCTCTGTACCTTCCGGTCGCTTTCTTACTTTCCCTTCAATCGAAATAACAAATTCACTTCTAAGATTGCTAGCTAATTCGTGAGCTTCTTTATCAAAGTTAGGTTCAAATACGACTTGAGTAATTCCGTAACGGTCCCGTAGATCAATAAAAATTAAACCGCCTAAATCGCGTCGAGTATCTACCCATCCATTTAGCACTACATTTTCATCAATATTTTTTTCTCTCAAATCCCCGCAAGTATGTGTCCTGGTCTTAAAATTCATTTTGGCTAATTATTCTCCATATAAATAGATATAAGTAAGAGGCAAAAATAATCAATAAACATAGGGTAAACAAATGATTTGATACTTGAAATAGAATATTCATTCATCCAAAAACATTTATTTTTATAATTGTATAAAAACCGGAAAAATTTTTACATAATTATTCAGATTTGCTTTAAGAACTGAAGCTACTAAAAACTATGAACGGCACATGTCATACCCACGAAAGCTGGTATCAAATATAACAAAATAAGAGAAAAATTTAATAAGAGATAAACTTTGGATTGATATATATTTAATACCATTAATATTTGCCAAACTTTCATTTACTTTAAAAACAAATTAAATTTATAATTATTTTTGAATATTCTAAATAAAGAAAAGTATATTGAAATATGAATACTATTGAAATCATCAGAAAAAAACGAAACGGAAATGAACTTACCGGTGAAGAAATCAACTTTTTAATTTCTTCATATACAAAAAATAAAATTCCGGATTACCAATTTTCCGCGTTTTTAATGGCCGCCTTTCTTAAGGGCATGTCAAAGACTGAAACTTCTCATCTTACAAAAGCAATGCTTTACAGCGGGAAAGTAATTGATCTGAAATCAATTTCTGGGACAAAAATAGACAAGCATTCGACCGGCGGTGTTGGAGATAAAACTTCTTTGATTCTTGCACCCATTGCCGCTGCTGCAGGCATAAAAGTTCCAATGATATCCGGAAGAGGGCTCGGTCATTCGGGTGGAACTCTTGATAAGCTTGAATCCATTCCCGGATTCAGAACAGATTTAAATTTAAATGAATATAAAAAAGTAATTAAAAAATGCGGTGCTGTTTTAATCGGCCAAACCAAAGACATCGCACCTGCAGATAAGCTGATTTATTCCTTAAGAGATGTAACGGCTACCGTCGAATCAATTCCATTAATTACTGCAAGCATTATGAGCAAAAAATTAGCAGAAGGAATCGACGGATTAGTGCTTGATGTAAAGACCGGCAACGGCGCTTTTATGAAAACTCAAAAAGATGCCGAAGAATTAGCTTCATCATTAATAAACACCGCAAAATCGTTTAACAAAAAAGTTATTGCGTTTATAACAGATATGAACCAGCCACTCGGATATTACATAGGAAACTGGCTGGAAGTTTATGAATCAATTAAAGTACTTCAAAATGAATTTAAAGAGAGTGATTTAACAATATTAAGTACTACCCTTTCCGGAGCTATGATATACCTCGGTAAAAAAGCATCTTCAATAAATGAAGGAATAGAGATTTCAAAAGAATTAATTAAAAACGGAAAAGCATTTGATAAATTTATTGAGATTGTAAAACTTCAAGGCGGCGATATAAAACTAATTGAGAACCCGGAAAAATATCCTAAAGCAAAATCCGTTGAAAAGATAACAGCAAAAAAAGACGGCTATTTAAAAGAAACAGATAATTATCGGATTGGAATTGCAGGTTTAGAACTCGGTGCAGGACGAAAGACAAAAGAAGATAAAATTGATCCCAAAGCCGGAATTATAATAAATTTTAAAATTGGTGATTTCGTTAAAAAAGGCAGCATTATTGCCGAACTTCATTCGAGTTCAGCAAATAAAATGAATTTTGTTAAAAACTGGTTTCCAGAAGTCTTCACATTCAGTAAAGAGCCGGTAAAAAAAATGAAATTAATTAAAAAGACAATTTCTTAGTTAACACACATAGTGAGAGTGGATCTTAATTAAATAACACAATTATCCAACAAAACATTGACTGACTGGTAGGTCATTATTCTGTTGATTTATTAATATGAATTACATATTTTTGTACCTATTAGTCATTAAAGGTTCTTTATGAAAGACATAATAGATTTCTCGAATATTCTGCTTCCCTTTCTTTATATAATTACGTTCGTATTCTATTCATATGATTTTATGAAGGGGGGAAAAAGATTTGCAAATTCCAAGAGATTGTTTTTGTTTTTAACAATAATTTTTCATTTGTTTTATCTTCTATTAAGAACCATTAATTTTGATCATCCGCCGATTACTAATGTCTTTGAAATCTTTACAGTTCTGGCCTTCGCTATCAGCTTTACATATTTCATTCTGGAACTGGTTACAGATATTAGAGGAACCGGGCCGTTCATTATAATTATCTCCATAATCTTTCAAACTATTTCAACATTTTATATTCAAGACCTTGTGCAGGTAAAGGAAGTCTTAAGAAGCCATTTACTGGGAATTCATGTACTTACTGCATTAATCGGCTATTCGGCAATTACAATTTCCGCAGTTTACGGATTATTATATTTAATTCTTTATAAAGATATCAAGCTGAATAAGTTCGGGTTAATATTTGACCGGCTGCCAAGCCTTGATATTCTTGAGAAGTTAAGTTTTTATTCATCAGTAATCGGATTTACTTTTTTAACCTGGACAATAATTATCGGTATAATCTGGCTTCCAAAAGCATTTCCAAAATTTTCCTATGCTGATCCGAAATTAATTGGAACTTTTTTGGTTTGGATTTTATATGGTGTCGGAATATCAAGCAAAATATTCGGTAAATGGCAGGGTAAAAAAGTTGTGGTACTTTCAATAATCGGATTTTTAATTGCAATTATGTCAACAATATTAACAAACTTTTTAGCAAAAAGTTTTCATTCATTCTATTGAGATATTATGAATTTATTTGCTGTTTCAATAAATCATAGAACGGCTCCCGTTGAATTAAGAGAAGCGCTTCATTTAAACGATGATGAAATCCGGAATTTTATTCAGAAGATAAAAGGAACCTATTTAAACGAGGGTGTTGTTATTTCTACTTGCAACCGGACTGAACTTTATGGTTTACCAAATAATTCAAATTTAACACATCAGGATTTACAAAATTCATTATTAAATTTAAAACCTGTTTCCGAATTAAAACCGGAACATTTTCAATATTATCATTCCGACGACGCAATCAAACATCTATTCAGTGTAGCAACCGGCATCGACTCCCTGCTCATCGGTGACAACCAAATATTTAAGCAAGTTAAAGATTCCTTTCAAGTTGCTGAAGAAAGTAAGTTTGTCGGTTTTTTGATGAAAAGAATTTTCGACTCAACAGTAAAAGCAGGCAAGAGGGCAATTACGGAAACTCGGATCAGCGAAGGAGCTGTTACCGTAAGTTACGCTGCGGTTCAATTAATTGAAAAAATTTATTCAAACTTAAGCAAGAAGTCTGCACTTGTAATTGGCGCAGGTGAAACTGGTGAAATTGCAGCAAAGCATCTTAAAGAGCGCGGGATCGGAAGGCTTGCGATAACCAATAGAACTATTGAGCGTGCCGAAAAACTTGCAGAAAGTTTAAATGCTAAAATAATTCCTTTTAATCATTTTAAAGATTTTCTTCATGAATACGATATTGTACTTAGCGCTACGAGTGCCGACACGCTGATTCTCACCAAAGAAGATATTAAGTCTTCAATGAAAAAAAGGAATTATAATCCTTGTGTACTTATGGATATTGCAATTCCTCGCGATATCGATCCTGAAGCAAAAAGTATAGATTATGTTTTTTATAACGACATAGATTCGCTTAATATTATTGTACAACAGAATTTAGTTAAAAGAAAAGAAGAAATACCCAAGGTAGAAAGCATAATAAATGAAGAAGCCGCTTCTTTTCTAAGCTGGTACAACTCACTTGAAGCAGCTCCAACAATTAAAAACCTAAGGGATTTCTTTGAATCTATTAGAAGTGAAGAAGTAGATAAAAATAAAAATAGATTTTCAGCCGATGATCAGGAAAAACTGGAAATAGTTACAAAAAGAATCATTAATAAAATTTTACATCACCCGACAGTTGAATTAAAAAAATATACAGAATCAGATATTAATTCCGGCGATGCTGCAATGAAAATCAGCATAATCAAAGAGTTGTTCGGAATTGATAAAAATAATGATAGGGAAGAATAGTTTGAAAAATAAAATAATAATAGGTTCCCGCGGCAGCGATCTTGCTTTATGGCAATCAAATTTTATTAAATCTGAATTACAGAAAAATAATAAAAATCTTAAAGTTGAAATTAAGATTATTAAAACCACAGGCGATAAAATTCTTGATGTTGCCTTATCAAAGATTGGCGACAGAAGTTTATTTACGAAAGAACTTGAAGTCGCACTTCTTAATAAAGAAATCGATTTGGCAGTTCACAGCTTAAAAGATCTGCAAACTCAAATACCGGAAGGATTAAAATTATCCGCAGTAACTAAACGTCATCCCGTTGAAGACGTTTTGATTTCGAGAAAGAAAGGAGTAACTCTTCAATCTTTACATGAAAATGCAATCATTGCTACCGGCTCGCTGCGAAGAAGATCTCAGATTTTACATTTGCGGCCTGACCTTAAAATTGAAGAACTCCGTGGTAACGTTCCTACAAGAATTAAAAAATTTCTAAATTCAAAATGGGACGGTATTATACTTGCCCGCGCCGGAGTTGAAAGATTAAAATTAAAAAAACATATTTCCTCCATTATAAGCGCAGATGAAATTTTGCCTGCTGTAGGACAAGGCGCTCTCGGAATAGAAATTAATGAAGAAAATATTTTTGTTGACGATATTTTGAAATCAATTCATCATGAAGAGACTTATATATCTGTATTGGCAGAAAGAGCTTTGTTAAGAACACTCGAAGGCGGTTGCCAGGTCCCAATTGGAGCTTTTGCAGAAGTAAAATCAAATGGACTTTATCTTGATGCTCTTGTCGGTTCAATTGACGGGACTTTAACTTTTAGAGAAAAATTGCGAGGCAGTAAAGAAAAACCGGAACAACTTGGCAAAAAGCTGGCTAAAGATCTTATAAAAGCCGGTGCAAAAGAAATTTTAGATGAGATATATAAGACAGCTAGATCGAAATGACCTATTAATAATTCTGGCTTGAAGAAAGTAATTTAATAAATTATGCTCGTTGAATCGAAAAAAGAAAATAAGAAAAATCAAAAGAGAAAAAACATAATTGAAGCTGCTGCGGTTTTATTCTCTCAAAAAAGCTACCACGAAGTAATGATGGAAGATGTTGCAAAATTATCTTCTATTGCAAAGGGTACCGTTTACAATTATTTTACTTCAAAGGAAGAACTTTATTTTTCCATAATGAATCTTAGAATGGAAAAATTAACCTCTTCACTTCAAGAAAAGATTCAAAGCGAAATGAGCAGCATTGACTCACTTCATTCATTTGTTATTCATCTGTATATGTTCATGATGAAGTATCAAAGCTTCTTCTTAATGTACCAGAAAGAATCGCTTAAAAATGATCATGAACTCTGTGCAGAGCTTGTTTCTTTAGAAAAAGATTTAAGAAATATACTGGCCGATATTATTAGGTCCGGAAAAACAGAAGATTTATTCAGAGATATTGATGAAGGATTTGCAGTCGATTTAATTTTAGGCAGTGTATACGGCGCAGTTCAAAGGGGTATTGAAAACCATTATACTCAAATTCAAATGCTGCAAGACCGTGAAAAAATATTTGATTTTGTACTTCATGGATTATTTTCAGGATTTAAAGAGAATAATATGTTTCCATTAAGCGGTAAAACAATTGTTATTACCAGGACAGTCGAACAGTCCAAAGAATCTTCGGAAGTATTCAGACAGCTCGGTGCCAATATAATTATTTTTCCAACCCTGGATATTGTTCCCCCGGACAGCTGGGTTGAGTTTGACACCGCAGTTACAAGTAAATCAAAAATTGATTTTATAATTTTCACCTCTGCTCATGCAGTAAAAATGTTTGTAAAAAGAAGCGAAGAGCTTGGGATAGTTTTTGATTTTAATCGAATTAAAATTGTAGCCGTGGGAAACAAAACTTCAGCCGTGTGTGAAAAAAATAAAATTCCGGTTCATATTATACCTAAAAAATTCAGCGGAGCTGGCGTAATTGACGAGCTATCCAATTACGATCTTAAAGGAAAAATAATTTTTATTCCACGCTCGGCAATTGGAAGAGAAGAACTGCCTGTTGGCCTTGAAAGACTTGGAGCAACCTTAAAAACGGCGCCGGTTTATAACGTATCGCTTCCTTCAGAAGAAAAAATAAAAAACAATTTAGAAATATTAAAAAATAATAAGCCAGATTTATTCATTTTTACAAGCCCGTCAACTTTCGAAAATTTTCTTCAGATTATTAGTGTTTCTGATCCGGTAAAATATTTTAATAATTATGATGTTGCTGCTATCGGCCCTACAACCAAAACTGCCATAGAGAATAAAAGCGTACATGTAAATATTATTCCGGATGAATATACGATTGACGGTTTGGCTAAAGCAATCATAGAATTTTATAAATGATTATTATGTTAAGATTTGATGTAATAAAAACCAATGGAGAAATATTTGAGTTATCTTAAAAATGATTTGTTCTTAAAAGCATGCAAAAGATTACCAGTTGAGAGAACCCCGATTTGGATTATGCGGCAAGCTGGAAGATATCTTCCTGAATACAGAGCAGTCAGAGAAAAAGCAGATTTTTTAACAATGTGTAAAACACCTGAATTAGCTTCGCAAGTAACAATTCAGCCGGTGGATATTATTGGTGTGGATGCTGCAATAATTTTTTCCGATATTTTAGTTATTCCCGAAGCAATGGGAATGAAGTTGGAAATGATTGAAAGCAAAGGCCCGGTTTTTCATAACCCTGTTAGAAACGAAAGTGATGCAGCCAATTTAAAGGAAGTCGATCCAACCAAAGAATTAAAATATGTTTTAGATGCTGTTTCATTAACGAAAAAAGAATTGAAGGGAAGAGTTCCCCTGATTGGTTTCAGCGGATCGCCCTGGACTTTATTAACTTATATGGTTGAAGGGAAGGGTTCAAAGAATTTTAGTTTTGTAAAAAAATTGATCTATAATAATCCTGCCCTGGCGCATAAAATTTTAGATAAATTGTCAAAAACAGTTGCAGATTATCTTTCTGCCAAAATTGAAGCCGGAGTAGATGCCGTTCAAATTTTTGATACATGGGGCGGAATTCTATCTCAAAAAGATTTTGAAGAATTTTCCCTTAATTATATTTCAAAAGTTATTTCGCAAATTAAAAGAAAAGACGAGTCTGTAATTGTCTTTGCAAAAGGTGTTCATTACAAAATGGAAAACCTTGCAAAGTCCGGCGCCGATGTTATCAGTCTGGATTGGACAATGGACATAGGTAATGTAAGAAATGAAATTGGAAATAAAGTTGCTCTGCAAGGAAACATGGATCCTACTATTCTTTACGCTCATAAAGAAGTCATTCGTAAAGAAGTTAAAAGAATTTTATCCTCTTTTGGTGAAGGCAGTGGACATATATTTAATTTAGGCCATGGCATTCTGCCTGATGTTCATCCGGAAAATGCAAAAGCACTTGTACAGTATGTAAAAGAAGAGAGCAGAATATTTCATAGCAAAATGATAGAAGAAGAAAAATAAATATGTTTTTGAAAAGAGCAATGAAAGAAAAGGTGTAAATATGTTCGAAGTAGATTTAGCAAAATTTAAAAAATACGATAAGCCCGGACCACGATATACAAGTTATCCCACAGCTCCGCATTTTAATGAAAATTTTACTCACGAAAACTTCCTGGATGAAATATTAAAAACTAATTACGGAGAAGGACTTCCGGATCTATCGTTATATTTTCATTTACCATTTTGTGATACACTTTGTTATTTCTGCGGGTGCAATATGATAATAACCCGCAACAGAGATAGGGTAAAAGAATATATTAAATATTTGAAAAAAGAAATCGACATGGTAAGAACCTATCTTCTACTAGATCGAAAAGTCACTCAGCTTCATTGGGGCGGCGGAACTCCGACTCACCTAAGGCCTGAAGAAATTAATGAACTTGCTTCATACATTAAAAAGTCTTTTAATTTTAGCGAAGACTCGGAAAACGGATGTGAAATTGATCCGCGCGATCTAACCAGAGCGCATCTTGAAGCCTTAAGAAATAACGGCTTTAACCGCATAAGTATGGGTGTGCAGGATTTTAATGAAAAAGTCCAAAAAGCCACAAATAGAATTCAGCCTGAAGATATAACGAGACAGGCTGTTCAATGGGTTAGAGAACTTGGTTTCAGCAGTATTAATCTTGACTCTAATGTACGGTCTTCCGTTTCAAACTTTGGAGACATTTCAGGAAACTCTTGAAAAAACCATCGATATTTCTCCCGATAGAATTGCAGTTTTTAATTATGCCCATGTTCCGTGGATGAAAAAACATATGTCGCTAATTCATCCTGAAGATTTGCCTTTGCCCGAAGTAAAACTAGAAATATTAAAATTAACAATTGAGAAGCTGACCGATGCAGGATATGTTTTTATAGGTATGGATCATTTTGCAAAACCCGATGACGAATTAGCAATCGCTTTAAAAGAGAAAAAACTTTATCGAAACTTTCAGGGTTACAGTACTCATTCCGGCTCTGATTTATACGCTATGGGAATAACTGCTATAAGCCAGCTTGACAAAGTATATGCGCAAAATTATAAAACAGAAAAAGAATATTTTGAAGCAATAGATAATGAAATCCTTCCCGTAAAAAGAGGTTATCAATTGAGCGACGACGACATACTGCGCCGCGAGGTTGTAATGAAACTAATGTGTAATTTTGAAATCGACTTTAATTATATTGAAGAAAAATTCAATATAAAATTTAAAGATTATTTTGCCTGGGGTTTGAACAATTTAAAAGAAATGGAACTGGATGAATTGGTTAAAGTAGGCGATAGAAAAATCGAAGTGACTCCGATGGGCAAACTTCTTATACGTAATATTGCAATGAATTTTGACGGCTATATTGAAAGAAAAGAAGACACGGCCAAATATTCCCGAACTGTTTAAAAATATTTTCACCCTATAACTGCAAAGAAGTAATGAATAAAAAAATAGTTGTACTCGGCGGCGGTATTTCAGGATTAACTACAGCTTATCTTCTTCACAAAGAGGGCTTCGACGTTACTGTTCTTGAAAAAAAGAACGAAGTCGGCGGCTCTATGGAAAGTGTTTTTGAAAAAGGATATTTGTTTGACCGCGGGCCAAACAGCGGACTTGAGACAACGCCATTAATAGGGCAATTAGTAAAAGAACTGCGGCTGGAAGACCAGTTTTGCTATTCTAATAAAGAAGGAAACATAAGATATATACTTCGGAATAACCAGCTTCATCCGCTTCCAATGAATCCAGCCTCATTTTTAAAAACGAATTTATTTTCCTGGCCGGCTAAACTTCGACTGCTTCTTGAACCCTTGGTGGGAAAATCAAATGACGGCTATTACCAAAGTGTTGCGGAGTTTGTAAAGAGAAGGCTCGGCAACGAATTTCTTGATTATGCAATCAACCCGTTTGTAGCTGGTGTTTATGCTGGTAACCCTGAAGAACTAAGTGTTAAATCTGCTTTTCCGAAATTGTATGCTCTCGAAGAAAAATACGGCGGTTTAATAATCGGGACAATTAAGAGTATTAAAGAAAGAAAAAAAAGAGCGGAAAAATCTAAGCAAAGCGCAAAGATGTTTTCTTTTATTAATGGCATGCAGACCCTTCCCAAAGCTTTAGCTGAAGCGTTAAATGATAAAATAATTACTTCTGCGGAAGTAACATCAGTTTCTAAAAAAGATACCGGATACACTTTGACCTACAATCATGAAGGAAGTACAAAAGGAATAAATTGTGATGTTCTGCTATCAACTGTACCTGCATATGTTGCCGCCGAAATATTTAAAAACTGGGATGAAAATCTTATAAAACACTTTTCCCAAATTTATTATCCGCCGGTTGTTGTTTTATATTTAGGCTATGATAAAAATTCCATAAAGCAGCCGCTTGACGGTTTTGGTTTTTTAATTCCGGTAAAAGAAAAAAAGTCTTTTCTCGGAGCTATCTGGAGTTCGGTAATATTTCCTAACCGAACCATTAAAGGCAATGCTACTTTTACTTTGTTTATCGGCGGAGCGAGAAACCCGGAAGTTGGGAATATTGATAAAGAAATTTTGTTCAAAAAAGTTCTCGGCGAGTTTGAAGGCTTAATGGGAATTACTGAAAAACCTGTCTATCAATCATACCGTTATTGGCCCAAATCTATTCCCCAATATAATATCGGTTATATTGAACACGAAAAATATTTTGATGAATTTGAAAAGAAAAATCCCGGAATAATTTTAGGCGGCAATTATAGAGGCGGAATTTCCGTAGGAGACTGCATTAAAAGTTCTGAGAATTTAGCAAATAAAATTAAGTCTCTTTAATTCTGTTATTAAATGAATTTTTGCACCACAGAAGAATAAAGAGACAAAGGAAAGGAAAAAAACTATGGCAACATTTCCAATTAAAAGATTAAGAAGACTACGTTACAATCCTTTAGTAAGGGATATGGTAAGAGAAACAGAATTATCAAAAAATGATTTTATATATCCTTTGTTTGTTGTTCCCGGGGAAAAAGTAAAGAAGCCTATAAAATCTATGCCGGGAGTATTTCAAATGTCTATCGATACTCTTGTTGAGGAGTGTAAGGAAGTTGCATCACTTGGAATTCCCGCCGTTATTTTGTTCGGAATTCCCGAGCATAAGGACGAAAAAGGTTCCGAGGCTTATGATCCCAATGGTATTGTCCAAAGAGCAATTAGAGCAATAAAAGCAGAAGTAAAAAATCTTCTTGTCATTACAGATGTATGCATGTGTGAATATACCTCTCACGGGCATTGCGGTGTTCTTAACGGTGAAGAAATCCTAAATGACGAAACAATTACTCTTCTTGCAAAAGAATCTTTAACCCATGCTCAGGCAGGAGCTGATATTATTGCTCCATCCGATATGATGGACGGGAGGATTGCAGAGATAAGAAAAGTTCTTGATGAAAACGGTTTTACAAAAATTCCCATTATGAGTTACGCAGCAAAATATTCGTCCGGGTATTACGGACCATTCAGAGATGCAGCAGAATCTGCACCAGCTTTCGGCGACAGACGCTCACACCAGATGGATATTGCCAACGGCAATGAAGCCTTGAGAGAAGTTGAGGCAGATATTGAAGAAGGTGCCGACATCGTTATGGTAAAACCTGCAGGCCCTTATTTAGATATTATTAGAAGAGTGAAAGATAAATTCGAAATGCCGACCTGTGCTTATCAAGTGAGCGGAGAATATGCAATGATTAAAGCCGCCGGTATAAACGGATGGATCGACGAAGAAAGGGTAATGATAGAATCTTTAATTGCTATTAAGCGTGCCGGTGCAGATATGTTCCTTACTTACTTTGCAAAAGACGCCGCACGATGGATAGATAAAAATAAAAAATAATTTTTAAATAATTATTATTAAAACCCGACTTCAATTTGAGGCCGGGTTTATTTTTTATATGAATTTAGAAATCGTTCGCGAATATTGTTTGAAAAAACCAGGAGTAACAGAAACCCTGCCTTTTAACGAGGACTCACCTGTTTATAAAGTAATGGATAAAATTTTTCTGATTGCCAGCTTAACTCCACCCATAAGTATTAATATTAAATGCGAGCCTGAAAAAGCCGTTGAATTGAGAGAACAATATCAAGCAGTAACTCCGGGTTATCACATGAATAAGCTGCACTGGAATACTGTACTGTTTGATAATTCAATTCCGGATAAATTAATTCTCAATTGGATTGATGATTCGTATTATTTGGTTGTGCAAGGCTTACCAAAATCTAAAAAAGACATTCTAAAAAAACTATCGTAAAATCATATTTGAATTATAATAGTCTTAAAGCGGTAAAATATCCCCCCAGGTTACCTCTAAAAGACAAAAATTAGTGACTGATCACACACAGCTAAGAATTTCCCAACTTTGATGTTGTAACATTAAATGTTATAACATATATTAATGGTGTAATTAATTTAAAATTTTATGTTGGAGGTAAAAATGGAAACGAAAATAAATGTAGCGGAAAATGATGTAAAAAAAGTTTTATGGAATTTAGATAAAACTCATTCCAAATTACAGTTTTCAGCCAGGCACATGATCATTGCAGAAGTTGCGGGTCACTTTAATAATTTCGATGTAACAATAAAAGCAGATGATGATTTCTTAGAAAGTGAAGCCGAAGTTACAATCGATGTAAAAAGTATAGACACCGGTATAACTGACAGAGACAATCATTTAAAAAGTCCTGACTTTTTTGATGTTGAAAATTATCCGCAGATTACTTTTAAAAGTACGAAAGTAGAAAAAGTGGATGATGAAACATTTAAACTATACGGTGACTTCACGATTAGAAATATTACCAGGCCGCTTGTTCTAGACGTAACTTACGGCGGCACAATTAAAGATCCATGGGGATTTACAAGAGCCGGGTTTAAAATACAAGGAAAAATTAATCGTTTTGATTATGATTTAAAGTGGAACGCTTTTATGGAAACTGGCGGTGCTGTGGTCGGAAAAAATATAAACATTACCTGTGATATTGAATTGACAAAAGCACAATAAATTATTTAGACCAATATAAAATGATACACGAATTATTGCAGAAAAGATTTAGTCCTAGAACTTTTTCAGATAAAAAAATCGAACACGAACAAATAGTTGATTTATTGGAGGCGGCCAGGTGGGCGCCGTCTTCAATGAATGAACAGCCTTGGCGGTTTTTAATCGCTGAAAAAGATGATCCGCAAACTTACTATAAACTTCTGGGTTCGTTAAAAGTTAATAATCAAATATGGGCTAAAAACGCTTCGCTGCTTATATTAACGATGGTTAGAATTGACAGTGAGATTACAAAACAAATTAATAAACATGCCTTGTACGATTTAGGAAATTCCGTTGCGCATCTTACTTTTCAGGCAATGACGATGGGAATATACATTAGGCAAATGGGCGGCTTTGATCCGGATAAAACCAGGGCTATATTTGCCGTGCCGGATAATTTCATTCCTGTTAGTGTCCTTGCAATTGGCTATAAAGGTAATCCTGAGTTTCTGCCAGAAGATCTGAAGAAAAAAGAATTGGCAATAAGACGAAGAAAAGACTTAAGTGAAATCGCCTTTGCCGGTAAATTCGGAATTTCGTTCAAGGAAAAACAAAGTTATGAAACTATAAATACTCAGTAATACTATGAAAAAGGTAATTTATAAATCTTCGGAAAGAGGAAAGACAGAACTGGGATGGCTTCACAGTCTGCACAGTTTTAGTTTTGGTGGTTATTACAATCAGGATAAAATGGGCTTTGGCCTTTTAAGAGTATTAAATGATGATACAGTTGAACCCGGAGAAGGATTCGGAACCCACCCGCACAACAACATGGAAATAATTTCCATTGTTTTAATCGGTGCATTGGAACATAAAGACAGTATGGGAAGCGGATCGGTTATTTATAACGGAGATGTTCAGGTAATGTCTGCCGGTACCGGTGTTACTCATTCGGAATTTAACCATTCTAAAACCGAGCTTGTAAAGTTCCTGCAGATCTGGATTATTCCGAATGAAAGAAATATTAAACCCCGTTACGACCAGAAACATTTTGATTTTAAAAACCTTAAAAATGAAATTATAACTGTAGTTTCCGGTGAAATATCGGATTCAAAAATGTTTATTCATCAGAATGCAGCAATATCAATCGGAAGTATGGAAAAAGGGAAGGAATTAAGTTATAAAAATCTTTACAGGGAAAATGGAATTTATTTATTTGTATTGGAAGGAAGCATTAATTTAGATAACGAACTATTAAACGAG
Organism: uncultured Bacteroidota bacterium; assembly: GCA_963710735.1. Lineage (GTDB taxonomy): Bacteria > Bacteroidota > Ignavibacteria > Ignavibacteriales > Ignavibacteriaceae > FEN-1297. The sequence goes on along the minus strand of CAVQBN010000008.1, from coordinate 72,623 downwards.
CGAGACGCAATAGGATTATATGATACCGATGGGATTAACTTTAGTGCTTCTTCCAATACTAATTTTATTATCATAGAAGTCCCGCTGAATTAATAATAAAAATTTATTGATTATTTTTTATATGAAACATATATTTGATTATAAATATTATAATTAGAATTTTATGCAATTAGAGGAAGAAATAGCACAAAAACATTTTAGAAATGGATACCACAAGGCTGCAGTGAATATGGTTTATACATTCAGCTGGCTTATCAATCAGCAGGTTGATTTTTTTAAGCCGTTCGGAGTAACACTTCAGCAGTTCAATATACTTCGAATATTGCGTGGCCAGCATCCTAACCCAGCCACAATAAAATTAATCAAGGAAAGAATGTTAGACAAAATGTCAGACGCTTCCCGAATTGTAGAGAAACTTAGAATTAAAGGTTTGGTTGAAAGAAATATTTGTTCTCATGACAGAAGAAATGTAGATGTCTGTATTACGCAAAAGGGACTCGATCTTTTAGCTGAAATTGATAAACTAGATGATGAAGCGGATAAAAAATTGTCCTCTTTAAATGAAGATGAAATAAAACAATTAAATGATCTGCTCGATAAATTACGGGGATCATAGGAGTTTATCCAGATCATTATTGCTTTTCTTTTTTGAGGTAATTAGCAAATAAATTATTTTAATTCTCTACTAATTCCTTTCCCTCGAAATTTCCTATATATTCCTTCAATTATAAATGCAGCTCCAAACATTATTATTAAAACCCAAATATTCCCTGGTGAAGATTCCAGCGTTTTACCAATTAAAATTATAAGAGCAATTAAGCAAATAATAACCCCAAACATAGAAACCCAGGCTTTTGAATTTGTTTTTTTATGAAGTTTTACATTTGATGCATTTACAGCGGCAAATATCAATAAAAATCCGGCGCTGCCCATCGTGGATATTCCATCAAGATTAAACAAGTTTGCTACCACAAGAGTAAGAATAGATGTAATAAAAAGACCTTCAATAGGACGGTTCCAAATTTTTCTTTCCAACCTTTCCGGAAGTTCCCCATCCTTTGCAATTACATAACTTACTCTAGTTGCACCATAAAGAGTCGCATTTATAGCTGAACCGGTCGACAAAATAGCCGCAATTGCAATTAAAGTAAACCCGAAAGTACCCATAAAAGGTTTTGCGGCTACAGCAAGAGCATAATCTTTTGACGCAACAATTTTGTCAATAGGTAAATTTCCAACCGTTACTGCGGCAACAAGAATATAAAGAATAATTACAAAGATGACTGCAGAATAATATGCCAAAGGAAGAGTTCTTTTGGGATTTTTAACATTTCCTGCTGTATTTGCAATAAGCTCAAATCCCTCGTAAGCAAGAAAAATAATCATTCCGCCTGCAATCAATTCCAGCGAGCCGCTCCAATTAGATACTTGTAATCTGCCGGTATCAATTGATTGGAATCCTAACACAACAAAAAACAATAAAATGGCGAGCTTTAAACCAACAATATATTCCTCCGACTCACCGACTAATTTAGAGCTGGTAATATTTAATAAAGTAAAAAGAATAATTGAAAAGCTGATGAAAATATGTTTCCACATTAATTGATTTGATGTAAAAAAGCTGGATCCGTAACTGCCGAAAGCATATGCATAAAGCGAAAGCATAACTATATAACTTAACCAAAGCAGTACGTTCATCCCGCCTGTAAATAAATCACCGCCGAAAGCCTGGTTTAAAAATTCAACTGTTCCGCCCTGGCTTGGATATGCAACAGATAATTTTGCATAAGAATAAGAAGTAATTAACGCTACTATCCCTGCCAAAAGGAAAGCGACGGGTGTACCTCCGTGAGCCATTTTAACTGCTAATCCAAGGACTGCAAAAATTCCGCCGCCGACCATCCCGCCTATACCGATGGATATAACGGACAGAAGCCCAATTGATTTTTCATTATTCGATTTATTATTCACATGAGAGCCCATTTATTAGTAAAAGCTATTTTACCGTAGAAATTCCTTTTAGTTTAACTTTTAAAATAATGTATTGAATGACTTTTTAAGTGAGTAAAGACAATTTTATAGGAATTGAAGAAAATTCCTAATGAAAATAAAAAAATTATATTAAGTCTTATTATCCGGTTTGCCTTCATTTAAGTTATTATAAAAGCGTTGAGTAGGATATGCAAAATCAATATCGCCTGATTTTGAAAACTCATTCAGAATATCTTCCCACATTAATTGCTCGCTGTCTCTTCGTTTCTTCGGATCACACAAATATCTAATTGTTAATAGTACTCCGCTGTCCTTAACGCTGGTATAAACAATCGGTGTAAGCTTTGTATAAAATATCATGAACTTTTTGGACGCAGCTTTAATTTTATCCTCGGCACCGGCACTGAGATGTTCCGCATTTTTGTGAACAATCTTTGCAAGAATCTCTTTTGCTTTTTTCCAATTGCTTTCGAATGTAACAAGAACCGGGATCTCGTCCCAGATATAATCGAAACCCTTGCTGAAGTTTGCCTGAACTTCTGTGAATACTTTTCCATTCGGTATGTGCATTATTCTGCCGGTACTTTGATCGGCATCGACCCAATTTCCAATTTCCATAAGGGAAAACTGAAATATCCGGATATCAATTATGTCACCGGATGTTTCGCCTATTTGAATCCTGTCGCCTACTTCAAAAGGTTTGCGCCATAATATAAATGCCCATCCCGCAAGATTAGCCAGCGGATCTTTCAAAGCAATTGCTAAACCCGCCGAGAGCAGCCCGAAGAAGGTAGCAACAGCCTGAAATCCCTCGAACCAGACTCTCCCGATAAGAAGGAACCCGATTGCAAAAGCAATATATGAAGAAGATTTTCTCCAGCGGTACTGTATCCTAATATCTTTACTGCGGTGAAATATAAAATACAGCACAATTTTTCGAAGCACCCAGAGGATAATTATGGTTAAGAAAGTTGCTAAGAACTTTCCCTGCAGTTCCGGGGTTATATCAAATGTTCTCTCAAGCCAATATGTGAACTGATCCATAGACCGTCTCCCGCTTTATTTAGCACGATCATTAATTAGAAACTGTTGTGTGAATTAGTAACCCAAAATATAAATTTAATTTAGAACAAAGCTAAATTTTAATCATCATCTTTATCTGCTTTATGTACAATCTTTACAAATGCGCTTCTAACAGGCGCGGGCATAACCGAGTTCTTTCCTTTTATCGCCTTCCATAAAATTTCATTGAATATCCTATCCGGAACCGCATCTTCCCTTGTGAAATTTAGCTTTTCACTTTCTGCCGAACCGTATGCACTTGCCAGGTTAGTTTGATTAATATCTATTAACGGTTTTGTTACATCGTAAGATTCAAAGTCGGGCTTGTTTGTTATCGAGAATAAAATCGGTGTAGCCGATAAATCATATTGCGTCATCGGTGGTAATCCAAGAATAAGTTCTATTGTTTTAAGCACGCTTGAAGTTGAGTACATCGTATGATCCACGTAATGTCTTTTGATATACGGACTGACAACCAGAAGGGTAGAGCGGTGTGCGTCAACATGGTCTGAGCCGTCCTGTGCATCATCTTCCAAAATAAAAATTATGGAGCTTTTCCAGATTTTACTGTGAGAAATTGTCTGAACAATTAATCCAAGAGCATAATCATTTTGAGCAACATAAGCCTGCGGAGTTAGCTTTCCCTTTCTTGTTCCCTGCGTATGATCGTTAGGCAGCCTCATAATGCTTAGTCCCGGAACGGCATTTTCTTTTTCAAGTTTTTCAAAATCTTCTTTCCATTTATCGTAACGAATAATGTCGCTCAGCTCCAGGTCCCAGCCTGGATAAGAATGACAAGTATATTCATTTAAATCTTCATCCCTGGCATCATAAACACCTTCTTTACCTTTTACTCCCTCAACGAATTCCCCGTAATCCCTTAGAGTTTTATTATGATTAATAACATCATTCCAGATATAACCTGAAGAGGGTGCGGCAAGAGGGTAGCCGCCTTCAAATCTATATGGTACACCGCGGCGGCTGTAATTTGCCGGCCAATCTTTTTCAACATAGTCGGATGCATATGCTGCAGTTGACCAGTTATGGCCGTCTGCACTTACTTCCGCATCGGCATAAAAATTATCGTAAAGAGTAAAATCTGTTACCAACTTATGTTCATTCGGAGAAATCTTATAAGGGAAAAAACAAAGAGAAGAATCGCCATTGCCTTCTTTAATATCTCCGAATACTTCATCATAAGTACGGTTTTCTTTTATGATATAAAAGACATGTTTTATTACTGCACTTCCCAGTTCATCATGCTTATCGGGAATTATAGTTTGAATTCCCTCCCAATCTTTTTTCTTGTAAACATAAGGTGTGTTATCATAAACCCGCTTGCTGTACTCGCCAAGCGTTTGTTCATCAGGATTATTTATAATTGATAAAGTACCCTTAAATAATCTTCCGATATACTGAACATCTTTCGGCCATCTTTTAAGAGGATCCGGGCCATTGGGATTAGCCATTGACGTTAACCCCTTTCCGTTTGCAACCAGAATTTGACTTGTTCCGGGAATATATTGAACCGCCGTAGGATACCAGCCCACAGGAACGAAACCCAGACTTTTAGTTTTATTAGGTTCGCTTATATCAAACAATGCCAAGTAATTATTATCTGCGTTAGCAACATACAAAACAGAATCGTTACCGTTAAAGCAAATTGCATTCGTTGTACTTCCGTAAGGTACATCAGGAGATAATGCGGAATTAATCGTCTCGGTTTCCTTCTTACGTTTCAAATCGACTGCTGAAACAGTATTATTATTTGCGTTTGCAACAAATAACCGCGAACCGTCTTTTGTTAATATTAATTGACAAGGATGATCGCCTACTTTTATCATGTTGATTACTTTAAGACTATTTAAATCCACAACAGCAATTGAAGCTTTACCCCAAACAGAAACGTAAGCAATAGTACCTGCAGCGTTGCTTTTTACATCATAACACTCGCCGTCAAGTTTAACTGTTCCAACTACTTTTTTTGAATTCACATCGCAGACATACAATGAATTGCTTTCTTTGGATACAGCTAGCAGTAAGTTTTTACTTTTAATATAATCGAGTCCGGTAACCGAGATGCTTTCTTTAGGATAAGGCTTTCCAAGTAAAATTGAATCCTGAATGGATAGTTTCCCATCGTTAAAGTTAAATATATAAATAAAATTTTCGTTGCTGGCAGAGACAAAAAGTTTCGAGTCGTCCCCATTAAATGCAAGTCCGTACCATGTTTCCTTAAGAACATAACGCTGCACTTCTTTCTTTTCCTTAACGTCAACAACCGAAAGAGAATTCTCCCCCATTCCGCTGTTGGATGTAATTGCATATCTTCCATCGTTTGTAACAACCATATTTAACGGAAGCTCGCCTATTCCGACCTGGTCACCGACAGGCGAAAGCCTCCAGCCGTTGGGCAGCAGTGTGTAGCCTGCATATTTGCCGGGAAGCAAGCCGGGTTTGCTGCTTTCAGTTTTTTCAATCTTGCTTGTGCTTGAACAGCCAAAAGGAAATATTGAAATTATTAATAGTGAAATGACGACGGCTAAGGAAAATTTCAGTTTCATTTTAATGTCCGCTTTAATGTGATTTTTTCTTTCGATAAAGATATTAAAAAAAATTCTTACCTGTTATTAAAAAATTTTTAGCTAACAAAACAATAGCACACAGATAACACTGATTATACCGATTTTCACAGATAGAAAAATCAACTTGCTATTAAATTTTTTGTTTTCACATTTCCAAAAGCTGTTTCCACTGCACCGGGTTAAGGGGAATGCCTTCCTTCAAATATTTTTTTCTCTTTTTTGCCGAGGTTTCGCCGGGATAGTAAATTTCATTCTTATCTATCTGTGTACTTGAATGCAGATCTTCAATTGTTTCGTTAATAATTTCCATTGCATGTTCCTTTATGCCGGGAAGCGACGGATTGAATGCAATATACACTTGAGAGACTCCCATTTCAATATTTTGTTTCCCTACTCTGTAAGATGAATTTCCTCCGGATAAAATTGAAGCTAAAAGATCAAGCACAAGTGAGAAGCCTGCGCCTTTCCATAATCCTATCGGCAATCCTCCTTTTGTTTTTAATACTTCCGAAGGATCTTTTGTAAGATTTCCTTTGCTGTCGAAGCCCGCATCATATTCGGTGTTCTTATTTTTCTGTTTAAGAATTTCAAGTGCACCGTATGAATACTGCGTCATAGCGAAGTCGAGAACAATATGTCCATTTGGAGAGGGAACAGCTACGACTAGCGGATTATTCCCGAGCTTAGGTTCGAGGCTTCCCCAGGGAGGCATCATAGGAATTGCATTTGTCCAGCTGATGTAAATGAAACCGGCTTCGGCGGCTTTCCAGCCGTAAGTACCGCCGCACATCCAATGGTTTGTATTTCTAAGAGCGACACAACCTATACCGAAATCTTTTGCAAGTTCAATCGCTCTCTGCATGCAGAACATTGCATTAACCGGGCCCGCGCCAAATTTACCGTCCCACTGTTCCAGGGAACTCAAACTTGAGATCTTCTCAGGCTCAACATTTTTCTTTACATAACCTTTTCGCACTGAATCTATAAATCCTGAGAATCTGTTTAATCCGTGAGATGCTTTTCCCGATAAATTGTTTTCTGCAAAAACCGAGGCAAGTAACTCAGCCTTTTCCTCATGGAAACCTTCCTTTGTCAGCACTCGTTTGAACTGCAGTTTTAATTCTTTAAAAGAGACGATTGTATTTTCCCGCGGCATAACAATTCCATTAATTCTTTTGATAGTTGTAAATTTACAAAAAAATCCACTGGCGGATTGAAAAGAAATGCTCTCCTATTGTTGTGAGAAACAGATTTTATGAATTAAATAAAAATGTCACGACAAAGCCGTGACATTTTAAATTTCTTTTAATGGATTACTTATGCTTTTCCATTCCGCCTTGCATTGGTTTACCGTGCGGCATCATGTTCATCACATCTGCATCAGAAATAAATCCCCAGTGTTCAGCCATTTTATCTCCCTTGAAACGAATTAAATCCACCTGGTTCATCGTCATTTTATGATTAGCCGGCATTCCCATATAAGGTTCAGCAGTGGTACCGGTAAATGTTATGTAAGCAAAAAGATAATCGCCGGAAACAGCAATTTTGTTAACTTTTGCTTTCATATCCGGGAAAATCTTATGATAACTGGCGAAGATTTCTTTAGCAGCTTCAATACCGGTTTTTTTCGTCATCGCCGGACTAGGAGAATGTTCGATAAAGTCCGATGCCATATATTTATCCAGATTATCGGTCTTCCCGCTGGTTAATGCGGTTAAAACTTCGTTATAGACCTCCTTATATTTTGCATCCTTTGAGCCCTGTTTCATCCCTTGACTGTAAACCAGAGCGGGTATTAACAGAAACAACATAAGCGATAAAAAATATTTATGCATAACGTGCCTCCCTAAAAATTTATTATTGATTTTAATTAAATGACTCTCCGCGTCTGCAAGTTAAATATAATTTAACCCAATTCAACTGTAGATAACCAGCAAATGTCGGATGTGTGATTTAGGTTTTTGTATTGAATTATTCCGCCGCGCCTGCATGCCGATAGAGTTTGTTGCACAACTATATAAAATGTCATTCCCACGAAAGTGGGAATCCATAATATGTTTAATATGAGTCCAAAATAGACTCCCGTTTTCACGGGAGTGACACAAAAGAAGTTATGCAACAGACCCGGTGGGCAAGTCCGCCCGGGAAGACAAATTAGTTTTCTGCAAATTACCATTCAAATAAATTTTCTTGACTTTATATTTCCCTAATTACAATTTGTCAATGACATTTTAATATCATTTAGAAAAGGGATCAGGGAGTAAGCCGGCAGTAAAATCATCCAAATATTTTTTTACTTATCCATTCCCGGTTTCGTTTAACAGAATATACTGGAGGTACTATGAGAGCATCAATTATTTTAACTTTGTTCGCACTTTTGTTGTTAACTATTTCCGGCTGCAGAAAAGGCCATTTCCTTTTAGGTCAGCATGAATCTTCATCAACTGAATCGCGGGTAATTACACTTAACGGGCAAACAGACTTAACAATTGAAAACTCTAACGGTAATATTGTTATAACATCTTCCGATACTGCAAAAAACATTTATTGTAAAATCGAAAAAAAAGTTAAAAGCAGTGAAAGCAAGGATGATGCTAAGGCACATTTATCGAGTATAAGCATCAATACAACCAAAAGCAGTTCTGGTGTAAGAATAAAAGTCGACCAGCCGAAGAACGATGACAGAGGTTATGAAATTAAGCTTGGAATTGTAATGCCGGATAATTTCAACTACAATTTGAATCTAGGCAACGGAAATGTTTCCGTTAATTCAACTACACAAAATTTGATTATTAATATCGGAAACGGCAACGCAGATGCCGATGTTGTTTTGAAGGATAAGTGTAATGTTGCAATGTCTATCGGCAACGGTTCAATTGATTTGAAAATCCCCGGCAATACAAATGCGGCTGTCAGTGCTAAAGTAGGAAACGGTCACATACACAATAACGGTTTGAGTTTGTTAAACCCGAAGTCATACGAAAGAATACTAAGCGGCACACTGGGCAATGGCACCGGCAGCATTTATTTGAATATCGGCAACGGAAATATTACGCTAAGCAAGAAATAAAAGACCATGATTGCATGGGGCCCGCCTTTTACGAGGTCTCAACTAAAGTTGGGCATGTTTGCATGGGTTTGGTTGTTAAGTCTTCCAATCAAAAAAGTATTTTACAATTTTTTCGCTCTGTGAAACATCGTGTAAGTTTTAAAAAAATTATTCTGTGTTACAAGGGTTTCCTTGATATTTTGCAAACACTCACTATAATATTCAAACCCGGATTATAAACAAAGAATTGAGCTTTAATTTTTCTACATTAAAAGAAAAATATTAAGATGAGATAGTTCGAGCTATGTCCTTTTTAGATGTTCCAAGGGCTAGCAATGATCTAATGATAAGATCAAGAGACACAGATGGGTCTCCTGTTTCAATTTTTGCTACACGGGACTGGCTGGACTTTAGAATTTTAGCAAGTTCAACTTGTGTTATGTTCTGCTCGGTTCGTAATTTTCTTAGATTAGAGCTAAGCTTAATTTTTAATTCTATATATAAGGATTCTTCATTCGATAAACCTAGAAACTCTTTGGCAGAACCAATTTTCCAACCCTTTTTCACTAGCTTTTTCTGTTTCTCTTTATTCATTGTCATATTCCTTAATTCTCTTTTTGCAAATTTCAATAACCTTCTTTGGAGTCTGTTGAGTTTTCTTATTAAATACCTCAAGAATTATTATTGCATCATCATTAATACGAAGTTCGTGACAGTTTGAACCAATATTAGGCATTGGCCTCGAATGAGGCATTTTTAACTTTTCTCTCATCTGGAGAAGTCGGAAAAGATATCCGGCCTCAATCCTGGCAGCAGAAGAAAATGGAGGAGTTTTAATCTCTCCATGTAACCAGACGAGGTGTTTATCTTGTAAACTCATAGTGCAAATATATGTCAGATTTGACATGTTGTCAATGTTAATAGCAATAAAGCTTTCCCAAGTTCCGGGTTGTGTTTACTTTTATCTTTTTACCCAATGCATATAATAAAAATACTCTCCGGCTGCCGCGTTACAATACCGGCTGCGCTTAGATAAAAAATACGGCAATGATTGGGTTTTGATAATCTGCAGTACAAGCATGAAGTTCCGCTGAAGTAAGCATTGGATTGCATGACCACATCGGGGTTTGCTATGTTTTGCTGTATAAATCATACCTTCCTAGAATTGAGACCAATATCACCATCTTTAATTTTCTTAGACTTTATTTTGACTGTGTAAATCGAGCTACCCTAGAAGTGAGACTCCTAGGACAGAAGTTATAATTACAAGTTATAAAGAATAGAAGGACGATATGTGCTTAGCGTATAATATGACTGATCAAGCTGAACGAAAGCTATTTGAGACGAATCGCGTGGAATATGAGTGCGGAATATTTTATAAATTATTTGATCGTAAAATATCCTTTTTCAAACCATCGACACCTGAAATATATACTCTGTTTGAAAGAGCAAAAATGAAATTAGGAAAAGTTTATATAGATGAAGACGGCATTATAGAAAAATTTAAACAATTAAGTACCTACGATTGGCGCATCTATTCAAAATATCCAAAAGGTTTTCATGCATTTTTAGGACTTCCAAGAACAGTCAATCGCCCATTCAAAACATACTTCCCGGTAATGCTTTCCGATATTGTTGCACTCGGTATGGATAGATCTTATACAACAGGCATTGAGACAACTTTTGAGCCAAGCAGACATACGGAGATAGCCGGTAAGGTTATGTATATTTTCGATGAAGAAACCTGGAAGCAGTATCAAGCCGACATTACTACCAAGCCTTTCGATTTGGAAGAAATGAAAGTTAATACTGTTAATACTGAATTTGCTTTAGTAGAAGTATAATTTTTCACATACCAAACCAGTGTAGATTAAGAGAACATTCACTGCCCGGCAGTAATGGCAGCTATGGCAATAACGGATCCCCCCATAAGGGATATGAAATAAGAGTGCAGGCATCTGACGGCGGATTAATATAAACAGATACGTGTATGAATCGAATTACCCTAGAATTGAGATCTTAAAAACTTACTCACCAACCAGAATAAATTATAAAACTGAAATTCAAATATTATTTTATCATAAATCTCACACATTTTATTTTGCAGCTATAAGTTTAAATCTAAAGATTGAATTAAAAATTTATATTTGAGAGGAACCCGGATGATGGCGGGGGAGATATTTATGTTTGCCATTGTTCGACACCGCCCACCACAACATTGAAAACTCTTGACACTTTGCTTCGATCACCGCAACATTCAAATTTCTTGATACCTGGTTTTACTAACCTCATCAAAAAAATTAATATGCACACCGTAAAATTTTTGTTTAAAAAAATAATTTTTATTATCTTGTTTTTAGAAAAGGGAGACCATTTCTAATTTTTTTCCGGTTCGTTCTTAAAATTTTTATTGCACGGGGATTCGTATTATTTTATTGACAGCATTAAATAGGGGCAGTATTTTTATCAACGCTTATGGAAGCAGCTATTCTTTAAGCGCTCTTTCGCCAAAAAACAAATCAACTAAACAAAAACCAATAGACAAAGAAAATTTATTTAAAAACATTTTTCATGCAGGTAAAGCATGAAAATGAATTTATTCTTTAAAGATGAAATTACAGACTGCAATAAAGTGAGCTAACATTAATTAAAAAGGAAGACGAAATTCATAAATAAAAATTTAGGATTCTTAAATCAGATTTTTACCGGCCCTAAATGCAAACCCGGTTTAATTAAGTGAGAAGCAGGTTCGCTTAAAAACGATTTTGGTTTGATTAAGTGCAAAGCAGGAATAGTTAAATGCCGGCCTGGCATAGTAAAAAATGAAATTGGGATGATAAAATGTCTGCTTGGTGTTATTAAATATGAAGTCGGGATGATTAAGCGCAATCTTGGTGTGATTAAATTCTAAGTCGGAGTGCTTAAATACAATCACGGCGGTGTTAAATACGATTTCGGTGGGATTAAATGCGTGCTTGGAGCGCTGAAGAATGAGGTTTTTGCACAAATAATTTGTTTTTGATTAAAAAAGGGCACTTTTGCTCTAACTAAATAATAAATCCTATCAATTAAATAAAGGTGGAAAGATGACCAACGATCAACTCAACCAGTTCGGAATGTTCCGAAGAGTTAACTCTACATTAACGGAAAAAGCAGCGGTAATTACCTCAATACCCTCTTTGAATGAGCAGGCGACTCTGTTTGCAGAAAATCTTGCAGATATAAAGGCAACCGCTATTAAGTACAATGACGCCGCTAAAGGCAAAACAAAGTTAAAGCATAATGCCATTGACGAAATGGTGGACGAGGTTATTCCTTTGAAAGCCGTTTTAAAGAGTTATGCAAAACAGAACAATGATGAAGTTCTGCTTGCAAAGGTTTCTGTTAGTCCAAGCGTATTAAGGGCGGGCTTAAGGGACGAGGAACGGACGAATATATTGGAAGATATAATAGCCGAAGCAGAAAGTCATCCCGAGGTAATGGCAAACAGCAGCATAACTCCGGAAATGGTTGCGGCGGTACGGGCAAAGTACGACGCGCTTATGAATGCTGCGGCAGAACAGGATACCGGTTTCAATTCCCGGAAAGCGCTTAGGATTTCGCTGGGTGAAAAGATTAGGAACGAAAATGAGCTTTTGCGGAACCATCTTGATGAGCTGATTGAGCTTATTAAGAAAAGCGATAAGCAGACTTACGACCAGTATTTTGCCGCACGCGTTATATTAGACTACGGCGGTAAAATAAGTATAGAAGAAGATGCACCGGCGGAGAATACCGAACAGCCTGCATAAACTAGAATGAACTGAAGAACGAGGACAGATAGCAGTGGACGTAAATTTTGCGTCCACTGATTATTAATGATTTATTGAAAGAGAAATTCTTACACAGAGTTAAAGAGTAGGCACGGAGGAATTCTACCTTTGTGGTTCTCTGTCGGAAAACGGAGGAAGGAGAACGGAACAAAAATTATTTCTGTTTTTTATAAAAATATTATTTAAGTTATAATTAATTTTTACCGTGTGATTGTGTAATATATAATAGGGGGTGAAATAGAAACACTTCGAAATGGAAAAATACTCTATCCAGTTTGATAATATTTAAATAATTTAGTATTAAATAATATGAATAAAAATCAGAATGATTCCTTAGATAATTTATCTTATCTTTATTTGCTGAGGAATGAATTTTGGGAAGTTAATGATTTTATAAATACTTTAAAAAATTATCAGCCTTTTGTTTTAGATGTTCGGGAATCAACTTCAACTCAAAATGCACTTAATATTGCTGTTGTAATTTCATATGCAAGAAACTTTAAGAAAAGTCATGGATATAAAAACAATGAACGGATTAATATTGAATTAATGAAAGGATTTTCTTTGGAAGAGAAAGAGTTGCATCAAAAGATATTAACTTGGAGAGATCAAGAATATGCTCATTCTGATTCGGAACCGAATGATATTCAAATTGATGAAACTGGTGGATATAGCAGAAGGGTTGTGCGTCAATTGCTTGAAAAAGTTCAACTTGAAATGTTAAAGACAATGGTGAATAAAATACGTGAGGAAATAGAAAGTTTAATAACAAAAGCTAAATAATTTAATTTTAAAACTGGCCTATGCATTTTATTCTGTTATGTAAAATTAAAGATTAAAATGAGGTTTTGAACTGAGGGTTAGCAAAGAAAAGAATTATAATAATAGATATTAAAAATGAAATAGAATATGAATCGTTCTTTTTACTCTAATTCAATTGATAAATTCTTAAAAGCACCAACAGAATCAATTCTTGGGAACCTAGCATTAAAAAATGAATTTACCTTAGAACAATCACAAAGAGATGCTTGGTTAACGGAAATATCTATTCTGAAGAATATTTTATAAACTTATAATGGAACCATTTATTTTGAGTATACCATACCAAGAATGGGACAAAGGATCGATGTCGTTATACTTATAAATTCTGTAATTTTTATTCTCGAATTCAAAATAGGAGAAAAGGAATATGCGGCTAATGCTATTGATCAAGTTATGGATTATGCATTAGATCTCAAAAATTTTCATGAATCTAGTCATGATAAATTTATTGCACCCATTTTAATTGCAACTAATGCAAAAGATTCAATTTCTCTTATAGAATTCACACCTCAAAATGATCAATCTTCTACTACCAATTAAAACTAATGCTGATCTCTTAGCTGAAGTGATTGAAAATGTCTGATCATTTTGTGAGGGAGAGAAAATTGATAATAAAAAATGGGAAGAAGGAAGATATAATCCAACACCGACTATTATTGATGCAGCCGTTGCTCTCTATAATAATCATTCTGTATCTGATATTTCTCGAAGTGATGCAAGTGCAATTAATCTTAATCAGACATCCAGATGCAATTTCTGAAATAATTAATTCTTCAAAAAAAAAATCACGAAAATCAATTTGTTTTGTTACAGGTGTTCCTGGCGCTGGCAAAACACTGGTGGGTCTTAATATAGCAACTAAACATTTTGATAAATCTACTGAACTTTATAGCGTTTTTCTTTCTGGCAATGGTCCACTTGTAAAAATTTTGCGCGAAGCCCTAACACGTGATAAAGTAAAACGTGAAAAAATCAATGGCAATAAGATAAAAAAAGGTCGAAGCGATGAATGAAGTGAAGTTGTTTATACAAAATGTTCACAACTTTCGTGATGAATGTCTAATCGATTTAAAATCCCCTCCTATTGAACATGTGGCTTTATTTGATGAAGCTCAACGTGCTTGGAACTTAGAGCAAACGTCTAGTTTTATGGTACGTAAAAAAAATAAACCAAATTTTAGTCACTCAGAACCTGAATTTCTTATTTCATGTTTAGATCGACATTCGGATTGGGCTGTTGTTGTTTGTCTTGTTGGTGGGGGACAAGAAATTAACACTGGTGAAGCAGGAATAAGTGAATGGATTTATTCACTCGAAAATAAATTTAAGAAGTGGGATATTTATATTTCACCAAAATTAAATGATAGTGAATACAATGCAGAAGAAATTTTAAATACGAATTAAAAATTAGATCAAAATGTTAAATATTTGGAATGAACTTCATCTTGCTGTTTCAATGCGATCATTTAGATCAGAATATGTCTCATTATTTGTAAAACAAATTCTTGATATTAATATTGAACGAAGCACGAATCACCTTAAAAAAAATAAAAAGAAAGTATCCTATTGTTCTTACAAGAAATATTGATAGTGCAAAAAGATGGTTGAAACAACAAGCCCGTGGATCTGAAAGATATGGAATTGTTGTGTCGTCACAAGCAGAGAGATTAAAACCGCAATCAATTTTTGTGAAATCTCCGATGAATCCAATTCATTGGTTTCTAAATGGAAAAGAAGATCCTCGCTCATCTTATTATCTTGAAGATGTAGCAACTGAATTTGATGTACAGGGTTTAGAACTTGATTGGGTATGTGTTACTTGGGATGCCGATTTTCGATATTCTAATAATGGGTGGCGTCATTGGTCATTTAGAGGTAACAGATGGCAACGAATTAATAAACCTGAAAGACAGAATTATTTAAAAAATGCATATAGAGTTTTGTTAACACGTGCTAGACAAGGAATGATAATAGTTGTTCCTTGATGGTAATAAAGAAGATCATACCCGTATTCCTAATTTTTATGATTCAACTTTTAATTATTTAAAAGAAATTGGTTTACCTGAAATATAATCTGAAGTCCAATAAAATCTTAACCATCCCGCCGGTATTTTTTTTGTAAAAATTAAAAGTTTGAAAGTTATTGGAGGGCCAAACCTAAAAATTAATTGCAAAAGAAACGGACAAACCTTCGAGGTCACATAAATAAAGCACTCCGCTTTATTTATTTTATCATGCTAACTTTGCGACCTCGAAGGTTACTAATCTTTATAAAGTAATTCACTGTGTCTCTGCGTACGCCGCAAAGGTTTAAATTTTCCTCTGCGTCTCCGTTCTCTGCGGTGAAAAATGCAGGTCGGATAAAATCCTAACCATCCCGCCGATATTCCTTTCATAATTTAATTTTTTTATTCACTCGAAGAATTCTCACCAAGACAATTCGGGATTCGAAATGCCTGGCAAAGGATGCTCAGGTCAAATCGGCAAACCGCCTGAAGCTTAAAAATTATTGTTGCTATAATTACAATTTTAATTTATGTTTAGAAAAATAATTACTAACTCACTCATTTCTCCAGAACTCCGGCTGGAAAAGGAATAAAATAAATTATGGCAGAAACAAACCCGAACGCGAGGCTGGAAGCCTTTTGCGACGCAGTATTCGCAATAGCATTAACTCTTTTAATTATTGATATTAAAATCCCTTCGTCTGCTAAAATTAACAGCACCTATGAATTCTGGCTTGCGCTTAAAGAAATGATACCGTCTGTTCTGGCTTTTCTTTTGAGCTTTATAATTATTCTTATAACCTGGGTTAATCATCACGGCAGTTTAAAATTAGTAAACAAATTATCATCCTCATTTATGTTTGCAAATGGTTTTATGCTGCTCACCGTTGTTTTTATTCCATTCCCAACTTCTTTGGTAGGTAAATATCTTTTTACAGGCTATTCTTCTCCGGCGGTAGTTCTTTATGTTTCAACTATGGCAGTGCAGGCGATTGCATGGATTTTATTTACGGGCGTAATTATTAAAAATCAATTAGCGAAAGATGAAAAATCACGACTGATAATTAAAAAGAACAGAACTTACGGATATTTCGCTTTTATAATTTACTCCGTTTGTGCAGTAACAGCTTTTTGGTTTCCCCTTGTTATTGCCGTTATTACTACCTGCCTCTGGCTTTATTGGCTGGTACTGGCAGTCCGTATTAAGCACGAATAATTAATAACTTTTATGCTGCCGAAGGTGCAAAACCGCAATGCCGTTTATACCCGCGGCTGAATTGTGCCAGGCGGTTGTAAACAACAAGGCAACCGGTTTCGCCAGCGTTTTTTCCTTCTTTTGTAAGTGACTGTGTTTTGTAAAGATATAATGATTTTTCAACAAATTAACATGAGTCTCGCAGAACATTTTAATAAAATAAAAGTTTATGAAAAATAAAAAATAGTATTTGGTGTTATAAAGGGTTCTTTAATCTTGAAGATGCTTCTTTAGTTTATTCCAGAATTTGACCACGACTTACCATACTCTAAGGGCGGAACAAGTTTAATCCGCCTTCGCAAATAATTATAATAAACAATCATGCTTTATGCTTCGGCGGACAGGCAGCAAAAATATTCGTATACTTTGTATGCCTGTCCCGCCCCGCGGGAAAATGTAATCTCCAAAAATCCGATAAACTTCTTTCCATGCACTTCGCTTAAACATAACCGCAAAGACGCTACGCCGCAAAGTTTTAAATTTTCCTCTGCGTCTCCGTTCTCTGCGGTGAAAAATGCAGGCCGGATAAAATCCTACCCATCCCGCTAGTGTTTTTTGCGTAAAAGTTTTTAAGACAAACCCACCTCTTTCCGTAGGAATCCCTATGGGAAAATCTCCTCCGTAGGAGGAGACTTTGAATTTCATATTGTTGTTTTATTTTTAATAATAACTTTATAATAAAAAGCATGCCGTCCTCCAAGGAGGAGACTTTATTTATTCTTTATCACCCGACATTACCAGTTCTGTCTTTAATAAATTGATTCCTAAAAAAAACTTTATTCCATTAATCCAAATAAAAAAGTATGTCATCCCCTCTCGGGAGGGCCTGCCCCTAAATACAATATTAGCCCCAGGGGGGCCAGGGGTGGGTTACTTGATTTGTTAACTAATATTTATGTAAGTTATGATTAACAACCCTAGGGGCAATATGAAAAGGAGAGAAATAATTCCGTACAACCCTAAACTCAAAGTACTTGCAAGAAATCTTAGGAACGACAGCACCTTCACGGAAATTATGCTCTGGAATTACCTTAAGAAAAAACAAGTCCGTGGATATGACTTTGACAGACAGAAACCGATAGACAATTACATTGTAGATTTTTACTGCAAGGATTTAAACCTGGCTATTGAAGTAGACGGCGAGAGTCATTACGGCAGAGAAGAAAGGGACAAATTAAAAGATAAAAGACTAAAAGAATTGGGTGTCAGCGTACTAAGGTTTGATGATCTTGATATAATTTATAAGCTTGATAAGGTAATTGAAAAAATAGAAAAATGGATTGATGAAAATACACGGGAAGCAACCCACCTCTTTCCGTAGGAATCCCTTCGGGAAAATCCCCTCCAAGGAGGGGACTTAAATTGGAATTTATCACTTAACATTATCATTTCTATCATTAATAAATTAATTCAAAACGTTAAAATCTGTTTCATTAATCTCCATAAAAAAAGCATGCCGTCCCCTCCCGGGAGGGCCTGCCCCTAAATACAATATTTGCCCCAGGGGGGCAAGGGGTGGGTAAAAAACTATTAATAATTTTACTTTAGCATTATTAAAATCAAACCCACCTCAGTTATCGGCGGACGGGCTAGGATGGGAGATTTGAAAAAAGAATTGTAAAAGGTAAGGCTTAAGTAAAAAGTTAAAGTACAAACCCACCCCTATATCCCCTCCGTTGGAGGGGACTTTGAAAGTTATGGGAGGGGCAAGCCTGCCCGGCGAAGCGAAAGCGAAGACGGGGAGCGGGTCAATAATATTTTTTTTATATAAAACTCCCCGGCTTAATACAGCCAGGAAGTATTAGCGAAATTAAATTCAACATTAGATTATTTTATTAACAATGACCTCCAAAGAATTTCAATATATCGCAATAGTCAAAACCAATAGCATTTAATATTTCAATTATTTTAGCGGTTGAAAGAGAAAAATAATCCTTAAGGACGGAAGCGATTTCTGATAGAGTGAATTGTGCTTCTTTCAGCTTAACAGCTATATCAGTTGCATCGAGGTTAAACTCATCTTTCAGAACCTCGGCAATCTCTGAGGCATTTGCATTAAGAGCTTTTAATGAAGCTATTACTGCAGATGCAGAGTAATTATAATGATCTTTAAGAGCGGCGGCAATATCTTTATAATTAAAATCGAGTAATTTAAGTAAGTCAGCTATATCTTTTGTATTATAGCCTAGTTCATCCAGCAGCTCAGAAACTTGTGCAGCGGAAAGATTATATAAATCCTTTAAAGAATTCAATATATCGGTTACCTGAAAACCATCCTGATAAAGATAAAGCATTGCTTCCTCAGCGGAAGAATTATATATCTCTTTAAGAACACCAGCGATTTCCTTACACTTATATAATAGCTGTTTAAGAGCGGAAGAAGCATCCTGAGCATTATAACCTAACTTTTTAAGCAGCTCTCCGATTTGTGTAAATGAAAGTTTATAAACATTTTTTACGGCATTCAATACTACACCTGCCTTAAAATCATTTTTTATAAGAAAAGAAGCGGCCTGTTCATAAGTAAAATTATATGCTTCTTTTAGTATGGAGGTAATATCGTCTGCTGAGAAACCAGCGCTTATCATAAATTTGGCTGCTTCATCCGAATTCAAATAATATTGATTTGAAATAGTCTTAATGATTTCTTTTGCATTTTCACCAAGTCCTTTTAAAAGTGAAAAAGCTTCAAAAGGCGGTTTTTCATAATATTCTTTCAGAATGGTTACTTGTTTCTTAATCGTCTGAACCTTATTAATAAAATATATCAGATCGTCAAGGCTTAATTTCAAATCAACGGTGTATTCAATCAAAATAACTTCAGCTAAATCCGATTGGGTATTATCGCCGACAACATCAACTAAAATGCTTTCTGCTGATCGTGAATTATAATTGAAAGTTACATGTGCGGCTTTTGTTACAGCAGCAGCTTTATAACCTGCTTTGTATAAGGCTTTAAGTAAAATATTATTTTCGTCTGTGAATTCATTGTCCAAAGTTTTAGCTGCGTCTGCCGCATCAACTCCCTTAGTGAAAAGCTCCAGAGCGCGTTTGTTAAGTTTATCAGGTGTCTCAGTATTATCAACCGGTGTAACCGGATTGTTAATATCATTTTGGCAGCTGATAAACAAAAGCATTAAAAATAAACCCGACAGCATTATTATCTTTTTCATATTACCATCTCCTTTTAATTAAATCTTTCGAAGGTAAAATAAATTTGAGCGCATACTTAGTTGTCACGGCAGTATCTTCAGGTTGTAAAAGAATTGTAAAGGTAAGGCTTAAGTAAAAATTTAAAGTACAAACCCACCCCTAAATCCCCTCCGTTGGAGGGGACTGTGAATTTCATATTGTCGTTTTATTTGTAATTATGTCTTTTAATAAAATATTCTATAATTATTTTAAAAATGTTTAATAGAACAAATTGTAAAAAAGCTTGTCGTCCCCTCCCGGGAGGGCCTGCCCCTAAATACAATATTTGCCCCAGGGGGGCCAGGGGTGGGTTACTTGATTTGTTAACTAATATTTATGTAAGTTATGATTAACAACCTTAGGGGCAATATGAAAAGGAGAGAAATAATTCCGTACAACCCTAAACTCAAAGTACTTGCAAGAAATCTTAGGAACGACAGCACCTTCACGGAAATTATGCTCTGGAATTACCTTAAGAAAAAACAAGTCCGCGGATATGACTTTGACAGACAGAAACCAATAGATAATTACATTGTAGATTTTTACTGCAAGGATTTAAACCTAGCTATTGAAATAGACGGCGAGAGTCATTACGGCAGAGAAGAAAGAGACAAATTAAAAGATAAAAGACTAAAAGAATTAGGTGTCAGTGTATTAAGGTTTGATGATCTTGATATAATTTATAAGCTTGATAAGGTAATTGAATCAATAGAAAAATGGATTGATGAAAATACACGGAAGCAACCCACCCCTTTCCGTAGGAATCCCTTCGGGAAAATCCCCTCCAAGGAGGGGACTTAAATTGGAATTTATCACTTAACATTATCATTTCTATCTTTAATAAATTAATTCAAAACGTTAAACTCTGTTGCATTAATCTCTATAAAAAGAAGCATGCCGTCCCCTCCCGGGAGGGCCTGCCCCTAAATACAATATTTGCCCCAGGGGGGCAAGGGGTGGGTCAAATACCATTCACAGTTTAACCTAATCGTTTTAAAAATTAACAAAATCTTAACCCTTCGTCCAATTCCCCTTCGCAATCTCATTAATACTTCTTAACTTAAAAGCGTAAAATCCTGTTTTTGTAGGGTTGAAATAAAAACAATAAAGATTTTTATGAAAAGTGGGAATCCATTCAAATATATTTTCTTATTTATCCTGCTTACGGCTGCAGCTATATTTCCGCAGGAAAGAAAGATAACCATAAAAGCATCGGCTCCCGTTGTGGCAGGAGACTCGCTCGTTTACATCTCCGGCAATACAGAGGCAATGGGCAGCTGGAATTTTATGCGTGAGATGACTAGAGAATCCGACGGCTTTTGGAGTTATACTGCCTCGGCAAAAGCAGGCGATACACTGGGGTTTAAATTTACGCGCGGCAGTTGGAGCAAAGAAGCTGTGGATTCAAATGGAATGGAATTTCCAAATTTTTCCTGCATCGTTAAAAATGATACAACTCTTAAATATAATCTGCCCGGCTGGCGCGATAAAGTTCAGCAGAAAGTTATAATTACTCCCGAGCGTTATTTAAACAAAGCCGCACGCATCGATCTCGCAGAAGGATGGAAATATAAACCCGGTGACGATTCCGCATGGGCAAATCCTTCTTATGACGACAGGACCTGGCAAAGTATAAAACCAAGTTTAAACAGTGAAGAACTTAAAAAAATGAAATGGACGGGAATAGCCTGGTTCAGGAATCATATTTATGTCGATACATCGTTCAGCAGCAAGCCGTTTGGTTTTTACTTTGTATGTACAGGTGCTGCGGAAATTTATCTTGACGGAAAGTTTTTATACGATTTTGGAAAAGTCAGCGCTTCAAAAAAAGATGAAGTAATCAGCCTGGACTATAAACCGAGATTTATTCAATTCGGGCCGGGCACAGATCACGTGCTTGCAGTGCGTTATTCAAATCATAATGCAGATGAACTTTCCGAAAGAAACATATATAGCGGATTCATTATAGAGATCAGGGATTTAAATACAGCAATAACTGATCACTCTGATAATGTGAGAAATATTTCAGTCCGGCAATTTCTCTTCTCTGCTTTTATTTTTGCTTTTGCAATTATGCATCTTTTGCTTTTCATTTTTTATCCTAAGGCGAAAGAAAATTTATTCTATTCAATTGCGATGTTTGCTTTTGCGCTGGTAATCTACACCGCGTCGCAGGATATTTTACGGGATCAATTTTAAAAGCAATAAATAGCGCAACCATTAATTCAATTTCCGTACAGGCTTCAATGCTTTTCGGTTTGCTTACAATTTATGCAAGCTCTTATAAAAGAATGCCGCGCCAATACCTGGTATTTGTAATTGTCTCCATTTTGTTTGCTATTGAAACGATTTTTATACCTTCGATACACGGTGTAGCCGATTATTTCTTTTATGCGTATGCGGGAATTGTAATTATTGAAATGGTGCGTGTAGTTATTGTTTCTGCAAAAAGGAAAGACAAGATTGGCTGGAGCTGGGTTGTTGGTGCCGGATTTATTGTTGCATTGTTAGTAATTGCTTACCAGGTTTTAATTCTTACAAATATTATAACAAATCCTCTGTTCGGTTTAAGAATTGTATATATGTACGGAATTGTAATACTGGCAGTTGCGGTTTCGATGAATCTTTCAAAAATGTATTCCGAAACTAATAAAAATCTTAAAAAACAATTAGCACAGGTTAAAGAGCTTTCCGAATTAAAAATTGAACAGGAAAGAAAAGCAAAGGAAGAAGAGCTTGCAAGAAAAATTCTTGAAGCCGATAATATAAGAAAAACTAAAGAGCTTGAAGAAGCACAAAACTTGCAGATGTCAATGCTTCCGCTGTCTGTTCCAAAAATTCCAGGTTTGGAAATTTCTGTTTATATGAAGCCTGCTACCGAAGTCGGCGGGGATTATTACGATTTTAAATACAACAATAATGGTGAATTAATTATTGCCATCGGTGATGCTACCGGCCACGGAATGAAAGCGGGAACAATGGTTGCTATAATTAAAGGACTTTTTACAGCCGAGAATATAAATTCTGATATTGTTTCTTTCATGGATAAAAGTAATTCTGTAATAAGAGACATGCATCTCGGGACTATTTATATGGCGATGATGCTCGTAAAGATTAATAAGAACGAAGCAGCAATAACCTCGGCAGGCATGCCTCCTTCACTTCTCTACAGGGAAAACACAAAAAGCGTTGAAGAGATCAGGCTGCAGGCTTTACCTCTTGGCGGAGCTGCAGATTTCACTTACAAAAAGCAGGAGACGAATCTTAACAGCGGAGATACTTTACTGCTGATGTCTGATGGTTTTCCAGAGCTTTTTAATGAGCAGAAAGAAATTATGGATTACCCGAAAGCAAAAGAAATTTTCGGAGCGGTCGCCACATTTTCTCCAGATGAAATTATTAATAAGTTGTGCAGCGAGGCCGAGAGCTGGAGAGCAGATGCAAAGCAGGAGGATGATATTACTTTTGTTGTTGTAAAAGTGAAGTAAAAAGCGATTTTTGCATAAAAGTTTTTACAAGCATATCGTCCCTTCCTTAGGGGGGGGCAAGCCTGCCCGGCGAAGCAGAAGCGAAGACGGGGGGTGAGTAAATAAATTATATTTTTAAGTCGTTTACAACTGTCTCAAATGATTTATATTACAAGAAATCATATTGATGTTCCATCCCATTCACTTTTTAATATTATCTCCATATCTTAACCTAAACCAAAAAAATCGTGTCCTAATTTATAATTTTATTTTATGTTGATTCTGTCAACCCGGGCGGATCCGAGGGATATTTTCCTAATTGTCATAGTTCGACTTCACTAACTGTAACAATAATTTAAATTAGTACACTACATATTGAAACTGATAAAAACAGGAGGTCATATGAAATATATATTAATACTTTTATTCGGTTTGTTAATTGTAACAGGCTGTGCGCAAAAAAAGGAAACTAACCCCGCTAACCAGGGGCCCGCTATTGTGGCTAAAGAGGTTACATATTCGGCAGACGGAACCACGCTTAAAGGTTTTCTTGCATACGACAACAGTAAAGTTGGAAAACGGCCGGGAGTAATCGTCGTACATGAATGGTGGGGACTGACAAATTATGCAAAGGAAAGAGCAAAGATGCTTGCAAAGCTGGGTTACGTTGCTTTTGCTGTGGATATGTACGGCAACGGAGTAACAGCTGATAATCCGAAAGACGCGGGTAAACTTGCCGCCGCTTCAACACACAGCATGGATACCTTAATGGCAAGATTCAATGCCGGTATTAATATACTAAAAGAGCAGCCGGAAACAGATACAAGCAAAATTGCCGCAATTGGATACTGCTACGGAGGCGGAGTTGTTCTCAACATGGCTCTTGCCGGCGAAAATCTTGACGGAGTTGTGAGCTTCCATGGAGACCTGCCGACGGGTAAAGTTAAAAATCCAAAGGACGTTAAAGCAAAAATATTAGTCTGCACAGGCGAGGCAGATCCGTTTAATCCGAAGAAAAAGGTTGATGCTTTTGAAAAGGCGATGAACACTGCAAAAGCAGATTATAAAGTTATCAGCTATCCCGGTGCAGAGCACAGCTTTACAAATCCGGCCGCAGACAGCCTGGGCAAAAAATTCAATTTACCAATTGCTTATAATAAACAAGCTGATGAAAAAAGCTGGGCGGCTATGCAGGCTTTCTTTGACCAGATATTTAAATAAGAGAATACTAAAAAGCTAACCGCAAAGACGCTAAGCCGCAAAGTTATTAATCCAAACTTCCCTTCGCGTCTCTGCGGTAAATTTTGCGGTTAATCTTCCCCTTCGTCGTAGTTCAGAATTGGCCTCAGCCATCTTTCCATTTCGTCAAGGCTCATACCTTTGCGTTTGTGGTAATCGAGCACCTGGTCTTTTCCTATTTTACCCACGTTAAAGTATTTTGACTCGGGATGAGCGAAGTACAAACCGCTTACAGAAGCGGCGGGATACATTGCTAAACTTTCCGTTAATGTAATGGATGTATTTTTTTCGGCATCCAGCAGGTCAAAAATTATCCACTTCTCTGTATGATCGGGCTGCGCCGGATAACCGGGTGCGGGACGAATTCCACGGTAGCTTTCTTTAATAAGCTCATCATTGTTTAAGCTTTCATCGCCGGCATATCCCCAGTATTTTTTTCTTACCAATGCATGAAGATGTTCGGCGAAAGCCTCTGCCAGGCGGTCGGCTATAGCTTTCGTCATTATGCTGTTGTAGTCGTCGTGCTCTTCTTCATATTTTTTTATAATAGGCTCAATGCCAAGGCCGGTAGTAACTGCAAACGCGCCGATATAATCAGCCGCACCGCTTTCCTTAGGCGCAATAAAATCGGCAAGCGCAAGATTCGGCAGTCCGTCGGACTTCTGCGTTTGTGAGCGCAGTGAATGAAGGACTCTTCTTACGCCTTTACGTGTATCATCAACATAAATTTCTATATCGTCCCCGACGGAATTTGCGGGGAATATTCCGAAAACTCCGTTAGCCCTTAATAATTTTTTCTCCGTAATTTCATCAAGCAGAATATTAGCGTCCTTAAAAACTCTACTGGCTTCGTTCCCATATTTTTCATTAGTTAAAATAGAGGGGTATTTACCCTTAAGCTCCCACGTCTGGAAGAAAGGAGTCCAGTCAATATACTCGCGCAGTGTTTCTATAGGAAAATCTTTTAATACAGTAACGCCAGGCTTTTCGGGCTTCTTAATATTTATTTTGGCCCAGTCGGTCTTTAATTTATTTTGTCTGGCAATTTCAATTGAGATGAAGTTTTTTGCTTCTTTTTTCTTAAGATGGTCTTCCCTTATTTTCTGGTATTGGGAATTAAGATCATCAACAAATTTATTTTTAGCTTTTTTATCGTCGGTTAACAAGCTGCTTACTACAGGAACACTCCGGGAAGCATCGAGCACATGCACCGCAACGCCGCTGTAGCCGGGCGCAATTTTAACTGCCGTGTGAATGCGGGAAGTAGTGGCTCCTCCTATTAATAGCGGAATCTTAAATCCTCGCCGTTCCATTTCTTTTGCAACGTGAACCATTTCATCCAGCGAAGGAGTAATTAATCCGCTTATTCCGATTACATCAACTTTTTCACTAATTGCGGTATCGAGTATTTTATCCGCGCTAACCATTACACCGAGATCGATAACTTTGTAATTGTTGCAGCCGAGAACAACACCAACTATGTTTTTGCCGATGTCGTGGACGTCGCCTTTGACGGTTGCCATCAAAATTTTTCCTACCTCACGCAAATCATGGCTCGCTGTTTTTTTTTCCTCGATGTAAGGAATTAAATGCGCCACCGCTTTTTTCATAACCCTTGCGCTTTTAACAACCTGGGGTAAAAACATTTTCCCGGAGCCGAACAGATCGCCGACCACATTCATGCCTGCCATCAGCGGGCCTTCAATTATTTCTAACGGCCTGGGATATTGTTTCCGGGCTTCTTCGGTATCTTCTATTATGTATTCGACAATTCCTTTAACTAACGCGTGCTTCAGTCTTTCTTCGACAGGCTCAAGACGCCATTCATCCTGCTTGACTTCACCTTTTTCTTTCTGCTTTACAGTCTCAGCAAAATCAACAAGCCTTTCTGTTGCGTCATTTCTTCTGTTAAAAATAACATCCTCAACAAGCGTAAGAAGGTCTTTCGGAATTTCCCCGTAAACCTCCAGCTGTCCCGCATTAACAATACCCATATCCATACCGGCTTTTATAGCATGGTACAGAAAAGCAGAATGCATTGCTTCGCGGACAAGCTCATTGCCCCTAAACGAAAAAGAAATATTGCTTACGCCGCCGCTTACTTTTGCCAATGGAAGGTTTTGTTTTATCCACTTTGCAGCTTCAATATAATTGACCGCATAATTGTTGTGCTCTTCTATTCCGGTAGCAATAGTAAGAATGTTGGGATCGAATATAATATCCTGCGGAGGAAAGCCGACTTCCTCGGTAAGAATTTTATAAGCGCGCCTGCAGATATTAGTTTTCCTTTCAAGAGTATCGCCCTGGCCCTGTTCATCAAATGCCATAACAATAACCGCCGCGCCGTACTGAAATATTTTTCTGGCACGTTCCTTAAAAACTTCCTCGCCTTCTTTTAGGCTTATTGAATTAACAATGCTTTTGCCCTGCAGACATTTTAATCCGGATTCTATAACTGACCATTTAGACGAATCGATCATTATGGGAACTTTTGCAATGTCCGGTTCAGATGTAATTAAGTTAAGAAACTTTGCCATTGCTTCTTCCGAATCAAGCAAGCCTTCGTCCATGTTTACATCTATAACCTGTGCGCCGTTTTCAACCTGACTTCTTGCAACTGATAAAGCGCCTTCAAAATCACCGGAGAGAATTAATTTTTGAAATCTTTTTGAGCCGGTAATATTTGTTCTTTCGCCTACATTAACAAAGTTTGTTTCGGGCCTGATAATAAGCGGCTCTAACCCGCTAAGCCTTAAGTAAGGCTTTGTTTTAGGAATTTCTCTCGGTTTAAATTCGGCAGCCATATCGGCAATCATTTTAATGTGATCGGGAGTTGTTCCGCAGCAGCCGCCAACTATATTAAAAAATCCGCTCTCTGCATATTCTTTTAAAACCGAAGAAGTGCGTTCGGCCGTTTCGTCATATTCTCCCATTTCATTCGGAAGCCCTGCATTGGGATAAATGCTTACATAGCAGGTCGCAATTCTGGAAAGCTCTTCAATGAAAGGCCTCATTTGTGAAGCGCCGAGCGAGCAGTTTAAACCTACGCTTAATAAATTTTTAGTGTGGGAAATAGAAATCCAGAAAGCTTCTGTCGTTTGTCCGGAAAGAGTTCTGCCGCTAAGATCGACAATAGTTCCGGAAATCATTACTGGTATAACGCGGGTTATTTTTTTGCAATGTTTATTTATTGCAAAGATTGCAGCTTTAGCGTTTAACGTATCAAACACAGTTTCAACAAGAAGTATGTCCGCTCCGCCGTCAACGAGTCCGCGCACCTGTTCCTCATAAGCATTTACAAGCTTATCAAAAGTAATGGCTCTATAGCTGGGATCATTTACATTTGGTGAAAGGGAAGCGGTTTTGTTTGTCGGCCCCAACGCACCGGCAACAAATCTTGGCTTAAGCGGATTCTTTTTCGTGTATTCATCCGCGGCTTCACGAGCAATTTTAGCAGCATTATAATTTAACTCGTAAACTATATGGCTTAATTTATAATCGGTTTGGGCGATTGAAGTACCGCTGAAAGTATTGGTCTCAATAATATCCGCACCCGCCTCTAAATAAGCTTTGTGTATCTCTTTAATTATCTGCGGCTGTGTAAGGCACAAAAGATCGTTATCGCCTTTCAAATCGTAAGGGTGATCTTTAAACTTATCACCTCTAAAATCTTTTTCGGATAATTTATAGCGCTGTATCATCGTACCCATTGCGCCGTCTAAAACCATAATCCGGTTTTTTAAGATCTCTTTTAATATTTCTAAAGTATTTGCCATGCTTATATCTATTTTATAAATAACAATTTAAAACTTCTTTACAAATACTTATTCTATTCTTAAAATAAATTTTGCATGAATAATTATTAGAATAGAAAAAATGAAAATCCACTTCCTTTGTAAAGAGTTACAAATATAATTAAATTGAATCCTATTAAAAAACAAGTCTTTGAATCATGAGGGTGCTGATATGATAGTAGTTACGGGCGGAGCCGGATTTATAGGAAGTGCAATTGCCTGGCGGTTAAATACATTAGGGGAAGATAAAATAATTATTGTTGATGAGCTGGGACTTGAGGAAAAATGGAAAAATCTGGTCGGCTTAAATTACCATGATTTTATAAACAAAGATGATTTTATAAATAAAATTGAGACCGGGTTAGGTTTCGATGTCCGCGCGATAATTCATATGGGCGCAAATTCTTCCACAACGGAAAAGGATGCCGATCATCTGTTAAAGAATAATTATGAGTACACTAAAAAGCTTGCTCAATTTTGTCTCACTAAAAATGTGAGATTTATTTATGCTTCTTCGGCAGCAACTTACGGCGACGGCTCGCTCGGTTTTGACGATAGTGAAAGCGTAAGTCAATTTCTGCGTCCTTTAAATATGTACGGCTATTCTAAAAATTTATTTGATATCTGGGCAATCAAGCAGGGGCTTTCAGATAAGATAGCCGGGATTAAATATTTTAATGTTTACGGCCCGAATGAATATCATAAAGGCGACATGCGGAGCGTGGTTCATAAAGCTTTTGAACAAATTAGAAATACAGGAAAAGTAAAGTTATTCAAATCTAAAAATCCGAATTATAAAGACGGCGAGCAGATGCGCGATTTTATTTATGTAAAAGATGCCGTCGATATGACACTGTTCTTTCTCGATAAAAAAGATAAAAACGGGATATTTAATGTAGGTTCAGGGAAAGCACGAACTTGGAATGATCTGGTTACAGCAATATTTAAAGCAATAGATAAGCCCGTTAATATTGAATATATTGAACTTCCCGAACACCTGGTTGAGAAGTATCAATATTTTACCGAGGCAAAGCTTGAGAAGATAAAAAAAGCCGGCTACTCAAATCCTATAACTACATTAGAAGATGGTGTAACCGACTATGTGAAAAACTATCTTTTGAAGAACAAGTACTTCGGAATATAATCCCTCGTCAACGGACGAGGAGACGATCTTAATATATACACTTCTTGGTTTTGTCATTCCCGTGAAAACGGGAATCCATAAATAATAAAAATTTTTTAATGTAGATTCCCACTTACGTGGGAATGACCTTCCTTTTAATAGCTTGAGTTAAATAAGAATGGATTAGTGAGAGATGACATCTTCACTTTTTCATAAAGATGTCATCACTACAAAGCTAATTAAAGGGCGGTTCTTCATCGTCTTCTAATAAATCATCGTCATCGTCTTCAAAATCAAAATCCTCTTCATAAAAATCTTCATCCTTCTCGGGTTCTTTATCAAAAATCTCATCATCTTTTTCAAATTCGTCTTCCTCTTCTTCGTCCTCTTCATAAAAATCATCCCCGTCATCAGAATCATCATCTTCCTCAAAATCGTCTTCTTCGTCTTTTTGTTTTTTTCTTCCGAGATTAATGTTTAAGATATTCTCATTCTTTTCATCATATTGGGCTTCGTTTCGGAGCTGTTCTTCAAATAATTCTTCGCTCGATTTAAATTCTTCTTCGGTTATATTCAACTCACTATCCATCACAATCATTCTCCTGTTATTAAATTAAAATTATCACAAAGAAATTAAATTTTACTATGTAATATTTCTAAATTTTTAGAAATAGCAAAATAAATTTATTATTATATTAATCATTAATAAAAATAATAACAATCGCACCTATTAAAACTTAAATCAGTATTATTACAGTGTCAATACAATTGTTAATCAAAAGGAAAAAATTAATATGAAGCTGGCAACACTTTGCTATGTTGTTGATAAAAGACACAACAAAACCCTTATGCTGCATAGAATTAAGAAAAAAAACGATATTCATGAGGGTAAATGGAACGGGCTCGGAGGAAAATTTGAAGATAACGAAACACCTGAAGAATGTATAATAAGAGAGGTTAAGGAAGAATCCGGCTTGTCTATCTCTTCACCAAAATTGCATGGTTTTATAACCTTCCCCTTATTCGACGGAATACACGACTGGTATATTTTTGTTTTTACTGCTGACAAATTCAAAGGAGAACTAATCGACTCAAACGAGGGACGTCTTGAATGGATACAAAGCGATAAAATTACCGATTTAAATTTATGGGACGGAGATGCAATATTTATTAAGTGGCTTAATGAAGATAAATTTTTCAGCGCTAAATTTATTTATGAAAACGGTTTGCTTAAAAATTATACTGTAAATTTTTATTGAATATGGCATAACATAATTATCCATGGGGAATTCAAACCGATAAAAAACTTTAACAACTGAAATTATTGACAATGATTCTCTTTTTGTTATCTTAATTAAGAAATTTGCAGATTTTTTATTATCATTAGTAAATTATATAAATAGGGAAAACATTTCTTTAAGCCAATTTCATTATAGTAGTAAATAAATTAGTGTAGATAAATACGAACTGGCGTAAGGAAAATATAGGGGCTTCAATGAAAAAGGGACTTTATAATTTTTCTAATTTAAACATTCCTTATTTGCAGTTACGGGGGGGGGGGGCATTATATGCTAATGCTTACCCTTTTTTGTTTATTACCCCCCGCACTTGTATATATCTCCCTAAATAAAAATTGCTGTACAAATTCATTGTACTTGAAGAACTATTATTTTACCGGTTTTACTTAGATTAAAAAAAATTGAAATTTATTTCTTTCCCTAAAAATAATTAGAAAGCGGTAAGATGAAAACAATATTAGTAGTTTTGATTTTGTCTATATTTAATCTTTGTAAGGTTACTGCGCAGAAAAAACTTTATACACCTTTATCGAAAAGGTTAAATAAAATAGCAAGGCTTAAAGCTGAAGGGAATAAAATAACGGAAGTCTCTAAAAATATTTATAAAATACAGTATAGAAACGGTAAAACAATTTATAAAAATCTCGGCGATTACACTCCTACCGAAACATTAAAGCTTTCCAAGACGGCAAGCTTCGATAGCACAATTATCGACCTGACAACCATAGATACTTCGCTTTACAGCTATAAATATAAATTCTGGTGCCAGGTGCCTGTAAGTGGCTGGCAATACCGACCTACACGGGTAGGAGATATTAACGATAATGGATACCCGGCAGATCTATGGCCCCCAAATGTAAAATTACAAATCCCTGGCACACAGTATTGTCGTCATGGAAATGAACAATTATGGCAATTTCGACTCTATATACGCCTATAAAAATACCATCGATACAAAAACAATTTATGACATAGATAACGATGGAAATGACGAAATAGAAATTATGAGTAAGTATTCAAAGAGAGTTGATAGTGCAAATTTTTATGAATGGGATAGTTATTTATTCTTTAAAAAGCCAAATCATTTTTCCCTGGCAACAGGTCTGTCATTTACCTTCACTAAAATTGCACCCGGTTGGCCTAATAACAGTCAGTTGGATTATCATTATTTTGGTGATTGGGATGGAGATAATTTAACCGATTATATAATTATCGGGATCAATTATATCTAGAATTTACAAGATGTCCCTTTCGGAGAATAATTTTGATTCGTATATAGCTATTTTTCTTTTCAGAATGTTCATATTACGTGGTTTTGCAATAGGTGATTTTGATAACGACGGCAGAACCGAATTCTTTGCAGGAAGTGTGCACGGAAAGGTCCTTTCAATAGAAAACAAAGGCGTGCATTCCTATGCGCCCAACTGGCAGGGAAGCTTGGAAAGAGCTACATTGCATATTTGCATACACAGACAAATGATCTCGACGGAAACGGCAAAAAAGAAATATGGATTGGTGGAGATGCATTTTTTTAAGAGCGCAAAATCAAGGAAACAATTGCTTTTGTTTGTAATCTTTTCGGAAGTGGGAAGGATAGATCTAATCGCGTGTTTTTCTTTGACGACACGGAATATGCAGGTGCTGGATGTTGATAATGACGGCAAACATGTAGTTTTAATTTGCTTGCTGGAAACGTAATAATTTTAAAATTCCCCGGAAGCTAAAATGATCAGAAGTATAATGTTTTCTATATAAAGCAGAATAACCGCCCGGATATTTCATATTATGGAGCAAGAATGTATGATTTTAAAGATAACGGACAATATGCTATTGCTCTTGCAGATTGCAGTTTACTTCAACGGGAATAATTAGCCATTGGTAACTCAAAATCTATTACCAATTGCCGTTAACGGAATTTTAAATAACGGCTTTAAACCTTTACATTTTTCCGAAATATCCTAACTTTTATCCAGACAATAATTAATGTTTTCTATTCCGCATTTTCTTCGTTACTAAATGTATACAATATTTTTTGGAAAGAAATCAATACACTTACAGAAAATAAAATATTCCCGGAACTTATTACTTAAACTGGGATGCAGGCAGTACCGGAAACAGTCTACCTTCGGGTGTGTATTTTATAAAATTGACTGATAAAAGCTTTAAAAGCCTATTTCTCAAAACAATTAAAACAGTCTCTGTTCAAATAAATCTAGGCTCTAATATTTAAAAATTATTCTTAATTATTTTTATAATGGCTTTTTCTGTATCGGCTTTTTCCCAAATTTGGCAACATTGTCTCTACTACAATAACGAGCTAATGCCAACGATTATTTTGTTTACCACTAAGCGGGAAATCATATAGTTATTTAAAACGTATAGACTACTCATTCTATTAATATTTTTTGCATAATGTTTATGCTCGTTGCAGAGTTCAACAATTGAAACTTCAAGCGGAGCCGAGTTTCCTAATATTTCAGGAAACAACAGTATAGTGTATATTACCTATAAATTAGGAAATTAAACAATTACAAAATATTCAACAAATGCAGGCGTTCACTGGTATTCTGTACCGACAGAGTATTCATACATCCGGTAATACATGTAACGGGGTTGATGCTACATATGATAACACAAATAATCCTAGTACAGGGTTGCAGGTGGTTTGGGCTACACAGGACGATCCTGACGGCAATTATGAAACGTATTAATATGAGTATGATGGTTCTGAATGGATTAATTAT
This sequence comes from uncultured Bacteroidota bacterium, assembly GCA_963710735.1. Lineage (GTDB taxonomy): Bacteria > Bacteroidota > Ignavibacteria > Ignavibacteriales > Ignavibacteriaceae > FEN-1297. The sequence goes on along the minus strand of CAVQBN010000008.1, from coordinate 39,183 downwards.
AAACAAGTAACAGATTACGGAGTAGAAGTAGGCGGATTTCCAACAGTATCTGTATCACCTAATAGAGTTCATGTTTCTTATAATACAGGCATATATAGCGATCCGGAGATTAATACGGGAATTGCAAAAGCCAGAGACAAATATTCAACTTCCTGGCAGAATCCCCAGCAAGTTATTAATTCTATTGTTTCTTTTCGTGAGAGAATTCACGCCGGCAGTTCAAAACTTTTTGACTTTTACTATCAGTTTTGGGTGGACATGGGGGAATATGGCGCTAACTTATATGTAAAGGAAAGAGCTTTTAATAGTTCCACATGGTCCGCCGGTACTGAACTGCAGGGTTATATTGCCGACATGAATAATATAGTCTCAGCTGCTAATACTTCAGATGGTAAAACACATATTGTATATCCAGGATATTCAGATGTAACAGGAGCTCCAATAATAATTTACAGAAGTTATAACGGCAGTTCATGGAGCTCGGTTTCCGAAATAGGTGATGCCTCTCATTCTCCCACTATATCAGCCGTTTCAAATGATCATTTTGTTGTTTGGCGAAGTGGATCTAATATACACTACCGTCAATATGACGCAATTCCATTAGCTCCACAAAATTTAACTATTGGTCCTAACCCTGGGGATCACGTTGTTAGATTAAATTGGGCGGCAAATATAGAACCTGATCTATCACAGTATCAGGTATGGAGAAAAATAGATGAGTTCGGCACAGGTTGGGTTTCTATAGCGACAACTACAAATACTTATTATGTAGATCATGAAATGTATTATGCACCAACCGGTGGGCTTGTTAGTTCACATTACAAAATCAAAGCAAAAGATATAAACGGTTTATACTCACCGTATAGTGAAGAAGTATCAAGCCGAACCGAACCAATGAACAAAATTGTTAGGAATGGTAGTAATAAAAATACTGAACTCACTATTAGTGAATACAAACTTCAGAATTACCCAAATCCATTTAACCCTTCGACAAATATAATTTACCAAGTAAAAGAGAAAGGTTTAGTTAGCTTAAAGGTATTTGATATGCTTGGAAGGGAAGTAGTAGATTTAGTTAATGAAGAAAAAGAACCAGGCCAATACGAGGTGTTTTTTGATGGGAGTAATTTGCCAAGTGGAGTTTACATTTATTCAATAAGGGTAAATAATTTTACTGCTGTAAAAAAGATGGCATTGATGAAATAGTTTACCATAAATGGGGCAAGTTTAATAGCTTGCCCATAATTTAAAATTCGTTAGTATAAGAATGCATTTTAACTCGCCAGCTTCTATGCACGTGTTATTTTAGAGTTTTTTAAATAACTGTTTCATCTAAAGTTCCATTTAAAGCAATTTCTAAAATTATTATATTAAACACTATACTAAAAAGGTAAGCACCGTTTGGTTAATCGTCTGAATTAGAAAAAAATATAAATTCCTTGTACGTTAGTTTACAAGGGATTGTACTTAAATGCAGATTGTTAGGTGTACATTCCTATCTGCCTTCAAGATCCGTGGTTATATATTATCAATTAAATTATTTTGAGAAAGCTTCTAATTCATTTAATTTTTGTAGGGATATTCGAGAAATTATTATAGCTTTTATTATTTAATTATAATATTAATTAAAAAGGGAAATAACTTATTCCTTAAAATTTATTAGAATAATTTGAAAGAAAAAGTAAGGTTTATATTTGTTGATTTGCTGCGCGGCTGGGCGCTGCTTGTAATGATTGAAGTCCACATCTTCAATGTTACTCTTCTGCCGGCGTTAAAAGGAACAGGCTGGTTTAACTTTCTTGATTCTATTAATGGTCTTGTTGCTCCGTCATTTCTTTTTATTTCCGGCTTTGCGTTTATGCTTTCCATTCAAGGGAAAGTTGAGGCTTTAAGAAAATTTGATTTCGCTTTCTGGAAAAAGATCGGAAGAATCACTCTTATTTTCCTTGCCGGTTATGCACTTCATCTGCCTATTCTTTCTTTAAGAAGGCTGATGAATTACTACTCTCCTGATGTTGTAAACAGTTTTTATAACGTTGATATTTTGCAATGCATTGGGTTCGGTCTTTTGTTCTTACTAATAATTCGATTGTTAATAAAATCCGACAAGGTTTTTAATAATACTATTTTCCTAAGTTTATTAGCTGCAATTATTCTTTCTCCTTTAGTCTGGAAGATTGATTTTGCTAAATTTATGATTATCCCGCTGGCAGATTATTTTAATGCACAGCACGGGTCATTCTTTCCTTTGTTTCCCTGGCTTGGATTTTTACTTGCCGGCGCTGTTGCCTGCAAATATTATCTTGATGCACGAGACAAAGACAAAGAAAACGTATTTATTAAATGGATCGTGATTCTAGGATTAATTTTAGCTGCATCCGGACAGTTTTTCCTATCCGAATTATTCCATATTTCATTCAGATCAATACGTCCGCATCCGCTATTTTTCTTACAACGACTTGGCTATGTTCTTGCGCTATTGGGAGCTTGCTGGTACTACGCAGGGTGGAGAAAAACAAAAACATCTTTTGTGCTTGATGTCGGGCGGGAATCACTTATAGTTTACTGGCTGCATCTTCAATTAATTTATAGACGTTTCTGGAATGACCAAAGTTTCGCATCAATTTTCGGAAGTACATTTAATATTACAGAAGCCATAGTCGCAACATTAGTACTTGCTTTAATCATGATAGCTGTTGCCAAATACTGGGGAAGGTTTAAAGGAAATATAAACCGATAGCTTCAAAGATGACTTTAGGAATTGTAAGTCTGGCAATCATAATCTTTTTAATCGGCTTTTAAACAAACTACTTAAATTTGAAGCAGCTCCTTTTCCTCACTCATAACAACTGTTTTTTTCTTCATATTACAACTCCTTAATAAATAAGATAAATCATAGGGCTGGATTTTGAAATGCTAATCTATTTATTATAAGATATAAATGAAATCGCCGCTAATCAACCAGGTTATATTAAATTTAAATGAATTAACTTGATTATGACTGTTTATTGCTTAATATTCGATAGAATTTTTCATTCTACTTTTTCTTGAATTGCGGGATCTTTCACGGAAATATTATAAAACATTACTCCGATTATTACACCTGATAATTTCTAGTTCAATTAATTAACCACTAAAAGAGGCCCCTATGAAAAGCTTGTATTTAGCTGTCTCTTTCAATTCAATTTGGCATAAGTGCCCTAAATTACTTGCGATTATTGCAAATTATATTATAATGATATCAAAAACAGTTTTATATGAACCGAGTAACTTCCATAGGCGAAATTTTATTTGACGTTTATCCTGATAAAAAAACTTTGGGCGGTGCCCCGTTTAATTTTATTTATCATATAAAAAAACTTACAGGTTACGGAAATTTTATAAGCAGAATCGGAGATGATGAATTAGGCAATAACCTTTTATCTCTGGTTAGCTCAAGCGGAATAGAAACTAACTTCATCCAAATTGATAAAAAGCATCTTACCGGCGTTGCAAATGCAAACTTAGACAAAATGAAAGTCCCTCATTGGCAAATCGAATTAAACCGGGCATATGATTTTATTGAAGATAGCCAGAAAATTAATAACTTAATTGAAGAAAAATCCGACTGTCTATATTTCGGAACCCTAGCACAAAGAAATGAAAAATCAAGAAAGACAATTCAAACACTGTTTGGAAAAAAAATAAAATACTTTTGCGATTTAAATATTCGTCAGGATTTCTATACAAAAGAGATAATAGAATCATCATTGATCGCATCTGACGCAGTAAAACTTAATGCAGAAGAACTTGATCTTGTAAATGTTCTGCTGATTAAAGAGAAGTCCGGAATAGAAGAAACAGCAAGACAAATAATGAATAAATATAAAATTGAACTGCTCTGTATTACACAGGGAAGCGAAGGCGCCTTTTTGTTTAAGGGGAAAGAATCAAACCATTGCAAAATTGGTGTTGACAATATTGTTGATACTGTCGGCGCCGGAGATGCTTATGCGGCCGTCTTCTGTTTAGGTTATTTAAATGGATGGGAAATATCCAGATTAAATAGATTTGCTTCAGAATTTGCTTCAAAAATTGTTACCTTTCCAGGCGCAATACCCAGAGATGATTCAATTTATAATGAATTTAAGGAAGAATTTATAAATGAGCGAACATAAAGAGGCCAAAAAACTTTATATTCAGCTCTATAGCTTACATGGCTTGATTAGAGCGCACAACCTTGAGCTAGGCCGTGATGCTGATACCGGAGGACAAACCAAGTATGTGTTGGAACTTGCCAATACACTTTGCAAAGACTCGCGTGTTGAGAAAGTCGAATTAATAACCAGGCAAATAAAAGACAAAACAGTTTCGGAAGATTACTCAAAAAGCATTGAGAAAATAAATGATAAACTTAGTATTATCAGAATCAGATGCGGCGGCGGTAAATATATTCGGAAAGAACTTCTCTGGAATCACCTTGAAGAGTTTGTTGACAAAAGCATAAAGCACATCAAGACACAGGGAAGACTGCCGGATATAATCCACAGCCATTATGCGGATGCGGGATACGTTTGCAGCGAACTTACAAAATTTTTCGGCATACCTTTTATTCATACCGGACATTCTTTAGGTAGAGATAAGCTTAGAAAACTCCTGAATGACGGTGTCCCGATTGAAGATATAGAAAAACGTTATAAGATTACCCATCGAATAGAGGTTGAAGAAAATGTACTATATTTCGCAGATCTTATAATAACAAGCACCCGCCAGGAAATAAGACAACAATACGGAGGATATAAAAACACAAACAATGAGCTGTTTAAAGTAATTCCGCCGGGAGTTGATTTGGAAAAATTTTACCCCTACAACAACGGCCAGCAAATTCAAGAAGAGGTAATAAGAGTTAAGGGAATTATTGCTGAAAAGATGATTAAATTTTTTGTCAAGGTTAACAAACCCCTTATCCTTACCCTTTGCCGTCCTGATAAGAGAAAAAATATATCCGGTTTAATTACCGCTTACGGTGAAGATAAAGACCTTCAGCAAAAAGCAAACTTAGCCATATTTGCCGGGATTAGGGAAGACATTCAAACCATGCCGGATAACGAAAGGGAAGTACTTACCGAGATTCTTCTTTTATTAGACAAATATAATCTTTACGGAAAAATGGCTATTCCCAAAAGACACGAAACACAGCATGAGGTACCGGAACTTTATAGGATTGCAGCTGAAACCGGTGGTGTGTTTGTAAATGCAGCTCTTACAGAACCGTTCGGCTTAACACTTATTGAAGCTGCTGCAACGGGAATGCCGGTTGTTGCCACAGATGACGGAGGTCCGCGGGATATTATAGAAAACTGTAAACACGGACTTCTTGTTGATGTTTCAGATCCAAAAAATATTGCAGCTGCGCTTAATAAAATACTGGACAACGAACAGCTCTGGAACGAGCTTTCTCAAAACGGAATTGAGAATGTAAAAAAATATTACACATGGGATGCTCATGTTAAATCTTATCTTAACGAAGTTACAAAATTGATTGGTAAGGAAAGAACAAAAAATGATACTTTTGCTCAAGTCGGTAAAAAACTTCTTGACATGGAAAAGCTGATTGTGAGCGATATAGACCATACTCTTCTGGGGGATGATAATTCACTAGTTGAATTCGTAAATCTAATAAATCAATTACACAGAGGAATCGGATTTGCCGTTGCAACTGGGCGTACCGTACAATCGGCATTTGCCGTACTGAATGAAAACAAGGTGCCAATTCCGGATGTTATTATATCTTCCGTTGGATCTGAAATTTATTACAACTACAAAGGTGAATTAATATACTCTAACGGATGGGATGCACACGTATCTCATTTGTGGAAGAGAGAAAAAATTTATGAGCTTTTAAAACAATTTGAATTTCTCCACTACCAGGAAAACGATACTCAGAGAAAATTTAAAATAAGTTATTACACCGAAGAGAATAAGGATAATTTGAAAAAGATTAGGGAAGTTCTGATAAAGAATAAACTTAAAGTAAATATTATCTTCAGCCACGGACAGTTTCTGGATATACTTCCTTACAGGGCTTCAAAAGGTAAAGCAATAAGATATCTTTCTTACAGATGGAATATACCACATGAAAATATTTTGGTGGCTGGCGATTCGGGTAACGATGAGGAAATGCTTAAAGGAGAGCTGCTCGGCGTCGTCGTAGCTAATTACAGTCATGAACTTGACTCTCTCAGGGGCGGAAAAAGGATCTATTTCGCCAAACGAAGTTACGCCGGAGGAATTTTAGATGGTATTAATTATTATGATTTTTTGAACGACTTGAAGGAGACTAAAATTGAGCAAAGAGTTAAAAATTCTAATTGAAGAGAACAGAAACGATTTTTTCAGATATCTGAATAGGGTTGCCTCAAATGATAATAAGCTTCTTGTAAAGGGACAACTTTTAGAGATACTGGAAGAATTTAAAAATGATGATGACAACGGAAACCATAAAGCAATTGAAGAAGTAATTAGGAAGACAAATGAATCCGTAGCCATCGGACAAACCATTTATTTTGAAATTCGGGAAAGAATTGCCGATTCAACTTTTTATCTTTTTAACATAGAAGAATTATATTATGAAAACATTTCGGTCAGAGACTTTCTTAAGGTTAAAGAAAAATTTGTAAATCCCAAAAGCAACAACAATATTTTAACCATCAACTTCAGTACATTTTACGATAAGTTTCCAAGTGTGCGCGAATATAAAAGTATCGGCCGCGGGGTAGAATATCTTAACCGTTATTTATCAAGCAACATGTTTACACAGCCGGAAAAGCTCCGCAAAGCTTTGTTTGATTTTTTGTTTATGCATAAATATAAATCGCAGCAGCTTATTCTAAACGGTCGTATTAAAAACCCTGAACAATTAAGCAGCAGCATTGATAAGGCCCTTCATTTTCTTCGGCGTAAACCCGAAAAGGAACCCCTTAACAATTTTATTCATGAACTTCAGCAACTCGGCTTTGAACCGGGATTGGGAAATACTGCCAGCAGAATAATCGAAAGCCTTGAAATGCTTGACGGGCTTTTACAATCTCCTGATCATCAGGCATTAAAAGATTTTCTCTCCAGGATACCAATGATTTTTAATATTGCTATTCTCTCACCTCATGGTTACTTCGGCCAGGAAGGGGTGCTGGGTATGCCCGATACGGGCGGACAGGTTGTTTATATACTTGATCAGGTAAAAGCACTTGAAAAAGAACTTATCCGGTCGTTAAAAGAATCCGGCCTGAATGCGAGCCCGAAAATAATAATTTTAACAAGGCTAATTCCTAATTCCGGTAAGACACGCGCAAACCAGCGCCTTGAGAAAGTGCACGAAACAAAAGATTCGTGGATATTGAGAGTGCCCTTCAGAACAAACAACAAAAAAGTAACTGACAACTGGATTTCCCGGTTTGAAATATGGCCGTATCTAGAAAACTTTGCAGAAGATTCATACAAAGAACTGCTTGCCGAGTTCGGAGACAGGCCTGATTTTATAATTGGTAATTATTCTGATGGAAACCTGGTCGCTTTTATACTCTCCCAGAAGTTCGGGGTGACACAGTGTAATGTTGCACATGCACTTGAAAAAAGTAAATATTTATATAGTTCTCTCTATTGGCAAAACCTTGAGCAGTATTATAATTTCTCGGTTCAGTTTACCGCTGATCTGATCGCAATGAATTCGGCAAATTTTATTGTAACTTCTACATATCAGGAAATTGTCGGCACCGATGAAAGCATAGGGCAATACGAATCGTATCATTATTTTACCATGCCGGATCTTTATCGCGTTGAAGGAGGAATAAATCTTTACCATCCTAAATTTAATATCGTACCGCCGGGCGTAAACACAAAGATTTATTTCCCTTATACACAAACGAAAAACCGGATAAAAGAAATAATGAAAGACCTTAACGCATTGCTTTTTGAAAATACTGAGGATCCGGATGTGTTTGGGAAACTTGAAAATCCTGACCTTACTCCAATTTTTACTATTGCCAGGCTTGATAAAATAAAGAACATTACTGGCTTTGTTAATTGGTTTGGTGAAAATGAAGAGCTTCAAAAAGTTGCCAACATTGTTCTTGTAGCAGGCAAGACAGACGCTTCCAAATCAAGCGATGGTGAAGAGAAGGAACAAATTAATTGGATGCATCATCTTATCGAGCAATATAATCTTCAGAATAAAATACGATGGATAGGCAAGCTTTTCAGGAAAGATCAAACAGGCGAGGTTTACAGAATAATTGCAGACCGCAAAGGCGTGTTCGTTCAGCCTGCACTGTTTGAGGGATTTGGACTTACTGTGTTAGAAGCAATGAGATCGGGGCTTCCTGTCTTCGCAACATTATATGGCGGGCCCCTGGAGATAATACAAGATCAAATTTCCGGGTTCCATATAGATCCGATTAACGGGAAAGAATCTTCCGGCAAGATTCTGGAGTTTATCCTTAAGTGTAAAGATGATCCGGCATACTGGGAAAAGATATCAGCCAAAGCAATACAAAGAGTGAACAGCTCATATAACTGGGAACTTTATGCAAATAATCTTTTATCACTTGCAAAGATTTACGGTTTTTGGAAATATACAACGAACATAGAGATGGAAGAGATGAATACTTATTTAGATGTACTGTATCATCTCTTATACAAGCCCCGTGCAAATGCCATATTGGACGCTCATAACAAGAGATAGAAAGTATTTTTTTTGAGAATGTTAAGGACAAGCCTATATCTATAATTTATTTCCCTTTAGGCTTGGATGTAGACTCTCTAACTATTAGTTCAACAGAAACAATTTTTTTATTGTTTTCTGCATTACTGTTTTTTAGATGGCTGTGGAGCATTTTTAAAGCTTCTATCCCCAAATCTTCCTTGGGAACTCTTATCGTCGTAAGCGGGGGAGATAAAGATTTTGCAATATCAACATCATCAAAACCTACTAAAGAAATATCTCTCGGAATTTTATAACCAAGTGCATTTAAACATCGCGCCGTTCCAATGGCCATAGCATCATTACAAGCAAAGATAGCCGTTATTTTTTTCTTTTTATTAAGCAGTTTTTTGGCAGCATTACACCCGTTTTCCTTTCCTGTAAATTCTTCATCAGTTATGCAAAGATCGCGATTAAATTTTATCCCGGCATTTGATAATGCTTTTTTATAACCATTAAACCGATCACGGATGCTTGGATGTTTGATGTCTCCGCCAATAAATGCTATGTTTTTATGTCCAAGATTTATGAGATGTTCCGTTGCCTTAATACCGCCATCAATATTATCTATTAAAACGGATGAATGTTTGTCTTGCATAGGGGGATAAAAATCAATAAATGTCGTTGGCAAAAAATAACTGTCTAAACTGGTAATTAAAGTTTCAGGCACTTTACCGGCAACGATTAGACCGTCAACATTTCTTTCCATAACAAATCTTGGAAGTCGATCATCTTTTTTAAAATCGGAAGGAACCGTTGTTAAAAGCACATAATAATTATTTTGTCTTGCTTCAAATTCAGTTCCAAGAAAAATAATAGTATAAAAAGGTTCGGATCTTAAAAAATGATCGTCTGTAAGAATAAATCCGATATTTCCCGTTGTACGATTTACTAACCCCTGTGCTAATCTGGAAGGATGATAATTCAATTCTTCAATTGCCTTATTCACCCGTAATTTTGTTTCCTCTGAAATCCTATTGTGATTGTGCAGAACAAGTGAAACAGTTGCAATTGATACTTGTGCTTTCTTTGCAACATCTTTTATGGTCGGCGAATAGTATTTTTTATTTGTCATTTACTTCGTAAATAAAATTGGAAATAGTGCAAATTATTCTTTTACTATTTCCGAGGATACGGCTTGATTACCGTCATCTTTCGAAACAAAAAGCGTTTGTGTCGGATAAGCAAATTCAATTCCGCGTTTTTCAAACTCTTCAAAAATCTTAAGGTTTATAGCCTGCTGAGTATCCATATATTTATTATAATCTGCGCCAATAACATAATATACAAATTCAAAGTTTAAACTGAAATCTCCATAGGATGCAAAATGTCCTCTGTCGAAAGTAACCTCCGGTTGGGATAAAATAATATCTTTTACTACTTCCGGAATTTCTTTCAATTGTGCGGCCTTGGTTTGGTAGATTACTCCCAATTTAAAAACGACTCTTCTTTTTTCCATTTTTTTATAATTGTGTATCCGGGAGTTTGTTAAATCTTTATTTGAAAAGATCAGCTGTTCACCGCCGAGAGCTCTAACCCTTGTTGTTTTTATCCCAATATATTCAACAGCGCCAACTTTATCTCCAACAATAATGAAGTCACCAATTTCAAAGGGACGATCGAAGAAAATAACAAAATAGCCAAACAAATCTCCCAATATAGCTTGCGCCGCCAGGGCAATTGCAATTCCACCAACGCCTAACCCCGCAATTACAGCAGAGATATTAAAGCCGAGATTATCTAGTAAAAAAACGAATCCAAGTACCCAAATCAGAATACTTACTAATGTAGTAAGTCCTTTAATTTCTTTACGTCTTGTTGCGCCTTCCCTCTTTTTCGATAAATATACACTAAAAGCAAAATTCAAACCGGAGGTAATTACTTTCAGAATGAAAAAGGTGACCAGAATAATGGATGCTTTTCCAATTATGTTTGAAACTTTGGAACTTAATACAAGTGTATTAATGCCTAAATAAAGGGCACCAAAATAGAGAAGCGGAATTATGCTTTTCTCAATTGATTTTACAAAAAAATCGTCTATTGTAGTCTCGGTTTTTTCAGACCATTTTTTTAACCGGTTTAAAACTATTTTCTTAAAAACTTTTACCGCAATAATGCTGACTAAAAAAACACCGACTGCGGTTATGTATAATAAAACTGTGTTGTTAAGAAATTTCTGATCCAGGAAACTTTGCATTAATATTTAATCTCCTATTAACTTTTTATGTTAATGTGAAAATATAATTTATATGCTCGTATTAATAATTTAAGATAAAATAATCTTAATAAAATATCTTGATAAGAAGCACTGAATATTATATTGAGTACTTCTCGACTATATCATCTGGAATTCTTACAGGCTTACCCGTTTTAAGTGAGATCATGGTATAATTTATGTAACCTTCGGCTGCAACTTTCGACGTATCTTTTTTTAGAATCCAAAATTTTACGTTCGCCTGCGCCCCATTCACACTTTCAAGCTGTGTTTTTACAATAATCTTATCATTTAGCGTAAGCATTCTTTTATAATCTATGTGTGTTGTGCTTACAACCCAATTATAACCGAGCTCAATAAATTCAGTCATAGACATTTTATAATCTCTTGTCATCTGCTCATAGCGTGCCGCTAGAACAAAGTCTAAATATTTTGTATTATGCACATGATTATTCATGTCTATATCGTCAGGCCTGATAACTATTTCCGATTCAAATATTGAATACATAATTAAACTTAAAAGATATTATATTATTTGTGTCTGCTTTCCAGATTTTTAACTATATCTTCAAACTCTATATCCTGTTCTGCAAGCATAACAAAAAGATGATATATTAAATCTGAAGTTTCGTTTATAATTTCTTTTTTATCCCTGTTCTTTGCGGCAATAACCGTCTCGATAGCTTCTTCACCCACCTTTTGAATAATTCTGTTAGAACCTGATTTGAAAAGTTCGGTTGTATATGATTTTTCCGGAAGTTCTAGTTTTCTCTTTTTTATTAAAGAGAATAGTTCATTAAGAAAACCAAGTGATGGAATGTTTTGAATATTGAAACATGAATAATTTCCGGTATGACAGGTGTTTCCTTCGGGCCGTACATAAATTAAAAGAGTATCTTTATCACAATCAGGATTTATTTTAATAAGGTTTAAATAATTTCCTGATGTTTCGCCTTTTGTCCATAAAGCTTTTCTAGTACGGCTGTAAAAGGTAACCAGCTTTATTTCAATAGTTTTTTCAAGTGCTTCTTTATTCATAAACCCCAGCATCAAAACCTGGTTGTTATTATTATCAATAATTATTGCAGGAATTAAACCATCAAGTTTTTTAAAATCTAATTCATCAATATTTAAATCGTTCAATTTATAATCCTTTTAATTTCTATTTAAACTCTTACCTATATTTCAAAACCGGATATAAAACACAAACAAATGAAGATTAATTACATTCTAACAATAACTCCATTTTGACTTAGATATTTTTTAAGTTCTATAATCGGAAGAATATTAAAGTGAAATAAACTCGCGGCAAGACAAGCATCTGCATTGGCTAGTTGAAATGCTTCTAAAAAATGTTCTTTATTTCCTGCGCCGCCGGATGCAATAACAGGGATGGTAACTTTAGAAGTTAATTCTTTTAAGAACTTTAAATCGTATCCTTCTTTAGTCCCGTCTTTATCCATAGATGTTAAAAGAATTTCTCCGGCGCCAAGTTCTGCCGCTTGTTTACACCAATCCATTCCGAATAATTTTGTTTCTTCACGTCCGCCCTTTATGAAGACCTTATAATCTGTGTAAATAAATTTAATATCAATTGCAGCAACAATTGCCTGGCTGCCGAATTGTTTTGAAGCCTGCGATATAAGGGTTGGATTTTTTACTATTGATGAATTAAGCGATACCTTATCTGCGCCTGCTTTCAACAAAGCTTCAATATCTTTTAGCTCGGATATTCCGCCGCCTACCGTAAATGGAATTCTAATTGCTTTTGCAACATCACTTACAAGAGATACTAATGTTTTTCTTTTTTCAGCAGAGGCGGTAATATCTAAAAAGACCAGTTCATCAGCACCTTCTTTAGAATATCTTTCTGCTAACTCAACCGGCGAGCCGGCATCAACCAGGTTAATGAAATTTGTTCCCTTTACAACCCGTCCGTCTTTTACATCTAAGCAGGGTATTATTCTTTTACACAGCAAATTTTGCAAGCTCCTTTAAATCTATTTTGTTCTCATAAATTGCTTTGCCTACAACAACACCATACAGGTTTAGTTTATTCAACATTTCAATTTCTTCTATATCTTTTACTCCTCCGGAAGCAATTAATTTAATATTCGGGAATTTATCCATTATTTTTTTATATAAATCAACGTTGGTCCCGATAAGCGTTCCGTCTTTAGAAATATCGGTACAAAGATATTTTTGAATGCCGAGCTTTGAACAATATTCTATATGAGAAAAAACAGAGACTGAGGTGCTTTCCGTCCAGCCGCTTATACGTAATTTTTCATCCATAACATCGATTGCTGCAATTATTTTTGAAGAGGAATATTCATTAATAATAATTTCAAACTCAGTTTTATTTTTTATTGAAAGAGATCCGACAATTGCATAGTCTGCCCCGGCAGATAGAATGTCTGCAACCGACTTAACGTCTCTGATTCCTCCGCCGAATTCTATTTCCAATTTTGTTAAAGATTTAATCTTTTTTACTGATTCAAGAGAAGTTAGTTTGCCTGTTTTAGAACCGGCCAAATCAACAACGTGCACTAATTTAAAACCAAATGATTCATACAATTGGGCCTGCTGAACCGGAGTGTTTTTATAATAAGTTATATTATCAAAATCGCCTTTTGTCAGGCGGACAATTTTTTCATCATATATATCTATTGCAGGTATTACTAACATAATTCAATAAAGTTTTTTAATAGTTTAAGTCCGGCATCGCCTGATTTTTCAGGATGAAACTGAACACCATAAAAATTTCCTTTTTCTAATGAAGCCGAGAAATCTATATTATTATTTGCAACTGAGGTCGTATATTTATTAATAGGTAAGTAATAAGAGTTTGCAAAATAAAAATGTTCTCCGTTTTCTATTTCACTGAACAACTTGCTATCCTTAATTGTTGCAATATCATTCCACCCCATATGCGGAACTTTCGTTTTGGTTGAATCAAATATTTGAGCAGTACCGGGAAAGATCCCCAAACATGCAACATCGCCTTCCTTTGAGCTATCTGCCATTAATTGCATTCCAAGACAAATTCCGAGAATTGGTTTTTTTATAATTCGAAGGACATTAATTAAATTTAATAAGTGAAGCTGTCTTATGGCAAATGATGCCTCGCCGACACCTGGAAATATCACTTTATCCGAGTTGCAGATATCGGCTTCTTTGTTTGTTATTTTAAATTCCTGCTTCAGCTCATTAAGAGCATTGGCCACAGAAGCCACATTCCCGGCTCCGTAATCAATTAGTGCTATCATAACATTCCCTTTGTTGATGGAAGCATTCCCTCGTTTCTTTCATCAAGCCTGCATGCTTCGTTCAATGATTTTGCAAAAGCCTTAAAAATTGCTTCAATCTTATGATGGTCATTCTTCCCTTTTGCTTTTATAAATATATTAGCTTTTAATCCCGAGGCAACACCCCGAAAGAACTCTTCCGTTAACTCTGTTGGAAATTCGCCCACTTTCTCTCTGCTGAATTTACAGTTGAAATTTAAATAAGATCGTCCACCCAGATCGATTGCACATTTTGCAATTGAATCATCCATTGGCAAATAATATCCATATCTCTTAATGCCGATTTTATTTCCCAAAGCGTCGCTTAATGCTTCACCCAAGGTAATGCCTACATCTTCTATGGTATGATGTTCATCCACATTTAAATCGCCTTTTACATCAACTATAAGATTTATATTTGCATGCTTTGCAATTTGTTCCAGCATATGGTCGAAAAAACCTATGCCGGTACTGATGTTAGACTTTCCTTTTCCATCAAGCGAAAGCTCTATTTTTATATCAGTCTCTTTTGTCTTTCTATGCCGCAATGAATAACGAAGTTCCGCTAAAATTTTATTAACTGCTTTTTCAAATGTATCAATCGAAGTTTTGTTTGCAACGACAGTTGAATTTTTTCTTTTCAGCTTTCCTGTTGTTATAAAAAATTGTTTTGCTGCTTCTTCGTTGTTTGATTTGTTGATGCTGATGTTTTCAAGATTAAAAATTAATTGGAGTAATTCGTTTGAGGACGGATCAAAATCATCAACTTCAATTATAAAATCTCTTAATGATAGTTTCTTCAATCCGCTGATTAATCCGGCAGCGAGGGAAGATCTTAGATTAAATAATTTCTTATCAATAGTTACTTTATACATAATACCTTCTCTTTGCTAGATAATTAATCTAAACAATCTTTTTTATCGCCTCCCAAAGAAGATCATTTTCTTCTTCGGTTCCAACAGAAATTCTTAAACAATTTTCTAGTTTTGGCTGACTGCTTCTATCTCTTATAATTATACCCTTATCTGCAAGTGTTTTTTGTATGTTCTTTGCATTCCTACATTTTATTAACAAAAAATTTGCATCTGAATCAAATACCTTCTCAATTCCGTAAAGACTCTCAAGTTGATTTTTTAATCTTTCTCTCTCTTTAATTATACCTTTAATATAAACATCTTTTTGGTGAGAATTTTTCACGGCAGATTGAAGCGCGTAGCGTGTTAATGTGTTAATATTGTACGGTGCTTTAACTTTAAATAAAATATTTATAATCTCTTCCGGGGCAGCGCAAAATCCAAGGCGAATACCTGCCAATCCCCATGCCTTTGAGAATGTTCTTAAAACAACAAGGTTGGGATAATTTTTTATTTCATTAATTATTGTGCCTCTTTCGGCAAAATCAATATAGGCTTCATCTACAACAATGATTGAATCATATTCTTCACATAAAGTTATGATGTCTTTTTTGTTCAGCAAATTTCCTGTCGGATTATTCGGCGAACAGAGAAAAATCATCTTTACGGTTTCATCATAATTTTTTTTTATTGAATTTAAATCAATCTGAAATTGATTATCTAATAGGACATTGATAGTTTCAACATTATTAATATCACATGCAACCTTGTACATTCCATATGTTGGTTCCGGAATAATAACCTTGTCTTTTGCCGGTTCACAGAATATTCTAATCAATAAATCGATAATCTCATCGGAGCCGACTCCAAAAAATAAATTAGCTTCATTTATTGAATAATAATCTCCAACCAATTTCCTTAAATCTTTTTGATGTGGGTCAGGATAACGATTTAATCTTAATCCAGGAATCTCTGTAAAAGTTGAACCCCAGCTGTTTTCATTAGCATCCAGCAATATACCATTATCGCCTTCATATATATCGCGAGCAGATGTATATGGATTTAAGCTTTGTATATTTTTTCTAACTAATTTTTCTATTTTCATTTTATCCTGATTGATACGGCTTTTTTATGAGCGTCCAAACCCTCAGCTTCTGCAATTGCTTGAACAGCGTTTGAAATATTTTCTAAACCTTTTTCGGTTAGGCTTTGAAAAGTGATTGACTTCATGAACATTTCAACGGAAACACCGCCAAATGATTTTGCAAAACCTGAAGTCGGCAGAGAATGATTTGTGCCCGAAGCATAATCGCCGGCACTTTCCGGAGAGTATTGGCCCAGAAAGACTGAGCCCGCATTTTTAACTTTATGAATGTAATCATTCGGATTCTTCACGTTCAATATGAGATGTTCAGGGGCATAACTATTACTAAAATCAATTGCCTGATTTATATCTCCCACAATTAATGTAAATGACTTTTCCAAAGATTTAGCTGCAATCTCTTTTCTTGATAAACTTTTTAACTGTTTTAAAACTTCGCCATTTATTCTGTCGGCAACCTCTTCCGCTGTTGTAATCAAAACAACCTGTGAATCTGCTCCATGTTCAGCTTGGGACAAAAGGTCTGCAGCAACAAAAGCCGGGTTTGCATTTTCATCTGCAATAACCAATAACTCGCTGGGACCGGCCGGCATATCTATTGAACAACCATCCGGATCAATACTAACCAATAATTTTGCCGCAGTTACATATTGATTTCCGGGCCCGAATATTTTATTAACCTTTGGAATAGAGACATCTCCAAATGCCATTAGTGCAATTGCCTGCGCTCCACCGATTTTATAAAACTCTGTTATTCCACAAATCTTTGCGGCATAAAGTAATGGATAATTAATTTTGTTATTCTTACACGGTGAAAATACAACAACCCTTTCACAACCGGCTATTTTAGCAGGAATACCAAGCATTAACATCGTTGACGGAAGCACTGCGCTGCCTCCCGGAACATAAAGCCCAACACTATCTATAGGACGAAATTCCCGGGAACAATTAATGCCATTCATTGTTTCAATTTCGTATCTCTTAGGAAATTGTTCTATATGAAACTTTTTTATATTGTCTGCGGCAACGTCTAAAGCGGCTTTTAAATTGGGTTCGATCTTTGCTTCTGCTTCTTCAATTTCTTCTTTTGATACCTTAAATTGATCGCCTTCAAACCCATCAAATTCTTTGGCAAACTTAAGTGCGGCTTTTAATCCACTAGCCTTAACACTTTCTAAAATCGGCTTAACAATTTTAAAAGTATTTTCTAAATTTATCGAAGGCCGTTTTGTTAAATCTTCAATTCCTTTAGAAGACAAATTATTTAAATAAAATGTTCTCATTGTATCATGTTGTCAATTGGTAATAGTAGAATTCCGGAAGCGCCTGCAATTTTTAAATCATTTACAATTTGCCAAAACTTATCCGATGGAATTACCGCATGAACCGCCAGCATATTTTCTTCGGCAAGATGTAAGACGGTTGGGCTTTTAAGTGAAGGAATAATTTTTAATATTTTTTCGAGCGAGTTTTTTGGAATATTCATCATTAAATACTTAGAGGAATGCGCTGTTTTTACTGAGCGAATTCGTCTTAGAAGATCATTCAAAATTTCATTTAGTTTTGAATCTTTTAATGTTTTCTCAGCAGAGATTAAAACTGCTTCCGAATCAAAAACTTTAAAAGATTTTTTTAATTTATTCATCATTAAAGTATTGCCCGTGGAAACAATATCGCAGATTAAATCAGCAACACCCAGCGATGGGGCAATTTCAACTGATCCGCTTAATTCTATTACTTTTGCCTTAAGATTATTTTTTGTTAAATATTCTTTTAGGATATGGGGATATGTTGTGGCTATAGTTTTTCCATTTATGTCTTCAATTTTCTGCAGTTCGTTTTTTTCAGGGTAAGCAAACATTAAACTGCATCTGCCGAAACCTAATTTTTCCAGCACTTCGGTTCCCGATTGTTTTTCATAAATTACGTTTTCTCCAACTATGCCGATATCTACAACTCCATCCTGAACATATTCAGGTATATCATCATCTCTTAAAAACAGAATATCAATAGGAAAATTTCTAGCAGAGACAACAAGCCGCTCCGAATAATTTTCAATATCCAGTCCGCATAAGTTTAGAAGCTCAAGTGATTTTTCAGTTAATCTTCCTTTTTTTTGTAAAGCTAATTTCAAATTTCCATTCATTACATTTATCCTTTAAAAGCAAAAACCCCGACATTTGCCGGGGTGTAAATTTCATTTATTCAATTTTTTTAGCACGATCCGGCATGATAATTTATCTTAGGGTGATGATGAACCGTGTTTTTGTTTGTTTTCATAATTAATAAATTTTAATTTCTTTTGAACGTATTGCAAACATAAAGAAAATATATAAAAATTCAAATGTGCTGAATCTGCTTATATTTCATTAAAAACTCTTCGTTTTACTAAAAAACACCTAATAGTTTTAATGACATTATTAAAATAGCTATTATTAAAACCACCTTAATTAACTTATCTCCTTTTTTAACGGATGCTTTTACTGCCCACCAACCGCCAATGGCATTTCCAGCAGCAAGACTTATTCCAAATAACCAATTTACGCTTCCGGTAAAAATAAAAATTAAAAGAGCCGGTACAGTATAAACCAAAACGATAAAAACCTTATGCATATTAACATGTACCAAATCAAACTTTAACAAATAATTTAGCGCCGCCATAATTATAAATCCAACCCCGACCTGAACGAATCCCCCATAGAAACCGATAAACAGCATAGAAATTACGACCGCAACTGTTATTTTTTTATTTGAGTTATTATCAAATGCAATTTTTGCTTTCGGTATAATCATCGATATAATTATACCTATCATTACAACACCTAATATTTTTTGAAATAGCGCGTCACTAATTTTAACAGCAAGTATTGCTCCTGCAATGGCCCCGGGGAGCGTGAACAAAGAAAGTTTTAGGCTGAGATTAAACTGCTGATATTTTTCCTTTTTAAAAGTATAAACAGCAGAAATGTTTTGAACAAAAATAGCAATCCGGTTTGTACCATTTGCAACAGCTGCATCAAGGCCCAAAAAGATTAAGGTTGGCAAAGTTAATGTTGATCCGCCTCCGGCTGTAACATTCATAAAGCCGGCAATTAATCCTACACCAAATAAAATTAATATTGAAAATATTTCAGGCAATTTTTAAAATCTAAAAATGATTACAAATTTATTACTTAATTTTTCTGTTAGCAAAACCCGGTTGGTATATTTGATAACTTCCGGTTAACTAAAATTTTATTGTTGTCTCCCTTTTAGATCTACTTTGTTAAGAAGATGTTTATAAGTTAAAAACAATGTGTTAATAATTTTCTACTTTTGAACAAGATGTTTGCAGAGACGGGATATCGTTTTATTTGTCCACATTTTAAAATGAACTTTTTATTAAAAATTTTAGCAAATCAAAGGGATATTTATGTTATAAACATATTAACATTCTTATTATTATAACTATTAATTTTAAATTAGTATTAAATATTAATAATAATGATGTTTACTTTATATTTGTTATACATCGACTATAGGTTAATTTTTTTTGAGATTAATAAAAACTTTTGTAAAATTTTTACTTAAATTTAGATGGATAAAAAAATATTAAAAAAAGAATTGTTTTTATTTTTTTCCTTTTAGTTTTAAAAACCTTTATAAATTTAAAAAAATTTTGCATTGTTATTTTAAGAATTCGGAATTTATTTTTTACAAAGTTTTGCCGGGTAATTTTAGGAATGTTTTTGAACAAAAAACCTCAATTATATTAAAAAATTATTGATTTTTTATCTGATCCTTTCATTGAGATTCGCAAGAAAAAAGTGTATTTTTAATGGTTAAATTAGGAGAAAAAAATAAATGCAGTTTAACGTCAACAGCAAAGTTTTAGAGAAATTATTAGCTAAAATAATTCCTGCGGTTCCTGCAAGAACGCCAATGCCGATATTAGAAAACTTTCTGTTTGATATTAAGGACGGCGCCCTGAATGTATGCGCTACCGACCTTGAAATTGCTCTCCGGTCTTCAATAAATGTAGCAACCGATGAAAATATTAAAATGGTAATCCCGGCAAGGCTGCTTTTCGATATTATACGTTCACTTAATGAAACACAAATTCATTTTGAAACTGAAAGTAATTCAAAGCTAAAATTAACTACAGATAACGGCGTTTATAATATCGGATTTTCTTCTCCTGAAGATTTTCCAGCCATTCCTACAGTATCCGAAGAAAAAGAAATAGTCATTGCTGGTAAAGATTTAAAAAGATTAATTGATCAAACATCGTTTGCTATGAGCAAAGAAGATATGCGCCCAGCAATGACAGGTACGTTGTTTGAATTCACGGAAGAAGGGTTAAAATTTGTAACGACGGATGGACATAGATTGGTAAAATTCATAAATAAAAATGTAAAGACCGATCTAATTGAGCAATATATAGTTCCGGAAAGAGCTATTTCGGTTCTTACAAAATTATTAGGCGAAACTGATGTAAAAATGTATTTAAGTAAAACGAATATTTCTTTTCATATAGGCGATCTAGAATTTATTTCTCGATTAATCGGGGAAAAATATCCTTCATACAATAGTGTTATTCCTATGGAAAACGAGAATTTAATGAAAGTAAAAACAAATGAATTACTTTCAACTATAAAACGCATGATATTGTTTTCAACCTCAAATTCAAAGCAAGTAAAGTTTTCAATTACTAAAGACAAAATAGAAGTGTCTGCGGAAGATATAGATCACGGTTCAAATGCAAAGGAAAATATTTTTTGCGAATATTCCGGCGAACCGATGGATATAGGTTTTAATACAACATACGTAAATGATGTTTTATCCCATATTGAGGGAGACGAAATAATATTCAAACTTCATTCACCAACCAAAGCATGTATTATTGAGCCGTCTGTTGTTGATGAAAATGAGGATTTAATGATGCTGTTGATGCCTGTTCGATTAAACAATTAAAATGATTTTATCCTCAATTCATTTAAAAAACTTTAGGAGCCACAAAGATACGCAGTTAAATTTTTCCGATGAGCTAAATTATATAATAGGAGGCAACGGCCAAGGAAAAACATCAATTTTGGAAGCAATTTATTACCTGTGTACTACTAAAAGCAACAATTCAAAGTCAGATAATGAAGTGGTTAGGTTTAACGAAGAAGAATTTGAAATTACAGGTTCATTTAGAAATTTAACAGAAGATTTGGTCAGAATATTTTATTCTTTAAAAGACAGTAAAAAATATTATTTTCAAAACGGCAAACAAATCTCTCGCACTGCCGATATAATAGGTAAATTTCCGGTAGTAGTTTTAACACCCGCGGATCACTCAATAACACAAGGCTCGCCTGGTGATAGAAGAAAGTTTGTTGATTCTGTTATATCACAGGCAAGTGAAACGTATCTAAAATTTTTATTAGACTATAATAAAACTCTTAGGCATCGTTCTTCGTTGCTTAGTAAATTAAAAGAGAGTAAGCGGCAAGATCTTCTGGATGAACTTGATGCCTGGACGGAAAAACTTGTTCAGGGTGGAGTAGAATTAGTAAAGCATAGAATAAAATTTATTGATGAGTTTAATTCTTTTATGAGAGAATCATACAAAATAATAATGGGAAATGATGAAACTCCTTTTATATATTATTCTTTCTTAGGTGATCATAAGGAAGCAGAAATAGAATTGCGTTTCTTAGAACAGCTTTCAATCCGAAAAGAAGAAGAGATAAGACGCGCATCAAATTTAGTTGGCCCGCATAGAGATGACTTTGTCTTTTCAATAAATGAAATGAATCTTAAAAGCTATGGGTCGCAGGGACAGCATAAAACATTTCAGACAGCATTAAGGTTTGCTCAGTTTTTTTATTTAAAAGACAGGACAAACAAAACGCCATTGTTTTTATTGGACGACGTATTTGGAGAATTAGATGCAAATCGATCTCAAAAAATTAGTGAATATTTAAAGCTTGTAGGCCAGGCTTTTATTACCCTAACTGATTTTACAAATTTTGCTTTTTTAAAAAGGAGCAGCACAGACTCTCTTATCAATTTAAATAATGGAGTAGCTGTTTATGCATAACGGGTTTGAAAGTTTGTATGATGTTTTTAATAAAGAACCTGTGTTTGAGGGTTTAAGAAAAATTATTAATGAATCGGATGTGGTCGCAGAGTTCAATAAGATTTTTCCTGACCTGGAAAAGATAGCCAGGGCCGTTAAAGTTGAAAAGAAAGTTTTATATCTTCATGTCGAAAATCCTTCGTGGAGAAATGAATTAAAATTTAGAGAGAATATTTTGGTAGATAAGGTAAATAAATATTTTAAGGATGAAAGAATTTATAAAGTTAGATTTATTGCTTAAAGTTTTGTTGCTTAGGGAAAATTATATTTATAAAGAAAAACAAAAAGAATCGGATTATTTATATGAATAACGGTAAGAATTCAAGCGAGTACAGTGCCAAGAATATAAACGTGCTAAAAGGTTTGGAAGCTGTTAGAAAAAGACCGGCAATGTACATTGGCGATATAGGTACCAGGGGCATGCATCATCTTGTAAACGAAGTCGTTGACAACAGTATTGATGAAGCAATGGCCGGCTATGCCGATAGTATTATTATAACAATAAATAAAGATGAAACAGTTTCCGTTGAAGATAATGGACGAGGTATTCCGGTAGATATGCATCCTGAAGAAAAACGTTCGGCACTGGAAGTTGTAATGACGGTCCTTCATGCCGGCGGTAAGTTTGATAAAGACACTTATAAAGTTTCTGGGGGATTGCATGGTGTTGGTGTTTCTGTTGTTAATGCACTTTCCGAGTGGTGTAAAAGTTGAGGTAAAAAGAGATGGAAAAGTATATTTTCAGGAATATAAAAAAGGGGATCCTGTTAAACCAGTTAAAGAAATTGGAAAGACAAAAAAGACCGAAACCGGAAATGAAGACAACTTTTATGCCTGACCGCAGAAATCTTTAAAGCCATTAAATTTAAATTCGATACTCTTGCAGAAAGAATGCGGGAACTGGCTTATCTTAATAAAAATATTACGATAAAAATAAAAGATTTGCGTAATGGCGGAGAAGAAGAAGTATTTCATTTTAAAGGCGGCTTAATTGAGTTTGTTAAATATCTGGACGAAACCAGAGAACCACTTCACAAGACGGTCTACGTTGAAGGTGAAAAAGACAACACACCAGTAGAGATCGCTTTTCAATACAGCAACACATATTCGGAAAATATTTTTTCTTATGTAAATAATATTAATACACACGAAGGCGGAACCCACCTGGTTGGTTTTAAGACGGCGCTGACAAGAACATTGAATAACTATGCAAGTAAAAATGGTTTAACTAAAGATGGAAAAATAAACTTAACGGGTGATGATTTTAGAGAAGGTCTAACAGCCGTTATTTCAGTTAAGGTAGCCGAACCCCAATTTGAAGGCCAAACCAAAACAAAACTTGGCAATAGCGAAACTAAATCTGCGGTTGAAACGTTGGTTGGAGAAAAGCTGGCTGAGTTTTTAGAAGAAAATCCATCTGTCGGCAAAAAAATAATTGAAAAATGCATGAGGGCTGCAGAAGCCAGAGAAGCCGCCAGAAAGGCGCGCGACCTGGCTAGAAGAAAAAATGCATTAGACAGTATGAATCTTCCAGGAAAGTTGGCTGACTGTTCAATTACAGACCCTGAGCATTGTGAAATTTATATTGTTGAAGGTGATTCAGCAGGTGGTTCGGCTAAACAAGGCAGGGATAGAAGGTTTCAAGCAATACTTCCTTTAAAAGGAAAAATATTGAATGTTGAAAAAGCAAAGCTTAATAAGATTTTGGAAAACAACGAAATCAAAGCGATTATTTCTGCGGTAGGTGCTGGCATAGGTGCTGATTTTGACGGATCAAAAGCACGTTATGGAAAAATAATTCTAATGACCGATGCCGATGTGGACGGCAGTCACATAAGGACCTTGCTCCTGACTTTTATTTATCGGCATATGCAGGGTCTTATAAACGAAGGAAAGGTTTATATAGCCCAGCCGCCGCTTTACAAAATTAAAAAAGGTAAAGAAGAATTTTATGCTTTTGATGATAATGAAAGAGATGAAATTTTAAAACGCTTTAAATCAAACGGAAAAAGCGACAAAGAATCTTCTTCAGAAGACGAAGGAGAGAATACAGTTAAAGGTGTTGGAATTTCCCGCTATAAAGGACTTGGAGAAATGAATCCTGAACAGCTATGGGAAACCACAATGAATCCTGAAACCAGGACGGTTCTCCAGGTTACCTTGGAAAGTGCAGCGGCAGCTGATAAAATTTTCGAAACATTGATGGGAGACGCGGTTGAACCCCGAAGAGAATTTATTGAAAAGAACGCTAAGTATGTAAGAAATCTTGATATTTAATTTGTAAATATCTAAAAAACTGAAAACACAAATTTTAAAACAAAAGATAAGTAAAAATGGCAACGATTTTTGAGAAAATAATCCCGGTATCACTAGAAGAAGAAATGAAATCTTCTTACATAGATTATTCAATGTCTGTAATTGTAGCAAGGGCATTGCCTGATGTAAGAGACGGATTAAAGCCTGTTCACAGAAGAGTTTTATTCGGAATGCATGAGCTGGGCGTAGCTTATAATAAACCATATAAAAAGTCTGCAAGAATTGTGGGAGAGGTTTTAGGTAAATATCATCCGCATGGTGACAGTGCTGTGTATGACACAATGGTACGAATGGTGCAGGATTTTTCTCTTCGTTACCCACTTGTGGATGGCCAGGGCAACTTCGGTTCGGTTGATGGTGATTCTCCCGCGGCAATGAGGTATACAGAAGCTCGTCTTGCCAGAATTGCCGACGAGATGCTTAGAGATCTTGATAAAAACACAGTGGACTTTGTTCCTAATTTTGATGATTCTTTACAGGAGCCAACAGTTCTACCGTCATATTTACCAAACTTACTTATTAACGGATCCAGCGGTATTGCGGTAGGTATGGCAACAAATATTCCTCCGCATAATTTAGGCGAAGTAGTTGACGGATTAATTGCGCTTATAAAAAACCCGGAGATAACTTCCGAGAAATTAATGAAGTTTATAATAGCTCCGGATTTTCCCACCGGCGGAATTATTTATGGCTATGAAGGGGTTAAGGAAGCCTTTTTAACAGGAAGAGGAAGAATACTTGTAAGAGCTAAAGCAAACATTGAAACATTAAAAAACGGTAGAGAAAATATTGTAGTAACAGAACTTCCTTATCAGGTTAATAAAGCAAACTTAATTGAAAAAATTGCCGATTTAGTCCGGGCGGGAAAGTTAAACGATATTTCAAACATTCGTGATGAATCTGATAGAGACGGAATGCGAATGGTAATTGAACTTAAGCGGGATGCCCAGCCCTCAATAGTATTAAATCAATTATTTAAGCATACGCAAATGCAAACCACATTCGGCGTTATTATGCTTGCTCTTGTTCATGGTGCACCAAAGGTTCTAACCCTAAAAGAAACAATGCAGCATTTTATAAATCACCGTATGGATGTTCTTATACGAAGAACAAAATATGAATTAGATTCTGCCGAAAGAAGAGCGCATATTTTAGAGGGTTACATAATTGCTCTTGATAATATTGACGCTGTAATTGAAACCATTAAAAAATCAAGAGATACTGAAACCGCAAAGAACAACTTGATGAAAAAATTCAAGTTGAGTGAGATTCAGGCGAAGGCAATTCTTGACATGAGATTGCAGCGACTGACTGGGCTTGAAAGAAAGAAGATTGAAGATGAATATAAAGAAATTATTAAGCTTATTGAAAAGTTAAAAGGTATTCTTAGCAGCGAAGAGAAAAGATATTTGATCATTAAAGATGAGCTTTTAGAAATTAAAGAAAAATATGATAATCCAAGAAGAACAGAAATAATTTATAATTACGAAGAGTTTTCTTTAGAAGACATAATTGCCGAGGAAGATGTTGTTGTTACTATTTCGCACAAAGGATTTATAAAAAGATTCCCGGTTAGTGGATATAGAAAACAAGGACGCGGCGGCAAAGGCGTTACTGGAGCAGGCACAAAAGATGACGATTTTATAGAACATATGTTTATTGCCTCAACCCATCATTATATATTATTCTTTACGGATAGGGGTAAATGTTATTGGTTAAAAGTACACGAACTCCCTGAGGGAGGGAGGGCCACAAGAGGAAGGTCTATTATTAATTTAATTCAAAAAGACAAAGACGAGGAGATAGCAGCATTCGTATCTGTCAAAGAGTTTAAGGATGACAGTTATTTAATTATGGCTACTGAACTTGGGACGATTAAGAAAACAGTGCTTTCTGCTTATGGTAATGTAAGAAAGGGCGGAATTAATGCAATCAATGTTGTTAAAGGCGATCGGTTAATAGCCGTAAAAATGTCTGACGGTACAAACGATATAGTCTTAGGAACACATAACGGATTTGCAATTAGATTCAATGAAAAAGATGTACGCGATATGGGAAGAACGGCAACCGGAGTAAGGGGGGTCAAGTTAGGAAAGGGAGATAAGGTTGTCGGGCTTTTGGTTATAAAAAGAAACGACAATATTTTAGTGGTTACAGAAAACGGCTACGGTAAGCGTTCGGATATAAACGATTATAGAATAACCCATCGCGGCGGCAAAGGTGTAATCACTGTAAAGACGAGTGAAAAAGTCGGTAAGATGATTGCAATGATGGAAGTTGTAGACGGTGATGAATTGGTTATAATCTCCAACAGAGGAATGGTTATTAGACAGGGCGTTAAGGATATAAGAGTTATGGGAAGGAACACGCAGGGTGTACGTGTTATTAGATTAAATGATACTGATAAAATTGCGGATATTGCCAAAGTAGTCCCCGAAGAAGAAAGCGAAAGTATTACCGAAGGGGAATAATATTTTTTAGCAAATAAATAATCTTTCAAAAAGCAGAAGAACAAGCAGCTTCTGCTTTTTTTATTTATAGATCTTAGAATAAACTTTATTTACTTTAAACATGAAAATAATTTCGGAAGACAGCCAGGTGTTCAGCAAAGAAAAAGAAAAAATCTTTAATGCTTTATGCAATTTTGATTCATATAAAATATGGTGGCCTCGAGCAATTGTTTTTAAAACGATATCGAATCCGGTCGGCATAATCGGTGCGAAAATAAAAATAAGACCATACTGCATTTTTGGTTTTTCCTGGGTAATTACTGACATAAGTCCTAATGAAAAAGTTGTGGTTAAATATGGCGATGGAATATATTCCGGGACAGGTGTCTGGTCTTTACAGAAACAGGAAGGGGAAATTCTCGTTAAGTTTTCAATTGATATAGAATCAAATAATTTATTAATTAAAATAGTTGATAAAATTTTTAATATTCAAAAAGCTCACAAGAAAATGATGAAGAAAGTATTTTTAGGACTTCATAAATATTTAAGCAAATGAAAAAAATAAACATAAGATTTTATGAAGAATTAAATGATCATCTTTCTCAAGAAAAAAAGAAACGCCGTTTTGAATATGAATTTAGGGGGAATCCGTCTGTTAAAGACGTAATTGAATCTTTAGGAGTTCCGCACCTGGAAGTCGATATGATTTTGGTGAATGGAAAATCAGTCGGCTTTTCTTACAACATAAATGACGAAGATGATATAAGCGTATATCCTGTCTTTGAATCAATTGATATTTCGCATGTCCAGCATCTTAGGGAGAGGCCTCTTCGTAATCCGAAGTTTATTTTAGATGTTCATCTGGGAACCTTAGCAAGATACCTCAGAATGCTCGGCTTTGACACTCTTTACAAGAATAATTATAATGATGAGGAAATTGTAAATATTTCTTTAAATGAAAGCAGAACTATACTGACGAAGGATAAAGGAATATTAAAACGTAACAAAGTTAATCGCGGATATTACATAAGAAATTCAAACCCGGAAAAACAGCTGGAAGAAGTGTTAACACGCTTTGATCTTAATAATTCAATTAATGAATTTACAAGATGTTTGGAATGCAACACATTGTTAGAGCCAATTGAAAAAGAAAAAATCATAGAGAAACTTCCACCCAAAGTAAAAGAGCGCCAAACTGAATTTTATATCTGCAATAATTGTAATAAGGTTTATTGGCCCGGCAGCCATTATCAGAAAATGAAAAAAATGATCGGCAGAATTATTAAATAATTTTTAATTAAAATATTTTATGCAGTTGTTAGTCAGAGTTTTGGTTTTTCTTGGATTGATTTTTTTAGTAGAATTTTACTTCTTTAAAAAACTAAAAAAATCGTTTAACTACTATTTACCTGTCCGTCGTCTATCAAAATCATATGTTATCATTTTATGGGCGATTCTTAATATATATCCGGTATATTTAATTATTATCTGGATTAATGCTTCAATAACAAGGACACCTGTAGTATTCCCGCAAAATAGCATTTTCAACTACCTTATACTGTATCCTTTTTGGCTGATGATTCTAATAGTTGTACAAAGTGATTTGTTCTTTTTAATTATTGATTTTTTCAAAATTCTTTTATTCCCATTTAAGAATTTAAAGAGGAAAGTATTTCGGTTTGAATCGTTCACAATATTTATTTTAGCTGTTGTTTTTATAATATATGTGCCCGCTAACGTAATATACAATTATAATACAATACAGATTCGTTCGGTTAATTTTACAAAAAGGGACATCCCAAAAGAACTGAATAATTTTAAGCTTGTTTTTATTTCTGATATCCACGCGGACCAGTTTACAGACTCTAAACGACTTCAAAAATATATTTCGGATGTTAACAAACTTCATCCCGACCTTGTTCTTGTCGGCGGCGACTTAATTTCTTCATCTCCCAATTACATTCAAACTGCCGCAAAGTATATGGGAGAAATCAAATCTAAATATGGTGTTTATTCATGCGTTGGCGATCATGATAACTGGGCATACAGGAATAATTCTAGAAGAAGTTTAGCAGAGGTTGAAAATGCTTTAAATCAGCAAAAAGTAGAAATGATTGATAATTCAGATAAAGTAATAAATGTAGATAATGCAAAAATTGATATTGTTTTTATTACAAACACTTATGTTGAGCATATTAAAAAATCAACATTAGATAAATTAACTGATGATACAACAAAATACGGGTTGAAAATTCTGTTGACTCACCAGCCGCGAAATAATGTTGTTGCACGAGCCGCCATGACAGGATTTGATTTGTTGCTTGCCGGACATACACACGGCGGCCAGATTACTTTTTTATTCCCCTTTTTGAATCTCACACCAACTTTGCTGGAAACCAAATATGTTAGGGGCGATTTTATTATTGGAAAGATGTTAATGGTAGTTACTCGTGGACTGGGAATGTCTTTGGTGCCAATGAGGTATAATTCTGAGCCGGAAATTACGATAATAAATATAAGAAAAAATTAATTTTGGTAATTTTTCTAGTATTAAATAATTTTATAATAAAAAATATTAGGCATATGTTATGGAATCTAATGTTCAAAGGAAGGCAAAAACCGAAGCAGTTCTGGCGGGAATTAAAAATCTGCCGTCTATTCCCAAGGTTGTTTTTGACGTTACTAAGTTACTTGGTGATTCTAAGGTTACAACAAACCAGCTTGCTGAGCTGATTAGTAAAGATCAGGGGTTAACATCAAAAATACTTGCTGTAGCCAACTCCCCGCTTTACGGAATTAAAAGAAAAGTTTCGTCAATAGAATTCGCCATATTAGTGCTTGGGTTTGGAGATATAAGGAATATTGTAACAGCACTTTCTCTTGCAGATTCTATTAAAACTCTTCCGGGTAAATATTTTGATTCCTATGAGTTTTGGGTTCATTCTATGGTTGTAGGAACTGCTGCAAAAGGAATCTCAACGAACCTCGGTTTTGATTTTGGGAGTGAAGCTTTTGTTGCAGGAATTTTACACGACATGGGCAGTCTTGTTATTTATAAGTTCTTCAGTAATGAATTTAATCAAATAGTTGAACTCTCGAATATGGAAAAAATAAATATTTTGGAAGCCGAAGAAAGAGTTCTGGGAATTACACATCAGGAAATCGGCAAGTTTCTAGCGGAAAAGTGGGACCTTCCGAATGTCTTATGTGACGCGCTGAATTATCATCATCGGCCGCTTAAGGCTGTTGAAAATAAATATTTTGTATCTATAATTCATCTTGTTGATTATATGACGCATAAACTTGGTGTTGGAGATTTTTATTGGGATAAAGATTTTGAACTCGATCCGGGAATAATTGATCTTCTTAATTTTCCTTCGGAAGAGGCGATGGATAATTTTATTGTCGATTATGAAGACATGTTTAAGGTCTCGGCGGAATCATTGAAAATTTGATACACGAAAAAAAATACTCTTAATATATGACGGAATTTGTACTCTCAGAAATATTTGTTTATCCAATTAAATCTGCCTCCGGAATTTCATTAAAAGAATCGTACGTTGGAGAAAAGGGGCTTAAAATGGACCGGAGATGGATGCTTGTTGATGAAGAAGGTAAATTTATTTCTCAAAGAACCCATCCGGAATTATCTCTTATTTCTGTTAATATTGAAAACGACGGTTTAAGAGTTAAACATAAAATTAAAAATTACGGCGATCTGTTTATTCCTTTTGAAATTGATGAAGAATACATAAGAGAAGTTGAGATTTGGAATGATAAATGCCAAGCCGTTTTAGTAAGCAATGCGGCTGATTGCTGGTTCAGCAAAGTGTTGGGTATTCCGTGTCAATTAGTTTATATGCCCGATAATTCAGTACGAACTGTCGATCAAAAATATTCAAGCGGAGATAAAACAGTCGGTTTTGCAGATGGGTTTCCATTTCTTTTAATAGGTCAAAGTTCACTTGATGATTTAAATTCAAAATTAGAAATACTCATTTCTATAAATCGTTTCAGGCCAAACCTGGTATTTAAAGGCGGAGAACCTTTTATTGAAGATTCATGGAAAGAATTTAAGATTGGGTCTGTTACCTTTTTCCCTGTAAAACCATGTGCAAGATGTACTATACCAACAGTAAACCAAGAAACTGGAGATAAAGGAAAGGAACCTTTGGTTACTTTATCATCTTACAGAAAGAAAAATAATAAAGTACTCTTCGGGCAGAACCTTGTACACGAAGGCCGTGGAATAATTAAAGTCGGCGATCCTTTATTCTTAATAGAGTAAAACTTATCTTGTACGAACATTTTTGGGGAACTATCAGAACAATTACACAATAATCCGTGAAAAATAAAAGGGAGTAAATGGAAAAAAGTAAAGTAAAAAATTCGAAAGGCGTCTGGAAATTTCCCGAAGCATTTTGGACTGCAAACTTAGTCGAACTTTTCGAGAGAGCGGCATATTATGCCGTATTCATAGCCATTACACTTTATTTAACCAGGGTAGTAGGTTTTAATGATATAAATGCAGGCTGGATCGGAGGAATGTTTTCTGCCGGTTTATATTTTCTTCCACCATTCAGCGGAGCGTTTGCAGATAAAATAGGTTTTCGGAAAGCTGTAATACTGGCTTTCTCATTGTTATCAATAGGTTATTTTACACTCGGAGCCCTGCCTTATAAATCCACTGTAATTCCTGCATTAATAGTTCTAATGGTGGGCGGCTCATTCATTAAATCTATTATTACAGGAACGGTTGCTAAGACCACAAATAAAGAAACCAGGGCCCGTGGTTATTCTATCTTTTACGGTCTGGTAAATGTTGGAGCATTCCTGGGTAAAACATTTGCATACCCCTTGCGATTGAATTGGGGCTTAGTCTCCATAAACTATTATGCGGCCGTAATGACTTTTATTGCGCTGATAACCGTCCTGTTATTTTACAAGTCGGTTAATGTTGATGGAGAGGGAAAAACATTTAAAGAAACCTGGGATGCGTTTTTAAAAGTTATATCAAATGTAAAACTTTTATTATTGATAATCATTATTACAGGCTTCTGGATAATCCAGCAGCAGTTATATGCCACCATGCCTAAATATGTTTTAAGAACAGTCGGCGAACATGCCTCGCCCGAATGGATTGCGAATGTTAATCCCTTTGTTGTTATGATATTTGTCGTGTTTATAACCAATCTAATGAGGAATGTAAAAGCAGTTTCTTCGATGATAGTTGGAATGTTATTAATGCCGGTTTCGGCCTTACTGATGGCTTCCAGCCCCATTCTTGAAAGTTTTGCCGGGCATTCTGTTTCTTTTTTCGGGTTATTCAGCGCTCACCCCGTTACAATTATGATGATATCGGGAATTATAGTACAGGGATTAGCAGAATGTTTTATCTCTCCCCGATATCTTGAATACTTTTCTTTTCAATCGCCAAAAGGGGAGGAAGGATTATATCTGGGCTTTAGCCACCTTCATTCGTTTTTATCGTCAATACTCGGTTTCGGCATATCGGGTTACCTGTTGTCGGCTTACGCACCGGATCCGTCAACTCTGAGTCCCGAACAACTTGTGCATGCATACGATCATGCTCATTATATTTGGTATTATTTTTCAGCGATAGGATTTGTAGCCGCGATGGCTCTTTTATTATACAACAAACTTACCTCCGGTAAGAAAGCAACGGTGTCATCTTTGTAGTAATTATGAATTACAGGGTAAGTCTATTAAGGTTGTTCTTTAATGCGGGTTCAAAATGGCAGGATAAAGCACAAATTTATATTACAGATTTTTTATATTTGTCGAAACAATAATAATTAATGGTTAACTATGAAAAAGAATAAACGCCCGATCTGGGACGAATATTTTTTAAAACTTGCAATGCTTGCCTCAGAAAGATCCACCTGTCCGAGAATGCACTGCGGATGTGTTTTTGTAAAAGATAGATTTGTTCTGGCAACCGGATATAATGGTTCTCTGCCCGGACACCCTCACTGCGAAGATGTAGGCTGCCTGGTTGTTGACAATCATTGTGTAAGAACTAATCATGCAGAAATAAATGCATTAACACAAGCCGCTATTCATGGGGTAAATATAAAAGGATCAACTGCATATATAACCAACATGTCGTGTACTACTTGTGCAAAAGCACTAATCGCTGCCGGAATAGTACGCGTTGTTGTTTTCTCGGATTTTCATGATACACTTGCCACTCAGTTTTATACGGAATCCGGAGTAGAAATAGTTAAGCTTGACATGCCGGAGAGAATTATAAATTACGATATTGAAAAATATTCTTCGGCAAAGAAAACTGAAAAATCCAAGTAGTTTTTTCAAGAAGGCTAACGTTTTTTGAAGAACATTTCCGACCTAATTAAACAAAGTTTTTAATTGCATTTAAGTATAGGATTGAATAGCTTAAACAATCACTCCTTTATTTCGGTTGTATAAAAATAAAATAATTTAAAACAATCGGAGACTTAAATGAACAAAAAACGTTTCTTTATTGCTTTCATTGTGGTATTTATACTTCTCGAAGCTTCTAATTATCTTATCAACAATGTAATTCTTTCATCCACATATCAACAGTACACATCATTGTTTCGGCCTATGGAAGAGATAACGTCTAAAATGTGGATAATATGGATTACCGATTTTGTCTGGTCGTTCTTTTTTGTCTTTTTCTTCATTAAAGGATATGAAAACAAAGGAATCGGCGAGGGGATTAGGTTTGGAATATATATCGGATTTTTCTTCGGGTTTGTAATTTCATATCAAAATTATGTTATTTATCCTGTAGCATATCCTCTTGCACTGCAATGGTTTGTTTACGCACTAATTCAAGCTTTAATCTTAGGAATCGTTACATCTCTTATATATAGACCGGCTGGTATTCGAGAGGCAGCAGAAGCTTAAAGAATAAAATATTTTTATATTCCGTTATTAAAGATTAAACTATAATTAATTTTTTATTAATCTCCCATCCCATCTTACAGGGATGAGAGATTTAGGAATAGTTTCGAAAAGAATTACAATTGAAGGAATTTAAGCTTGAACTGTTAGAAGTTCTTCTTCAATTGCTTTTTTAAGGCTCTCTTTTGGTAAGGCTCCTACTGCCATTTTCGGCTGGCCGTCCTTCGGGACGAACAATAATGAAGGAATGCTTCTTATTCCAAAAGCCGAACCAAGCTCTTGTTCAACGTCGGTATTAATTTTATAGAAATTTACTTTACCTGCAAATTCTACTGAAAGATCTTCCATTACCGGCGCTACCATTCTGCATGGCCCGCACCAGGGCGCCCAAAAATCTATTACACATGGAAGATCACCTTCAAATTTCCAATCTTTATTTGCTTCATAATTAAAAACTTTTTTTAGAAAAGTTTCTTTTGTTAAATCCTCTGGCATTATTGCTCCTTTGTTTTTTTATTTATCTAATCATTTTTATTTACTAAATCATTTAAACCAGCTAAACAGCATCCAGCGCACGCGTAAGCTTACTCCTAACCTCTTCAGCTATTTCGCCGAATCCTTCTTTCTCAATAATCTGCGTCATTATTAACGGATTAAAAACCGAAACAACGCTTTTGCCTTCTTTCTCATAAACAATAACATTGCATGGCAATAATAATCCAAGTTCTTCTTCAGCCAGAAGGGCTTTATGCGCTATCGGCGGGTTGCATGCGCCCAAAATTTTATATTTCTTGAAATCTACATTTAGTTTTTTCTTTAATGTTTCTTTAACATCGATTTCAGTTAAAACCCCGAATCCTTCTTTCTTCAATTCTTCGGTGATTCTTTCGATTGCTTTTTCATACGGCAAATCTACAGTTTTAGAAAATCCATATTTCATTTTAATTCCGTTCCCTTAAAAATTTTTCAAAAATATCTTGTTGCTTAACACCAACATATACCTGATCTATTATTCCATTTCTTATAGCAAGAGTAGTCGGGGTTGCTTTTATTCCGAATATTCTGGCTGTTTCCAGGTCCCTGGAAATATCCACATCAAAAATATTTTTATTTGCCTTCTGCAGCGATTTTATAATCGGAGTCTGCATTTTACAAGCTCTGCAGCTTGGGCTGTAAAAATAAACAATTCCTTTAGCGCCGTTTTTTTCGAGTATTTTAAGGCTTCCTTTTAATCCTGAAATTTTTGTTCCCTTGGCTCTTTTCGCGGAAAAGATCATAAAGAATTGCAGTCCAAAGAACAAAGCTAAAATTCCGATAATTATATATACAAATGTCATAAGTTAACATCCACCCCTATTCCTTTTCTTCAAGTTTTTTCTTAGAAGTATTAACGTTTAATCTAACATAGCAGGGGCAGAAACCCAATGTGCTTGTTAAAAACATAACAAGCGCTATAATGCCTAAAACAGAGGCAGTACCTCCGCTAATTTGATGAGTTAAATAGAGTAAAAGAATTGCAACGGCAACTGAGCCGCGAATAACTCTATCGATTATTCCAACATTTTTTTTCATTTTATTATCACATCTTTAATTAGAAATTTTTTCTGTACTTTTTTGATTACGTTTTCTGCTAATGAACGAAGCTCCTAGTATAGCCCCAACAATTGTGCTTGCCCACGGGCTGCTGGTAATTGCGCACGATCCGGTTACACATCCTATAAAATGATAGTATAAGTAGCCCGCTAAAGCGCCAAGGAAGGCCGGGTATATTTTCATCAGCCAAAGTAATTTTATTTTTATTTGTGATGATTCCATCTTATAATTCCGCCTTTTAAATTTGCGCTGTTAAATCCTTTTTTCTTTAGTTTTGCAGCAGCTGTTAAACTTCTGTTTCCGGAACGGCAATAACATATTATTTCTTTATCCTTATATTTTAATAACTCATCAGAACGCGTTCCCAATTCATACAACGGAATATGAAAAGAGCCTTTTATTGATTGCTCTTTTCGTTCTTTCGGAGTCCTAACATCTAATAAAATTATATTTCTGCTGCCTTTCAGTTTTGATGCTGCTTCATCTGGTTCATACTGAGTTATACCTCTTGTAGATAAAAATTTTCTTACATAAAGATATACAACTAAAGCACCGAAGATCAGCAGAATAATTTGACTTGTTGTCATTTTTCTCGTTTTTTAATAAATGTATGTTATTTAATTACATTCGATTCAAAATTGCTATAAAGGATTCATTTATTGTCAATTATATTTGAATTTTTAAAGTGTCAGAAATGGGTGTTTTTCGAAGATAGGAAAGGATCTTGAATTTCTTTGGTGAAAATTGTTACAGTAAAAACTTTCTAGAAACAATTATTTTTTTGCTATTTATTGTTGTTAAAAGCATTTTTTTACGTATATGTAGTATTTCTTTTTTTATTAATTTTTATGAGATTATATAGTATAATCTTAATTTTTTTCAACAAGTCAATAAATCAAACTACAATTTGAGGGCATTATGGAGCATTTATTTGTTTCATTCAAAGTTAAAAGGGAACATATTGAAGAAGCAAAAAAGATTATTACTGATTTTATAAATCAAATTAAAAATGAAGAACCTGGTACTTTATTTTATAAATGCTTCCAGGAAAAATCTGACGAAGCTTCTTTTATTCATGTTATGAGTTTTCAGAATGAAGACGCGGAAGAAACTCACAGGCATACAGAATACGTAAAAAGTTTCGTTAATAAACTTTATCCTATGTGTGAAAAGGAACCGGAATTTTCCGAATTAAATTTGATTTGTTCTAATTGATTTATGACAAATTAGCCTACGCTAAATGAGAATTTAAATAAGAAAGACAATCTTTTCCAGCATCATAATCAATCTTTAAGCATTCACTATTTAGAGAAATATTAGCGTTCCATTAATATCTAATTATTATACCGGTTTTTGTATTCGCCGGTTGTTTAAGAAACATTCCATCAAATTGATTTTTGCTCATGGCCTTTTCAATCTCTACATGCTGTGTAGCATTATATTTATCAGACATTACATCTACATTTTTATGTGGTGGTAGAAAAGCATGATATGTTTTGTTATGATTCCAACCTTTTAATTTCTCTGCATACCAGGCTTCAATTTTTTTAGCAGGATCAGGGCTGGCAAGAACTAATTCCGGAAGCAATGTTTCTTGTGAATCATGGTAACCCTGCTGGTATACTGTAATTACAGCGCCAGGATACACTGGCACACCAAGTTTCTTTTCCGATGGTATTTGAGACAACCACTTTTGTTTAGTAGTTCCCATTTTTTTAAACCAGGAATCAGCATCTTTCTTAAATTTTGCAAGTGGCGCAGCGGTACCGTTACCTGATGAATCGGCATAAAACATTTTGCTCCGACTTGTAATGGTTTTAGGTGCAATTGC
This sequence comes from uncultured Bacteroidota bacterium, assembly GCA_963710735.1. GTDB lineage: Bacteria > Bacteroidota > Ignavibacteria > Ignavibacteriales > Ignavibacteriaceae > FEN-1297. Next base: position 1,780 of record CAVQBN010000008.1, on the reverse strand, counting down.
AAATCCGGAAAAGACTAAAACACATGCAAATAGTGCTAGTAAATAAATTGCCCCGGGAAAATTTTTTAATTCTTGTCGATCTCCTAAATGTTCATGTAAATTTTTCATGTTTTCCTCTTAGTTTATAAATAATAGTTTTTCTTATATTAAAAATAAAATTAGCATAGCAGCTAAATTATTTATGCCATGAACTTGGTTTAGTATTTATAATAATACATGTTTTGTAAGCATGATTTGCAAGTTTTTTTAGAAAGCCGACCCAGTAATTCCAATGATCATTCATCATCTCCGCATTGCTTAGCTTGTTCTTATATTGGGCTAATAATTGTTTTGAATAAGGAATCGTAGATCCGTCTTTGTCTTTGACTAATAGATAAAACGAATCATCCAAGAATTTATATTTATTATAGACTGCAAGCATTTCCTTTTTTGAGTGGCGCTGCATATATACTTCGTTCTTTAGTCCTTCGAATAAATCCGACATTTCACCAATTTGTTCATCAGACTTTGAATAGTTTTGGCTTCCCATGGCCTGCATTAATTTCTTTTGCATCTTTGCCATCATAGCTTGCATGCTGTCGGTTGAGGAAGCATTAACAGAAGAAATATTCGCTGTTGATGATGTGGAGCTTTCATTGCTTTGTCCGGAAGTTGTTTTTGCAAGCAATAAAACACCAATATCTTTGGCATCCGGATCCGGATAACCTTCCTGCCGGCTTATTTGATTTGCAGTCATCATTGTTTTTCCATAGGCAACAACCGGCGTATTACCCAAGCCTTCAATAAAGTATGATTGTGTTAGCGGATCTTTGCTGCTTAACTTTCCAGCTTTTGTATTATAAAAAGATTCAACTTTTTTTATCGGATCTTTTGAAAGATAAACAGATTGAGTTTTATCGCTTCTTAGCGGTGATTTAACCGCTCCCTGATAAACCGGTGCAAGAAGATTTGATTGTGCTAACAATGCACTGCCGCTTATCAGTATAAATCCAATTAAGGATACCATTTTTACTGCTGACATAATTTCTCCTTCTGTAATTATCATTCATTTTACTGTGGATTATGAACTAATTTTATCTGCAGCTGTCCTTTTAGATTAATTGTTCCTAAACCACTGTTTAAGGTAGTGTCTACCGCATATGTAGTATCAGCCGCATTTACGTTATTGTTATGAATAAATGGGTGAAGAATAAAACCGTCATTATAATAATCGAAATAACTTTCGTTAGAAAAAACAAAATTATTCATATCGAGAGTTAAAGACGCATTTGCAGAATGCTGCATATCTGAGCCAACAGAGACGCAGCCATTCGCGCCATTAATATCATAACCGTAATCCCATTGTTCAAAAGTAGAGCCGACAGAATCGAAACGAATTGTTACATAGTTTTGTTTGCAGAGGTTTAAACTGTCTACAAATACTGTCAGAGAAAAATTCTGCGGCAAAACAATTTTATCATGGCCTCGCTGGGGATTGTTGGCGGCATCATAACACACATCTCCTGTAAGGCCATAGACATAATTTATATAACCCTGTCCGGTATAACTGAATCCGGCAGTTGTAATGCTGGGCCGTAAATCGATCGCCCCCTGAATAATTACCTGCTGGGTGTCAGGAGGAATGCCGTTGTCGTATATTATGTTTTCAAGGCCTTCATTTATTGTCAATTTAAAAGTAGCCGCATTAATTATCTCATTGTAATAGGGGGCATTGACACCGAAGAGCTGAGCTTGTGCTGCCAATGTTAAAAGTGAAGGTATTACACTGTAATCATGATTC
>CAVQBN010000007.1:0-81714 GCA_963710735.1 uncultured Bacteroidota bacterium | reverse complement strand
TATGGAATTTGAAGGAAATAGCAGCTGGGGATACAACCCGGATTTTTTTAATGCACCTGATCAATATTAGGTCCTAAAGATGATCTGAAAAAATTTATTGATATGGCTCACCAAGATCGCATTGCAATAATACTGGACATTCCTTTTAATGATGCTTTTGGTTCATGCCCGCTGGTTAGATTATACTGGGATGCAACAAATAATATTCCGGCTGCTAATAATCCGTGGTTTAATCAGCAGCCAACCCATCCTTATAATGTTGGTTATGACTTTAACCATACCACTGCGGCAACGCATTATTTTGTTGATGCGACAACAAAGTTTTGGTTAACTCAATATCATGTGGACGGTTTTAGATTTGATCTGGCAGGCGGATATACTCAAAACCCCAACGGTTATAATAACTGGCAGAATTATGATGCAACCAGGATTACAAATGAAGAGAGAATAGCTAATGCTATATGGAATGTTAATCCTAATGCGTATGTAATTCTCGAAGAATTTGTTGCTAATGCAGAAGAGAAAATAGTTACACAAGATGGTATGCTGGTTTGGGATAATATGAGCTCAGCGTATGAACAAGCTGCTATGGGTTATGCAACTAATCCGTCATGGGATTTTTCCGGAATTTCTTATAAAGCATGGGGTTGGACTGTACCGGGTTTAGTTGGATATATGGAAAGCCATGATGAAGAAAGATTGATGTACAAGAACGAGCAATATGGAAATTCCAGCGGCAGTTATAATATTAAAAATATTCCTACCGGTCTTAACCGAATAAAATTGTGTGAAGCACTCTTTTATACTGTACCCGGACCGAAAATGCTGTGGGAGTTTCAAGAACTTGGGTACGATTATTCAATAGATTACAACGGAAGAATCGGTGAAAAGCCGATTAGATGGGATTATCTTAAAAATGCAGATCGTTTAAGATTATTTAAAGTAACAAAAGCAATTATTCATCTTAAAACTACAAATGATATTTTTAACACAACCAATTTCAGTACTAATCTTACAGGTGCGGTCAAATCTGTTACGTTATTGAGTAGCTCTCAGAATGTAGTAGCTATTGGAAATTTTGATGTTGTTTCTCAGAACGCTTCGACTTCAAGTTTCCCATATACCGGAACTTGGTACGACTACCTTTCCGGGAATGAAGTTAATATTACCAGCACTCCGATTTCATTGGCTCCAGGAGAATTTCATATTTATACTTCAAAACAACTGCCTGTGCCTGATACGGCAGTAGTTACAGATATTAAGGAAAATAATTTTAGTGTAAAAACATTTAACCTTTATCAAAATTATCCAAATCCTTTTAACCCTAGTACGACAATAAATTATCAAATTCCTAAAAGCAGTTTTGTAACATTAAAAATTTATGATGTTTTAGGAAGGGAAGTAGCTAATTTAGTTAATAATGAAAAGCAAGCAGGGCAGTATAATGTAACATTTAATGCATCAAAATTTTCAAGTGGAATTTATTTTTACAGATTGCAGGCAGGAGATTTTATAAGTACAAAGAAAATGATTTTAATGAAATAGTTCTATAGTAATTCCAGCATTCGCAAATATCGGCTAAGTGTCATTCCATTTATAAATGTCACATTTTCTTGTGTCGTTATTTCTTCTCCGCTGTAAGATGGGTTAAGTGTTATGATAAATATTTTTCCGAGTCCCTTAATTTTTTTATGTGACTCAATAAAATAATTTACTGCTTCCGTATCCGGTTCCTTAAAGATTAAATAGCACTGTGCGGCAAATTCTGTCTGGCGCCAATTTTTTGAGAATGTCCCGGTAATAGCATACCTTATCTTTGATGCTTCGTCTTTAACTTTAATACCTGAGTAGCTAAGATTAACAAAAAGCAAACGGATCTTGTCCATTATTTTTTCAGGAGTTAATTGAATTAAATTCTGATAATGAGTTTCGAGTGAATCTTGTTTGGCATCTTTATCGGGCGGCATATTAAAAATATCCATCCATTCCTTTTCAGAAATGAGTTTGGAGAAAAGTTCCGGTCCGATTGTATCGGTTAAATTTTTATTCAATAATTCCTTCTCGAATAATTTTTCCCTCAATTTTTCATCGACAGAATTTCTTGTTAAATAGCTTATAACTGTTATAGGTAACTTATTTTCTTTTCCAGTAATTTTTTCTTCAAGCTGCCATTGTGTAATTGGTACCCACCATTGATCAAAATGAATTATATATGGTGCATAGGCGAGACTAACTTTAGTTATTGTGGCCTGCAGACCGGCTAACAAAACAGTAATCGATTTGTCTTTTTCGAATTTTTTAATCGAATTTTCTAATTCATTCTGCGGCATACCGGGCAAATATTTTATATAATTAATACCCTCTTGATTGAATAATTCAATTAACTTTTGCGTTCCGTATTTATCATATTGTGAAAAGACAACAGCCTGCTTCTTATTTTGGGCAATTGATTTTAGCTGTGATGCAATTATATGTCCCTTGCTGCTGATAATATTTCGTATAGAAAAATTTGTTACCTGCTTTAACTGATGGAGAGACAAAAAAACTTTTGATTGAAATCGATATGGATTACCTGTCTGAACCACATCTGTAATTTGATTCTGAGTGTAAGACAAAGCCTGGTCATATTCGTTTTTCTGATCCTTATCCATTTCAACCCAATACTCCTGCCTAACAGGATCCGGAATTTGATCTCCGACTTCTTCCTTTGTCCTTTTCAAAACTGCTTTTGGAGTTAATTCGGCTAATACTTTTTCTTTAAATTCCAGATTATCGAAGTTAGAAATCATCCATAAAAATTTAGGCTGAATTGATTTGATGAGTTTCTGAATTCTTTTTTTATAATCATTTAATACTTCCGGGTTCTCAAATATAATGCAGTCAAAAGTTTTTAGTTTATCTTTATCAACTAAATTTTCGTCTGTTGCTTTAACTAAAATATCATAGGATGCAATAAAAATTTGAGCTGTTTGATTGAGCTCTGAATCTATCTCTTTACTTTCGGATGCAATTACTGCATGTGTTAGAGTTGGTGCAAATTTATTTAATTGTCCTTCCCAGCCATATGAATTGCCTGTATCTTCATTAAATTGTTTATTACCGATTAAAAAATAATTTGTTATTATAAGAGCTGTTTTTATATCTCTTCTTTTAAACAAATATTTAAGAGCAGAAATCGCCTGCATCTTTTTACCCAAACCGAGTTCATCACATAAAAGAGCTATATGATTTTCAACTAGGAACATTACGCCGTCTTTTTGAAATGGATATAATCCCTTCAATAATTCTTCTTTATCTCCCTCACTTAAATCAATATCCGGTTGCAGTAGTTTATCAATATTTTCATCTTCTATTTTCTTAATAGTAGTTTCATAGCTAAACGGCTTTGTGGAATTTGAATCGTATATAAACGCAGCTGCTTTATTTGATTCTGCTAATAGTTTTTTTAGTGATATCTTTTTATCAATAATATCCCACGGGAATAATTCGGAAAAATACTCTTTCTTTTCAATCACAATTATAAAATTATGATTTATTTTAGCTAATTTAATTTCCGGTTTCATTAATAGGTCTGTGAACTTTTGGTCAATTAAAGAAGCCTTATCTTCCAGCAGTTCAATTTTGGTTTGGTAAATTTTCCCTTTGGAATTTAATTCTTCGAAAGAATTTAATAGGTCGATATTATAAACTTTGGGTATCAGTTCCGATAAATAATCAACAACTTTCGGAATATCGAAATTATAATTTACTTCTATGGTCTTTTTAACTTTTATTTCGCTGTCTATTTTATTTATTAAAGTTTTTTCCTCCTTTATTTCAATCTCTTTAACCGGAGTTATATCATTCTCTTCACTCTTACCGGATTTATTAAAGGAACCAGAAATATCTTTTGTAAACGGAGTTAACAGGGTAGTATATTCTTTCTTCCGGTGATCTTTAATTTTAAATGATAGTGCCGGGCCATCATATTCAATAGTTGTTGAAAAATATTGTTTTAATTCCTGATTAAAGGAAATATTTATGTTAGTAGTTTGGAAAGTTCCGAAACCAAAGAAAATAAGGTTTGTTTTGGATTTTAAATCCAGCAGCCTTTGCGCTGATTTATAAATTTTAATTTTTTTAAATTTAAAAGTAAATTTATCCAGGCCAGGATTATCAATGCTCACAACTATTTTGCTAGTATCCCACAATCGTTTAATAAACGGTTCGAGTTCTCTGTCTTCCGTTAACGGTTCCCGAATCCACTTATTCCATAAGAAGGTTTCGGTGGATTCTAGATTGGAAATCTTAGTTGCAGTACTCTTCCTTATTTTTTTATAGATGGACATTATTCACCGGTTTTTTGCAGATGCACCTGCTCGCATGCAACTTTCAGTCTTTCAAACGGTTCTAAAAAATTACGATTTTCAGCGATTGAATTTATCGAAGATTTAATCTCTGGCAGTTCAGCTTCGAATTTTTTAGAAGTTTCGATAAAAGTTTTTACGTTATCACCGGCGGGTGAATTTATTTCTTCTTTAGCTGCTCCATCCCTGGAAGGCGTGTCATTTTGACTATAAACTCTAACTACCCTTACTCCTTGTTTGTTATTAGCACCAAGGAAAAAAGGATCTCTTACAAGGATTAAATCAATTTCCTGGGTTATTGCACTAAGTAAAGGAACTGAAACCAGTTCGACAAGAACGTGTTCCATTAAAACATCACCGTACAAGGTTTTTTGAAAGTTTGTCGGTTTGATAGGCGCCGTAACCCTAAATTCGATTGGTTTTGTATCAGAATCAGTTACTAGTATTGCGCCCATTATGCCTTCGTTGTTTTCAAGAGCATAAGTTTCTAAAAAAGCAATTTTAGATAAGGCCATAATCCACTCCTTGTGATTATTAATTTATTATCTAATTAGTTTCTTACTAAAAATAGGTAGTATTTTACGATACTTTCAAGTACCAAATTACAAGCATCATAAAACTTTAAGCATACAGAATGAAAGACTTACACCGCCTCTTTTCAAGAATTGTCATTCAAAAAATATTCGTCTATTAGAATTTAGACTGAAATCTTGTATTAAAAATAACAATATATTTTATATAAAGTGTAATTAAACTTATTTTTTCCTCTTTTTCAAGTATAATTTAAATTTTTATGCGATTTAAGTTTTTTTAAAACTATTTGTTAATTCTGCCAGAATTATTGCTGATGCACTTGCAACATTTAAAGATTCGGCATTTCCTATTTTCGGAATAGTTATAATTTCATCGGAAAGATTTAATATTTCCTTATTTGGTCCTTTAGATTCATTTGAAAATATAACGACTATTTTAGATCTGGCGTTAAATTTAAAAATATTTGTACCTTTAATATCGGAGCATAAAACTTTGTATCTTTTTTCTCTTAAGAACATTTTTATAGGAACTTAGAACAATGTTTTCAAAAATATTTAAATGAAACAATGACCCCATGCTGGCTCTAATTGTTTTAGGATTAAATAACTCTGCACAATTTGGACTTAAAAAAATTTCCGAAATTCCAAACCAGTCACAGTTTCTAATAATTGTTCCTAAATTTCCCGGCTCCGATATATCATCTAAATAAACAACAGGGCTTGATTCAAATAATTTAGCAGCTTTATTATTCTTTCCCTTATGAAATACTGCGGCAATACCTTGCGGATTTAAAGTATCACTAATTTTATTGAAATCCTGGTTTTTAATAACTTCAACCCGGATCGATTCCGAATCGATTTTTTCTAAGAAATCTTTATTATCATCAATAAATGTTTTTGCGGCGATTATTACTTCGCACGTATAAGAACTGTTAATTCCTTCAAGAATAATTTTTTTGCCTTCGGCGATGAATTTGCTCTCTTCATTTCTAAATTTTTTATGAAGCAAAGAAGAATAATATTTTAATTGATTCGCCGAAATCATTAAATCAAGTTATCATATTTATGTTTTTCGTCAACGTTCTGATCCCGTTCAAGCTGTTTTAAATAATCCCATGTATAAATCCCGGTATTATGACCATCTTTCCAGGTTATTTGTATTGCATATCCTCCAACGGTAGTAATATCCTTAATCTTATACATCTCCGGATGTTTGCTTGCAGGCTTAGGCGGTCTGTAAGTTTTTAATAATACTGTTTCACCTTTGCAGCCTGCACAAGGACATTCATCTCTTAAATATTTCAGATCTATTTTACTTTCGGAATTATCATCCCACTTTAAAAGAAGATTCTTTTTTTCTGAAATTTTGATTTGTTTGGGTACCATAAGTTTTCAAAATAAATGTAATTAAAAATTAAACAATAGTAAGAAAAATTCGAGTATTGTTCAAATTAGGGTTTATGAGAAATTTCAAAAATTGAATGGGAAATATTTTGTAATTTTAAATGTCAGGTTAGTTAATTAAGGATAGGAAGTCGTTTTATATATGAGCCTTTTACATAGATAAGCAAGTGTGAATAAAAATATTTTAATACAACTTGAATACTTTAATTTAAAATTTCAATTTTATAATATTTACATATAAGTAAAATATCAATTAAAAAAATAAAATTATGTTATTGGAAATTTTTACAGCTTTTATACTCATTTTAATTTCTGGATATATTTCTGCGATTGAAATTGCTATAGCATCTTTCGGTAAAAATAAGATAGAAGAGCTTAAAGAGCATAATGATAAAACAGCCGCAGCATTTGAATCCATTCAAAAAGAGCCTAACTTTTTTTTCGGTACAATACAAATAATTTCGACGTTATGCTTGTTTTCCTCTGCGATGTTGACATTCATAATCTTTACAGAACTTTTAAATCCTTTTTTAAGCTATTCCGGAATTTTAATAATTAGTAAATATTCGATGTATATCAGCTTCTTAGCGGGATTAATTCTGGTTTCATTTTTAACCTTAGTATTAGGAATTTTAGTTCCCAAAGCAATCGGTTTTAAGTATTCTGAGAGAATTGGTAAATCTTCAGTCAAATTTACTATAGTGTTAACCTCATTATTTAGATTTCCCGTAAAAATTGTTACCAATGTTAGCAACTATTTTATAAAACCAATTAAAGAAAAAACTGATTTTTCCCAGACGCGATTTTCAGAGGATGAGATAAGAATCATTATTTCTGAAGGCGTTAAAACCGGTGCTATAGATGAAACCGAACATGAGATTATCGAAAATATTTTTGAATTCAACGATTTGCGTGCTAATGAAGTTATGATTCCCAGAACGGAAATGATAGCAATAGAAATGATTGAAGATACCGATGTACTTATCAAAGAAATAGTAAAAATTAATCATTCCCTTATACCTGTTTACAGAGAATCTATAGACAATATAATTGGTGTATTGCACTCTAAAGATTTTATGAAATCATTCATAACTGCAAAGCCTGTTGTTGTAAAAAGCTTGATTAGGCCAGCTTATTTTGTACCGGAAACTAAGTTGATTTCTGAAATTTTAAAAGAGATGCAGAATCGGGGAGAGAGATTAGCTATAGTTACTGATGAGTATGGAGGAACAGAAGGAGTTATTACAATTGAAGATATTCTTGAAGAAATTGTCGGAGATATTTGGGATAATACAAAAGTCGAAGTAAAAGATTACAGTAAATTACCTGATGGTAAATATTATATACTTGGCTCAATAACAATCGAAGATTTTAATGAATCATTTAATATAAAAATTCCTGTTTCTGATGAGTATAACACTTTGGCTGGATTTATTGCGGATAAATCGGGTAAAATTTTAAATAATGGTGAAGTATACGAATACGGTGATTTAGTTTTTGAACTCATAAAAAAGATAAGACAAAAGATGGTACAGTTTAGAGTGTTTTCGAAAAACGATAGCTTCTTTGAAAACGAAATTGAAAACTAAAAATATTTTATACAATGGATTTGTAATGCTTGCAAAGAATTTGAAATTGTATTAGTTTTGATCTCCAATTTTGCTGGCGTAGCTCAGCTGGTAGAGCAGCTGATTTGTAATCAGCCGGTCGGCGGTTCAAATCCGTCCGCCAGCTCTTAAAAGGCTCGATTTTTAATTAAAATCGGGCTTTTTTGTTTTAAATAATAAATTGAATCCCTATGATTAGTTGCTGCAAATGTATGGAGTTTGTATGGAGTATGTATGGATTTCTTTTTGCTCTGCTTTTAATCTTTCTCTTTCATCCTCTAATTTATTCTCAAGCACAATTTAGTAGGGAAGGCGTAGATTCAGGTACCTTCAATTGAAAATACTGGTTTTGGTGAAATGATTGCGGGTGTTGATTTTGATGGAGATGGAAAACCGGAAATCTATATAGTTAATAATATGCTGGATCAGGGCGGTGCAGAGTTAATACCAAGGATTTATAAGTATGAATATAATGGATCCACTTGGGACTCTGTTTGGTCAGCGTCTCTTTCGGATGTTCATCAAAATAGCTGGGGAACTTTAACTTATGGAGATCTTGATCAAGATGGTAAGATGGAAATAATTTGGGCACCGGCAAATAATCTTGATAGTTTTAGTGGAGTAAATCCGAATAGGATTTTTGTATTTGAAGCGGCTGGTGACGGTAGTGATAGAATGGGAATAGATTTTTTCGGTAATTATTTACCAAATGCAGAATGGACAATTACCGATCAGGATAATGTTGATGTTAGACCGATTAGAATGGTTGTAAGTGATGTTAACGGCGATAATAAACCTGAATTAATTTTTGCTGATAGACAAGGCACCTATAAATTTGGCGTAATATCTGTAAGTGATATTCCTGATAACGGTGACGGTTCTGAAACCTGGACTTTAGACGCATCGGGATTAAATGCTACAATGGATCCTGGCAGTATTTATGATTTAGCTGTAGTTGGAAATTTTATTTACTTAATGCATGATGATGGTGTTGTAACACCAGTTGAATATCAGAACGGAAGTTATAATATTTTAACCGGTATAAATGATGCTGTTCCAGGGGGTTCGTGGAAATCGTCTTGTGTAGTGGATCTAAATAATGACGGTCAAAAAGAAATTGTTGTAGCAGGATGGAATCCCGATTATGCTAAAATATATTTATTGCAGCCTGATAACTTTGCAATTTTAAATACAACCCAGATTGCAGATGTTTCTTCTTATATTGGAACTTTAGGAAGACTAAACGGCGGTGCCTATAGCGATATTGATCGCAATGGTAAATTAGATTTTGTTTTCGGCACTAGAGGTGCAACTCCAAATGGTGCAATCGTAAGACTTTCATATCTCGGCGGTTCTATTTCTGATCCAAATAATTATTAAGTATCCGTAATTGATTCCTTATTATCCGACAATGCAGCACAAAGATTTGATGTAGTTGGAATCGGCAATGTAGATGGCGATACAACTAATAATGAAGTCCTTTATACAGATGGTGATCAGACCGGCAGAATACCGCTTGTAATACTCAAATTAAATTCTGCTACTTATGTAATGAACACAAAAATTCCTAATAATTTTTCCTTGGCACAAAATTATCCGAATCCCTTTAATTAAGTAATAAAACGTTTTTGATAAATAAAATTATACTTATATTCATACAACCATTTCTTTATAAATTCTTTTGGGCGGATATATGAATCCCTGGCGAGGGCTTAAAAATTTACCCCGTAATTTGTGGATGTTATTTTTTACTATGCTGATAAATCGTATTGGTACGATGGTGCTTCCGTTCCTTGCGCTTTATCTGACGCAAAAAGTCGGAGTGTCCCTTACCAAAGCCGGATTGGTGTTAACATTTTACGGAATCGGAGCGCTTCTGACTTCTCCTTTCTTAGGAAAGATAAGCGATAAATTTGGCGCATTAAAAATAATGAAGATATCGCTTATTGGTTCAAGCATATTTTTATTCTTCTTTCCATTTATAAACAGTTTTACAAATATCTTAATTTATACTTTCGCCTGGTCGGTTATTAATGAAGCATTTCGCCCTGCACTTTTATCTCTGGTTTCAGAAGTGGTTTCTTCGGAACAAAGAAGATCTGCTTATGCTGTAATTAGACTGGCAGCAAATTTAGGAATGAGCATTGGCCCTGTAATCGGCGGATTATTAGTCATTGTGAATTTTAATTTAATTTTTATTGTTGATGGTATCACCACCTTACTGGCTGGTATATTTTTAATAATCTCACCCTGGCAGTATAAACCCATTATTAGTAATAGTATTAATTCTGATTCAGATGTTGCTGAAATTAAAAAGATTGAAAACATTTTTGCTGATAGGCGGCTAATTTATTTTTTAATTGCATTACTACCAATTCCATTAATTTATTTTCAGACTAATGTATCAATGCCGCTTTACTTAGTAAGGAATCTACATTTTAGTGAAACTGTATACGGAGTTGTCTTTACCATCAATACTGTTCTAATTATTCTAGTTGAAGTTCCACTAACAAATATGCTTAACCATTGGTCCGATAGAAAAATGCTTTCGATAGGTGCTCTACTCTGCGGGATAGGTTTCGGTTCTATGGCATTTATTAAAGATATTTATGGCCTAGTTATAACTATTATTATCTGGACTTTCGGTGAAATGATATTTTTCCCTTCAAGTTCTGCATACATGAGTGAAATATCGCCGGAGAACAGAAGAGGTGAATATATGGGTGCATACCAAACTACATTTAACCTGGCATTTGCATTCGGGCCGTGGTTTGGAACTGCAGTAATGAGTCATTTCGGATCGTCTACATTATGGATAGCTACATTTTTGTTAGGCTTAATTGCATCAATCATGATGTTAAAAATAAAATCAATATCTATTTCTCAATCGCTTGGCAAAAATTGAGATCCTAAAACTTTTATCTCCTTTCAATATCAATTCCCATTCTCATCACAAATTTGGAGATGGTTTAGTCATATATTAATAATAAAATTAAATATGACGAACCATTATAAAAATTTAATCTCGAATTTTTTTTTCGAACAAGGAGTTAATTTATGAGGCTTACAAATAAAGTTGCTGTTGTTACAGGTGCAAACAGCGGAATCGGACGTGCCATTACACTTGCTCTGGCAAAAGATGGCGCTTATGTAACGATAGATTATGTTGTAAATAAAGAATCGGCAGAAGAACTGGAAAAAGAAATTATTAAGATGGGGGATAAGGCTATAATGGTTGATGCGGATGTAAGCAAGATTTCCGATTTGCAAAATCTTATCAATGAAACAATAAAAGCTTTTGGGAAAATCGATATCCTTGTAAACAATGCCGGGATTGAGACAAGAACATCAATTTTAGATTCAACTGAAGAACAATTTGATAAAGTAATGAATGTAAATTTAAAGAGTGCGTTTTTCGGAACTCAGATAGCAGCAAAGCAAATGATTAAGCAAGGGAAAGGCGGACGTATCATAAATATTTCTTCTGTTCACGAAGACTGGCCTATGCCCGGCAATACTCCTTACTGCTGTTCCAAAGGCGGAATGAGAATGCTTACTCGAACTGCCGGAGTAGAACTAGCCGAACATGGCATTAATGTAGTCGGTGTAGGACCTGGTGCCGTTGCTACTCCGATAAATACTTCAACAATGTCAGATCCGGCAAAATTACAAAAGTTAAATTCATTTATTCCTACAGGACGAATGGCCCGGCCGGAAGAAATTGCTTCGGTGGTTGCCTGGCTTGCTTCTGATGAATCGAGTTATGTTACTGCAGCAACTTATTTTGTGGATGGCGGAATAATGCAGGCTAGCCCTGGTTTATAACTGTTAAAATAAATTTGATTATAAAATTTTATCTTATAAATAAAAATATTTTAATTACAAAAATAAGTTTATTATGTATTCAGGTTACGGATTTAGAGATTTTGAAATAGGGGACGTTGATGTAGTAAAACATGAAGGCTTGTATCATCTTTTCCACCTTACCTTACCGAATCATGCATATATAGCTCATGCAGTAAGCAAAGATGGTTTTAAATGGAAAAGGGTGAAGAATGCAGTTTTCATAAGTGACCCTGAAACATGGGATGATGATATGCTTTGGACAATGCATGTTTCACCAAATCCTTATAAACCGGGATCGTGGAGAATGTTTTATACAGGGCTTTGTATGGGAGACCGCAGCAGAATTCAGCGTATCGGACTAGCGTTGAGCGACGACTTATATAATTGGGAAAAAAGTGAATCGGATGCATTCCCTATTACTATAAAAGGACCTGTTTATGAAAGCAGCCTAAACCAGGGCAGACATTGGGTAAGTTTTAGAGATCCTTTTTGTTATCATGAAGATGGAAAGGATTTTCTGTTAGCTGCCGCCCGTGTTAATAAAGGGCCGGTAATAAGGAGGGGTTGTGTTGCTTTAGTTGAAGAAAGGAAGGAAAATGAATTTAAATTTCTGCCGCCTCTTTTTCAGCCGATGCATTATGATGATGTTGAAGTACCTAATTTATTTAAACTTAATAACCGCTATTATTTAATCGGCTCAATTCGCGAGGATGTTAAAGTTCATTATTGGTGGGCTGACGAATTTAAAGGCCCATATCAGAATTATGCTGACAATGTTCTTCTGCCTCAAGGTAATTATGCTGCGCGAATATCAAGAGAAGACGGCAAATATTTAATTTGGAATTTCTTTTTCAAGGGACGTACCACCAAAGGCCGTCATTTAATGGCACCGCCAAAAGAATTGGTAGTTGATGAAAATGGTGAGCTTCGTTTAAAAACGTACAAAGGTTTTGATAAACTTATTTCTAATATTATGGAATTTTCCAAGATAGCACCTTTGAAAACTCTTTATAAAAATTCAAATGCCTATTCTGAAATTAAAAATTCTTATTGCATAATAGATTGTGCAAGCGGCTTTGAAGCATTTTTACTTAGGGGTACTTATAAAAATTTTATTCTAACCGGAGAATTTAAAATTGAGGGCAGAGGCAAATATGGCTTGGTATTTCGCACAAACAAAGAAGGTGATGGTTATTACTTAAGCATCGATTTCTTCAAGGGGATAGTTCAATTAAGAGCATGGGGTAAAAAGCCTCACGGTAAAATTGAAGAAGCTTTCAGCTATCAGCAGCTTCAGGTGGCAAACTATATTCCAAATGACGGTCCGCATTCTTTTTCCTTGATTGCTTATGATCAGTATTTAGAATTTTCTTTGAATGGTTATGTGCTTTTAACTCTGGCAGATGATCAATATAAAAAGGGAAGTATAGGCTTTTATGTTGAGAATGCACGTTTGCGAATAAACAATCCGGAATTAAAAGTGTGCGGTAAACAAAAAGACGAAAATAATCCGAAACATATACCAAACTTTCAAGATTAAATTGAACTTCTAAAAATCATAAAAAGATAATTACACATCTTATACCGGCTGCTATAAAAATTGTAACAAGAAAAAGCTGATCTTATGACTTTGAATATTTTCTAGATTAAACCACAGTTATCGACACATGGGAAGAGATAAAAGTAAGAACCTATAAAGATTAATTATGCATGCAAAATGCGGGTTTGAAGTATTGGTAAAGTTGATTATGCTAAATATAAGCATACAGCAATTGCAGAATGGGTAACTCTAAACTTATTCACTTAAATTCATAATAAATGCTGTCATGTATCAAAACTGGCTACCGCCTCTTCTAGAGTTTCATAAGTATTAAATATTTTTAATGTCCCTACCTTTTCCATAAGAAATAATACAGTATCTTTAGGCTTAACCAGCCTAATTTCACCGCTGTTTTTTGCTATGTATTTTAAAGCAACAACCAGAGTTCCCAGAAATGTTGAATCTATAAATTCACATTGCCTGATATCTACGATTAATTTTTTGAAATGCAATTCAATATCTTCATTTAGTAATTTTTTTAATTCCCCGGCCTCTTTATATGTTGCGCGGCTGAGATTTACAATTTCTATTCTGATATCTTTTATTACTTTTCTCTCGAAGTCTTCCATAACGTACCTCAAAAATTATTAAAGGTCTAATTATTCAAATTGATTAATCGCAATGTCGTTACAAAATTGATTCCCTATTATTAAATTATACGATCTTTAAAAAGATGATCAGACATTATTGTATCTAAGCTAATACAAAAACCGGCCTTTTGCAATCGGAAAAGTAAAACCTTGTTTTCTATAATTAACTTGTTGCTTTATTTTTATGTTCTTTTCAGAGTAGCCAACTATGAACAGTTAAATATCTAAGCTTTTTAAATTGTTATTAGTCCTCTCTAATGTTACAAATTCGATATTAAAAACCCAGATTCACATAAACAGGAAAACACTTGTGAAGATTAAGTAAACTATGGTGTGGATAAAATCACTAAGCATTAAAACCAAATTGCATAAATAAATTCAGTGTTCTAATTTTGCTTTGTCATTCTTTTGAATAGCGGACAAACTATCTAAGATCAATTAATTCCTTATTTACAAATTTAAAGAGGTAGCTTAATGCATAGCAGTAAAATTTCTAACGGAATTCTGTTATTTATCTCCGGTTTCTTATTCGTTTTTCTATCAACCGGATGGACGGTAATTGGCTCAAGTTCAACATCATCAAACAAAGCAAAGGATTCCAAAAGCGGTAACCAAAAAACAACCGAGGAAGTATTTAAAAATATAAAAGTGCTTAAAGGAATGCCTGCTTATCAGCTTATGCCGACAATGCATTTCTTTGAAGCATCGCTTGGTTTTAATTGTTCAAACTGCCATGTGCGAGGACATAACGATAGTGACAAGAAGCCTGAGAAAAGAAAAGCCCGCGATATGATTAAGATGATGGAAGCAATAAATAAAAATGATTTTGAAGGCAAGCAGATGGTAACTTGTTTTACATGCCACGGGGGTAATGCTAATCCCCAAACTATCCCGGCCGTAATGACTGTCGCCATGATGAAAGCAGAAAAAAACGAAGATAATAATGACGAAATGATTAAAGTTCCGAATCGTTTAGACACACCGGAGCAGATAATTGCAAGATACCAGCAGGCAATCGGAGGGAAAGATGCATTTGAAAAAATAACTTCTTTAAAATTAGAAGGTACCGTTTCCGCGGGCCGCGACAGAGATATTCAGGTTACTGTTTATCAAAAAGCGCCTGATTATTATTTGTCTTCTTTCCAGTCCAATTTCGGAACTTTTGAAAGAGGATATAACGGTAAAAACGGATGGGAAAAAAATCCGCGCGGAGTTAGAGAAATTGGTCAGCCTGATATCCAGGATTTAAAGCTTGATGCTGATTTTTATTCTCCGATGGATTTTTTAAAAAATTATAAAAGTTTAAAATTTTCGGATGTTCAGATTCTGAATAATGATACCGTATATGTTGTCGAAGGTACTTCTTCAAATATAAGAAGATATAAATTTTATTTTAGTACAAGGACGGGTTTGCTTTTACGTGAAATTCAATACGATAAAACTCTGCTCGGTGAGCTGCAGACTAAAACGGATTATAAAAATTATAAGAATGTAAACGGAGTTCTTTTTCCTGATGATATACATGTTGCAAATTATGAACGAAACGAAGAAATAAAATACACTAACATTTCTCCAAATGTCCCGGTTGAAAGTTCGATGTTTGAGATGCCGCCGAAAACTAACTGAGGAATAGGTAACGGATTTCTTATTTATCAATTACAGTCCTAGATTTGATTTAATTGCAGAGCCGTGCAAAGGCACGGCTCTAAAAGGGAAGTTACTATTTAAAAAACATTTCGAATAGTATTAGAAATCTTTTCCCAATCCTTTATTTTTCCGAGTTAATCTATGGTTAAAAGTAATTCACTTCTAAGGACATATTTAACCGGCTATTCAATTGGAATTTTAGTTTTGTTCACACTCAGCCATTGTTCAAAGTTTTTTAATTCGGGATTGATAGATTTAGATCTTACAAGATCTCTAACCTCAAGATGGTCCTTCTGAAAATCTCGATGGAACTGAAACATATTCCCAAGGTCTTCTGCACCGGGAAAGCCAAAGCTGCGGTATGCATCCGGTGAAACGGAATTATATTGGACTTCCTTACCTAATATCTTTGAAAATTTTTCTGCCATTTCACTTCCGCTGAGATGGTCTCCGGCAATACCGATTGTTTTACCTATATACTTATCTCCGCTTTTAAAGATACCATAAGCGCATTTCCCGATATCATCGGCAGCTATGCCGGCTAGCTTCATATCTCCTAATGGAAATGTAATTGACAGCTTGCCGTCGGGCCCCTTCTTCGGACCCATTCCAAAGTAAATAAAATTATCCCAGTAAAACGAAGCAATAAGATTTGTGGTCGGAACTCCTGCTTCTTGAAAATATTTATTTGATTCTCCCTTACCGTCAAAATGGGGAACTTTATATTTTCCCATAAGAGTCGGCATTCTATCATCGCTCAATGGAATCCAATTACGTGTATCTTCAAGGGTTGACCAGATTACATGGGATACTCCATTTTCTTTTGCAGCTTTTGCCATATTTTCCGCCTGCTTATTTTCCTTTTCCGGGGAATAGTGTTCCCAGTAATTTGTAACACAAAAAGCGCCGTAAGCACCTTGAAAAGCTTTCTTTAAGCTTTCAAAATCATCCAGATCGGCCTGGACAACTTCAACACCTTTTTTTGAAAGCTCCTTTGCTTTATCGGAATCAGCATTTCGTGTTATAGCCCGCGAAATATATCCACTATTAGGGTCATTTAATATTGAATTAACTAACCCGCCTCCCTGAGCACCTGTAGCACCTATAACAGCAATTATTTTTTTATCGGGCATAATAAAAATCCTTTCTTAAATTCATTAAGCTTTTGCTCATTTGAATTTGAGCTAATTATATAATGAGAGAGTTAAACTGAATTGATTCGCAATTCAATATAATAAAAATATTATGAAATAAAATTGTCTTATAATAAACCTGAAGTATATTATCGTATGATAAATTCTTCCCTCGTTAAAATTACCCCCGCATGTCAGCGGGCAAGCGCCAGATCAAGACCCCGCCAGAACCGAGCAAGCACAAATCTTTTTTAATGCGTTTCGGCAATAAACTTAGCCACGTTGTCATGCAGTTTTTTATGCGACTCGGGATGAAGGTAAACCATATGTCCTGACATGTAAAACGCATAAGTTATATTTTTTTGAAGAAAAGCAGGCATCGGCAGATGGCGCATTTCATAAATACCTTCAAAATACGGAGTAGCTAAATCAAAATAACCCATATTCAGCATTACTTTCATTTTAGGGTTATAAATCATTGCCGAAGCGAGATCAGGTATTACATTAGCAAATAAATTATCATACCTGTCGCCAAAAGACTGGTGAACTGCAAGGTGCCGGTAATCCCATTTCTCCCACAAGTTGGCTCCGGATACGTAATTTGAGTCGGCATTATATTTCAATTCTTTATGTATATAATTATTGAAGGTAGATATTATAGCAGAACTGATTACTGCGGACTGCGGGTCATATAACGGGTATTCACCTAATGGATCCATAGTGGGACCTAGATAACGAGTATCCAACCTTCCAGTAAGAAGATCATCACTTGCTAACAATGTTTTCTCAAAATCATAGCCGGTAATTCGTAAATTTGCTTTTCGAATATATGTAACGGGCAGCCCTGTATATTGATGCAGTTTTTCAGCTATGTGCTGAAATGTTGCTGAATCCAGCGCTGAACCTTTGTTTAATGCAAGAGCATATTCATTCATTGAAAAATCTTCCACTTCTTTTAGAAATGGTATCAATTTATCCGGATGATTCGGAAGTTTATGATAGAACCATGCAGTAGCCGCACACGACGGTAAAGCAAGTTCATAAGCTAAGTCGTTACCGGGATTTTCTGTAACATTATCCGTAGAATTTTCATAGCTTAGTATTTGCGATAGTAGTATTACGCCGTTGAGATCCACGTTATCCCGGTTTTCCAGAATATTTGAGACAGCCGCAGAACGAAAAGTACCGTAACTTTCTCCGAATAAATATTTAGGTGAATCCCAGCGGTTATATTCAGAAAGAAAATTTATTATAAATTGTGCAAAAGCATTTGCGTCCTGATCAATTCCAAAAAAATCTTTCGGTTTACCTGTCCCGCCCTCATTTTTTGTAATAATTTTACTGAAACCTGTACCGGGTGCATCAATAAAAATTAAATCGCTCGCATCCAATAAACTATAATCGTTGTTCACTGTTTTATATGGAGCAGTCACTCTAGCAGTATCTTCCAAGTATGTAAGCCTCGGCCCCCAGGCGGACATATGCAACCATATTGAAGAACTGCCTGGCCCGCCGTTATAAATAAATGTTACCGGCCTTTTACTTTCGTCGTTCACTCCTGATTTGAAGTATGCTACGTAAAACATACTGCATGCTGGATTACCATGCTTATCTTTTAAGATGATCGTTCCTGCATCAGCATTATAATCAATGCGTTTTCCTTCTACAGTAACTGTACCTTTTGTTACTACTTTGTGCGGTTTTATCATTGATATGCTTACACTGTCTGTAAGAATTTTAGTGACAGATACATTTTTTTTGGCTTGAGCATATGAAGAAACCCCGCTAACTATAAAACACGCCGTAACGATCAAGAATAATTTAATGGTTTTCATTTTATTCCAGTCTTATAATTATTATTTAATTGTTAGTTTACTTAAGTAAACTTGTCTGGTTCTTTTAAATGATATCCGCGATTATTAGGTATATAATTTTACGATGGCTTATGATCAAAATAACTGATCTGAATAATAGTTACAACAAATATTTTAAATATTGTAAATGTTTAATTTAATCAGTGTATTGACAAATTAGTCAATACGCTGAATTACTTAATAAAAGGATTTAACTATCGTTTCGGCTTAAGATATCAATTTATTGACCATCCTTTTTCCATTCAGGGAATCTTCCGGGTGTGTATGGTGCACCGGATTTTTCAAGTTTGGATTCAACTGTTTTAACCTCATTATCAATCGACTTTAGTTTACTCAATAAACCTCCGAATTGATCTGCTGCTGCATCATACGATTTTATAAAAGTTGTCGTAGGTGCTGAAGTTGTTGTCCATAACGAAGAAGTTATCAAATCTACTCTGTCCTTTACTGATGTAGGTGAGGCGCCTTCATAATGGGCTAAAAGCGGATCACCGTTAAGTTTCCTGTTAAAAGCATCAAGTTCTTTTTTAATAGAAATTATTGAATTATATGTGTCATCGGGAACATTTGCTCCCTCTATTACTGCCTTTTCCAGATAAGCTATTTTATCATCCAATGATTTTCTATAAGCATCGGCACCAGAAATAGCTCTAGTCAGCCGAGCAACTTTTTGATTGAATTTATCCAGTGCAGTTTTATCCTTAGCAGGCAGAGTAGTATTATGTAATTGTTTACATGTAAATTCCTGCGGTTTAACAAGTTCTGTAAATTTACCGTCTTCATATTTCGAGAGAGAAACTTTATATTTTCCCGGCACAACCATGTAGCCCAGATCGGGTTCAATCCATGGTATTGAATTATCGGGCTCTTCTAAAGATACAGGGACAAAGGGTGCATACCGGAAATTCCATACAATCCGGTTTACGCCTTTATGCGCTTCGGTTTTTAATTTTCTTATAACATTTCCCTGATCATCCGTTATTGTAAATAATAGATATGATTTGGGTTCTTCTTTTTCATTTAATAATCTCTGATAGGAAGGATATTTTATATCTTCACCCTTTTTTAATTCTTTCTTTTCTTTATTTCTTCTTAGTTCTTTAAGCGATTTAATATCATTTTTTAGATAGTAAGTAAATACTGCGCCGAACGGGGGATTGGGCGCCGAATAAAAACTTGCGCCCTGAAATCCAACTCCTTTAAATCCAAATGGAGTAGCTTGAATATACATGAAAGCATCCCTAATAGGGAAAATTGCAGCATCTTTGTTCAAATCTTTATTTAAATATCTTAGCGGAGTATAATCATCTAGAATGTAAATCCCTCTTCCGAAAGTTGAAACAACCAGATCGTGTTCTCTTCTTTGAATTGTCAGATCCATTACGCATTCAGTTGGTATTCCGTTTTTCAATTGAATCCATTCTTTTCCTCCGTCGACAGTGAAATAAACTCCGAACTGTGTTCCTACGAAAAGCAAATCTTTGTCAACATCATCTTGTGCAATCGTATAAGTACTGCCTTTATCAGGAAGGTTCCCATTATATAAAAACCATGAATGCCCGCCGTTAGTAGTTTTGAACAAGTATGGCTTATAATCGCCGTCCACAAAATTTTCACAAGCTGCGTAAGCTACCTTCTTATCGAAATGTGAAGCAATTATCTGAGAGACCGTAGCATACTCCGGAAGGCCCGGCGTGGTGGACTTTGTCCATGTTTTACCGCCATCAGTTGTAACATGTATTAGTCCATCAACAGAGCCCACAAATAATAAATTCTCATCAAGCGGGGATTCGGCAATAGTAGATATTTGAGCCATCGTACCTTTACGCGACAGATCATCAATGCTCCAGCTGCGGTCCATTAAATTCTGCATCTCTTTAGGGACACCGCGGGTAAGATCCGGACTTATAACTTTCCATGTATCGCCCCGGTCGTCTGTACGGAATAATTTATTACCTCCCAGATACAATCTTTTATTATCGAATTTTGAAATCAGCAAAGCGGCATCCCAATCAAACCGGTAAGCGGTATCGGTGTTAAACTCATAAGGCCTTATATACAATTGTTCGCCGCTTTTTTTGTCGTACCTGACTAAACCCGCGTATTGAGATTCTGCGTAAATGATATTCGGATTCTTCCAGTCAACTTGAGTTTGGAAATCCGTCTCCGCTGGTTGTAAAGAACCAGTCGCGGTTTGTTATTCCGCTTGTATTTATTGTTCTTGAAGGGCCGCCGAAACTGTTGTTATCCTGCGATCCGGCATAAACATTATAAAAAGGAGTATCATTATCGGTTGTTACTTTATATATTTCCGCGATAGGAATGTTGGATTTAAAAGCCCAGTTCTTACCCTGGTCATAAGTATCATAAACTCCGCCGTCGCAGCCGTCAATCATATGACTATCATCGGAAGGATCAATCCACAACACATGGTTGTCAACATGTTTTTTAGCTTCGCCTAAATTCTTCCATGTTTTTCCTCCGTCAATACTAACCTTCATAAATACGTCCATGCTGTATATTCTATTAATATCTTTTGTATCGCAGAAGAGTTTTTGGAAATAAAAAGGATAAGTTGAAACATAACTGCTTTCCTTTGTCCAGCTGACGCCTCTGTCGGTACTTTTATAAACCCCGCCTTCTTTTTCCGCCTCAACAATTGCAAACAATACATCGGGATTAACGGGAGAAATAGCCAAACCTATTCTGCCTACATCTCCGGTTGGCAAACCTAGAGTCATTTTATTCCAGGTTTCTCCACCATCTGTACTGCGGTAGATTCCGCTTTCAGGCCCGCCGCTTACCCCGGTATATAATTTTCTCATTCTCTGGTGAGCAACAGCATATAATAAATTATGATACCTCGGATCCATGTGAATTTCGTAGCATCCGGTATATTTACTTATGAAGAGAACATTCTTCCAGGTTTTACCGCCGTCGGTTGTTTTAAAAATTCCCCGGTCACCGCCTGATGTTCTTAATGATCCGTATGCGGCAACAAAAACAGTATTCGGATCTTTCGGGTCAACTACAATTCCCCCAATTTGCTGAGAACTTTTTATTCCCATATTTTTCCATGTCGCACCTCCGTCTTCACTTTTATAAACACCATCCCCGTATATAACATTGTTTTGATTATCATTTTCACCGGTACCTACCCAAATAACATTCGGGTTAGTCGGATCAATTGCTATTGCACCGATTGCATAAGCACTCTCGTGATTGAATACCGGAGTAAAAGTAATGCCGTTATTTACAGTCTTCCATAGTGAACCGTGGCCGGAACCAACAAAATATTCCTTGTGATCAAACGGATTTACAGCCAGTGCGACTACCCTGCCTCCGGTTATAGCCGGTCCGATACTTCTAAAAGTTAAGCCGGTTAACGGTATATTCTTAAGTGAATCGGGTTTGGATTCTTTAGCATTCCGGGTTTGCGCGGTTATTTTTATTGTTAATATTACCAGCAAAAAAAATAATGAGGATTTGAAAATCTTTTTCATATTAGGCCACCAATAGTTTTAGAAATGATTTTTATAATTATTGATTTCATAAATTCATCATGAAACAAATTAGATTTATTGTTTGCTAAAAAAAATAGTCCTGAAGGGAGAAAGGTAAATTCCATTTTATGCATAAGGTCTATTTAGTCTTTATTTCTATTAATTTAATTTGATCCCGTTTCTTAATGATTATTTCCGGACTTCCTTTATAATCCTTTACCGTATCGGTAACGGCAACAAGTTTACCTTCAAATTTTTTTATATCACTAAATTCGGATGTGTCGGAAGAAAATATAACTGCCGTGAATGTATTGTCCGGAAATTTCCCTCCCATATTCAGAAAATAAGTTCCCGTATCTGTCAAGTGTATCTGGTCTACCATACCGATAACCGTAACCTTTTTGCCGATAAAGTATTTTGCAGAATCCGGGGGAATGCTGGTTTGTGAATAAATTGCAGCTTGGGTTATAAATAGAAAAATTAAAAAAAAGTATAGTTTATTCATGTTCACGTCCCTAATATTAGACAAAAAATAAATAAAATATTTGGATTAAGATATGAGGCTGAACAAACATTTAAAATTTATTTTGTCCTTAAATTAGTGTGTACAGATGGAATGCACTAAATAAAAAATTAAATTCATTTAATTTTATTTTAGAGCCGTGTCTTAGCACAGTTCAATTAAGATAGGAATTTATTTGAGGACGATAAAGAAATAAAAATTATAGACCTTATTTTTTGTCTTCAACATAGAAACAAAATAGTAGTCTTACAATTAACCTTATTACCTTATTGTTAGGTATTTATATTCCCGTAGAATATAAATTTAACACCTTTCCATTTATGACCCGCATCATCTTTATAAAATCTTTATACTTCTGAATAATCTCTTTACAGCGGGTTTATAACTAAAAATATAATTTTCGACAAAAAAAAGATGACATGATGAACATTATATCTTTAACAATTGCGTTTCTGCTTTTGATATACCTGGTTATAACTCTTATAAAACCTGAAAAGTTTTAAGACTGATAAGAAAAATGAATTACTTAAATAACTTTCTTCAATTTGCGTTGTATATAATTATTCTAATTCCTCTTTCATATTTACTCGGAAATTATTTTGCAAAAGTATTCCAGGGCGAAAAGCATATACTTTCTTCAGCGTTAGGTGAAGCTGAGAAGTTAATTTATAAAATATTAGGTATTGATAAAGACAGCCAAATGAACTGGAAAGAATATGCAATTCATCTTCTCATTTTTAATCTGCTGGGAATTTTATTTTTAACTGCACTTCAGTTAACACAACAAATGCTTCCGTTAAATCCTCAGCATCTGCCAAAAGTGGATTTCCTTTTAGCATTAAACACTGCAATAAGCTTTGTTACAAATACTAACTGGCAATCGTATGCTGGTGAAACAACATTAAGCTATCTTGTTCAGATGGCCGGATTAACCGTCCAGAACTTTTTAAGCGCCGCTACGGGCATAGCCGTTTTAATTGCCTTAGTTAGAGGAATAGCAGTAAAAAACGGCAAGACTATAGGCAACTTCTGGGTCGATATTACCAGGTCTGTTCTTTATATATTATTGCCGCTTTCAATTATTCTTTCAGTTCTTCTTATTTCGCAGGGAGTCGTTCAAAATTTTAATCATTATGCTACGGCATCAACATTAGATGGTTTTAAACAAATTATTCCAATGGGCCCGGCTGCTTCCCAGATTGCGATAAAACAATTAGGAACAAACGGCGGGGGATTCTTTAATGCAAACAGTGCTTTCCCGTTTGAAAATCCAACACCGTTCTCAAATTTTCTTGAAATGCTTTCTATCCTGCTCATTCCTGTTTCACTTGTTTTTACATACGGTAAGATGCTTGGTTCTAAAAAACATGCATGGACAATTTTCGGTGTAATGCTTTTTATTTTTATTGCGCTGCTTGCAATCTCTTATTTTTTCGAGACTTCATATAATCCTATCTTTAATACAAACCGGATAATGGAAGGAAAAGAATTAAGGTTTGGTATATTCAATAGTGTCCTGTGGTCTTCTGCAACAACCGCAGCATCCAACGGTTCTGTTAATTCTATGATAAGCAGTTTGTCGCCGATGTCGGGCTTAACAGCTATGCTTAACATTCAATTGGGAGAAATAATTTTCGGCGGAGTAGGCGCCGGACTTTACGGAATGTTTCTGTTTATAATTATTACTGTTTTTATTTCAGGCCTTATGGTGGGAAGGACGCCGGAATATTTCGGCAAAAAAATTGAAGCTTATGAAATAAAGTGGTCGATAATTGCAGTTCTTCTTCCAAGTATAGCAATCTTATTATTCTCATCGATTGCCGCGGAAACTAATCAAGGATTATTGAGCATTCTCAATAAGGGACCTCACGGACTTTCTGAAATATTGTATGCCTTTACATCTGCGGCGGGTAATAACGGAAGCGCATTTGCCGGATTAAATACGAATACTAATTTTTATAATATACTGATGAGCATTGCTTTCTTAATTGGAAGATACGGAGTAATTGTACCTATTCTTGCAGTATCAGGAAGCCTTGTGAAGAAAAATATTTCTCCGGCAACATCGGGAACGCTGGCAACCGATAATTTAATGTTTGCATTTTTATTGACGGCTGTAATTTTAATTGTTGGAGCGCTTACTTTTTTCCCGGTGCTTTCAATAGGACCGCTGCTTGAACATTTTTTAATGCATAGCGGGGTAACATTTTAATTATGGAATCTAAAAAAAATAATACTGCATTATTTGATAAAAAGATAATATCGAGAGCAGTACTCGATTCATTCATTAAGCTTAATCCGCTGTACCTTGTAAAAAATCCTGTAATCTTTTTAGTAGGTGCAGGAGCAGCACTTACAACATTAATATTTTTACTGGATATTTTTGAGAGTAAATACTCTTCCTTTAATCTGCAAATAATGCTTTGGCTTTGGTTTACAATTTTGTTTGCAAACTTTGCCGAAGCAATTGCCGAAGGGCGGGGCAAGGCTCAATCTGAAAATCTTCGTAAATCAAGGACTGATACTATTGCCAGAAAAAAATCCGGAAATAGTGAAATAAAAATATCTGCACTTGATTTGAGAATTGGCGATGTTGTTATTTGTGAAGCAGGTGAAGTTATTCCGGCAGACGGCGAAGTTATTGAGGGTATTGCAAGTGTGGATGAATCTGCTATTACTGGTGAATCAGCACCGGTTATTAGGGAGAGCGGCGGGGATAGAAGCGCAGTTACAGGCGGAACCAAAGTGTTGAGTGATAAAATTCTCATTAAAGTCTCATCAAATCCGGGTGAAACTTATATAGATAAAATGATTTCGCTTGTAGAAAATGCAAAGCGTAAAAAAACTCCTAATGAAATTGCGTTATCGATTCTTCTATCAGGCCTATCGATAGTCTTCATCGTTGTGGTTGTTTCATTTAAATTTTTCTTAAACTATTATCACATAACACTTGGGCAAAATGTAAGCTCTGTTTCAATTCCTATTCTAATTTCACTTTTGGTTTGCTTAGTCCCTACTACAATAGGCGGACTGTTAAGTGCGATCGGTATAAGCGGAATGGACAGGCTTATTCAGCATAATGTGATTGCGATGAGCGGAAGAGCGGTGGAAGCAGCAGGCGATATAGATGTACTTCTTCTTGATAAAACCGGCACTATAACTTTAGGCAACCGTATGGCAACCGAGTTTATTCCGGCTCCGGGTGTAAGCGAAAAGTATCTTGCCGATGCTGCGCAATTGGCATCACTGGCTGATGAAACGCCTGAAGGCAGATCTATTGTTGTTCTGGCAAAAGAGCGATTTGGAATTAGGGGTAGGAATATTCATGAACTGGATGCGCACTTTGTGCCTTTTAGCGCGCAGTCCCGAATGAGTGGTGTTGATATACATCAGACAGCGAATTCAACTGCTAGAATCATCAGGAAAGGTTCTGTTGAAGCAATTAAAAAATATATTTCTGAAGGGACAAAAATTAATCCGGATTTTCAGACTGATTTTGTATTTACGCAAATGGTCGGTGTTGATATATCGTTAGAGGGAGGAACTCCTTTAATTGTTGTTGAAAATAAAAAGATACTTGGTGTAATTCAATTAAAGGATATTGTAAAGGGCGGTATTAACGAAAGGTTTGCCCAGCTTAGGAAAATGGGAATCCGTACTGTTATGATAACGGGCGATAATAAATTAACTGCTACGGCAATCGCTGCTGAAGCAGGAGTAGATGATTTTATTTCCGAGGCAAAGCCTGAAGATAAATTAAAAAGAATTAGAGACGAACAATCGGGCGGTAAGATGGTCGGAATGATTGGCGACGGTACAAATGATGCGCCTGCTCTTGCACAGGCAGATGTTGGCATTGCCATGAACAGCGGTACACAGGCTGCACGCGAAGCAGGGAATATGATAGATCTCGACAGCAATCCGACAAAGCTGATTGAAGTGGTAGAGATTGGAAAACAGCTATTAATGACACGCGGTGCTCTGACAACCTTCAGCATTGCAAATGATGTTTCCAAGTATTTTGCAATTATACCTGCAATCGCGCTTTCGTTATTTTCTACAAACGGATTGAACGGCCCTTTATCCGTTCTTAATATTATGCATCTTTCTTCTCCGCAGAGCGCAGTATTAAGCGCAGTAATTTTTAATGCTTTAATAATTGTTTTTTTAATTCCTCTAGCACTTAAAGGAATTAAATACAGGGCGGAAAGCGCTTATAATCTGCTTAAAAGAAATATCTTTTTATACGGATTAGGAGGCCTGATAATTCCGTTCATAAGTATAAAATTAATTGATATTATTTTAACTGCTTTAAGGCTTGTATAGGATGTCGCTATGTTATTCTTATCATCAATAAAATATTCAGTTAAGTTTTTTATATTTTTTACAATTGTTTTGGGAATTCTGTATCCACTAACTATTTATATAACAGGACAATTATTTTTTAGCAATAAGGCAGACGGAAGCTTAATCGTTAAAAACGGGGAAGTGCGGGGATCATATTTATTAGGGCAAAAATTTACAAGTGATAAATATTTTTGGCCGCGACCTTCGGCAATAAATTATAATCCCTATCCTTCAGGTGCAAGCAATTTTTCCCAAACGAGTGATACTTTATTAAAACTATATGAACAGCGTAAAAATTATTTTATAAAAGAAAATAAGCTGCCTAAAACGGTTCAAATACCTTCCGAAATGCTTTTTGCCTCGGCAAGCGGTGTCGATCCTGACATATCAAAAGAAGCTGCAATTATGCAGACGAAAAGAATAATTTATGCCAGAAAATTTGATAAATTACAGTCGGTTCAATTAATAAATTTAATAAACTCACTTACTGAACCTCCTCAATTTGGAATTTTAGGTAACGAGGTTGTAAATGTTCAGAAATTAAATATTAAGTTAGATGAAATGAGCAAATAAGATGAATGACACAGATTCATTACGACCTGATCCTGATAGGCTCCTGGAAAAAATAAAAAAAGAAGAAGCAGGAAAAACCGAAGGTAAGCTGAAAATATTTTTCGGCATGTGCGCCGGTGTGGGCAAAACTTACACTATGCTGGAAGCAGCTCAGAAGGCTAGAAGAGAAAAAATAGATGTTGTAATCGGAATTGTTGAAACTCATAACAGAGTTGAAACAGTAGCATTAACGAACGGACTGGAAAAAATACCTTTAAAAGAAATTAATTACAGGGGTACGGATTTTAATGAAATGGACATTGATGCAATTATTGCCAGAAAGCCAGCACTTGTTTTGGTAGATGAGCTTGCTCATACAAACATACCGGGAAGCAGGCATGTAAAAAGGTACCAGGATGTAGAAGAATTATTGAAGAACGGCATAAATGTTTTAACGACACTAAATGTACAGCACCTTGAAAGCCGTGCGGAAACTGTTCAGCAGATTACCGGGACTTATGTGCGGGAGACTGTACCTGATTCGATTATGGATAGAGCCTACGAAGTAGAACTTATTGATTTGACAATTGACGAATTGCTTCAAAGGCTTGCGGAAGGGAAAGTTTACACTCCTGAAAAATCCAGGCAGGCCATTCAAAATTTCTTTAGAAAGGGAAACTTAACTGCTCTAAGGGAAATGGCACTTAGGTTTACAGCCGAGCGGGTGGATAAAGATCTGAGATTTTACAAAATCGAAAAGAATATTTATTCAACATGGAAGTCGAGCCAAAGGCTGATGGTTGCCGTAGGGCCAAGCCCATACTCGGCAAGCTTAATTTCCTGGACGCGCAGGCTGGCATATTCACTTGAAGCACAATGGATAGCTGTCTATGTGGAAACAAACAAAAAATTATCTGATGAAGAAAAAAAATACCTGGAGACAAATTTCAAACTGGCAAAAGAACTCGGTGCTGAAATCGTTACAACCCAGGATACTAATTTAATTAATGCTTTGATAAGAATAGCCAAAGAAAATAATATTACCCAAATTGTAATTGGAAAAACCAGAAAGGAAAATTTATCAGGATTTATTTATCACAAGAGCTTCTTAAAAAATTTGATAAAGAAAAGCGGTGAAATAGATATTTATGTAGCAGGCGGAGAAGAATTAAATCCTAAAGTTCTGAAAATTGATAATATAATTAATATCCAATCTTCATTTTCAAAATATGTTATATCCTTATTAATAGTATTTTTCATAACAACTATTCTATACCTGATAAAAGACAGTATCGGCTATCAATCGGTTTCTCTCCTTTTTATTCTAACTATAGCTCTACTGCCATTATTTGATTTAGGGCCGGGACCTATTTTTCTAGCGGCATTTATAAGTGCTTTAAGCTGGGACTATTATTTCATTCCGCCGCAGTTTACTTTTCACATAACCCGGATTGAAGATGTATTAATGCTTTTCCTATATTTTATTGTTGCTATAGTAACCGGGTTATTAACTTCAAAGATTAGAACCCAGCAGCGTTTTTTAGTTCAAAAAGAGGGAAGGACTTCATCACTTTTAAATCTTTCCAAAGACCTTTCAGCTGCCAGCAGCATTGACGACATAGCAGATGCTGCAGTGAAGAGAGTAAAACAGTTCTTTAATGCAGAAGCTGTTATCATTTTTAAGGATGATGAAAACAAGCTTAATGCAAAACCCCACGCAGCTAGTTTAATTTTAATAGATGATGCTGATTGGTTTGTAGCAAACTGGGTTTATAACAATGGTAAAAAAGCCGGGCGGTTTACAAATACTCTCCCGTTAAGTCCGATTACATATTATCCTTTAAAGAGTAAAAGCGGAATGCTGGGGACAATAGGCATAAAAACGGAAGACAATAAATCTTTATCATTTGAACAAGAAAATTTTATGGATACATTTATAGCGCAGGTTTCAAGTGCAATTGAAAGAGAATACTTGAACGACATCGCAAAAAAATCATTGGTTGCACATGAATCGGAGAAGCTTTATAAAACACTATTTAATTCTCTTTCACATGAACTGAAGACGCCTATCGCCGCGATAATGGGAGCTGTCAGTTCTTTTAAGGATGAAAATATTAATCAGAATAAAAGTATCTGGGGGAAAATTTTGGATGAGATAAATATTGCGGCAGACAGGCTTAACAGGCTTGTTGAAAACCTGCTGGACATGGCGCGGCTGGAAACGGGATTTATTTCGCTAAAATTAGACTGGCATTCAATAACAGATTTGTTTAATTCTATATTAGAGAAATTAAAAACCGAATCAGCGGACCACACAATTATTCTTTCATTAAACGATGAAATTCCTTTATTCAAATTTGACTTCGGACTGCTAGAACAGGCAATTATTAATATTATTCATAACTCATTAGCTTATACACCTGCACACAGTGAAATTAGAATTGAAGCAAAAATGGAAAAGGACATGTGTACAATTACTATAGCGGATAACGGTAAAGGATTCATTGAAGAATCATTGCCAAGGATTTTTGAAAAATTTTATAGGATACCGGGAACTAAAGCAGGAGGGACCGGGCTTGGACTTTCTATTTCAAAGGGTTTTATTGAAGCACATGGCGGGAATATAAGTGCTTCAAACTTAAAGGAAGGCGGCGCTGTATTTACAATTTCACTGCCGGCATTAAAAGAAAACTGAGGATTAGATGACATTAAAAAATACAATCGTAATTATTGATGATGAAGTACAGATAAGGAAAATTTTATCTATTGCACTAGAATCAACAGGATATAAGATTATTGAATCGGAAACTGCAAAAGACGGTATTGTACAAGTTGCAACTTCTCATCCTCAATTGATAATACTTGATATCGGTCTTCCTGATATGGATGGGTTTAGTGTAATTAAAGAACTGCGGATGTGGACTAATATTCCTGTCATTATTCTTTCGGTAAGAAACTCCGAAGAAGACATAGTTAAAGCTCTGGACTTAGGCGCCGACGATTATCTTACAAAACCTTTTAATACCTCCGAACTGATTGCGAGAATAAGAGCCAACATAAGAAGATTTCAATCGGTGGAAGGGGAAAGTGTTTTTGTAAACGGTGAATTAAAAATTGATTTTACAGCTAGAGTAGTTTATAAAAAGGAAGAAGAAATAAAGCTGACCAATATTGAATATTTACTGCTTGCTTTATTCATTAAAAACATCGGGAAGGTATTAACCCATAATTACATTTTAAAGGAAATCTGGGGGCCATCTTCAATTGAAAACTCGCAGTATTTAAGAGTCTTTATCGGCCAACTGAGAAAAAAAGTTGAAGATAACGCATCAAGTCCCAAATACATTGTTACCGAATCGGGAGTGGGGTATAGAATGAAGTTTGTGAAATAAAATGTATGTTGCCAAATGCAGTAAAAAGAATCATCAATGAGGGAAATTTTAAAAATATTTTGGACTGAACCATGGCTTCTATCAATTCTTCTTTTGATCTTTTAATCCGTTAATATTGGAACCAACGCCAATCAACGCTACCGGATTATCATTCTCATCCTTAATAACAGAAGTAGAAAGATGGATAGAGAATTCAGTCCCGTCTTTTTTTCTATTTATGATTTCGCCTTTCCAGCCGCCCTTCAATGTCTCTTGTAAAATATTATTTTTATCAAGTTGCGGGAAATGGGGCCGGACAATACTAATATTTTTTCCGATTAATTCTTCTTTAGAATAACCGTAAGTTTGAATAAAGGCTTTGTTGACAAAAAGGATATTATCATTCATATCCGTAATAGTAATGCACTCACTAACGCTTTCAACAGCTTGAGCCATCATTTTAATTTTTTCTCCGGATTGTATAACGTCAGTAATATCAAGAGCAAATGCAATAATGCCTGCAATTTTGCGGTCGGAATCAATCCACGGGATTTTGTCGGTACGAACCCATTTAACTTTATTCCCGGTTGTAACAGATTCAATAATACCTATTTTTGGTTTACCGGAATTAATAACTTCAAGATCGTCAGCATAATATTTATCCGATTCGACCGGAAAAATATCTTTAGTCGGTTTTCCTTCTATATTCTCTACTTTGCAGTTGGCAATATTAGCAGCTGCCTGATTTACGCGAATGAAATTGTTTTTTGTGTCTTTAAACCATATTGAAGCTGGAGACGCATCAATAATGGTACGAAGCTGTTGTTTTTCCGATATTAATTGATGTTCAAGTTTTTTTCGTTCAGTAATATCCCTGATTATACTCTTAAAATACTTTTTATTTTTCAGTTCAATGAGGTGTGAATTAACTTCGACCATGACAAAAGCACCGTCTTTTTTACGGTGTTTGGTCTCAAATATTAATGGGTTGCCTAATTTAATAATGTCCCGCCTATATTCAATATCATATTTAGTATCGGGAGCTCTTAAATCATAAACAGAAAGCTTTAACATTTCGTTTCTTGAATAACCATAAAAATTAATAGCAAGTTTATTAGCATCAATAATTTTCATTTCTGTATCGAAAAGGATGATAATGTCGTTAGAATATTTTATGAGGTAGTCTAAGTAAATTAATATGTCATGCTTTTGG
This sequence comes from uncultured Bacteroidota bacterium, assembly GCA_963710735.1. Classification (GTDB taxonomy): domain Bacteria; phylum Bacteroidota; class Ignavibacteria; order Ignavibacteriales; family Ignavibacteriaceae; genus FEN-1297. Next base: position 49,625 of record CAVQBN010000007.1, on the reverse strand, counting down.
TTAGCTGCATCAATTTTAGTGGTTCTGGATTTTAATTTATAAATTTGAAAAAATAAAGAAAGAATTATTAAAACCAGAATAATAATTATTATGGTTTCCATATATAAAATCTGATTGTTAACTTATTTAAATAATAAAGTGAGAAACTCCTTTGGTTTAATATAACGATAAAAATTTAATTATAATAAAGTTCATAGATATTATTAAATTAGTCTGAAAAATGTAATAAAAATATTAAAATTGATTTAAAATACAGCAATCCCCGGTTAGAATAATTATTTTGTTACAACATTCCATAAAAGATTAATTGATTATTCATCCTTCTTAGAGGATTAATAGGCGGTGATTTTATTAAAGAAAATGTTTGCGGTAATCATTTACTTAATTAATTTTAATAATAAAAATAAATAAAAGGTATAAAATGAGCTTTTATTATGTCGTTTTGTTCTTCCATATTTCCGGTGCTTTAATTCTGTTTATGGGCTTGAGCCTTGAGTGGGTTGGTATTTCAAGGCTTAACAGTGCAGTTAATCCCGAACAGGCGGGTGATTGGGTAAAGTTTCTTTCATCTCTTAAAGTTGCCTTTATCAGCGGCGGTACATTACTCCTTATTACCGGGATTTACCTTGCTGCAGCCAGGTGGGGCTGGACTGCATGGATAATTGTTTCATTTTTACTCTGGCTGTTTTTAACAATCCACGGTTCCGTAGTTACCGGGGCAAAAGTCAAGAAGTTCAGCAAGTTTTTAACTTCGGCATCAGACATGACAGCCGCCGATCTTAGTATGTATATAAGCAAATTGAAACTGATTAAATTATTACAATCAAGACTTGTCATCGGCCTCGGCGCAGTATTTATAATGACGGTAAAACCAAAAATAGCTGGATCTATAATCGTAGTTTTAATTGCAGTTATTTTAGGATTTTTACCTCTTTTAACAAAACAAAAAACCACAGCACCTAATTAATCGGTGCTTAATGAGAAGTGAGTTAGGAAATTCAATTGTTGCACTTACTGCAGTTAAATAGGTCAAAATTTTTTGTTAAATGTAGAGCCGTACTGCTGTACGGCTCAAGTTTGATTGACGGGAATTTAAGAACTACATTAATAAATACTTTTCCTGGCTCCGCATTTGGTGCGGGGTAAACCTCAGATCAAGCACCTTTATAATCTTTCGGATTTGGCCGGGCTGGCCGCACAAGCGGGCGGACTTGTGGAAATAATTTTTTATATGCAATAATTTAGTCTATTCAGTATGGAAGAATTTCTGTTGCTTTAATAAAAAAAAAGTCATATTATAATTCAGCGGAAAAATTCAAAATTATATATCCTATAAATAACCGGAATACAATTAGTTATTTCAGCTTAAGGAAGGGCATTATCCCTAACTAAGATATCCCTCTCTCCACAAATTAATCTCCTGTCCTTAGGAGTGTATGCGGATCTAAATCAATTAGCTCTGTGTTAATAATTAATTCTGTGTGGAAATTTCTCTTCTGTTTTATCAATTCATACAAATAATAAATTAATGATAACAATCTGTTATCAGGAGGTGAATATGAACTCCAGTTAATTATACAATTTTATTTCGAAGGATAGAATTAAAACTAAGATTAAATTAAGTATCAATTTAAAATATTAAAAGGAGAAGAAATGGAGAGGAGATTAATAATTGGAGTAATTATACTTGTTTTATCTTTATTTTTATTCATTTCATGCAGTGATAAAACAGATACACTGACAAACACAGGTTTAAAAAATTCACAAAACCTTGATAAAAAACCAAAAACTGATGTATTAACCCCTACAGTATTTGTAAACGGATTGAATAACCCCCGCGGTTTAAAATTTGGACCGGATGGTTATCTTTATGTTGCAGAAGGAGGAGAAGGCGGTACAGATTCAACCATCGGGCAATGTGATCAGGTGATTCCCCCAATTGGACCGTATAAAGGAGGTTACACTTCACGAATATCAAAGATTAGTCCGAACGGGATTCGTACAACTGTAGCAGATAATCTACCATCCAGTCAGACAAGTCCACAGTCCGGCGGATTAGTAAGCGGTGTTGCAGATATTGCGTTTATAGATGGTCAGCTTTATGGAATCGAATCCGGTGCCGGCTGCTCTCACGGATTAGCCGGAACTGATAATGTAATTTTTAAAGTAAACCCAAATGGCACTACAACACCTATAGCAAACCTTAGCGAATACCAAAGAACACACAAGGTTGCTAATCCCGAAGAAGATGATTTTGAGCCCGATGGTACCTGGTACAGCATGATTAGTTTACGAGGTGATCTTTATGCAGTAGAGCCGAATCATGGTGAACTTGTTAAGGTTACAAAAAATGGAAATATAAGCAGAGTAGTTGATGTTTCCGCTACCCAGGGACATATAGTTCCGACTGCTTTAGCATACCATGGAAATTTTTATATCGGTAATCTAAATACTTTCCCAGTAAATCCAGGAAGTTCAGGTATTTTTAAGGTAACTCCGAGCGGTCAAATAAAAAAAGATGAAGGCGGTTTAACTACTGTACTCGGAATTACATTTGATAATAAGGATAGAATGTATGTTTTAGAGATGACCACAGCCCCGGGAAATCCTACACCTTTTACTGGAAAGGTTATCCGAATACTTCCATCCGGTGAGCAGGAAGAAATAGTTACAGGTTTATTTTTCCCTACAGGTATGACCTTCGGCCCTGATGGATCTCTTTATATTTCAAATATGGGATTTGGATTACCCCCGGGTGCCGGTGAAATACTAAAAGTAAAATTCTATTAATAACTGAAGTTACGCAATTCTCATATTTAACTCCTTCAGAGTATTATAGTAGCTTTCTTCATCAATAAGCCGGGGACGGTGTCCCGGCTTTGAATATGTGACGCTTTTGGTATAGCCATTCCTTCGGAACAGCGTCATTTTGAAGATTAATGTCCCTGAAAGGGATAAATAATTTAGCCGAGGGCTTTGCCCTCGGTAACAAATCCAACAGTATTTAAGAACCCTGAAAGGGTTCAATAAGGTATGTTGCGTAACTTCAGTTAATAATTAATAAAAATTGGTGTTTGTTTTGAAGAAACTTATTAAATAAAAAACTTTTTATGACTTTGCATGTGTTTTTTCAAAACAACACCTAATAAAAATTAATTTTTAATTATAAGAGGGTTATATGATTAGTGAAAAATTGGTTAATAAATTTAGAGAGAGCATAAAAGGTAGGCTGATAGGAGCAAATGATAATGGCTATGATGATTCCAGGAAAGTTTGGAACGGAATGATTGATAAACATCCGTTTTTGATTGTACAATGCGCCAATGATGATGATGTAGTGGAGTCTGTAAAGTTCGCACAGGAAAATAAGTTGATAACAGCAGTCCGGGGCGGGGGGCATAATGTTGCCGGATTAGGTACTTGTGATGATGGGATAGTTATAGATTTATCTCCTATGAAGAGAATAGACATAAATGCTAAAACCCAAACAGTTAACGCACAAGCAGGTTTAACATGGGGTGAATTTGATAAAAAGACACAGGAGCTTGGTTTAGCTACAACCGGAGGTTTAGTTTCATCAACAGGAATAGCCGGTTTTACACTTGGAGGCGGATTCGGATGGCTGGTTCGTAAATTTGGATTAACTGTTGATAATCTTCTGTCTGTAGAAATGGTTCTTGCAGACGGCAAACAAGTTAAAGCTAGTCCTAATGAAAATCCAGAGTTATTTTGGGGAATAAGAGGAGGAGGAGGAAATTTCGGGATAGTTACATCATTTGAATTTCAGCTGCATAAAGTTGGGCCTGAAGTATTCGGCGGAGCTGTATTCTTTCCGGTTTCAAGGGCAAAGGACCTGCTGAAATTTTATCGTGATTGGACTAAAACTATGCCTGATGAGCTGACTACAATGATGGCTTTTATTACGGCACCGCCCGAACCTTTTGTTCCTAAAGAATTAATAGGCACTCAAATGGTTGTTGTGGCATTATGCTATACCGGTTCAATGGAAGAAGGGAAAAAACTTGTACAACCATTACGTAATTTTTCTTCCGCTCCGATAGATCTTTTAGGGCCAATACCTTATACAGCATTACAGGGTATGTTTGATTCCGGCGCACCCAAAGGGATTCATTCATATTGGAAAACTCAGCATATTAATGATATGAACGACGAGGCAATTGAAGTCATAATTGAAAATGTTTCAAAAATGAAATCACTTTCTCCTTTTTCAGCTTTACACATTCATCATTGGGAAGGTGCCGTAAAACGAGGAGAAAATAATGATATGGCATTTGCACATCGAGATACAAGATTTGTAATCAATATATTAGGATTGTGGCATGAAGGTGAAGACCCAAACAATCACATTAATTGGGTTAGATCATTTTCTAAATCTATTCAGCAATATGCAACCGGAGAGTTGTATTTTAACTTTTTAGCGGATATTAAAGAGGATCAGGTTAAAGCTGCGTTTGGTAAAGAAAAGTATAATCGTTTGGTGGATTTGAAAAATAAATACGACCCTCAGAACTTTTTCCAAATAAATCAAAATATCAAACCTACAGTTTAAAATTATATTCCCGGTGAAGAACCGGGGGTAAAAAAATATTACTCATTTAAACAGTGGACATACGAAATGATAGTAAAAAAGATAATGTCGTTCCGGCCCGATAGCCGGAATCTCTGAGATGAGCTTACAGTTTTAGTTATTGAAGAGAAACTTACTGGTACATATGAATTAAAATGGAACGCGGAGAATTTATCAAGCGGCATATATTTTTATCAATTAAAAGCAGGAGATTTTTTAGAAATAAAAAAAATGATTTTGTTCAAATGAATGTTTTCCATTTTTTAAACCCCTATCAATCTGAATTGGTATGGGAATTTAAGACAAAAAACTATCAAAGATAACTTTTAACTTTGATTAAAATTAATTGCTATAATTCTTTTCATGTCCTTTTCTCTCGTCTTTAGGCCTCCTTCGGAGAAAGAAAAGTAATAGGAAACCGATGTTATTCCCTAAATAGGAGTGGATTTAGCCAATTCCTTATGAAAAAAATTCTCCGTGGGCGATTAACAGGTAAATGAAATTCCTACAATAATAAATTATTATAAAATCAATAAGAAAAGTTGATTTTATATTTATTTATTGGACATGGAGAAATAATTATTAATATAATTAATGCATCTATAATTTCAATTTAGTATAATATATAAGGTTACAATTAAAGTTTTTATTATTACTTCCGTCAGCTTTAATTTTATAATTGAGTAATAACAAATCAGTCCACTTCAATAAAGCTGACAACAGAAATTGACTTAGGTTAATAATCCGTGTTGAAAAAGCTAAGTGAATTAATACTGTCCTAAAATTGTTTGCGGAAGAATTTATTTTCACTGAACATAAGATTGCCGGCTTTATTGTAAGCTGCATTATGTCATCGTTGTCAATTTATTCTTAGCCGGTAGATTTCCTTAATAACCATTCTTCTTTTGGTATATAAAAAGTGAACTTCTAGTAATTCTATTCTGTGTAATAGGATATTCTGTTTGTTAATATTTGGATAAATTTTACATGAAGAAGGACAATACAATAAAGTTTGAAACAAAAAGAGACAGTAAATTAAAAAAAGAAGTTTCCAACAAAGTTTTTGTCCCGGTAATAAATGCTATCAATAAAAGAGGTCTCCAGTTCAAAGATTTTTTAGAAGGGGTTCCTTATGATGAATCATATTTTTCGAACAAAAGAGAGCGGGTTGAATGGTGGGTTTATTGTAAAGTACTAACAAATATGAGACCGTATTTTTCATTATCAGATTTTGAAAATATAGGTGCTGATTTTTTTATAGGCGGTAATTATATTGAAGGATTGATAGGATTTTTTCTCATAACCAATCCCAAAATTTCTAAACTATTCGCCGATAAAATACTTAAACGAATCACATCTCCAATCTTATGCCGGAATATGCAGATTGAATTCATTGGTTCTAATAAAATTAGAATTACACTCTTAGTGAATGATGGATATGAACACCCTCCGGAATTTGCTTTTGGAAACAAAGGACTTATCCGCCAACTTGGAAATAAAGCAGGACTGAAAGATTGCAAGGTAGATTTACAGTTTGTAACCAATGGTGCTTTTTACGATATGACATGGAAAAATGAAGAACTATTATTTAAATTAAAAAGAGTTATAAGCTGGCTTTTTAATATAAGTAAAGCGTTTTGGGAACTAACCGATTCTAATGAAGAATTAATTAAAGATTATGAAAAATTGGAGGATTATAAAAATAATCTTGAAAGAAAAGTAGATGAACGAACAGCAGAATTAAAGAAAGCCCGTGACCAATTATCGGAAACAATTAATTTATTGCAAAAGGCACAGCAGACTCAAAGCCTATTTTTTGCAAACATATCACACGAATTTAGAACACCTCTTACCTTAATACTCGGGCCGGTAAAACAGATTATAGAAATAACAAAAGATGAAAAAACCAGAGATGAGTTAAAAGTCGTCCATAGGAATGCGAACCGATTGCTCGGCCTTGTAAATCAGCTGCTTGATATATCCAAGCTTGAATCTGGTAATATGAAACTGCAGACAAGTCCGCTAAATATAATTCCTTTTTTAAATGCTCTCCTGCAGTCATTCAGCTCTTATGCGGAAAGGAAAAAAATCAATTTAGTATTCAATTCATTAGAAGATGAAATAATAGTATATATAGACAAAGACAAAATTGAGAAGATATTTACTAACATTCTTTCAAACGCATTTAAATTTACCACCTGAAGGCGGGATAATCGAAGCAGCGTTGAAATCAAATTCTAAATCATCCCCAAAGGAGGTAGCTTATAAAAGTGTGTCGTCCCCTCCCTTGGAGGAGCAAGGGGTGGGTCAATCTTCTAATAATTATGTTTGCATTTCTATCCGTGATACGGGAGTCGGTATTCCGAAAGAAAAAATCGGCAAAATATTTGATCGTTTTTATCAGGTCGACGGGAGTCATACTAGAGAACAAGAAGGAACTGGAATCGGATTATCATTAACCAAAGAATTGGTGGAACTGCATAAAGGAAAAATTGAAGTGGAAAGTGAAGAAGGAAAAGGGGCAACATTTACAATAAGAATTCCATTAGGCAAAGAGCACTTAAAACCGGAAGAGATTTGTGAACAAGGCCTCTCCCAAACCCTCTCCAAAGGAGAGGGCTTTTCGGAAGAAATAATTTTTCCTAAAGAAACAAAAACAGAAAAGCATGAAATTGATTTAATCGCTGAAACAAGAAAACCATTCCTTCTGTTAGTTGAAGATAATGCTGATGTTAGAAATTACATAAAAAATAATTTGATTGAAGAATATGGGATATTGGAAGCCGCAGATGGTGTTGACGGCTGGGACAAGTCGATTGAGCTTATGCCTGATTTAATTGTAAGTGATATAATGATGCCTAAGATGGATGGATTTAAACTTTGTAATAAACTTAAATCAGATGAAAGGACAAGCCACATACCTTTAATATTATTAACGGCAAAGGCTTCAAGTGAAGACAAGATAGAAGGTTTTGAAACGGGTGCAGATGATTATATAATGAAACCGTTTGAACCTGAAGAATTAAAAGCCAGAATAAAAAATCTTATTGAACAAAGAATCAGGATTCATGAACATTTTAAGAAGCAGGAAATATTCGAATTTGATCATCCTAATATTACTTCTATTGATAAGAAATTCTTACAAAAAGCGTTCGGTATTATAAATCAGAATATTTCCAATTATTTATTCAGTGTTGAATTGTTTGCTGAAAGTTTAAATATAAGTACATCTCTGCTGCACAAAAAATTTGTTTCATTAACAGGCGAACCTCCCGGGGAATTACTCAGAAGAATAAGGCTTAAGAAGGCAGTTGAATTAATTGAACAAAAATTTGGGAATATATCCGAGATAGCGCTCGAAGTAGGTTTTAACAATCCGGCTTACTTTTCGGAATGCTTTAAAAAACAATTTGGAGTGCCTCCCTCACAATATCATCATGATTTTACAAAAAGAAATAATAAGCATTAGTAGATATTATTTAGGATAATAATCAGTATAGTCAGATTATAAACATGTACTCATAACAACAGTAAAAAATTAACAATTATTAACAATAAGCCCACTTATATGACACACCGTGAATTTTTTTCCCTTCCTCAAAAGATAAAAGTGTAAGTTTTTTACATAAAACTGGTAGAAAACTATTCCCTTAAACCTTACCATATCAAGGGCAGTTAAATTTCCATAATTCATTCTAAAAGTACCAGAAAGAGGGTTTACTAGGATGAATCTGACCAAAAATACAGGTCTTAATGACCTGGTTCCATCCGAGTTTTATTTAGGTCAGAATTATCCAAATCCATTTAGTGAAAGAACAATAATAAAATATTGTGTGGCCTATAAAACTAAAGTGAAATTAGAGGTCTTTGACTCTGAAGACAAAATGATAAAAACACTTATAGATGAAGAAAAGGATGCAGGAACGTATGAGGTAACATGGGATGCATGCGAATTTACCGCTAAAGGAGAATTCGCCTCCGGCATATATTACTATCAACTAACTGCAGGTGATTATACCGAAAGGAAAATGATGCTGATGATCAAATAAAAATGGATCCCGCATAACTGACTATGCTGGGCCAGGAAAAGAGGGAATAATTTGGGAATACATTCAAATACATTTAAATGAAATACAATCCATAATTCTGTACGAAAATAATAAATAAATCTCTAATAAAAATTTAGAGAATAATTAAAAACAAAATTAAGGAGTAACGCTATGAAAAAAATTAAATATGCTGCCATCCTATTTTCTTTCGTAGGACTTTTACTTGCTGGTTGTTCCGATAAAACACAGCTTCCAGTAGATCCTGCCAGCCAGAATTCACAAAATCAAATTTCGTTAGAAAAAGCAATTATTACTAATTACACATTTACTGATACACCAATAGGATTCACTGGAGAAGGTGAAGTTAAAGTAATACCAGGAGGAAAGTTGCAGTTAAAGAAGTATGGAGTAATAGAACTGCATTCGTCTTCTGATCCGATTGCCAATGGAATTATGGTCCATAATTTAAGCCTTACAATTGATGCTTTAACCGGTGAGGGTCCATGTCAAGGATCATTTACAATGACACCTGCTGACAATGCAGCGGAAGGAGGAGTATGGGAAGGCACGTATGAAGGATATAGGTCAATATCTAGTGTACCCGGGGAATGGATTTTACCTTTAAAGGTAGAGGGACATGGAAAAGGCGGGTCAATTGATGGAATGCAGTTATTTGCTACTGATACTCTTACAGTAAGAGCTGACGACCCTGCTACAGCTCCTTTACCTAGCTACTGGGTTGGCGCAGGCCATGGTTTCTATAAATCGCACTAATTTTTTTTAATACAGTGTAAAAAGAGTTATTGCCTAAATTATTATAAATCATGAAAAATTTAATTATTAAAAAATTTCACATGGTCTCTTTAAGAGGAGGGAATGGGGGTGAGGTTATTAAAATAAAAGGAGGAATTTTATGAAAAAATTCAGATACGTTATCGTTCTGTTAGCATTCGTGGGGCTAACTCTAGTTGGTTGTTCCGATAAAACGCAGTCACCAGTATCCCCCACAGATCAGGGCATAAACAAGCCAGGTTCACTTGAGAAAAACTCAATTAGAGAATTCACTTTAGAGGCAATTCCAACCGGCCTAGAAAACCCAGGAATTTTCAAATATCCAGATGGAAAAATCATGTTAAAGGGAAATCGGGGACCTGTCTATTACACAGCTACATTTTCCCTAAGTGATAATGGTCCTGATCTCATTACCGGGCCAGGGGAGGTTGAAATTAACGGCATGATAGATCCAACTGTCGGTACAGGGAAGTGGTATGGAAAGCTGCTTCTTAGACCAGAAGCGTCTGAAGCCGCAGGCGGAGAATGGGAATTCACCTGGCATGGTGAGTCTATGTTCAGTCTAACCGCCTGGGAAGATGGACCAGGGTGGATTCTAACCATTAGGGATGTAGGGCATGGAAATGGCGGTGCTTTAACAGGGATGCAGTGCCGAATGGAGTTAATTATCTCATTTCCACCGGATATGTCGACGTGGACAGGTACCGGGCACGGATTTATTATTTCTCATTAACTCTTAGCTAATGGCAGTCATTCCGAGGAGTCGGGATGACTGTTATGTTAATTAGTTCTTTTACCCAGCAATATTCTTCAATCAAGTATTAAATGAAAGGTTTATAGAATCGAAAACATAATATAAAGGATAAAACGTGATGAAAACATTTATCAATTTATTGATTATTAGTGCCTTTATTGTATTGGTAATTATTATTCCTGGTTGTGAACAAATCACTAATCCAACTGAAAAGACATCTATCGATAAAGCTGTTACACAAACATTAAATAAGGCTAACCCGGAAAGACCCTTTAAAGGAAACATATTGTACTCGATGACAGGAATGAATGTAGAGAATAGTGTTGCTTATTTCTCTGGCACAGGAAACCTGACGCATTTAGGTAAATGTACAACTGTGGAGACAATTTATCTCTTAGAAGGCCGCGGGGAAGATACCATTACAGCTGCTGACGGTTCACAAATTTATATACTTTGGTATAGGGTTGGTGATGATCCAGCTACAGCTACATTTAGTTGGGCGATCGTTGGAGGAACCGGCAGATTTGCCTATGCAAGCGGTAGCGGCGTATGTCCTCCAGTTGTTGTGAACACAGACGGAACTTTCGTTGTAGAATTTATAGGAGTCATAAATTACTGAGTATAAATTTAGGGTGTAATGTGTCCTAGTCAGAGAACGTTAACATTAACAATTGCTGACGATGTAGTGGGTAGTGGAGTAATTATTGTGCATTGAGTTTCTAAACATATGGCAGTCATCCTTTAAAATTGGATGATTGCCGCATAATTTATTTTCAGGAGGTGTCTATGAAAAAGTTAGACATTATGAAATATTGTTTAATTCTGGTTTCTGTAATTTTTATTTTCTATGATGTCCATGCACAAAGCGGAGCCTGGACAAAAAAATCTAATATTCCTACACCAAGAGCAGGAGCTGCGGTATGCGTTTTTGACAATAGGATTTATGTTATTGGAGGGATGAGTTCATATCTTGTTGATACAGATGTTAATGAAGTATACGATCCTTCAACGGATACTTGGGAAACAAAACGTCATATGCCGACAAAAAGGAGTTTCCTTTTAACTTGTGTTATTAATGATACCATTTACGCTATTGCCGGTGGTTATCCATACGCCACGAAAAAAGTAGAAGTTTATGATCCAATTACTAATGCCTGGTCACAGAAGACTGATATGCTCTATCCTTGGTTTGGTGTATATGGAGATGTAGTAAATGGGAAAATATATTCTATAGGTGGCAATTATGATAAGCGTAATTGCTTTGAATTTGATCCGAGTACAGATAAATGGACGGAAAAAACACCTGTGCCTAAACCCGCATGTGCAGGGCCATTATCCGCAACAACTTATAATGGATTATTATATGCTTTTGGAGGTACAGCCAATTATCCTTTTGAAAGTCCTGATCCAAAGTTACCCCTATCTGCTGTATGTTCTTATAATCCGCAAACAGATTCATGGGAATCGAAAAAAAATATGCCCACACCAAGATATGCTCTTGGGACGTTTTTAGTAAATGAAAAGATTTACGCAATAGGTGGAAGTCAAGAACGAGGCTCTTCTTTGTCTACAGTTGAAGTATATGATCCAATCTCTGATACATGGGAAAAAAAATCAAATATGCCTAATAAAAATTCGTGGTTTAGAGGTACTGTTATTAATAATAAGATATATATAATTGGCGGATCGCCTGATTGGATAAGTGGTCCTAGCGAAGTATGGGAATATGATCCTTCATCCGACCCAACTGATGTTGAAAAGGAAATAATGACTCCAACAAAATTTGTTTTGTACCAAAACTATCCCAATCCATTTAATCCAAGCACAAAAATACAGTATGCAGTAGGGAGTAGGGAATTTGTGAACTTGAAAGTATTTGATGTTTTAGGCAATGAAGTAGCAACTCTTGTTAACGAAGAAAAACCTACAGGTACATATGAATTAAAATGGAATGCAGCAGTACTTATCAAGCGGCGTGTATTTCTATCAATTAAAAGCTGGCAGCTTTGTTGAAACTAAGAAGATGATTTTAATAAAGTGAAATAAAATTAACCCTCATCTTAAGAACCAGGGAGCGTGAAATGATTTTTCATACTGAATTGATAAGATAAAAATTAGATATGGCAACAATTAATTTACACAAATGAAGTGAACTTGAAGAATTTATATAAATGATGGTATTAAACATTAGAACACAGCAATGGCTGAATAGATAATTCTACTCTTCTCCTTAGCATTCAAATTAATATCTATGCAGTATCAAAACTTGCTACTGCTTCTTCGACAGTATCATAAGCATTAAATATTTTCAGAGTACCCACTATTTCCATAAGTGATAATGCTTCCGAGCTAGGTTTAACGAGCCGGATTTCACCGCCATGCTTTGCTATGAATTTCAAAGAAACAACCAGAGCGCCTATAAATGTTGAATCAATAAATTCACATTGGCTAATATCGACAATTAATTTTTTGAAGTGCAGTTCAATATCTTCTGTAAGTAATTTCCTTAATACATTCGCTTCTTTATATGTAGCCCGGCTAAGATTTACAACTTCAATCCTAATATCTTTTATCACTTTTCTCTCGAAGTCTTCCATTTTGTATTTCCCAAAATTATAAAAGCCCCAATTAATTAAAACCGATTTAAGAAATCTTCGAAAAAGATGGTTCCCTAATTTTTAATAAAATAATTACTTATTCTATTTAATCTTGCCGTAAAGAGATGAGTTAATATTTACTTATTTAAACTAATACAAAAAATAGCGCGAAGCAATCAGAAAATACATGAGGACGAAATTCATTTAGCCCTGCCGCGGCACGGTTTAATTAGGAGTTGTATTATTTTAATAACCACATTAATAAAAACTTTTCCTGGCCCCCTTTTCAGTGGAGTAAACTACAGAAAAGTAACAACCTGCCTGCATAACTTCGGTATGTAAACCGGCAGGCAGATATGAATTAAAATGGATTGCGGAGAATTTATCAAACGGAGTTTATTTCTATCAGCTTAGAGCCGGCAGTTTTATTTCCACAAAAAAGATGATTCTTCTAAAATAATTATAGGGAGCGCAAGCTCCCTTTTAAATCAAATAAAAAAAAGTATTGACAAAATTATTAATGCTTTATCACATTCATGAATTCATCTTTTCACGAGGAGACTTTTGAGGAGTGGGAGGATTTGAAGAGGCTCTATATTATTTACGTAGGGAATGTATGCCTCATTATGTTTGCATATCTGTGGCTGAAATCAAATGTCTCTTTTATGTTTTTCAAATGAACAGTGTACGTCCGCTCATTAATTTTTGTAATTTTTTCAATATAGTTTATATTAATTATTGTTGAACGGTGTATGCGCAGAAATGATTCCGATGGTAAAGTATCTAACCATTTTTTTAATGATTTTCTTACTACAATTCTGCTGTTATCCCCGGTAATTATTTTACTGTATTCTTTTAATGCAGTAATACAAATTATTTCTGAAAATTCAACCAGCTTCAATTTGTTGCCTATTTTTACAAGTATATGGTCATTCCTTTTAACCGTTCCGTTGTTCTCATCAAATGTGGTAATTGAATTGTGAACATTGTTTTTTATAACCGACAATTTTATAAATCTTTTTTCGATTGAATAAAGAAGACTACTGTTTAAAAATACCGACGGTATATAATCATCAACGCCAAGCTGCATTACGGCACGCTGTTCTTCAAATGAATAATTTTTGGAGATGATTATTAATGGTACCGAAGATAAGTCTGGATTGCTGCAGATTTTATTTATAAAATTCAAATCATCCTTGCCGTTGTTAATGCAAAACAAAATTATATCCGGCAAATATGTAACGGCAATTTTGTACGCTTCATCCTGATTATGAGAAAAGAAAATATTGTAATCCGGCAGAGTTAAAATATTTTCTATCTTCCCTGATATTTCCCCGTCAATCTCAATAATTAATACTTTTTTCAAAATTGCATTTTTTTTGACATCAAAACATAAAAAACAAAGAGGAGAATTTCATCCGGGCTTCCTTTTCTAATTTTTAGGGGCAAAAAATACTAAGCTAAATTATTTCGTAATCGTTCAGTATTTTTCGTTTACTACAAAAATGTCGCGCTTGTTGAATATAATTATAATATAAACTTAATATTATACAATTTAGCAATACGATTTTCAATTTTTATTATTTTTCAATTGAAGTATAGTTATAACATGGGAGAAAAAATTTTTGAAGGGAGATCACCTGTTAAATTCAATCTCATTTTAGCCTTCATATATTTTGCAAATACCTATCTAATAAAGTTTCATAAAAAAAGAGGTTACAATGTTTAATACCGGAAGTACGGCATTTATGCTGATTTCGGCAAGCCTGGTTATGTTAATGACTCCGGGACTTGCACTTTTCTACGGCGGCCTTGTTGGTAGAAAAAATGTTTTAACAATTATGATGCAGAGTTTCTTTTCATTAGGATGGACAACCGTTATCTGGTTTGCTTTTGGTTATTCTTTATGCTTCAGCGGGGGACAGGGAGGAATAATCGGGAACTTAAATATGGCTTTTCTATCCGGGACAACTATTAATTCGGTATTCCTCGGCAATCATCAAATTCCGTTATATGTTTTTGTAGCATATCAAATGATGTTTGCTATAATTACACCGGCACTAATCACCGGGGCATTTGCCAATAGAGTACGATTCCCTGCCTACGTGCTTTTCTTAACTTTCTGGTTAATCTTAGTTTACTTCCCGTTAGTACATATGATTTGGGGCGGCGGACTTTTGGCTCAATGGGGAGTTCTGGATTTTGCAGGCGGTATCGTAGTCCATGCAAGTGCGGGAATGGCAGCACTAGCATCGGTTTTTTATGTCGGAAAGAGAAAGATTTTTGAAAGAGGGCCGCATAGCCTGCCATTGGTTGCTATAGGTACTGCCCTGCTCTGGTTCGGCTGGTACGGTTTTAACGGCGGCAGCGAATTGAAAGTAGATTCTATTGCTTCGGCGGCATTTCTTAATACGGATGTGGCCGCTTCGTTTGCTGCTGTTACATGGCTGTTTTTAGCATGGACACTTGAGAAAAAACCTAAACTTATTGGTTTGCTCACCGGGTCTGTAGCCGGCCTCGCAACAATAACCCCTGCAGCCGGTTTTGTTACAGTTGGTGACTCTGCTATAATAGGAATTGTAGCAGGCATAATATGTTATTTTGCTGTTTCACTGAAAAACAAATTAAAATGGGATGACGCGCTGGATGTGTGGGGTGTCCACGGAGTAGGCGGAACTATTGGCATTATAATGCTGGGGTTATTAGCTACAAAAGCTGTAAACCCTGCAGTTCAAGTTGAAGGCCTTCTTGTCGGCGGTTCTGCTGAATTCTTCTTCAAAGAATTAATATCGGTGGTTGCTATCGGTGCATACTGTTTTATTTTCACATACGTAATGCTGAAATTAATTAACTTAATTACACCGGTTAAGGTTACACAAGAAGAAGAAGTCGCCGGCCTGGACAGTTCACTGCATGGAGAGATTGCATACGAAGAAGATTGAGATAAAGCTGTTTATTAATCATAGATCTTTTTAAATGTAATTTTATTGTTAGTGCGAGCGGAGCCGGATAAGTGAATAGATTCTTAATTAAATTCACTTTGTACAGGCGACTAAGTAAATTTTAAGAATATACTCCGGACTTCGCTCCAGCTTTTTAAATTTAGCTTTTTAAGAAGCTGGTTTTACCTATTCGATTTAGGTAAAGCCCATTTACTTCACGTTTTCCCTAGTGGCATGCCTTCTCTTATATTGACCTTAATAAAATAGAAATTAAAAATGCTTAAACGCAGGCTGGCGGATTTTATTTGAAGGCGATAAAGGGATTAAAAGCATAACCTTATCTATTACAAAACCTTAGTAATAAAAAAGAGGATTGTAAAACAACCATATTACCTTATAGGTATGTAATTACACAGGATGAATTCTAAGGCAAAATCTATAAAAAAAGGAAAGTTAATCCACCACCGCCTTGGGCGTGATAGGTTTGGCCACCTATTTATTTGAAAGAGGAGGAATGATGTGAGAAAAAGGTAAGGGTAAAGTGTAAAGGGAAGTGAGAAAAAAATATCCCGGCTGTAAAGAACCGGGATACCGATCTATTTATGATTCGAATTTAATAATAAATAGAATTATCACTCGCTTGCTGTTGTAGTAGAAAACCTTACCGGGTTTCCATCCGCATCCAAAGTTACTACTGCAAAGTATGCTTTATGATATCCATATTTTTCATAAATTAACTTTTCCGTATCGTCAAATGACCGTGTGAATGACAGCGGCTGATCTGTCTGAATCGGAACAGAATTGAATTCCATAGGATACATATAGAATTCACGCGCCTGAGAGTCTGCCGGTTCATCCATGTACATTACCATTAACAGTTTTATGTTTGTTTCAACTTCCGGGTTTAAAGTGAATGAAGCACCGAGCGGTGCAAGTTCAACACTTACAGTATCGGAAGCTAAAGATACAGATTGCGCCGATACAGGGAAGCCGAAGAACGGCGTTATTGTGTTTAAGTCAGTCAGTTTAGAACCTGAGAGCTGCTTATAATTTGTCTGGAATATGAAATTATAAGTATTCAGGTCTGCAGGTTTAAGCTTGTTCCATACTGCTTTAAGAACAGGTATGGAATTTACTGCCTTGGTAAACTTTGAAGACATAGCAAATTTCTGCCTTCTTAGTATGGAACGCTCATCATTTGGTGCATTAAATGAAGCGGGTTTATTGCAAATGATGTTGTTCCCTTTAAATATGCGGCTTGAGAAGTCGCCAACCGATCCTCTTAATTTGCCGAGGATTGAGCCTTTCATAGTTGCCATTGTATTTAGTCCTTTTATTATTTTTTAAAATTTATTAGTTAATCTGTTTAGTAATTAAGTGAAGGAGGAGCACGGGAAGGAGAACCGGCTAGCTGAAATTTATTTAATTGTGTAAATACCTGCACAAGCAGGAGTTTAGCATATGAAATGCTTGAAATATCCAGAACGGAAGCCGGATAAATGCTGGAATGTACCCGGGTTCTGCCTAGATTAATCGAGGAAAGGGTATGGACTGATCGAGAAAATATCGAGAAAGGGGTATGAACCGATCGAGGAACGATCGAGAAAAACGGTACAAAAATTACTGCAGGAACCACAAGTAATATGGCTTTAATCTTTCTTATTCCGGGATATTTAATATTTTCTATTTTCATCACGCACATTTTCCTTTAAAAAAGTTACGTGACAAATAAAAAGATAAAAGGGGGGTGAAGTACTATATTCGAGTTTATCTTACTTTATTTGAATTTATGCCACTTTATGTTTTTTCTCATCTTCCAGTATTTGTTTAATAGCATCATCAATAAGGGGATTGTGACGTGCATGATTTTTATGGGGCTGATTCTTTTGAGCGAGATATCGAAATTCTTTACCTTCCTGATTTAAGAAGTGCTGCTTAAAAACGATATACTTATTACGTTTTGTAATTCTAATTAATCTTGCATCAGCAAGTTTGCTGATAAGTTCGGGAAAATCTTCATCGTTGCCTAACCATTTTAGCTTTTGGTAATTTATTTTTTCTTGCAGCTTAAATTCTTCCAGCCTGGCATTGACAAAATGAGCAACAATTTCATCTTCTTCGTATAAAGGCATCAGCTTCGATTCACTTAAAAGGAAAAAGAGGTCAATAAGCTGTTTTTCGGTGCCTAGCCAGGTAATTTTGCTGCCGACATTTTTCTGCTTCTTTTTTACGGCGGACTTTTTAGTATTTACAAGTTGAGGAGCCTTTCCGGGCCTGCTGTTTAATTTTGGGATGCAGTTCTTTTCAAGTGAAAGCCGCTTTTCAAAATATTCTATTTGAGAGTCGATTAATGCCAGAACATCACCATACAGTTCGGCTTTAAATTCTATGTAAGTTTTAAGAAGATATAAATTTGTACCGAATCTTAAACTCTTTTTTGATTTTTCTACGGTTTCTTCTATAAAATAGACAAGCTCAGGGCTGGTGTTGGCGAGTCTGAATAAATAAATCCCTTCCTGATCGAAAGAGGATGCCTTGAAGTTATCAAAGTCGTTTTTTATGCGGGAAAGATTATTCCTGACATCAAGAAGAAAAATTAATTTTTTCGAAGTAGTATCATAACTATAAAGAGCATCGAGGAGTTGTTTTTTTGTAATAAATAATATTCCGAATCTTTCATCGATGGTACCGGGCTTATATATAAAATATTTTTTTAATACTATTTTAATTTTAGAATATTTCTCCTGTTCGGACATTTCCTTTTCTGTTACCTTACCGGTTAAAAGCCTGTTAATATTTCCGGCAACGGGTTCATTGACATCATATGATTGCCTTGCAGTTTTAATCGGTGTGTTTTCAAAACCGAGGGTTATCTGTTTTTCACATAATTTAATTTCCTGCTTTAAAAGAAAGAGGTACTCGGAGTAAATTCTTTTGAAAAATTTATAACCCTGCAGGTATAAAATAAAATTATAAAACGGGTATATATATCCGTATTTATAAAATATAAAAAGGGGACCGAGTGTCCTTTTAATATAATCTATCTTTTTTGAGTTAATCTCACTTATATATGCGGATATGTCATGTAATTCGGGGCAATTAATGGAGATCATTCTACCTTTGTACCTTACGAAGGTAATAAGTGAATGTTTTTTGTTCTTTAAATGCCTTAGTATCCTTTCGGTATTCAACTTTTCATTTTCCAGAAAGATTATCTTTTCTTTAAGGGTTGGTATTGTCTGAAGTTTATCTTTTAAATCGGAATAATTTTTATTACCTATGATAGGACAGTAAGCCATGTTTCCCCTTGTTAGTATATAAAGGTTATTACGGTATTTAAGCCCGGACCTGGATCCTTATTATTTTATAAATTGAAATTTATAAAATATTGCAATTTTTATCAAAATATTTAATGTATTTTTAATAAAAATTATTTAAGTTAAATTTATTATAACAAAAAATTGTTGGGGGTTATGATTCCAGTTCCTATTTCGCCATTCAAAGCAGTCGATAAGGCCTACTATAGTATTAAACCTTAATTAAATCCAAAAGTGATTCATGAAAAATATTTTTGAAAATTATATACATTCCATCTCTACTAAATTCAGCTACGAAGAAACAAGTGAAATGGGTTACCGTACTGATTTTGAAATACTGCTAAAAGGAATTTTTGAATCAATTAATGTTAGTAGAATTGACCATGATGCTAAAGCAATAGAGGGGAATAAACCGGACTTTAGAATTTTAAAATCCGGTATCCCTATCCTTTATATCGAAGCAAAAAATATCGGCGTATCTTTAGACAAGATTGAAAAATCAGAACAGATGGCAAGATATTACGGATATGCAAATTTGGTTCTAACCGATTATGTTGAATTCCGTTTTTATAGAAACGGTATTCGTTATGAAGAGCCAATCAAAATTGCAGATAACGATATTAAGAACAGAACGATTACCCCTTTTCCCCAAAACTATGAACACCTTGAGAAATCTTTATTAGATTTTACTAAATCTCATAAAGAGCCTATAAAAAGCGGATTGCATCTTGCAAAAATTATGGGCGGCAAAGCTCAAAGAATTCGTGATAATTTATTGCAATTCCTCTCGGTTGATTCCGAGAAAAATTCTGAAATTATTAAAATATATAACACAATTAAAAAACTACTTGTGCATGATCTTTCAACGGATGCTTTTGCCGACATGTATGCACAGACTTTAGTTTACGGGCTTTTTGTTGCAAGATATTTTGATGATACGCCGGATAATTTTTCAAGGCGTGAGGCTCGCGATCTTGTTCCGAAATCTAATCCATTCTTAAGACATTTTTTTGACCATATAACCGGTGCCGATTTTGATAAACGGCTGGAATATATAGTAGATGAACTTTGCGAGGTTTTTTCTCATGCAAACGTACCGCAATTAATGAAGCAGTATTTTAAGGATGATTTATGGGGAAATACACAAGAGGGGCCCGACCCGGTGATACATTTTTATGAAGATTTTTTAAGGGAGTACGATGCGGAACTTCGTAAAAAAATGGGAGCTTATTATACTCCTCAGCCGGTTGTAAGGTTTATTGTCCGTGCGGTTGATTACCTGCTTACAAAAGAATTTGGTTTGGCGAACGGTTTAGCCGATACAACAAAACTGCAAAACGATATTCACAAAGTTCAAATTCTGGATCCCGCAGCGGGAACCGGTACTTTTCTCAGCGCAGTTATTAGAAGCATTTATTTGCGGTTAAAAGACGGCGGACAAATAGGCCGCTGGCCTGCTTATGTTCACCATGATCTGCTTCCCCGCATTCATGGTTTTGAAATTATGATGGCGCCTTACACAATTGCACATCTTAAACTAAGTATGGCTTTTAAGGCAACCGGCTTTAAACATTTTAACAGACGTTTGGGAATTTACCTTACAAATTCACTGGAAGAAGCCGACAACTTTGGAGATCTTTTTACCGGGTTTGGTTTTGCCGAAAGTATTGCAGAAGAATCCAAAGAAGCATCCTTAATAAAAAATGATACGCCGATTATGGTTGTTATCGGTAATCCGCCATACAGCGTTAGCTCTTCCAACAAAGGAAAGTGGATTACAGATTTAATTAAAGATTACAAAAAGGATTTGAATGAAAGAAACATACAGCCGCTATCAGATGATTATATAAAATTCATTCGCTATGCCGAACATTATATTGAAAAGAATAAATCCGGCATTGTGGCAATGATTACGAATAATTCTTTTTTGGATGGAATTATTCACAGGCAAATGAGAAAACATTTACTTGAAACTTTTGATGAAATCTATGTTTTGGATTTACATGGCAATGCAAAGAAGAAAGAAACTGCACCTGACGGAAGCAAGGATGAAAATGTTTTTGATATCCAGCAAGGCGTTGCAATTTCTATTATGATTAGAAAGTCAG
This sequence comes from uncultured Bacteroidota bacterium, assembly GCA_963710735.1. Classification (GTDB taxonomy): domain Bacteria; phylum Bacteroidota; class Ignavibacteria; order Ignavibacteriales; family Ignavibacteriaceae; genus FEN-1297. Next base: position 28,478 of record CAVQBN010000007.1, on the reverse strand, counting down.
TTATAAAAGATAAACTCGGGATTGTAAAATTTGCTGAACTTTATGGGAAAAGAATAAAAAATTTTTAATACTTAATGAAAATGAATTTAGATACAATTACTTGGAAAAACTTAAAAGTTATTAGAACCAAATTATTTTTTTGTTCTAAAAGATTTTCAAGAAATAGAAAATTATATACAAGGTTTTAAGTTAGTGAAATATTTTTAAGCTATTCTCAAGTGGAATTAAAACACACAGAGATAATTTCATTGTATCTTTTAACAGAAAGGATTTAGAAACAAGATTAAATGATTTTATAAGTTAAAATTTCAGATTCTTTATTAAAAGCATTATATGGATTAAAAGATACGCGAGATTGGAAATTAAGTGATAGCAAGAAAAAAAGTTAATTAAATAAGAATGGAAAATTTATTCGATAGTTATGATATATCAGACCATTTGATATAAGATTGATTTATTATTCGTTGATTTAATAGATAGATGGATTTTCGATAGGTGAAGTTAATGAAAAATTTGTTTTCAAGATAATTTTGCCTTATTTCTTGTCAATGCAATTAACGACGTTTAATTTTCAGCATGTATTTGTAACATCAATTAAATCTAGTGACATGTGTGCAATATCTCTTGCAGACTTAAGGAAACAGCATATGCATTCTCCATTCTATCTTTATTCTAGAAGATGGCACAAAAGTACCTAATCTAAAAAAAGAAATTGTAGAAGAAATTGAAAAAATAATTGGCAAAACAAAACCGGAAGAAATATTAGATTACATTTATGCAGTTTTACATTCACCGTCTTACCGTAAAAAATATAAAGAGTTTTTAAAGATAGATTTCCCGCGTGTACCTTATCCAAAAGACAAAAAGACATTTAAAGAGCTTGTAAAATTAGGTACGGAACTCCGCTTACTGCATTTACTGGAATCGCCAAAAGTAAACCAGTTTATTACAACATTCCCCAAATTAGGTTCGGATGTTGTAGAGAAAATAAAATACAATAATGGTAATGTTATTATTAATGAGGAACAGTACTTCGGCAAAGTGCCGGAGGCTGCGTGGAATTTCTATATCGGAGGTTATCAGCCCGCGCAAAAATGGCTGAAAGACCGTAAAGGCCGTAAGCTTACTAACGAGGAAATTGAGCACTACCAGAAAATTATCGTAGCGCTGGTTGAGACTGATAGGATAATGAAGGAGATTGATGAAATAAATGTCTGAACCAGGATTCTCAGGATTAAAGGATTAGCAGGATTAAGAATGTCTGAAGCTGGATTCTCAGGATTAAGGGATTTACGGGATTAAGAATGTCTGAACCAGGATTTTCAGGATTAAGGGATTTACGGGATTAAAAAAAATACATTATGAATTACAATATTTATAAATCAAGGAAATCGTAAAATCGGGTGAATCATGGTTCAGACAATGAAGTATGAAGAGATAACAAAGCGTATAATCGGCTGCGCAATGAGGGTACATTCTATTATAGGAAATGGCTTTCAAGAGGTTCAGCCCGTGAAATATTATGTCTAATTATTTTTATGTATATGTGTTAGAGTGCAGCGATGGCTATTGGTATACTGGTTATACAAGAAATTTAATGAAGCGTATCGAAGAACATAATAATGGTCTTGTTCAATCAACTAAAAAAAGAAGACCTTTGAAGCTTATCTATTTTGAAGGCTGCCTGCATCAACAGGATGCAACACATAGAGAGAAATATTTAAAATCAACTTATGGTAAACGTTACATCCGTAATAGAAACAAAAACTATTTCACGGGCTAAATCTATCAGCGTGCACTTGCTATTGAAATGAATCTTGAAGGATTAGCTTTTGAAAGAGAAAAGGAGATGCCGATATTTTATAAGGGGTATAATATAGGTACAAGGAGAGTCGACTTTTTTGTTGAAGAGAAAATAATGGTTGAGCTTAAGGCATTAATACAATTAGAAGACGTGCACCTTGCGCAAGCAAAAAATTATCTGGAAGCTTATAATATGGAAATCGGATTACTTATAAATTTTGGTGCAAAGAGCTTGGAGTTTAAGAGATTATATAATAAATGTCTGAACCAGGATTCTCAGGATTAAAGGATTGGCAGGATTAAGAATGTCTGAACCTGGATTTTGTGGATTAGAGGATTGACATGATAAGAAAAAATGGTTACACTCAATCCTTTCGGTAAGTAGTTAGTGCAGCGAACCAGGCAATAAGTTAGTTATTTCTTTTTGTTGTTTACAAAGAGCATTTAAATGATTATGTTATAAGTAATTAAAAGATAGATTATTAAAAACCACACTCCCATACCGGTCCAATAAAAATATTTAATATTTCTTCTTTGCAATGAAAACGGGGTTATTATATAATGCTGAATAAAAACAATAAAAATTATTCGCATAATAAAAAAAATGATGGAAAAAGTTATAGTACAAAAGCTTCCTCGAAAAAGGGAAAAACCATTATCAAAAGCAGTAAACTTAAAGAACCTTCTGAAAATAAAATAAACGGCAACCCAACCGGCGCAGTTAAGAACATACCTGCCGAAGTAAAAAAAACAATGCCAAAATTAAAAGCCCGCCTTGCTAAACTTGAAACGCAAAATAAAAAATTACATTCGGCACAACTAAAGTTTAAAAAAGAACGTAAAAAATATTCAGATGTATTTGAATATGCACCTGTAGGATATATAATAATAAACAAGAAAGATATTATCCAGGAAGCCAACCGTGCAGCTTGTAAAATGCTTGGAGTCAGCCGCGCCGGATTAATAAACAAAACCATAGTTGACTTTATCTTAAAAGAAGACCGGAAAATTTATTATAAATTGATTAAAAATATTGTTGCAGTTTGGGGCCAGCACTCTTGTGAATTAAGAATGATAAAACCTAAGTCTCTTAAGTTTTATGCTTCTATTGAAGTTTCCGTTCTAACATCGCGTAAAGGGCAGCCTGCCTTATACGGTGTTTGTATTACAAACATTGACCAAAGAAAATCTGTTGAGGGTGAAGTTAAAAGGCATGAGAGCCTTTTGGAAAATCTGGTTTATGAAAAAACTCTTCAATGGATTAACATTAATGAAAAACTAACCCGGGAAGTGGAAGCGCTTAAGGAGAGTGAAGATAATCTTCTGGATATTCGCAGTAATCTTAATGAAGCACAGGAATTAGCACATTTGGGAAGCTGGAGATGGGAGATAATTCCGGATGAAATATATTGGTCGGATGAAACTTACAGGTTATTCGGCTGGGAACAGGGTGAGGAAATAGATTTTAATAAATATCTTAATGCAGTTTTAGAAGAGGATAAAGAGCTTGTTAAGGAAAAAGTGAAAGCCGCGGTGGAGGAAGTTAAACCTTATGAAAGTGAACATAGAATTTTAAGGAATGGAGAAATTCGATTTCATCATACCATCGGCAAAATATATTGTGACGGAGACGGAAAACCGATAAGAATGGTCGGTACCGTGCAGGATATTACAGATAGAAAACGAGCAGAAGAGAAATTACTGAATTCGTATGCGTGGATAGAAGCTATCTTTGAAGGATCCCGGGACGCTGTCTTTGTTTCGGATTCGGAATCCCGGTTTATATTAGTTAATCAAGCAGCCTGCCAGCTAACCGGTTACACAAAAAGAGAATTGCTGAATATGACAATCCGGGATTTACATGACACTCAGGATCTAAATGCTTATTTATCTTTTCATGAGAGGATAATGAGCGGTGAAGAATTATTAACAGAGGCAAAAATTCTTACAAAAGACGGTCATAAAGTTGATACGGAATTTAATAACAAGAGGATTATTATAAACCGCATAAATTATATGCATTCATCTGCACGAGATATTACAGAACGCAAAAATGCGGAAAAATCTTTAAGGAGAGCGAAGAACGTCTGCGCACTTTAATAGAAAACTCCGAAGATTTGATTTTTATTCAGGATCTAAACGGAAATTATATCTATTACAACGGTTCATCGAAATACGGCTTAAGCCAAAATGATGTTATTGGAAAAACTTTTAGAGATTTACATGAATTAAAATATGCCCGCAAATTTGAGGAAAGATTTCAAAAGATTTGCATAACCGGTGAAAGAATTGTTGAAGAAACAGAGTTAGAATGGAAAGGTGAGAAATATTGGTTTCATGACAGTTTGTACCCGATTAAAGAAAACGACGGCAGAATAAAATCTATTGCAACAATATCTCACAATATTACTGGATTGAAAAATGCTTTAATCGACATAAGACAAAACGAGGAATTATTTCAAAACATATTTAAATCAATCCCCGGCCTGGCAACTCTTTGGCATAGAAATGAGCAAAATAAAATTATACTGGCAGTGGCGAATGAAGGAAGTTATTTGGAATCGAAAGGCAAAATAAGAGAATTAATTGGTATTGAAGTTTATGATTTTTTTACAAATAACCCGGAACCGGCAAAATATATAACCAACACAATGAATAGCGGAGGGTCAAATAATTTAGTTTATAAAATCAAACTCAGAACAACAGGAAAGATAAAATGGTTTTTATGCCGATTTTGTAAGAGTCAAAGAAAATCTGGTCCTAAATATAGCACTGGATATAACTGAAAGAGAACGGGCAAGGGTAGAACTGCAAAAGAATAAAGAAGAGCTGCGTAAGCTTAACACAGCATTTACAATCCATACGCGAAGATGAGAGGGGTAATATAGCAAGAGAGATTCATGATGATTTAGGCCAAATGCTAACCGCGCTGAAGATGGATCTGGCATGGCTTAAAAAAGAAGCGGATTTAAAAGACAAAACGGTAAATGATAAAATAAATATTATGTCCGGGATGATTGATTCAACAATTAAAACAGTGCAGAGATTGTCCGCAGAACTCAGGCCCGGTATTCTGGATGATTTGGGGCTGCCGGCAGCGATCGAATGGTTAACGGAAGAAATTCAAAAAAGAACTGATATTAATTTTGAGCTTACAATTATTCCAGAAAATATATTACTGGAAGAGCATCTTGTCATTAAATGTTTTTAGAATGATCCAGGAGACATTAACAAATGTTGTAAGGCATTCCAAAGCCACAAATGTGCAGATAAGAATAGAAGTAGTAAACGGAGAAGTTTATATCAACCTGAAGGATAACGGGGTGGGTATTCCTTTAGAAAAAATTCACGATTCGAATTCGCTTGGTTTAATAGGTATACGCGAGCGAGCGAGGTACTGGAACGGAACGGTTAGATTTTAAAGGCGAAGAAAATACCGGAACAGAAGTTTCAATAAAATTACATAATGAAATAAGTGGAGAATTTAAGTGAATATTTTAATTGCGGACGACCACGCAATTGTTCGCGCCGGAATAAAGCAAATACTTACTTCTATCGATGATATTAGCAGTAATTGATGAAGCAAGCGAGGGAAGTGAAGTATTAAAAAAAGCCCGTTCCGAATATTATGATATTATAGTTCTCGACATTTCGCTTACCGGATATGAACGGCCTGGATGTATTAAAAAAATTAAAAGTCAGAACAGCCGGATTTGCACGTCCTTATTCTTTCCTTACATTCCGAAGAACAATATGCAGTCCGGGTACTTAAAGCAGGCGCTTCGGGCTATTTGACAAAAGCCAGCGCACCCGAAGAGTTGATTAAAGCAATTATGAAAATAGTCGGCGGGGAGAAATATGTTAGTGAAGCTTTAGCAGAGAAATTAGCAAAAAACCTTGAAGGCAAATCAAAAAATCTTCCCCATGAATTATTATCAGACCGCGAATTCCAGATTATGCGCATGATTGCGCAGGGCAAAACTATAAAAGAAATTGCCGGTGAACTTTTTATTAGTGATAAAACAGTCAGCACATACAGGGCACGCCTTCTCTTAAAAATGGGGATGAAAAACAATTCGGAACTTACCCATTATGTTACCATAAACGGGCTGCTAGAATAGAATATATTATTAACTCACCTTACGCAAAAATTATTTTTGAAAAGGAAAAAATTTTAATTTGTCACTCCCACGAAACCTTCCCGTCCGGCAGGCCAAAGGCGTCAACTTAATTTTATTTGATATTACTGTAATTTTTAAATATAAATAAATTACAGTTATTATAACTTAATAACTGAAGTTACGCAGAAATGAATTTTGATGTCCTATATTGTCATTCCCACGAAAGTGGGAATCTTTTTTCTGCTTATTTTTGTATTGTAGATACCCGCTTGCGCGGGTATGACACTCCCCTTAAGCTATGTTGCGTAACTTCAGTTAATAAGTTGAAACATGGAACTCCTATCGGAGTTCTTTTAAAGTTAGTTTCTGCCTTGTTACAAACATATGACTCCTAACGGAGTCAGTCACAAACTCCAGAGGAGTTTTATGCTTGTAAAGAGAACAAATTAAAAACAAACCCGCACCCCGGTAGGAGTGCTATGTTAATAAAAATAACTCTACATAATTCAACTGTTTTAACAGTTTACTAGTTATGAAATCTATTTCGAACAACCGGTTAATAAGATAATTTTGCTCATGGGCACTCAAATTCTAAATAGTTAAGCTGACGCCTATGGGCGGGCAGAGGGGGGAAATCCACTTCTTCGCTTATTTTTGTTATTGTAGATACCCGCTTTCGCGGGTATGACATGTGCCGTTCATAGTCTTGCGTAACTTTAGTTTTAATATTATTTTAACTCACCTTACGCAAAAAGAGAAGTAAAAAGATGACATCTTTATTCTAATGTAATTAATCAAAATAAAATTGATAATATAATTGAACAGATAGATGTTTATTTAAGAAAGATGTCATCTATCAAAGCTGCGTAACGTCAGTTATTAAGTAAAATTGTTAAATACTTACCGAACAGCGCCTTCCCGCAGTATCTTGTCTGCTGTACGAATTCACCAAAAAATGCTCACAATCCTAAATCAATTTCTGTAAGGCAATTACCTACAAAAGAATCAGCATTTGCCTGATACCCGCTATACATTCGATGACTTAAGTTTCTAATAACAAATTCTGTAAAGGAAAAATAATGAAAATTCTTATTGCTGATGATTCTGAATTGCTTCGCGATCGTATTAAAGAATCATTAAAAGATATTAATGAGATTGAAATTGTGGGAGAAGCAAAAAACGGTATTGAAGCCATAAATATTATTAAAGAACAAAAACCGGATTTTATATTATTGGATCTAAGGATGCCCGAGTTAAACGGTTTTGAAGTTCTGAAAAAAATAAAAGAGAATGGTTACAAACCAAAAGTGTGTATCTATACTAACTATGCATATACACAATATAAAAAGAGATGTATTTCCGAAGGTGCAGATTACTTCTTTGATAAGAATAGCGATTTCCAGGAGGTAAAAAATTTAATTTCTGAGCTTGCTGTGAAAATTCCGGGATTAAATAATTATCAGTCCAAATGATAACAGAAACCAAAAATAGAATAAGAGTATTTATGTGTAAAAGTGAATACCTGAATTAGCAAATGGAAAACAATCACAAAAAAGATAGCCGCCATCCCTATTTCCTGATAATTAATTTTATAATTCTTGGGATAGGAATTGTAATAGGCGGTTACCTTTATTACAGCAATTACGAAAAGCAATATAGGGCAGAAATAGAAAAGCAGCTCTCATCAACCGCATTATTAAAAGTTAACCAAATTATACAATGGCGTAAAGAACGTTTGGGAGATGCCGAAGTACTGTACAAGAATGCTGAATTTGCCAGCCTTGTTGAGAGAGTTATTGTTAAGAAAAACAACACGGATACAAAAAGAAGAATACAAGCATGGATTAAACAAGTAAGTATTGCGTATAATTATGACAGGATATGCTTATTTGATACAAATGGTGCTGAAGTAATTTCTTACCCGGCTGAAAAAATACTTAAGCCGTTTCTTTTTTCGGTAAATTTTTTACAAGTATTAAAATCGAGACAAATATTTTTCCAAGATTTCTACCGCAATGAAAATGACGGAAGAATTTATTTATCAATTTTCATCCCGATAACAGCAGGGCAGCCCGGTAAAAATATAATTGGAGTTCTTGCATTGCGGATTGATCCTAATCATTATCTTTTCCCTTTAATAAAAGAATGGCCTACACCGAGTAAAACAGCGGAAACGCTTATTGTAAGGCGTGAAGGAAATGATGTTGTTTTCCTAAATGAGCTTAGATTTGAGAAAAATGCAGCACTGAGTTTTAGAAAGCCGCTTTCAGATTTGAAATTACCTGCTGTACAAGCAGTGCTGGGTTATAAAGGAATTTTTCAAGGTAAAGACTATCGCGGTGTACCGGTAACGGCTTATATTTGTCCAATACCAGGCTCACCCTGGTTTTTAGTGGCAAGAATAGATATCTCGGAAGTTTATGGCCCTATTAGTGAAAGATTGTGGCTGATAATAATATCAATTATTGGCCTTTTAATCGGTGTAGGGCTAAGTGTGGGATTAGTTTGGAGACACCAGCAGGTAAGATTTTATAAAGATAGTTTTGAAGCTGCTGAAAAATTGAAATTTTTATCTAACCGCCACGAGGCAATACTTGCAGCCGCACCGGAAATAATTTTGGAGCTTGATAATAATAAAGTCTGCACATGGTCAAATAATGAGGGAAAGGAATTTTTCGGAGATAATATTACCGGAAGACAAGTAAGTATTTTCGAAGTAGAACTTGATTCCTCTAATACATCAAAACCAATTTTCAAGGGGAGTGAAAATTTAAATTATATAGAAAACTGGCAGCTGCGTAAGGATGGAAAAAAAAGACTGCTGGCGTGGTGGTGCAAAATTCTTAAAGATGAAAATGAAAACATAAATGGCGTGTTAGCCTCTGCCCATGATATTACGGAAAACAAGCATGCAGAGGAATTATTACATGAAACGAACGAATACCTGGAGAATCTTTTTAATAATGCAAATGCACCGATTATTGTTTGGGATACTTCATTATTAATAACCCGCTTTAACCTGGCATTTAAAGAATTAACCGGGTATGAAGCAAATGAATTAAGAAATATAAAAATAACTCTTCTTTTTTCAGAAGATAAAGTTACCGATTCGCTGGATAAAATTAATGAAATTACCAGCGGTGAAAAGTGGGAAACAATTGAAATAGAAATATTGAGAAAAGATAAAGAGGTTAGAACTGTTCTCTGGAATTTTGCAAATATATATGACAAAGAAGGGAAGGAAATAACAGCGACAATTGGACAAGGACAGGATATTACCGAACGTAAACTTGCTGAGTATGAAATTCGTTTTCAAAGTGAAATAATGAAGAATATGAATGAGGCCTTATATCTTGTTAGAATGGACGACGGAAATATTGTTTATACAAATTCGAAGTTTGAAGAAATGTTCGGCTATGAACACAATGAAATGATAGGAAAGAACGTTTCGATTGTAAACGCTCCTACCGCGAAAAACTCTGAAGAAATAGTCTCTGAAATTATGGAAATATTAAAGTCAGAGGGTACCTGGGAAGGTGAAATTTATAATATAAAGAAAGACGGAACACTATTTTGGTCTAATGCAAAGGTTTCAATTTTTGATCATCTAAAATACGGGAAAGTTCTCGTTTCAATCCACACCGATATTACGGGGCGCAAGAAAGCCGAAGAAGAAATCCATAAATTAAATGCTGAGCTTGAGCAGCGTGTAATAGAGCGGACTGTACAATTACAAGCCGTCAATAAAGAATTAGAATCATTCAGCTACTCCGTGTCTCATGATTTACGTGCGCCGCTAAGGGCAATTGAAGGTTTCAGCAAAGCTTTGGTGGAAGATTATAATGACAAGCTTGATGAAGAGGGGAAAATATATCTTAACCATATTTGGTCCGCCGCAGGGCATATGTCTGACCTTATAGATGATTTTTTGAAGCTTTCCAGAATTACAAGAAGCTTGCTATCAAGGGAGAAGATAGACTTGAGTAAAATGGCCGAGAACATTTCTGAAAATCTAAAAGAAGCGGAACCCGGACGCAATGTTAAATTTAATATTTCGCCGGGCATTATTGTTAATGCGGACAGCAGGCTAATGCATGTCGTGTTGGAAAATTTAATAAACAACTCCTGGAAGTTTACAAAAAACAAATCCGGTGCTGTAATTGAATTCGGTTATTCCGGGCAAAATGGAGAAGGCAATTATTTTATTAAGGACAACGGGGCAGGCTTTGATATGGCCTATTCAAATAAATTATTTGTCCCATTCCAGCGCCTTCATTCTTCAAACGAGTTTGAAGGAACCGGTATAGGCTTAGCAACGGTGCAGCGAATAATAGTGCGCCACGGAGGTAAAATTTGGGCCGAAGGCGTGGTTGGGGAAGGCGCAAAATTTAGTTTTACGTTACAATGATATAAAGGAAATATGAAAACGAAATCGATTTTATTTGTTGAAGACAGCCCTGATGATGAAGCTCTTTTAATAAGAGTATTGCGAAGCCTAAAATTAAACTGTTCTTATGCGGTAGCGCATGACGGTATGGAAGCGCTCGATTATTTGTTTTGTTCGGGCAAACATTCTGAAAGAGATATAGAGGACAAACCTACAGTAATATTTCTAGATCTCAACCTGCCGAAATTAAACGGCCTGGAAGTGCTGACGAAAATCCGGAAGGACGAAGGAATGAAAACTGTACCGGTTGTAATATTATCATCTTCAACAGAAGAGAAAGACATTAAATCAAGTTATGTACTTGGAGCTAACAGTTTCGTAACAAAACCGGTTAAATTTGAAACCTTTGTCGAAACCGTTCGGGAAGCCGCCGGTTATTGGCTGAGGTTAAATGAACTGCCTTAAAATAAAGATATATATATGAAAACTAAATATAACATTTTGCTAATTGAAGACTCGGAACATGATGCATTACTGATAATGCGGGAGCTGGGTAAAATAGACACAAATGCCGCATTTGAAAGAGTTGATAACGCAATTGCATTAAATAAGGCTCTTGAAAAAGAATGGGATATAATTATTTCCGATTATTCAATGCCGGGATTCGACGGTATCGCAGCATTAAAAATGGTTAGGGAAAGAAATGAAGATATCCCGTTTATAATTGTTTCCGGAACTATCGGAGAAGATGTTGCAGTTGAAACAATGAAAAACGGTGCCAACGATTATTTAATGAAAGATAATCTTAAACGCCTTAACTCCGCAGTCATTCGCGAAATAAAAGATTACGAAATAAAAAAAGAAAGAAAGCTGATTAAAGAACAGCTAAGAGAGAAAGAAGATCTGTATAAAACTCTTGTTGATACTTCTCCGGATTCTATTGTTTTAATTGATGTGACAGGAAAAGTAATAATTGCTAATAATAAAGCTGCAATTATAGCCGGCATTGATGATGTTAATGAAGTTATCGGGAAGAGTATTTTTGATTTTATGGTTCCTGAAGAATTAGAACGGGTTAAAAAGGATTTAAATGATTCTATTTTAAATAAAAAAAACAAAAATATTGAACAGCGGTTATTGAGAAAAGACGGCAGTATTGTTAATGTAGAAGCTAATGTCGGACCTATATTTGATTACTCAGGTGAGTTAAAATATTTTATACTTATTACCCGTGATATAACTGAGAGAAAGCTAGCTGAAATAAAGATTGAACGTTTAAACCGTGTTTATTCCCTGCTAAGCAGCATAAATAAAATGATTGTCAGGTGTCAAAAAGCGGACGAGCTGTTCAGAGATACTTGCAATATAGCCGTTGAAATTGGCAAATATAAAATGGTATGGATTGGATTGGTTGATGAGAATGATAATTCAATCAAACCCGCAGCATGGCAGGGTGAAGCAAAAGATTATTTAGATGGATTAGCTATCCCGCTGGATAAATCTTCCGAAGAATTAGGAACGGCAGGATTAGCGGTAGCAGAAGCCGATAAAATTGTCTGCAACGATATTGAAAAAGATGAATCGATGAAGATTCGACGGAACAAAGCTTTAAATAATAATTTTAGATCAGCCGCAAGCTTTCCGTTAAGGATTGATGATAAATCCATCGGCGTTATTTCTTTTTATTCCGGTTCTAAAAACTTCTTTGACGAAAGGGAGGTCATTCTCCTTGAAGAATTATCTGAGGATTTATCATACTCTATTTATTCTATTCAGCAGGAACAATTGAAGAAGAAAGCCGAAGTTAATCTTCAAATTAGTGAAAGCCGCTACAAAGACCTTTTTGAAAATGCCGCAATTGCCATTTGGGAAGAAGACCTTTCGGATGTAAAAAAATATATAGATGATTTAAAAGAAAACGGTGTTAATGATTTCCGTTCATTTTTCGAAAAACATATTGATGAAGTAATTAAGTGCGCCTCAATGGCTAAACTGCTTGATGTAAACAGAGAAGTATTAAATATTGTAAAAGGAAACACTAAAGAGGAAGTATTACAAGGATTACCAAACTTTTTTGTTGAAGAATCTATAGAAGGGGCAACGGAAGAATTAATCGGGCTATCGGAAGGCATGTCAAGGATTGACGGTGAAATGCCTATTAAAATTTTAAATGGTAAAATAATTCAGATCTTATATCAGCTTACAATTGTGCCGGGATATGAAGATACCTGGTCGAAAGTATTATTCTCTTTCGTTGATATTACCGAACGCAAGGAGATTGAGAAATCTCTCAGGCTTTTCCGTTTGCTGATGGATAAATCAAAAGACGCTATAGAAGTAATTGATATGGAAACCGGAGAGTTTACAGATGTTAACGAAAAAGCCTGTATTGAACTGGGATATAAACGAAGTGAACTTTTAAGAATGAATATTTTTGATATAGACCCTAATCAAAACATTCAAAGTTTCAAATTACTAATTCCCAAGCTTCAAGGAACCAATTCTATGATGCTTGAATCTATACATCGCCGTAAAGACGGTACTACTTTCCCGGTAGAGTTAAATATTGCGGTAGTTAAACTTGAAAAACTATATACTGTTGTGATGGTTAGGGACATAACAGAACGCAAAATTGCTGAAAAAGAACTCGCTGCATCAGAAGAGAGATACAGGCAGCTTTTCCAGTCTGCCGCCGAAGGGATCGTAGTTGTTGATGTTGAGTCGAAAGAGTATAAATATGTAAACAAGGCAGCATGCAAAATGTTCGGTTATTCCGAACAGGAAATGATAGGAATGAATGTTGCCGACTTGCATCCGCCTGAAAACCTGTCATCTGTAATTTCAGAATTCGAATCTAAAGGTTCTGAAAAAATAAATATGTCAATCGATATTCCATGTTTAAGAAAAGACGGGACAATATTCTATGCAACCTTTAATAAAGCAGTCGCTGACATAGACGGCAGGCAGCACAATATCGGATTTATTACAGACACGACCGCACAAAAGAAAGCACTTGAAAAGATAAAATTTTTAGCTAATGCTCTGGAAAGTATTAATGAATGTGTAAGCATAACCGATTTAAATGATAATTTAACATTTGTCAACAGTGCATTCTGCAAGAGTTACGGGTATGAATATAATGAGATAATCGGGAAAAACTATAACCTTATCAGATCTGAAAATAATCCGGAAGAATTATCCTCAGAGATACAGCTTAAAACTTTGGACGGAGGATGGTCAGGCGAATTATTAAATAAAAGGAAAAACGGCCAAGAATTTCCGATATACTTGTATACTTCCAAAATTAATAATGATAAAGGGGATATAATCGGGCTGCTGGGTATTTCCACGGATATAACCGAACGTAAAAAAAATGAAGAACAAATTCTTACATCGGAACTGCAATTCCGTTCGGTTTGGGAAAACTCATTTGACAGTATGAGGCTTTGTGATAGCAGCGGAATTATTGTAAGTGTAAACCCTGCTTTTTGCAAGCTGGTAGGAAAAAGCATAAGTGAACTTGAAGGATTGCCGTTTATATCTGCCTATGATCCGGCAGAGAGTAATGATTTACATAGTTTTAAAAATAATTTAAAGAATAACTCTATTAAACAAAAAATGGAGAGTAAAATAATATTATGGAACAAAAAGGAAATCTGGGTTGAGCTTTCTAATTCTATAGTTTTGCTGGAAGGCAAACCTAAAATGGTATTGAGTGTAATTAGAGATATTACGGAGCGTAAACACTCCGAAGAAGAAATACGTAAACTTTATAGAGGGGTTCAGCAAAGTCCCGCTACTGTATTAATAACCGACAAAAAAGGAAAGATTGAATACGTTAATAATAAGTTTTACGAGACTACCGGTTATTCTAATTCCGAAGTAATAGGCCAAAATCCGCGTATGTTAAAATCAGGTGAAAAAACGAAAAAAGAATATAAAGAACTTTGGGATGCAATACTTTCCGGCAATGAATGGCACGGTGAATTGCACAACAAAAAGAAAAACGGGGAACTATACTGGGAATCCGCAACAATCTCGCCGATAATAAATGAAAATGGTGAAATCACTCATTTCATTGCAATAAAAGAAGATATTACAGAACATAAAAAAATGGTAGAGGAATTAATTTCTGCTAAAGAAAAAGCAGAAGAAATGAACAGGCTTAAAACAAACTTTGTAAATAATATGAGCCATGAAATGCGGACACCGCTTGTTGCAATTTTAGGTTACTCACAATTTCTTATTTCCGATATTGAAAACAAGTATCACAAAGAGATGCTTGAAGGCATCGAAAACAGCGGTAAAAGATTATTGGATACGGTAAATTCGATCCTCGATTTGTCAAGAATGGAAGCAAAAAAAATCGATTTTAAATTGACTGAAGTAGATGTGATTAAAGAAACAGATGGGGTCATAAATAGAATGTCGATTTTGGCCTGGAATAAAAATTTGTACCTGCGGCTGGATAAAAAATCTGAAAATGTCTTTTCACTTCTTAATGTTAAATATTTTGTACACATCTTGGAAAAATTGCTTAGCAATTCGATTAAATACACAATCAAAGGCGGCGTAACAATTGAGATTGAAAAAAATATTCAGGATGGTGAAAGCTGGTCTGTTATAAAAGTGATCGATACCGGGATTGGTATATCAAAGGAAAGCCATGAAATAATATTTGAAGAATTCAGGCAGGCTAGTGAGGGATTGAATCGTCAATTTGAGGGGACCGGTTTAGGTTTAACACTTACTAAAAAATATGTAAGTATGATGAATGGGAAGATTACTGTTGATAGTGAACCAGGCAAAGGCTCAATATTTACCGTAATGTTTAAATCCATAAATACAGCGCCGAAAAAAAACGGCAAAGGAGAACAAATTGAGCTGGAAATTAATACAATCCATTCTGCAAAAAAGGAAATAATTAAACCTACGGGGAAAGAAATTCTTGTTGTTGAAGATGACAATTTTTCAAGGGATATAGTAAGGCTTTTATTAAAGGACCTTTACAAAATAAAATTTGCTGAGAATGGTGAAATGGCGATTCAATTAGTTGAAAATAAAATATACGATTGCATCCTGATGGATGTAAACCTCGGTTTGGGAATGAGCGGTTTGGAGGCTACAGAAAAGATAAAGCAAATAAAAGGATATGAAGGCATTCCTATAATAGCTGTTACTGCTTATGCAATGCAGGGTGATAAAGAAAAATTCTTGAGCAGTGGATTTACGCAATATATCTCTAAGCCTTATAAAAAAGAAACTATTTTAAATGTATTGAAAGAGGCACTGAATTCGAAATAGAATGTTATTGGATTTATAATAGAGATAGTCCTGGAAAGGTCAGCCCATGAAAACGTGAATTAAACACACGCTGCCCAAATAGATTCCCGCTTTCGCGGGAATGACAATTGGGAATCATTTTCTGATAATATGCGTTTCCTGTTAATTTGAGTAAATAACAATTTTCCAACGAATATACTTTTATCGTATTTTTTAAGTTTATGGATATAGGCAATTTCAATCATGTGTTCCAATTTAATGTATACTTATTTCTTGTTATTAAACAGCAGGCCCTTTAATGAAGATTAGAAACAAACTAATCATGTCGTTTTCGTTTTTTGTAATTCCGTTTCTGCTTTTAGCAATATTAACATTTGTAGTTTTTGAAAAAGAAGCAAAGAACCAGGCGCTTTTACACACAAATAATTATGCCCATACTATTGCTTTAACTATAGGAAGAGAAACAGAATCGGCGAAATCACGCCCGTTATTTTTTGACAGGGAAGCCCTGGAAGATTACATTAACGATATTTATTCAATTCAAAAAATAGATATAGTTATTGTCGATACGGACAAGACAATAATAGCAGACGTAATAGCAGATGCAATCGGCACAAAATATAATTTTGATAAAAATAATGAAGTGCTTTTATCGATGCGGGATGGATTGGATAGAACTTTTAAGGAAGTAAGCGATGACTATCCCAACGGTATATCTTTATATGTACATACTATCAAAACTGAAAACGGAAAGACTTTAGGAGCATTGCTAATTGAGTATTCTTCAATATTAAAAAAATCCGAGACAGAAATAGCTAAAGTCCGGCAAATTATTTTATATGCCACATTATTTTTCATTTTAATATCAATTGTATTCGGTTTTGTATTATCTAAAAAAATTAGAGACCCTATTTCAAAGTTAATCGATGCAGCACGAAAATTTTCGAATGGTGATTATTCAGTTAGGATTTTATCCGGAAGAAAAGACGAATTAGGCGAGTTGGAAAATGCCTTCGATCAAATGATAGAACAGAAGCAAAAATCAGATGGACAAATTCTACTGCTTAGCAATGCTATAAAAAGCGCAAACGATATAATAGCGATAGCCGATACTGATTTTAAATTTCTATTTGTAAACGATGCTTTTTGCAAAGTATTCGGTTATACTCAAGATGAGTTAATCGGCAAGTTTGTAGGAGTGGTAATATCTGAAAAAAATGATACTGACATAGATGAAACTGCTAATCCTAAAATACTTAAAGACGGATGGAAAGGCGAACAATGGGGTAGAACTAAAGACGGTAAAGAAGTTCTTAATTGAAATGCATATTTCTCCTGTTAAAAATTTGGAGGGTGAAGTAATTGCTGCTGTAACTGTAGCTAATGATATAACCGAAAAGAAAAAACTGGAAAAAGAACTTGTCGATGCTAAACATAGACTTGAAATGCTGATGACATCCAGTTCCACAATGATTTATTCATGTGATGCCTTCGGTGATTTTGATACAAAATATATCAGCGGGAATTTTTCTTCTATAACCGGGCATAATAATGATGACTTTTACCAAAAGGGATGGTGGGCAGGTAAAATCAATCCTGATGATGCACCAAAAGTATTCAACGACTTGGAAGATTTATTTAAATACGGACATAAGTCAATTGAATATAGATTTCTATTTAAAGACGGATTTTGGCATTGGATGCACGATGACTTAAAACTGATTAAAGATGAATTGGGGAATCCATCAGAGTTTATTGGAACCTGGCAGGATATAACAAAGCTTAGGTTAGCTGAAGATGCATTAAAGGAACGTGAATATTCTTATCGCACACTCTCTGAAAATTTACCGGCTTCAGTATACCGGCTTCATCTTAGAGATGGCGGCAGAATGGAGTTCTTTAATAACGTGATTGAACAAATTACCGGCTATACCAAGGATGAATTACGGAAAGGAGAAATATGTTCGATAGATCCGTTTATATTAATCTGATGACAAACCACACGTTATGGAGATTGTAAAAAATGCAATAAAAAATAATATTGAATTTGAAGTTGAGTATAGATTTAAAAGAAAGGACGGCCGTTTAAGCTATTTCAATGAAATGGGAAAACCTATAATGGGAGATGATGGAAAACCCCTTTATATTGAAGGTGTTATATTTGATATTACATACCATAAGAACGCTGAAGAAGAAATAAAAATATCCGAAATGAAATTCCGCAATATTGTTGAAGGAACAAAAGCCATACTCTTCAGCACTAACCAGCGCGGGCAATTCACTTACCTTAATGAAGCTGCTTATTCTAAATTTGGTGTGAAAAATCAAGACCTAATCGGGAAATTTTATCTAAGATTTGTACATCCGGAAAGCCGATCAGTAACTCATTCTATCTTTAAAGAACAAATTATAAATCCTACACCAAATACGAGTGTCGATGTTCGTATTTTAACAAGTACCGGAAATGAAGGCTGGCTTAATCTGTTAGTTAATCCTATTTATAAAGATGGGAAAATAGTGGGTTTAAGCAGTGTCGCTCTTGATATTACAGACCGCAAGCATGCCGAAGAAGCACTGCGCGATAAGTGAAAAAAGATTCCGGGAATTTGCGGACTTTCTTCCCCAGCCTGTGTTTGAATTCGATATTAAAGGCAGATTTACATTTGCTAACCGTGCTTGCATGAAGCTACCGGCTATTCGCTTGATGAAATTGAAAAAGACTTAACATTTTTAATTTAATCGATCCTGCTCAGCACCATGTTTTTTATGGAAGTGATGAATAAAACGATTAAAAAATAATCCATCATGGCGGAACTGAGTATTACAGTAATTCGAAAAGACGGTTCTTCCTTTCCGGCAATTGCGTTCTGCCAATCCAATTGAAATAAATGGCGAAATTAAAGGTTTAAGGGGAATTATCGTTGATATTACGGAACGAAAAAGGTATGAAGAAAACTTAAAGCAGAAAACGGCAAGACTAAAGTTGTTGAATGATATGGGAAGTAAAGTTGCGGGTACTCTTGAACTGGATATTATATTGGATATCGCTGTTAAGCTGATTCATGAAAATTTCAACTATAATCATGTTTCTCTTTTGACATACCTTGAGGAGGAAGATTGTGTAATTGTAAATGCAATTGCCGGTGATTTTGTAAAAATGTTTAAACGGAATATAAAAATACGCCTGGAAAAAGGCATAATCATCTGGGCAGCTAAAACCGGTAATATTGCAATTGCAAATGATGTAAGCATCGATCCGCATTATGTGAATGTTTATCCCGATATGATAAACACCCGTTCGGAATTATGCATCCCTTTAAAAATAGGGACTAAAGTTTACGGTATTCTCGATATTCAATGCAATAAGAAAAATGCTTTTTCAGAGGAAGATATAGATGTGCTGAAGACATTAGCCGACCAAATTACCCTGGCAATAAATAATTCCCTATTATTTAACTCAGTGCAGCAGGAACTTGCCGAAAAGATAACAGCCGAAGAAGCATTAAAAATAAGTGAAGAAAAATATCGTTTGGTATTTTCCAATGTTCCGCTTGGCATAGCTCAGTATGATTCCGATGGAATATTAATGGACTGTAACGATACATTCTTACAAATATTTGATATAAAAAAAGAAGATGCAGTGGGTTTCCATTTAATTAGATCGGAAGATAAAAAATTGAAAGAAGCGTTTGAAATTGCTCTTACCGGTTTAGTAGGGAATTATGAAGGGAATTATCAATCTGTAATTTCTAAGAAAATAATTTCTCTAAAAGCATCATTTGCCCCGATAATTTCAGACGAAGTAAAGATTAAGAATATTGTAGGAATTTATGAGGACATTTCTGAGCGGAAACAAATTGAAAGATTCTTCTTCCATGATATTTTAAATACCGCCGGCAACTTAAAAAATTATACTGAGTTTCTTGAAGACAAATCTGTTAATGACCGGGAAAAAATTAAGATAAACAATAATATTGCCTTTTTGTCTAATCAAATTCTGGAAGAGATTATATCTCATCGATTTATTCTTTCATCGGATAAATCAGAGATAAAATTAAATGTCATCAGCATAAACACGTTGGACGTTTTTAATAATACGGTTGTTACGTTTAAACAAATATTAGAAAAGGAAAATAAGAGTTTGGTAATTGATGCTGATTTTGAAACTTTGGAAATTAAGACCGACCGTATAATATTAAACCGGGTACTCGGTAATTTGATTAAGAACGCTATCGAAGCTTCTCTGCCGGGAGGATCTGTAAATGTCGGCTGTATTGCCGGAAATGATGTTGTAAAATTCCGGGTACATAATCAAACTGCAATCCCTGAAGAAAATAAATCTAAAATATTTCACAGGTCCTTTTCCACTAAAGGAGAGGGAAGAGGGATTGGAACTTACAGCATAAAATTTCTTACAGAAAAATATCTAAAAGGTGAAGTCAGTTTTACTTCAAATGAAGAAGAAGGCACAACATTTTATGTAATAATTCCTAAGTTGATTTAATATCCTTTTATCGGAGAATATAAGCTGTATTTTTCAGTCTAATGTAATCTTACGATTCCGTCCGGTTTACGGAGATTATTGCTTCAATTTTACCACTGCTTCGCAGCAACGCTTCTTCGATACTTTTGTGTTCATTATCCCTCCGTCCAGATTGTTATTTATTTTTAATCAACAATTTTAAATAAAGAGTAATTTAGTATACCGTCTGTATTTAACCGCTACAAAGTTTATTATGATTCATACTGTTAAAAATTAACCCTGGAATTGATGGATATCAATTCTGTTACATTTGAGCCAATATTCATTAAAAAATGGATAATGATTGTTGTAAAATTTAAATGAATGAACTAACTTAAATGGCCCTTCACGATAAGTAATTTATTTTTTTTAGTTTAAAATTTAAATGTATACCACATAGGCATTATGAGGCTGTTTTTCTTAGGAATTGTTACTTGTTTGTTGTACGCAGTGCAGGTAAAAAGGCAGTTGAATAATTTAAATAAATGATTATAAACCTTAAGTATTGACCCGGAAATATATTGTCGTATCAAATTTTTAATGAGCCGATTTTTGTTGGTTTCTTTTTGGGAGTTATGCTCCTTATGATTGCTTATAATTTTTCTCTTTATACCGGATTTAAAGATAAAAGTTATATCTATCTAATAATATTTATTCTAACATGCGGCTTAGCACTGCTTATTATCAACGGGTTTACGTTTCAATATATTCGGCCGAATTTATTTTGGCTGAATAATAAAAGCTTGCCGTTGTTCATTTTTGCTTCACTCGCGTCTTCAATCGAATTTTACCGCTTATTACTAAAAGTAAAAAGCTTTAATCCTCTTTTTGAAAAAATTCTTATTATAGAAAGAAATCTATTTATTTTAGGCATGCTGTTTTCGTCCTTTTTAGGTAATGCTGTTATTATTAAATTATCTGCGATTTTAACTGTTGTTACGATTATAACTCTTGTAGCAGCCGGACTTCTAAGTTATAAAAGTGGAAATCGAAAGTCCCTCCTCGTTATTGCCCCATGGAGTTTATTCTTTTTAGGTATAATACTGTTCATTTTAAAATCATATAACCTATTACCGGCAAATTTATTAACAGAAAGCGGGATGGAAATAGGATTCTTAGCATTAATGATACTTTCTCCTATTTCTATTCCTGATCGAATTAAACATGAAAAGAAAGAAAAATATTCGGCGCAGGAGAAGCTTGTTGAAGCTTTGAAACAGTCTGAAAAAGTTTTGAGGGAAAGCGTTCAGGAACAAACAGAAGAAATAAATAAAATTAATATTATGTTGATGGATAGAGCAATTGAATTGGGGAGTATTAATCAGCTTTCTGAAAAAGTTTATTCATCACTGAATTTGAATGAAGTAATGCAAAGTGCCTGTGAAGAACTTATTAAGATATTCCCGGTTGAAAGTGCAAGTATAGCTTTGTTTAATGATGATAGGACAAAACTTACGATAGCTGCAATTCATTCAGGCACCGCCGACAAGGAAGTTTCTATCGGAACCGAAATCGATTTAAAAAATAATGAATCCTTGTTAAGCGTAATTGAATCCAGGAAACCGGTCGTAGTTGAAAATATTTCCAATAATCCTCATAATGAAAATCTGCAAGCTTTTAAACAGCTGCAAGGAATAAATAATGTTCTTATTGTACCTGTAATGTCACTTATGAAAGTTATTGGAGTCATCATTTTACCGCCTATAGAATTGGATTATAAATTCAATAAAAGTGAAATTGATCTTGCTAAAACAATTGCTATACAGGTAGCAAGCTCGGTTGAAAATGCCAGGTTATTTTCGCAGAAAGAAAAAGCATTAAATGTTGCAGAAAATGATTTGGAAATTGGAAGACAAATACAATCCGGCTTTTTCCCTGATGTGTTAAGAGAAATCGAAGGATGGGAATTTTATGCCAGCTTTAAGGCTGCAAGACAGGTTGCCGGCGATTTTTATGATTTATTTAAAATTGGTGATACAAATTATACTGCGTTTGTAATTGGTGATGTCTGTGATAAAGGTGTTGGTGCTGCATTATTCATGGTCTTGTTTAGAAGTTTGCTGCGTGCATACAGTTCTAAGGAAAAAGCATCTGATGATGTAAGGTTCGCATTGAAAAATATAATATTAAATACTAATAACTATATTGCCGAAACCCATAGCAAAGCAAATATGTTTGCATCAATATTTTTCGGTATCCTGGATCCTGAAAAAAATGAAATACACTATATAAATGGGGGACTTGAAGCACCGATAATCATTGACTGCCGGGGAAAAATTATTAATAAACTGCTTCCGACAGGCCCTGTGATAGGGATGTTTTCAAATATGAATTATACAGTAAATTCGATTATACTGAATCCGGGCGATATTTTATTTGCATACACTGATGGAACTACCGATGCAAAAAACAGCAGGCAAGAATTATTTAGTGAAGAGAAACTATTAGAATTAATTGCTGAAACATGGGATTCAGGTTTTAGTATGCTTTATAATCTTAATTCTAATCTGGACAAGCATATAGGATCTCAGGATCAATATGATGATATAACTCAAATAACATTAAGAAGAAAATTATCTCCTGATGAAAATAGACATTCAATTATCAGAAAAGCAGAGTATGATAATCTTGAAGAGTTAAGAGAATTTGTTGAGAATGCAGTTTTGTATTGCGGACTAAATAATGATTTAGTTTTTGCTTTTAAACTTGCTGCCGAAGAAATGTGTACGAACATTATTAAATATGGCTATGAAGGGCAAGAGGCCGGGATTATAAAAATTGAATTTATTTTGGGAAAAGACAAAGCCGTACTTAAAATATATGATTACGGTAAGCAATTTATTCCTGAAGAATATGAATTGCCTGATATCAATGCAGATTGGGAAAACCGGGAAATTGGCGGGCTAGGAATAAAATTGGTTAATGGATTAATGGATAAAATAGAATACACTAAAGGATCTGATAACAGTAATTGTATCATACTGGAAAAAAGATTGATTTAATAAATCTTAATTAAGGATAATTTATGGATATTCAGGATAGTCTAATTGAAAACTTTGTAGTTATTAAAATATCAGGCGATATTGATGCATTAACTGCACCAAAAATAACGGAACACATACGAGGACATATTGCAAAAGGCAATATCAATTTAATTACTGATTTTAATGATGTGCTATATACCAGCAGCGCCGGCTTACGAATGCTTTTAACGGCAGTCAAGGAAACGCGATTCATGAATGGCGATATGCGTCTTGCTAATATCCAGCCTGATGTTTATAAGGTATTGTCATTAACAGGCTTTAATAATATCTTGAAAATATTTCCTGATGTAGATTCCGCAGTAAAAAGTTTTTCATAAAAATTAAATTCAGCTAAAAATGAATGTCAATCAGGTTATTTCAAATCACGGTTATTTTATTTTTTCTATTTTAATAATGAATTGAGGTTTAAAACTTTATGCCTTCTAATGATAGTAACAGTAAAGGAATAACATTAGTTATTGGTTCCGGGGCTATAAAATGCGCTGCTTCCCTGGGTATGTGGCAGACACTCGTTGAAGAAGATATTGACGTGGAACTGGTTGTGGGCTGCAGCGCAGGCAGTATTTACGGCGCCGGGATTGCTATGGGTATGAGTGTGGATGAAATTAGAATGCGGTCTGAAAAAACCTGGACTACTGAACTTATGCAGGATTATATGCTGAATTTAAAAGCATCTAAAGACGGCACTCTTAAGTATACTGAAACAAGCGGGCTTGTTGATGATTCCGTTTTAAATTCAAAGTTAAATGATATTTTTCATGATAGAACTTTTGCAGATCTTAAAAAACCATTAATTGTAGTTGCGACCGATATGATGAATGGCGAAAAAGTTGCGATCTCTGAAGGGAAATTATTTGATGCAATTAGGGCCAGCATAGCATTACCGATTATTTTTCCGCCTTGGAAGATAAATGGAAAACTTTTAGTTGATGGGGCTGCATCAGATCCGTTGCCGATTGATACTGCTATTCAAAATGGAGCCGGCATAATTATAGCCATGGGGTTTTCAATTGATTATCGAAAAAGATTTCGTTCTCTAACTGCTGTTCAGGAACAGATGACTGCTATTTATATGAACAATATTTTAAAAGCTTCTTTTGCATTTAACAATCTGGCTCATCATTCTGAAATATTTACAATTATGCCTGAATTTGATGAACCATTATCTATGTTCGATGTAAATAAAATACCTGGCATAGTTGAGCGCGGTGCCGAAGCAACTCGCAGGCAAATACCTCATATTAAAAGGTTATTATCATCAATCCAATAGTCATATTTTAATAAATCTATCTAATAAACTTTATCTTATCAAGCTAGATCTTTATCGGAGCCGGAAAGTTTAATTATTTCCATTGGCTCGTTTTGCAATTTCAGATTTCAAAGGGTGATTGCAAAATTTAGCATTTCCAAAGTTAGTAAAATATTCACATGGCGGATTAGTGATATGGCATTCATATACTTTATTGAAAACCATTTCTTTAGAACGGCAATTCTCTAAGTAGGGTTCCTTCCTTGCTCTTAAATCTAAACTGGATTTCTCTGGATCCTTTATTTTCATATTTACAAAACTTTTGTAATTGTAATACTAATTCTATTCATATAATAGAAGAAAAAGTACTATTCTCGGAAAATTCCTGATGAAATTCTGAATATATTAAACCTTAGGCCTATAAAACGTAAAATCTGTCTAAATACAAGTAATGAATAATTTATAATCTAATATCATCCAGATATAGAAGTTTTATCAAATACTTAGTTAAAAGAGCTAAATCAGCAACTCTATGATAATTACGGTGTTAAAGTTTACTAGTCAATATTTTCAACCCGGCAACCCATGGTTTGGGTACATCGCCTCCATAAATTGTTGCGGTGACGCCTTGTTTTTTTATCGTGTTTATGAATCGCAGCAAGTTATAGTAGAAACCGACGGGACGCATAAATGTAATTGCAACATCGGAAGGTAATTCATTTAGAATTTTCTCGATATGATAATAAAATGCAAGAAGACCGTTTCCTTTATCTGTGTGTGTACCAATGCTGCTTAGAAAAACTATTCGCTTTACACCCGATTGTTGAACTGCTTTTTTATAATTATTTCCTATTCTGATAGTATATTTCTTTAGATCAAAATCATTATCGGAATAAGAATTGCCTGCAGATATCATGCAATATACTGCGTCGGCGCCTTTAAAAGTTGCTGTAAGAAAATCTGCATCTTCCATTGTACCGATTGCTGCAACAGCGCCTAAAGCTTCAATATTTTTTTCCCTTTCCTGGTTATGACTGATGACTGTAACCGAATGACCTTTTTGTAATAATTCTTTTGTGAGAGGTTTACTTATATGTCCTAATTATCCTGTTACTACGATTTTCATGATTATTTCCTTATTTATTCACCATAACAATTTTAACAATGCAAATCTAAAAGACTAACGATTTTCTTGCGTAGTCAAATCTATTATTGTTGTAGTCATTTCTTAGTCGTGATCCAATTGGGATATTATTGGTATGTCTTAGGAAAAGTAAAAATGACAAAATCTTTTACTGTAATTTGTCTCTGTTATTTTCATACCGGGCTTGTTGTTGGCATTCATTTAGAAAAGGCGGAATTTCATAGGTTATGAAAAATTGAAATGTTTTTATTAGTTAAGATAAAATATGTAATTAACCGTATGAAGAAATTTAATAAAAATTATTTACAATGAATCAGACATTACATATTTTAATGACAATAAATGTTAGAACGAAATTTATTGTTATTCTAAAAAAAACTTCATAATGAATTTAAAAAGATAGTATCATCTTTAGCATTATAATTATTTAAGATCGGAGTTAACTAATTTCGATAAAGGAGAAATTACTATGAAATCTTTTTACAATTCTTTGTTAAAAATCCTCACCATTGTTTTGTCTTTTTTATTTATAACAGCAACAGAGGCGCAAACGCGATATAGGGATTTGATTTTTCCATCATACACAATAACTTATGATATTGGATTCGGAAGCAGTCTTAGCCTTAGCGGAACAACAGATTCGCTGTATTTGGATTTTTATCAGCCAACGGGGGATACTCTAAAACGTAGACCGCTCGTAATATGTATACATGGTGGAAGCCTAATAAGCGGTTCAAGAACAGAAATGGATCCATTTTGTAAAGACTTTGCGAGACGCGGTTATGTAGCTGCAACAATAGATTATAGAATTGGAATTGAATCTCCAAAAGGGGTAAGAACAATATTGGAAGCTTTATTACGGGGCGTGCAGGATACCAAAGCTGCTGTTCGCTACTTCCGGGCTAATGCTGCCAAATACGGTATTGATACTTCCCAAATTTATTTAGAAGGTTCATCAGCAGGATCTATGATTGCTGTTCATTACGCTTATTGGAATGAGAATGAAATTCCGGCAGATATAGATCAGGCTAAATGGGGAGATATAGAAGGCACAAGCGGGAATCCGGGTTATTCAACTGATATTAAAGGTATTATAAATTATTGCGGCGCAATTTTAAACCCTTTGTGGATTAATGCCGGCGAAGTACCGGTAGCAAATTTCCATGGCCTGCTAGATACGATTGTACCGCCTGATAGCGGTATATCAAATGATTTTGGTATAAAATTATTTGGCGGTGTAGCTATATCAAGGGTTGCTACAGAACTTGGAATATATAATCAAGGAGCTTTCTTTCCTCTTATGGGTCATGGCGGAAATGAAGACAGCCTTCGTGTATTCGGTTCAAATTTCATTTATACTTTAATGGTTCTTGCCTCATCTTCGGCGCAAGATTTTACTTCATTTGATTTAACTGCAAAATCGATTAAAGTTTTTCGGTACGACAACTTTAGTTTTTCAGCAACCGCATTAGATAAAAACGGCAACAGAATTATTCTGCCTCCATCTATGATTCAATATTCCTGCGACAGCGGACTTGGAACAATAAAACCAACTGGTATATTCACACCCGCAAGCCAGCCGGACAGCGGATACGTATATGCTAATTTTAATAATACAACTGATTCTTGTTTTGTAAAAACTTATGATTTTAAATATTTTGTTGTAAATCCAAAGTATGCCGTAACCGACACAACGAGAACAGTTCAAATAACAATTAATACTTATGATGCAGATTCCGTTCTCCATGATCTTCCTATAACGAAATTTAATTTAATTTCAACAGATCCGTCAGTCGGGGTTATTGATTCAACAGGTCTATTTAAAGGTAAAAAAAACGGAACTACAGATATTATTGCCTCATTTAACGGATACAGCGATACATGTGTTGTTAGTGTAGAAGTTGCCAGCGGAGTAGAAAGCTTTGATGAGATGGATAACTTAAGCGGCTGGACTTTTTCCGGAGAAAACCTGGATTCACTTACTGTTACTCTTGCAACAGATCAGAAATCAGAAGGGAATGCATCCTTTAAAATATATTATAAATTCACTTATAATTCATTAATATCATCATATTTGATTTATTTAAATAAAGACATACGTGTTTTTGGAATTCCTGATTCTATCTTTCTTGATGTAAAATCAGACGGACGAAAGCATTTGCTCTATTATCTTTTTTCTGATGCTGATTCAAATATCTTTAAAGCTTCGGGCAAAAAGTATCTAAATGACAGCTCGGCATTTGATAAAATTAATGCACCTATGACAGGCCTTGTTGAATTAACGGGTAATGCTCCGTTAGTTTACCCTTTAGAATTAAATAAAATTGAAATTCAACTCACCGGTAATAAAGTACAAGGAGAATCAACTTCGGGAACTATTTATGTAGATAACCTTACATTAAAATACCCGGTAAATATTTCTGCAGTAAATGACATAAAAAATACACCCGTTCAATTCCGGCTCTATCAAAATTACCCTAATCCTTTTAATCCTAGTACTATAGTACAATACGAAGTTCCCAAAAACGGGTTAGTGACGATAAAGGTTTATGATATATTAGGCAGGGAAGTAAGGACACTTGTTAATCAGTATCAAAACAAAGGAAGATATGAAATAAATTTCAATGCATCGAATCTTTCCAGCGGAGTTTATTTTTATCAATTAAAAGCCGGTGAGTTTATAAATACTAAAAAAATGATTCTCCTAAAATAGTATCGTATGATATTAACTAAAAGTAAAAATAAGATGTAGGGACAAGTCGTAACTTGTCCCTGCAAACTAGCGGTTATGAAGTAAGATCCTATAAGAATTAAACTTTATTAAACAAATAAATTGACTTTCTGTAAATAAAAAATTACAATATACCATAAGTTTTTTCGGGGAACTTAGTTTAACCATTCCAAATTATTCATCTGAGATTTTCA
>CAVQBN010000006.1:0-536744 GCA_963710735.1 uncultured Bacteroidota bacterium | reverse complement strand
TATCGCACAAGCGTTTTAAATTTCTTTGAGCTTTATACAATTCGTAATTGGAAGTTACAATTCCGCCGTCCTTATTGCTGTCGGAATATCCTATCATTATTTTTTGTACTTTTCCTCTGAGTTTTAAGTGCTGTGAATATGCTTTATTTTCAAAAAGTTCTTTAATTATTTGGTCGGCTCGCCGAAGATCGCTGATTGTTTCAAAAAGGGGAAGTACATCAAAATTAGAGAAAGTAATTTTTTTATTTAAAACAGAAATTAAGCCGGCTTCTTTTGCTAGAAGAATTGCACTCAATACATCACTCACAGAAGAACAATTGCTAATTATATAATCGTTGCATGCATTAAAGGCTATGTTTTCCTTTCCCCATTTAATAATTCCAAGTTCACCTAAAACCTGTTGTGTTGATTCGCTTAATTTGCTGAAAGAATTTTTAAGCGGCCTGGATGTTAGTATTTCTGTTGTTAGTATTCTAATCTTTTCTTCCTCCGGGAATGATTTGAAATTATCACAAACTTCAGAGTACTTTAATATGTCAATGATTGCTTCATTTATTAAAGAAGCGTTCTGCCTTATGTCCAGCGCCGCTAAACGGAAACCGAATGTTTGCGCTTTATATATTAAAGGCAATACTATTGTTTCGGCAATAATTTTCCCGTTATTATCATTTAGACTATTGAATATTAAGTACAGGTCATCTATAAAGTCTTTGGATTTTTTATAACCTAAATTAGAATTTTGTTTTGCTTCCTCCAATTTTAAAGAAATTAATAGAATTTTAGCACGATAAATTTCCGATGGATCGCGAAGAATTCCGCCGGTATTCTGCTTACCTAAAAGCGAGTTATCATATTTGGTGGATTTAAAAAGATCCGGATTAACCTTTGCAATTTTTAATGAAGAGCTCAATTCGGTATAGAGCTGTTCTAAATCTCTTTGATATAAATTTATTATCTGCTTTTTATTATTTAGCATAGTGTCTTTAGTTAAATCAACAGTTACGAAAGGATGACCGTCTCTATCACCTCCAATCCATGATCCGAATTTAATGATAACAGGGGAAGGATCTTCCATTTTAAATAATGATTTAAGATTTGAATTCAGCTTTATGTAAAATTTAGGTATAACATCATAAATAACTTCCTTAAAAAAGAAAAGGCCGTGTTGAATTTCATCGTTAACTGTAACTTTTTGAAATCTTATTTCATTCGACTGCCATAATAAAGTAATTTCAGATTGAAGATTTAGATTTATTGATTCACTTTCTTCCAAGGTGTTTATTGATAATTCTCTTTGTAAAAGCAATTTGCTTATCTTCAATATCTTTCTCAATATTGTTTGCCGGGTTGCTTCCGTTGGATGAGCAGTAAATACCGGAATAATTTCAATTTTACCGAGAATATTTTTTATTTCATCTTTGCTCAGTTTTTCCTTGTTAAGTTCTGTTAAAGCATCCTGAACCGAACCTTTGAGCGGTTTAGCCTGCCTAATCAAATCATTCCTTTGAACTCTAATTTTATGAACTTCGTCAGCTGCGTTTACAAGAATAAAATAAATTGAGAAAGCTCTTACAACTTTGTATGCATCCTCTATACCTAGAGAGTCGATTAATGCTAGTATTTCTTTTCTGGTTTGTTCATTAAACTCAGTGCGTAGCTGCTTTGTTAGATGTCGAAGTTTTTCTACCATTTCATAAATGTTATTTCCGGCCTGTTCTTTAAGAACATTACCCAAGATAATTCCAAGCTCACGAATGTCTTTCTTAAGAGGTTCGTCTTGATCCGTATTTTCAAGTAGATTTAAAGATTTTTTATTCATAATAATTTTCTGATAGATAGTTTAAAACAACGATAGAGTCTTAATTAAAGAAGCATTTAAAAGAATTTTTATATAATTCTAATATCCACTGTATTCCAAATATATAAATGATTAAACATAATGCCAATTTTGACTTGAAGTGACCTGAAGCATGCAATAATTATTGTGATCAAAACAATTTAGCGTGCATTAGTATTTAACATTCGTATAAAAGAATTATTTGATATAAAGATGTGATAGACTATTAAATTTTTTATTTTTAGTGCTACTATATTTATTATAATATTTCTAATATACTTATCGAGAAAAATTATGAAGCAATACCTTATACAACCAATTATCTTTTTTACAATCGCAATAATATTTTATAGTTGCAGTTCGGAACCGATTATTAAAGACGTTTTTCCTGTAAAAGCAAAGATGACTGTTTTTGATAAAGCAAATGAATTTGAAATTGATTTTAAGGCGAATAACCTTGCATTTAAAATACCAGCCGGTTCAAAGGTTGACACAATATTAATCGATACGGCAGCAAAGACTGTAATAATAGATTTTAACAGAAATTTCTCATACATTCCGTTCAGAGACAGCAATGTTGCTTTAATATACAAAACAGTAAAAAATATTTTTGGCCCCTCTTTTAATGATTATAAATATTCGATAAGAACATTACATTATCCTATTGAAACTTTAGTTCCGAACTATTTTAGAAAAGATACGGCTGATTATGATTACAGCCGTTTACCAAAAGGAGTTAAGCAAAGGCCTTTGCCTGTCGTGAGAGATGTTAGTAAAAGTTTTATCCCTACCAATGGATTGTATGATAGAAATATTGTTGTTTGGCCGAGTCATGGATGGTACTATAATAATAAAAAAGACCGCTGGGAATGGCAGCGTCCTAGATTATTCCAAACAGTGGAAGACAAATTACCACTTTCTTTTGTGGTTCCTTATTTAATTCCAATGCTGGAAAATGCTGGTGCAGTTGTATTCGATCCGCGTGAAAGAGATATCCAAAAATATGCAGTAGTTGTTGATAATGATTCGAAGCAGGATTTAAAATCCAAGTTCTATGTTGAAAGCAGTAAATCGAGAAAGAATAAATGGCAGACAGGTCACGGAGAAGGCTTCGCAGTTGGAAATCCACCCTATCCAAATGATTATAATCCCTTTACCAAAGGTACATACAGAACTATAAAATCAGATACTTCTGTTTCAGCCATTGTAAGCTGGATTCCAAATATTCCTTCTACAGGATATTACTCGGTATATATTTCCTATAATGCATCAGACACAAATGTTAGTGATGCTAATTATATAGTTTATCATGATGGAAGTAAAACCGAATTCAAAATTAATCAGCAGATTGGGGGCAGTACCTGGATTTATCTTGGAGAATTTAAATTTCAAGAAGGGTATCATCCTAAAACAGATAAAGTAGAATTACAAAATAAAAGTTCTGAAGCCGGTAAAATTGTTTCAGCCGATGCAGTAAGATTCGGAGGAGGAATAGGTGTAATTGCTAGAGGCGGCAGAGCAAGCGGACGTGAAAAAATTTTTGAAGGCGCACGTTATTATCTGCAGTATGCCGGTATGCCCGATACTTTAGTTTATGATTTAAACAAAGGAGAAAATGATTATAATGATGATTATCAAAGCCGGCCTGAATATGTAAATTATCTTTATGGTAAACCGTTCGGGCCAAACCGTGATAGAGATGCAAAGGGACTGGGAATTCCGATTGATCTTTCTATGGCATTTCATACAGATGCCGGTATTACACACAATGATACCACGGTTGGTACTTTTGTAGCTTACAGTATTAGAGATGCGCATTTTAAAACTGTTTTTCCGGATAGTATGTCCCGTTTGGCAAACAGAGATTTAGGTGATATTGTACAAACACAAATTGTGAATGATATAAGAAAAAAATATGATCCCGCATGGAATCGAAGAGCTCTTGAAAATGCGGGTTATAGTGAATCACGTAATCCTAACGTACCTTCCTTATTGGTAGAACTATTATCTCACCAAAATTTTCTGGATATGCAATTTGCACAAGACCCTCGATTTAAGTTTGATGTAGCGAGAGCGATGTATAAGGGAATGCTACGTTTCTTGTCAGTCCAAGATCATTTCAAGTATGTAGTGGAACCACTTCCAGTGACAGATTTCAGAAGTGAGATAAAGGGAGATAGTGTAAAGCTCAGCTGGGAGCCGACAGCAGACACACTGGAACCAACAGCAAAAGCAGATAGGTATATAGTCTATACAAGGATAGATTCGGGAGACTTCGACAACGGGCAGATAGTAGACCATCCGTATGCAGAGATAGGTAATATAAAGACTGGTCATATATACAGCTATAAGGTGACGGCGATAAATTCTGGAGGAGAAAGTTTCCCGTCAGAGATATTGTCAGTATGCAGAATGCCGAATGAACAGAAAAAGGTGCTGATAGTAAACGGATTCGATAGAGTATCAGCCCCGGCAATAGTGTCAACACCTGGCTATTCGGGCTTTGTTAACGGGGAAGACAGAGGAGTGCCTTATATGTATGATATAAGCTTTACCGGGAGAGAGTATAATTATGATTCAACCTCCCAGTGGAAGACAAATGATGATCCGGGCTGGGGAGCGAGCAGATCAGACTATGAGGGTAAGGTAATAGCTGGTAACACGTTTGATTATCCGTACGTGCATGGAAAATCATTAATGGAGAACGGCTATGGATTTGAGAGTGTGAGTGTAAAGTCAGTGGAGAATGGAGAAGTAGACTTAAGGAAGTACAGCTTAATAGATTTGATACTGGGAGAACAGAAGAAGACAGATTGGGAGAGACCGAAGGAAGATACATTGAGAGGAATAATGTATAAGACGATCCCAGCGAAGCTTCAGAAGGAGATAAAGTATTATTTAGAAGGAGGAGGAAATATACTTGTAAGCGGAGCGTATGTAGGAAGTGATTTGTTCAGGGTGAAGCCGGTAGACACAACGGACATAAAGTTTGCAGAGAATATCTTAAAGTATAGACTAGATACAGATCATGGATCAAGCGGAGGCGGAGTATACTCGGCAGATTCTGAGTTTATGCCAAAGTTCAGTTCATTTGAATATAACACGAAATTGAATGACAAGATATATGCGGTAGAGAGTCCGGATGCGATAGGAGCATATAACGGCAGTAAAGTAATATTAAGATACAGTGAGAATGAATTCCCGGCTGGAGTGGGATACAAGGGAAATTACGGAGTAATAGTAATGGGAATACCATTTGAGACAATAGAAGGAGCAACAGATAAGAGCAGCAAGTAATGAAATCTGTCTTAAGGTATTTTGGATTGTAAAGGAAACATAATTTTAATATTAAAACAAGAAATAAGTAAACTTGAGATACCGGGAATAATTTATCCGGTATTTCAGGTCGTTCATAAATAAACATCATTATTATATTCTAGTAAAAATTAACTTATGCTGAAATTAATTAAGCTTTCAATAATATTTATACTACCTTTACTACTATTCAACTGTACTTCTAGAGAAATTACAACTCAAGAAAAAACCGAACCGTCTAAAATCCCTCTATCTAAAAAAATTGAAAACTTTAAGAACGATGTAATTAAAAGAAACTTATCCTTTCAAATTCCTTATGGTTCAAAAGTAGGAAAATTTGCAATTGATTCATCTGATAAAAAAGTACAAATATTATTTAACAGGCAGTTTTCTTTTATTCCGTTTAGAGAAAAGAATGTAGACAAAATTTATTCTGAAGTTAAGAAATATTTTGGGAATAGCTTAAAAGATTATAAATATTCAATATTAACTTTAGGTTATCCAATTGAAGATTTAATACCAAATTATTTCAGGAAAAATAAAAGCCAATATGATGAAGCAAGAATTCCTAACCGTAAAGGAGAAAGACCAAATCCTGTCGTCAAAAATATAAGTAAAAATCTTACACCATCTAATGGACTGTTTAATCGAAATATTGCAGTAGCTCCCAGCCATGGCTGGTACTATAATTCCAAGGAAGGCAGATGGGAATGGCAACGCCCAAGATTATTTCAATCTGTAGAAGATTTACTGCCCTCATCTTTTTGTATCCCATATTTAATTCCAATGCTGGAAAATGCTGGTGCTGTTGTATTTGATCCCCGGGAAAGAGATGTTCAAACATATTCAGTCGTGGTTGATAATGATAGTCATGAAGATGTGTCTTCAAAAAATTATATTGAGAAAAGCACAAATAAAAAAAATTTATGGATGACTGGAAAACAAGAAGGATTTTCAATCGGTAATCCTCCTTACCCTGTAGATTATAATCCCTTTACTAAGGGGACCTACCGAACAATAATTTCAGATTCTATTTCAACAGCGTCAGCAAGTTGGATTCCTAAAATTCCCGAGACAGGTTATTATTCAGTATATATTTCATATAATGCTTCTGATGAAAATGTATCCGATGCGCAATACTTAGTTTATCACGGGGGCACTAAAACTGAGTTTGAAGTTAATCAGCAAATTGGGGGAAGTACATGGCAGTTTCTAGGAAAGTTTAAATTTCAAAAAGGATATCATCCCAAAACAGACAAAGTTGAATTAATAAATCAAAGCAGTGAAGCAGGAAAAATTATTTCAGCCGATGGTATAAGATTTGGCGGAGGAATGGGAATTGTAGTTAGGGCGGGCAGCACAAGCGGAAGACCTAAGTTTGTCGAAGGAAGCAGATATTATCTGCAGTATGCCGGCATACCCGATTCACTTTACAGCTTTAATAATGACAGCGATGATTATAATGACGATAAACAAGATAGAAGCAAGTATATAAATTATCTTAATGGTTCATCCTTAAATGATGTACAAGAAAAAGGATTAGGTATACCGATGGATCTTTCTTTGGCATTTCATACCGATGCCGGTGTTACGCATAATAATACTACAATAGGAACACTTGCTCTTTATGGCATTAAAGGAGAAAATTCCGTAACAGATTTTCCTGATGGAACATCGAGACTTGCAAGCAGAGATTTAGCTGATATTATGCAGACACAAATAGTAAATGATATTCGTAATAAATTTGATCCAGAGTGGAACAGAAGGCAAATTATGGATGAGCAGCCTTCTAATGATGCCTATCCACAGCAATACAGTGAAGTATATCGTCCGAATGTTCCGGCAGTATTAATTGAGTTATTATCTCACCAAAATTTTCTGGATATGCAATTTGCACAAGACCCTCGATTTAAGTTTGATGTAGCGAGAGCGATGTATAAGGGAATGCTCCGTTTCTTGTCAGTACAAGATCATTTTAAGTATGTAGTTGAACCACTTCCGGTGACAGATTTCAGAAGTGAGATAAAGGGAGATAGTGTAAAGCTCAGCTGGGAGCCGACAGCAGACTCGCTTGAACCAACAGCAAAAGCAGATAGGTATATAGTTTATACAAGGATAGACTCAGGAGACTTTGACAACGGGCAGATAGTAGACCATCCGTATGCAGAGATAGGTAATATAAAGACTGGTCATATATACAGCTATAAGGTGACGGCGATAAATTCTGGAGGAGAAAGTTTCCCGTCAGAGATATTGTCAGTATGCAGAATGCCGAATGAACAGAAAAAGGTACTGATAGTAAACGGATTCGATAGAGTATCAGCCCCGGCAATAGTATCAACACCTGGCTATTCGGGCTTTGTTAACGGGGAAGACAGAGGAGTGCCTTATATGTATGATATAAGCTTTACCGGGAGAGAGTATAATTATGATTCAACCTCCCAGTGGAAGACAAATGATGATCCTGGCTGGGGGGCGAGCAGATCAGACTATGAGGGCAAGGTAATAGCTGGTAATACGTTTGATTATCCGTATATACATGGAAAATCATTGATGGAGAACGGCTATGGATTTGAGAGTGCCAGTGTAAAGTCGGTGGAGAAAGGAGAGATAGATTTAAGGAAGTACAGCCTGGTAGATTTGATCTTGGGAGAACAGAAGAAGACAGATTGGGAGAGAACAAGGGAAGATAAGTTGAGAGGAATAATGTATAAGACGATCCCGGCGAAGCTTCAGAAGGAAATAAAGTATTATTTAGAAGGAGGAGGAAATATTTTTATCAGCGGAGCTTATGTAGGAAGTGATCTGTTCAGGGTAAAGCCGGTAGACACAACGGACATAAAGTTTGCAGAGAATATCTTAAAGTATAGACTAGATACAGATCATGGATCAAGCGGAGGCGGAGTATACTCGGCAGATTCGGAGTTTATGCCGAAGTTCAGTTCATTTGAATATAACACGAAATTGAATGACAAGATATATGCAGTAGAGAGTCCGGATGCGATAGGAGCATATAACGGCAGTAAAGTAATATTAAGGTACAGTGAGAATGAGTTCCCGGCTGGAGTGGGATACAAGGGAAATTACGGAGTAATAGTAATGGGAATACCGTTTGAGACAATAGAAGGAGAACAATCAAGAGATCAAGTAATGAAATCTGTCTTAAGGTATTTTGATATGCAGAGTTCTAAAAAATGAAAGAGTTTATCCCAATCCTAAAATTATTTTCTCCTCTGTAGTTCAGCCGCCAGGTAAAATCAAGCTGCAGCGGGAATAAAATTTGGCCTATGCCGAAACCGGCTTCAAAAAATGGATGCTTAAGTGTCTGTATCGGGTATGGAGATATTGACTTTGATTCGTTCCCGATATTTGAATAAGCAATATTAAGATATGTATTAAGCTGAAGCTCCCAGTCTTTTACTAGGGGAATATCCAACAACCTAAAAAGTTCATCTCCAAAATTGTGTTCTAAGTAAATTGTTATAACCCGGTCACCTAATATTTCATTAATATTCAATGTTCTAAATGAAAAACTTTGAGCTGTAAGATTGATGTTCCCTGGTAATGAATAAAGCATTTGATAAGGCAGTTCACCTTTAGTATACATACCCAAAACTTTAATATTTAATTCTGCTGATTTGAAGGTATGTATAATACCTCTTGCATTAAATTCATATGTAGTATAATCTAAATCACTCTTTAAGAAACTTTTATTTGAAAAGTTTATATCACCTCCAAAAGTAAAATATGATTTGCCCATAGAGGTTCTTCTTCTAAAAAAACCGTCTTCAATAAAATCCCGGAAATCAAAATTTAAACCTAAATGTACCGCATTTACTTTTGTTTCATATATAGGAGGATTTGGCCGGAAGAATCTGTCTTTGGCAAAAAAAGAAAACTCAGTATTCTTGAAAGCATTTTTATCGGTATGGTTTAAAAAGCCTGCGCTCATTGTGAGAATAGGAAGCACCTCTCCTGAAAAATTTATATTAAAACCATTAGAATAATAATAATCCCTAAAATCATCTTTTGAAACCAGTGCTAATATTGTAGCTGTAAGATCGTTGTAATCATCTGAATTACCAAAAAGTATGTTGAGCTTATTGAAAGCATGAGCAGAAATTTTATAAGTACGGTAATCACCAAATAAATAAGAAGCCCTGAATTCACTTTTTAGTTTTTTATCCGAAAACCCATACGAAAAATTTAATGATGAATTAAGCCTTTGATCAGCTGCCCGATGAAGAAAGAATCCGAAATCAAGACTGTTGCCTTCAACTCTGTTAAAGTGATACATGCCCAATGGTGCACTGGTTGAAAAATATTTCGAATAATTAATCCTGGTTGAAAGCGGTGAAAAATTATCCCAGAAAGATTTAGGTACACTTTGTAAACTATCAATCCTTTTATATGCTGCTTCTTCTTCTTTTGTAGTTGGTACTGTAACGGCATTAGCCCAATACGTAGAATCTTTTGAATCAGCACCGGGAGTTACAGATAATATTACTTTGTTAAAGAAATCATTATTTATATCAGGATTTATTTTATAATCATAAAGTATAGAATTGATTTCAAATCCTAATTTGGCTAATCCTAAAAAGTTAGCGGTAATGAATAATCTGTAATCCACAGGCATATAAATTGAATCATGAAATTCTGAAAATTGCTGCAAGACTTCCACGCTGTCAAATAAACCCCCGATATTTGCCGCTCTATTAAGTGCAACATCAACTTTAATCATATTAAATGTACTATCGGTTATAAATATATTTCCGATAAATCCTGGATCACTCGGGTCATCGGGCGACATATAAATTTGATATACCATCTGATGATCTATTGCCAGTATTTTTTTTATGTAGTAGTAATAATAATTTAACGCATTATCGGCTAAAGGGCCTGGTAGATCTTTGCCTAAAAAATTAATATTATCGTTATAAAAATTTTGAATTATTCTCCCGCCGGTTAGTACATTTATAGATGAAGGAAAATTTGAGCTCTGTTTTCTTGCTACGATTATTTCTTTATAATTATCGGGCTTTTTAAAGTAGCCCTTACTTTCATTTTCAAGAATGCCGGTAATTTTTAAAGCAGAAGTGTCGCTTCCTATATTTAAGCCTACACTATTGCTCCCTGCAGAAATATCTTTTTGTGTTTTTATTATACCCCTGGTGTAAGCATCGAATTCGTAACTTAATAATTTTTTTTCACGCTCATCTTTTCTTCTAATAGCCTCTTTAATTATTCTAATAGCCGGGTTTTCGCCGGGCGTTACTGTAACTTCTGGTAGATTGACGTTTGTTTGTACAAGATAAAAATTAATGCCGGATAAATTTTTAGTTAAATCTACTGAAATAGTATCTGAGTTGTAACCGATGTATGAAGCAATTAATTTATAATTACCTGGTGCAAAACGAAGCTCATACTCTCCATTTCTGTTGGCAGCTGTGCCCATTGTTGTGTTTGCTACCCTGATGTTTGTATAACTTAATAATTCTTTATTCTTTTGGTCTATTACTTTCCCTTGGATATAAAATTGTTGGGCATTTATAGTATTTATAAATGATAGTACTATAAAGAAAATCGTTAATGTCTTCATGGAAAGTTTTAGGATAATGTTAAATATTTATACCGGTAAATTATAAAACTAATGATAATCATTAAAATGATTAAAGAAAACCTTATCCATTTGTGATTCTCCAATTTGGTTTAAATGCGGATACTGATAAAAATAATACTAAAAAATTACACTTTGATTTAGTACATCAATTAACTTCGTAAATAGAAAATGTTGTACATTTAATTACAAACATATTATTTGTAATTTAACACTTTGTTATTCAAATCATTATTTATTTAATAGGAATTTAAAATGAGAATTAAATTATTTGTTCTTATCCCATTAATCTTTTTTCTCTCGTTCAGTGGGAAAGCACAAGTAAAAATAAATTTTATCGAATATGATCTTGATAACGGGTTACATATTATTCTTCATCAGGATAAAACTGCTCCGATTGTTGCGATAACGGTTTTATATCATGTGGGTTCTAAAAATGAACAAAAAGGTAAAACCGGATTCGCTCACTTCTTAGAACGTCTGATGTTTGCCGGGACAAAAGATATTGCCCCTGGACAGTATTACAAACTGGTCCGTGATGCCGGCGGGGAATTAAATGCGAACACTTCTCAGGACAGAACGATTTTTTATGAAATCCTTCCTTCCAATCAATTAGATTTAGGTTTATGGCTTGAATCGGAGAGAATGCAGTATTTAAACATAGATAGTTCTACTGTTGAAACGGCGAAAAATATAATTAAACAAGAACGTGCGCAGAGGTTTACAAATCAGCCTTACAGCAATGTATTAGAAGAAATTTTTAAACGTTCTTATAAAGTATATCCTTATAGCTGGGTACCTTTAGAACCGACTCAATATATAGATAATGCTTCGATTGAAGAGATTAAAGATTTTTATAAAACATATTATGTACCCCAGAATGCAACTCTTTCAATAGCCGGTAATATAGATATAGATCAAACAAAAAAAATGGTGAATGAATATTTTGATAATATTCCGAGAGGAAAAAATAAAATTATTCGGCCTGCAGTTGTTGAACCAAAACAGACGAAAGAGATTCAGGATACAACTTATGAAAATGTAAAATTTCCGGCTGTAGTAGAAGCTTACCATATTCCGGCATTTACTAATAAAGACTTTTTTTCAATATATATGCTTACAACCCTTCTGTCGTCCGGAAAAGATTCGAGACTTTATAAATCATTAGTGGAGGAACAGAAATTAGCTGCTCAGGTTGAAGCTTATTCGTTCGGTTTAGAAGCGCCGGGATTATTTGTAACACTTGGAGTTGCTAATAGAGGTGTTGATCCAAACAATCTTGAGAGCGCAATGAATGCAGAAATAGATAAAGTAAAAAATCAATTAATTAGTAAAATAGAGCTTCAAAAACTTAAGAACTTAATAGAAGCGCGCTTTATCGATGCGAATTCAACAGATGTCGGACTAGCAGAAAATCTGGCTGAATTTCATACGTTGTATGGAAATACAAATCTAATTAACACAAACTTGAAGAATTATTTAAGTATTACGAGACAAGATATTAAAAATGCGGCGGATAAATATTTGCAGAAAAATAATCGAATTGTTCTTTATTACCTACCTGCCTCTTCACAATTGAATACGAGCGGAGGTAAATAATGAAAAATATTTTAATCTTATTAGTTACTTTACTTTTTACACTTCCTGCTTTTGCACAAAATATTAATAGCAAACCTCCTCAGCCGGGCCCTGCACCGGAAGTAAATCTTGGCAAGTACGAATCATTTAAATTAGAAAACGGACTTAAAGTTTTTGTTATTGAAAACCACAAACTTCCTAAAGTTTCTTTTTATTTAATTATAAACAGGCCGCCACTGATGCAGGGAGACCAGGCAGGTTACATTGAAGCTGCAGGCAGGCTTATCGGCGAACAGACAAAAACAGAAACTAAAAAACAATTAGATCAAAGGTTGGATTATATCGGTGCTAAACTTAAAACATTTTCTAGCGGTGTTTTTGCCTCAACTTTAAAAAATCATGCCGGTGAATTGCTAAATATAATGTCCGATATTGTAAAGAATTCAGAATTCACTCAGGCGGCATTGGATAATATCAAAAATAGTATGAAATCGGAATTGGAGAGACAACAAAATAGTCCTCAAGCAATAATTAATATTGTATCAGATGTCCTGGATTATGGAAAAAACTTTCCTTACGGCGTTCATTCTACAGAATCATCGATTGATAATATAACGCTAAAGAAATGTGAAGAGTATTATTCAACTTATTTTAGGCCGAATATTTCTGATCTTGCTATTGTTGGGGACATGACATTAGATGAAGCAAAATCTCTTACAGAAAAATATTTTGGTAATTGGAAAAAAGTTGAAATCCCTAATATCAAATATAAAATTCCCCAGCAGCCCGATTCAACAAAGGTTATTTTAGTTGATAGGCCCAACTCCACTCGAGTTGATATTAACGTAACATATCCGGTATTACTTAAAATTGGAAGCGACGATGTAATAAAATCAGCAGTAATGAATACAATTTTAGGCAGCGAAAATTTTCGTTTGTATAATGATTTGACTAAAGAGCATAACTACGCTTACGGAGTTTTTTCCAACTTATCTCAAGATGAATATGTCGGAAATTTTACGATAACAACGAGTGTAAAAAGTTCATATACTGACTCCGCAATCACACAGATTTTTTATCAGATGAATAAGATTCGCGATAGTCAGGTTTCCGAAGAAGAACTTCAAAAAGCAAAAAATTATTTAATTGGAAATTTTGCTTTGGCTTTAGAGCAGCCCCAAACGATTGCAGCTTTTATAATAAATTTAGACAAATATCATTTATCGAGTAATTATTACACAAATTATTTGAAAAATACTTCTCAGGTAACCAAACAAGATGTTCAAAATGCAGCTGAAAAGTATATTAAACCATATAATGCATATATTGTAGTTGTTGGTAATGCCGATCAAATATC
This sequence comes from uncultured Bacteroidota bacterium, assembly GCA_963710735.1. GTDB lineage: Bacteria > Bacteroidota > Ignavibacteria > Ignavibacteriales > Ignavibacteriaceae > FEN-1297. The sequence goes on along the minus strand of CAVQBN010000006.1, from coordinate 523,040 downwards.
AGACGGCCTTAAAAAATTTGGTCCAGTCTATCTATATGATAAAGAAGGGAATAAAATTAAAAATGCAACAATCGAAATTCCAAAAGGCTTAACTGGAAAAAAAGTAATTGATAATTATATTAATGCGCTTGGCGGTAAAATAAATCTTGATAAAGTTAAAGATCGTACAACCATAATGACAGGGGATGTAAGAGGCCGTGAGATAACAATGACTATTTATCAAAAAGCGCCGGATAAAATGAAACAAGATATTCTTGCAGGACCTTATAATCAGGATGTTTACTTTGATGGTATAAATGGAATTATGAAAGTTGCGGATAAAACATTAGAAGTTAAAGGTGCAGAACTAGAGAAACTAAAATATGAGTCTACATTAGATTTATTAACACACATTGATTCATTGGGAATAAAACTGAAGCTGGAAGGAACAGCAAATGTAGAAGGAAAAAATGCTTATAAAGTTGCAATGATTTTCCCTTCCGGCACAAAATGGATACAATATTATGATACTGATACATGGCTTAAAATTAAAGAATCAAAAAATATCTCAGTACCTCAGGGTACTTTTACCGAAGAAACATATATGGGAGATTATCGTGAAGTCAATGGAGTAAAATATCCTTTTTCATTGAAACAATCGATCGGATCACAGCAGCTTAACTTTACAGTAAGTTCTATAAAGATCAATACCGGGCTGAGTGATAGTTTATTTGTAATAAAGTAAATAAAATAATGCCAGCATAATTGCTTTGTCCATTATCTTAATATTGAAAGGAAAAAATGCAGGAAAGGAAATATTCAGTCATAGTTTTCGATTTGGGAAATGTTCTAATTCCTTTTAATTATAATTTAGTTATAGAAAGATTTAATAAAGTAAGCAAAGGGCTCGGCAATAAATTTCTAGAAAATTACAAAGCTAATTATTCTATTCACCGCAAATTTGAACGTGGAGATATTTCAGAAGATGAATTCATAAACCAGATGCTTAACGTATTGGAAAATAAAGTTGATAAAAAGAAATTCGTAAATGATTATTCAAAAATATTTACTATTAATGAAGAGGTTGCTTCTCTTTTGCCGGAACTAAAAAAGAAATATATGCTTGTGCTGCTCTCAAATACAGATTCGATCCACAAAGAATATGGGTGGAAAGATTTCGCATTCTTAAAGTATTTTGATAAATTAATATTGTCTTATGAAGTTCATGCTGTAAAACCAGAGGAAAAAATTTATCGATCTGTCGAATCTTTTACAAATAAACCATCTAATGAACATTTATTTATTGATGACATTTCTGATTATGTCAAAGGGGCTAAAAATGCAGGTTGGGATGCCGTCCAATTCACAGGCTACGAAAAACTGGTAAGCGATTTAGGGCAGAGAGAAATTTTATAATTTATTTGTTTTGCTTTTTAGGGTGAGATTTTGCTTTCTTAAAACTATATTTTTATTAACAACCACTAAGTCGTATGGAATATATTACGGATAATTTTAAATACAGGATTGAACAATTTGCAGATATCGAAATCCTTCGGTATAAAATTCCCGGCTTTAATGAACTTACTTTAAAAGAAAAAGAATTAGTCTACTATCTTTATGAAGCGGCACTGTCCGGAAGAGAAATTATTTATGATCAGAATTATAAGTATAATCTGAAAATTAAAAGGACCCTGGAAGCAATTGTACAATCTTATAATGGCGATAAGAACAATAGTGAATACGAGAATTTTTTAGTTTATCTGAAAAGATTATGGTTTTCAAACGGCGTTCATCATCACTATTCCACGAAAAAATTCTTACCGGGATTTACTAAAGATTATTTTGAAACTCTTGTTAAGAATTCAGATAAAAAACTCTTACCGCTAAAAGATGATGAAACAGCAGAACAGTTAATCAATTTTCTTATACCGATTATGTTCGACGAAAAAATTGCCGCTCAAAGAGTTAATCTGGATACAAAGTCTGATGTAATAAAAACCTCGGCCACAAATTTTTATGAAGGAGTTACGCAGAAAGAAGTTGAGGACTTCTATAAAGAAAAGACAATTGCCGGCGAACCTGCACCAGCTTCTTACGGACTCAATTCGAAATTAGTCAAAGAAAAGGGAGAGTTAAAAGAAAAAATTTGGAAAGTCGGGGGAATGTATTCTTCCGCTATTGAAAAAATTGTTTTCTGGCTTGATAAGGCTGTAACAGTCGCGGAAAATGAAAATCAAAAAGCTGCTATAAATAAATTAATTGAATATTATAAAACCGGCTGTTTAAAAACTTTTGATGAGTATAATATACTTTGGCTAAAAGACAGCATATCAAGGGTTGACATGATTAATGGTTTTATTGAATTGTATGGTGATCCTCTTGGGTACAAAGGTACTTTTGAATCGATAGTTTCGATACGGGATCTTGAGTCTACAAAAAGAATCGAGGAAATAAGCAGCCAGGCTCAATGGTTTGAAGATAATTCACCAATAGATGCTAAATTTAAAAAGAAAAATGTTACAGGTATTTTAGCAAAAGCCATTACGGTAATTGTTGAATCCGGTGATGCTTCGCCCACAACACCAATTGGAATCAATCTGCCGAATGCAACATGGTTAAGAGAAAAATACGGCTCAAAGTCTGTTAATCTGGAAAATATTGATTATGCCTATAAAATGGCTGAAACAGAAGACTTATTAAGAGAGTTTGCTTATTCCGATGAAGAAATTGAACTTGCAAATAAATACGCTCATTTAGCTGATACACTTCATACTGATCTTCACGAAGTAATAGGACACGGATCAGGAAAAATTCTACCGGGTGTTGGTTCACCAAAGCACACACTAAAAAATTATGCTTCAACAATTGAAGAAACCAGAGCTGATCTTGTAGCATTGTATTATTTGCCGGACCAAAAATTAATTGATATGGGTATAATGCCCGGTTTAAATACAGCTAAAGCGGGTTATAATAAATTCATGAGAAATGGATTAATGGTTCAGCTTGCAAGAATTGAACTACGGCGAAAACCTGGAAGAATCGCATATGCGTAACAGGCAAATAATTGCAAAGTGGGTTTACGAAAAGGGAAAGATTGAGAATGTTATAGAAATGAAGAGGAAAGAGACGGAAAGACTTATGTCGTAATAAATGATTATTCAAAATTAAGAAAATTATTTGGTGAACTGCTTAAAGAAGTCCAGCGTATTACTTCTGAGGGCGATTTTGAATCAGCCAAATACCTGGTTGATACCTACGGTGTAAAAATAGATATCGATTTACACAAAGAAGTTAAAGAACGATACGATAAACTTAGCATACCGCCATATAAAGGATTTATAAATCCTGTTTTAAAACCTGTATTTGATAAAGAAAAAATTATTGATGTTCAAATAGAATATCCAGAAGATTTTACCGAACAAATGCTTTTTTACGCAGAAAAATATTCGTGCCTACCTGATTCAAATTAAATTTATTCAATTATAATTCAGATAAAATAATATTTCATTGAACTTTTCCAATCTTTATAAAAAATATTTTTTATAATTACCCGATTTGCGGCCTTCTAATTTTAATAAAAACAATAACGTTGCTAAAAAACTCTAATTCTGTTCCGGGAGTGTGTTAATGGTAAGCACATTGCAGCAAAAATATAAGTCTTAAATTCAATAAAAGTCCGGGAAAGTTCTTATATTTAAAGCTGTTTTTAAATTTTATAAAATTTGGAATTATTAAAAGATGTTAAGTACTAGTAATGTTAGTTTAAGATATGGCAAACGAATACTATTTGAGGAAGTAAACATAAAATTTACGCCCGGAAACTGCTATGGAATAATAGGTGCGAACGGAGCGGGAAAATCAACTTTTCTAAAAATATTATCGGGTGAAATAGAACCGGCCTCCGGTGAAATAATTATAACACCCGGACAGAGATTGGCAGTTTTAAAACAGAATCAATTTGAGTTTGATGAGTTTGAAGTTTTAAAGACTGTGATTGCCGGCCACAAAAAACTTTTTCAAATTATGGAAGAAAAGGATGCGTTATATTTAAAGCCGGATTTTAGTGATGAGGACGGAATTCAGGCAGCAGTGCTTGAAGGTGAATTTGCTGAATTAAATGGCTGGGAAGCCGAATCAGAAGCCGCATCTCTTTTGGTAGGATTAGGTATTCGGGACGAGCTTCATAATAAAAAAATGTCTGAACTTTTAGGTAATGAAAAAGTTAAGGTGTTGCTTGCACAAGCACTTTTTGGAAATCCTGATATTCTACTGCTGGATGAACCAACCAATCATCTTGATATACAATCTATAAATTGGCTCGAAGAATTTTTAATCAACTTTAAAAACACAGTTATTGTTGTTTCACATGATAGGCATTTTTTAAATAATGTCTGCACTCATATTGCTGATATCGATTATGGGAAAATTTCCATTTATACCGGCAATTATGATTTCTGGCTTGAATCAAGTCAGCTTGCATTGCAGCAGGCGAAGGATGCTAATAAAAAGACCGAAGCAAAAATAAAAGAGCTTCAGGAATTTATTTCGCGGTTCAGCGCAAACGCATCCAAATCTAAACAAGCTACTTCCCGGAAAAAACTTCTTGAAAAATTGACCATTGAAGAAATCAGACCTTCATCTAGAAAGATGCCTTATATTCATTTTAAATCTGAAAGAATTGCAGGCGATAGTATTCTTGAAATAAAAAATGTATCTAAATCGATAGAAGGAGAAGAAGTATTAAAACATGTTTCTATAAAGGTTAACAGAGGAGATAAAATCGCCTTCGTCGGCTCACATGATATTTCCAAGACAACTTTATTCAAGATTTTAATGAATGAGATAAAGCCTGATGACGGAGAATATGAATGGGGAATAACAACAACGCAGGCTTATTTCCCCAAAGAAAATTCCTCATACTTTAATATAGATTTGAACCTTATTGATTGGCTTCGTCAGTATTCAAAAGAAAAAGATGAAACATTTATCCGGGGATTTTTAGGGAGAATGCTTTTCTCTGGCGAAGAATCTTTGAAAAAAGCAAATGTTTTATCCGGCGGAGAAAAAGTCCGCTGTATGATAGCTAGAATGATGCTGAGCGGCTCTAATGTTTTGCTTCTGGATGAGCCTACAAATCATCTTGACCTTGAGGCAATTACTGCACTAAATAACGGGCTAATTAATTTTAACGGAACTGTTTTATTCGTTTCGCACGATCATCAATTTATTCAAACAGTTGCCAATAGAATAATAGAATTAACACCGTTTGGTATGATTGATAAAATAATGTCATTCGATGAATATGTTGAAGATGCCGAAGTACATAAACTTCGTGAAATGATGAACGAAATTGTTATAGTATAAATTCTTATCGGAGAAACTTAATGGGTTTAAGTATCGGAATTGTCGGCTTGCCGAATGTTGGTAAATCAACTTTGTTTAATGCACTTACAAAAGCACAAAATGCAGAAGCTGAAAACTATCCTTTTTGCACTATCGAACCGAATAAAGCAGTTGTCCCTGTTCCTGATGAAAGACTGGATAAGCTTGCGAAACTTGTTAACCCGGCGCGCATTGTAAATTCGACTGTTGATTTTGTTGATATTGCCGGGCTTGTTAAAGGCGCAAACAAAGGAGAAGGGCTTGGCAATCAATTTTTAACGAATATTAGAGAGACTGATGCAATACTTGAAGTTGTAAGATGTTTTGATAATGACGATGTTGTTCATGTTGACGGAAGTGTTGATCCTTTGAGAGATATTGAAGTAATAGAAACCGAATTAATTTTAGCAGATGTGCAGACTCTTGAAAAGAAAATTGATAGACTTCAGAAAGCCGCAAAGGGTGATAAATCAATTAAAACTGTTTTGGAGGATGCAGAAGCACTTTTAAAATTTATGAACGAAGGAAATACAGCCTTCTCTTATCATGAAAAAAGTAAAGAGTCATTACAGGAGCTTTTTAATGAATTAAGGCTGATGACATCAAAGAAAATTATTTACTGTGCTAATGTTGATGAAGCAGGGTTAACGGAAGATAATGAATATGTTAACTCAGTTAAAAAATTTGCTGAATTAAAAAATGCTGATGTAGTTAAAATTTCCGCAAAGGTTGAGGAAGAATTAGTTGGGCTTGAAGATAAAGAAAGACAGGAATTTCTGGAATCTTTCGGCATTAAAGAGAGCGGATTGGAAAAAATTATCCGCACAGGATTTCACACACTCGGCTTAATAAGTTATTTTACTGCGGGACCAAAGGAAGTAAAAGCCTGGACGATTCACCGCGGATGGAAAGCGCCGCAGGCTGCCGGTGTTATTCATACTGATTTTGAAAAAGGCTTTATCCGAGCAGAAGTTATAAGCTATAAAGATTATATTAAATACGGTTCCGAATCAGCATGCAGGTCAGCGGGAGCTTTACGTGTAGAAGGTAAGGAATATGAAGTGCAGGATGGGGATATTATGCACTTTTTATTTAATGTTTAATAATTTTAACATACTCCGCTAATTATAAAAAATTGCTAATTCAAGCAGTTTTTCATAATCCTTCCAAATTGACTCTTAAAATAAAAGTATTAACAAATCATTAATAAAAATTAACCTTTTAAACCAAACAAAAAACATGATTGTCCTATAACTAAAAGAATTTATGTAAAGGCTTGTTATAGGATTAAATACAAATACAAGGAGGTCATCGTGAAAAAACTAATAAATAATTTGATTGCGGCCGTACTCTTTTTATCGGCAGTATTATTAGTATTGCCCGGCAGTGCTAATGCTCAGAATAGGGAATACCATAGGGAAAGGGTTAAAGATAGGAGAGAAAGAATAGTTAGGCGTAATGTTGAATACAGAGAAGTGATTGTGAAAAAGAGGCATTACTTTTACCGCGAAGGTTATTATTATAACAGAGGCCCGAAAGGATATGTTAAAATAGTAGCACCTATTGGCGCAAGAATTACATTACTTCCTCATGGATATAAGATTGTACGATTTCATCGTGTAAAGTATTATGTATTCGGCGATGTTTATTACAGATTTTATCCGCGCGAAAAAGTATATGTGGTTGTTAAAGCTCCGCTATAAAACATAAAAAAAAGATTTTTCAATCCAGGCCTCTCCGAAAAATCGAAGAGGCTTATTTTATTAATCTATCATATAATATAATTCAAAAATAATATTGAAAAAATCTGTGTTTTAGTATCACTTTTTTATATGAAATCCTTACTTTAAAGCATTGATTCATTCAACGAAAAACTTTGTTTTATTTTTCTTAATTTTAAGGCAATAATTTTATAAGTATTTAGTAGAATGGAGAAATATTTATGTCAAACGCATATTTTAAAGTGCCGTTTCCGGTAAATGAACCCGTGTTATCCTATGCACCGGGTACTCCGGAAAAAGAAGCATTAAAGAAAAAACTTAAAGAACTACAATCAAAAGAAATTGAAATTCCCCTGATAATTGGCGGTAAAGAAATTAAAACCGGCAAGACTGTCGAAATCAAAACTCCTCATGATCATTCAAAAAAATTGGGATTTTATCATAAAGCCGGTGCAAAAGAAGTTAATATGGCAATTGAGGCTGCTCTTGAAGCGAGAAAAATCTGGGCTGAAATGTCTTGGGAACACAGAGCTTCAGTATTTTTAAAAGCTGCCGAACTTCTTTCAGGCTCATGGCGTATGACGATAAATGCAGCCACAATGCTTGGGCAATCTAAAACAGCATATCAAGCGGAGATAGATTCTGCCTGCGAATTAATTGACTTCTGGCGTTTTAATACTTACTATATGACCCAGCTGATGGGTGAGCAGCCATATTCACCTAAAGGGATGTGGAACCGTGAAGAGTACCGTGCGTTAGAAGGATTTGTTTTTGCGGTTACGCCATTCAATTTTACATCGATTGCAGGTAACTTACCTACGGCCCCGGTTATTGTTGGAAATGTTTCGTTGTGGAAGCCGGCATCAAGTGCGGTTTATTCTGCTTACTTTTTAATGAAACTTTGGGAAGAAGCCGGGTTGCCTCCTGGAGTTATAAATTTTATTCCGGGCTCGGGTGGTGAAGTTGGTGACCCTGTAATGGCTAGCCCGGATTTAGCAGGAATACATTTTACCGGATCGACTGCCGTTTTCCAGGGAATGTGGAAAACAGTCGGCAACAATATTAATAAATCGAAATATTATCCACGCATTGTTGGAGAAACCGGTGGAAAGGATTTTATTTTTGTTCATAATTCTGCAGACGTGGATGCACTTGTTGTAGCAGCATTACGCGGCGCATTTGAATACCAAGGACAGAAATGTTCCGCTGCTTCCAGGATGTATATACCAAAATCATTATGGAATGATTTCAAGAAAAAATATGTGACCGAAGTTAAAAAAATTAAAATGGGTGATCCGGAAGATTTTTCAAATTTTATGTCTGCTGTTATTGATAAAGCCGCATTCAGAAGTATAAAAGAATACATTGATTATGCAAAAGAGTCTAAAGATGCAGAAATAATTACGGGCGGAAAATGCGACGACTCAAAGGGATATTTTATTGAACCGACTACAATAGTTACTACAAATCCAAAGTTCAAAACTATGGAGGAGGAAATATTCGGCCCCGTGTTAACAATATACGTTTATGAAGATGAAAAGTTTGATGAAGCACTTAATTTATGCGATCAAACATCACCATACGCTTTAACAGGCTGCATTTGGGGAAAAGATCGTGCTGTAATTTCAAAAATGTCTGATAAACTAAAAAATGCTGCAGGTAATTTTTATATAAACGATAAGCCGACTGCCGCAGTTGTAGGCCAGCAGCCATTTGGAGGCGGACGTTCTTCTGGAACTAATGATAAGGCCGGCAGTGCTATGAATGTGCTTAGATGGATGACGGCAAGAGCAATGAAAGAAACGTTTGATCCTCCGAAAGACTGGCGATATCCTTTTATGGCAGAAAAGTAATTCTTTTCTTAAAGAGAAACTTTAATGGGATTATTTTTGTTCCCATTTATAACCCGGTTTAATAAATAGACCGGGTTTTTTATAATAAAATTATGTAAGATTTTTATAATCATTTTTTATTATATTAAAACATTCAAATCCAATTGAAAAACTTATATGCTAAAGCTATCGAATAAAATTATAATAATTATTATTTGTGCTGCTGCTTTTCTAAATATTAATGCAAAATTAAAAACTGATTCGCTGCAAATACATGAAAAGACCGGCATTCCTGTTATACTTACAGGAGATACTTTGTTCTTCATTAATGCCAATATCGGTCCATTTACAGCTAAACAGCGTGTTGAGGCAATCGAAAAACGGTTATCGGAAATTGTAAAAAAAGAAACCAATCCTAATCCAATAAAAGTAAAAGATGTTTCGGGTATAACGAATATTGAACTGGATTCTGTTGTTATCATGTCGCTTTCAAATGCCGATACAATAAAATCAGGTAAATCTTCCTTTGAGCTTGGTAATCAATATGCTTCAATTTTACGCAACGCACTCAATAGGGATATACAAATTCATAGTACCAAGACGTTATTAATAAACACAGGTATAACAGTACTATTATTATTAATAATATCCTTTTTATTCTGGGGATCGCGAAAAATATTTCCCAAAGGATATGCAAAGTTTGAGAGCTGGGAAGGGTCAGTATTTAAATCCATTAAAGTAAGGAATGAGGAAATATTAAGTGCAGAGGCTATTTCAGCATTTTTTATAGTACTGCTAAAACTAATACGGTTAGCAATTTCACTGGCTGTTATTTATTTCTTTATAATTTATTCATTGTCTTTATTTCCGTGGACAAGATACTGGAATGTGAAACCTATCTTAAGCGGCGTTTTACTGGCGGTAATTGTAACAACAGCAGGTTTTATCCTTTATAAAACGATAAATACTTTCTTCAGTGTACTGAATAAAAAAGCTGAAGAATGGAAGGGGACTTTAATTAAATCAGTTAAAGTAAAAAACCTGGAAATTTTATCCGACGAAAGAATTTTAGAAATTATAAAGTTCGGAATTAAAGTCGGACGGTTCTTCTTCTTAATACTGCTCACGTATTTTTATATTACACTTCTTTTCAGTCTTTTTTATTTTACAAGAACATGGGCGTCTACACTTTTCGGGTATATAATTAATCCATTAGGAAATGTAGTAATTTCATTTATAAAATTTCTTCCCCATCTTTTCTCAATACTGGTTATCGCTTTTGTTACAAGGTATGTAATTAAATTTATTAAATTTATTTTTGGCGAAATAGAACGTGAAACAATAACATTTGTCAAGTTTCCATCAGAATGGGCAGTACCTACGTATAAGATTGTTCGCTTTTTGGTTATTGTTTTTGCAGCCATAGTAATTTTCCCATATATACCGGGTTCCGATTCTTCCTTTTTCAGAGGTATATCAATATTTTTAGGAATTCTCTTTTCGTTCGGCTCCACTTCAGCGGTTTCTAATATTGTGGGCGGCGTAGTATTAACATACATGCGTCCATTTAAAATCGGTGATCGTGTTAAGATTGCCGATACAATTGGAGATGTTATTGAAAAGACTTTGCTGGGCACCCGCTTAAGAACTATTAAAAATGTAGATGTAACAGTTCCTAATTCTATGGTTCTTGGAAGCCATATAATCAATTACAGCTCCACTGCAAAACAAAAGGGATTGATTCTTCATACAACTGTTACTATCACTTATGATGCACCATGGAGAAAAATTCATGAACTTCTAAAAGCCGCAGCTTCGGCTACAGAAAATATTTTAAAAGAACCGGCTCCTTTCATTTTGCAAACTGATTTGGATGATTTTTATGTTCACTATGAATTGAATGTTTACACCGATAAACCGAATATTATGGCGAAAATTTATTCGGATCTGCACCAGAATATACAGGATAAATTTAATGAAGCTGGAGTGGAAATTATGTCACCGCACTTTTCCGGTATGCGTGACGGCAACAAAATTCAGTTACCGGATGAATATTTACCGAAAAATTATGACCCGCCGCCATTCCGCATTTCACCATTTGGTAATTTTTTTAATAATCAGAAAAAGAAAGATCAATAATAACGCTCTTTTGGGATTATTAAAGCTTAAAATTCGAAATATTTTACCGCAATTTAGTTTTAGTATTAAAAAAATATTCTTAATTTTGTTTAATGATTTCAAACAAAGTGGGCAAATATTCCACCCTAAAATACAGGTAGTTAAATGTTTAATAAACTCTTACCCAAAGAAGAAAAGTACTTTGAAGATTTCAGAAATATGATTGCTTATATCGATGAAATGGCACATCATGTAAATAATTTGTTCTCTTTAGAAAAAGTTGATAAAGATATTCTATTAAAGATTAAACCCCTCGAATTACGATGTGACGAACTAAGTTATAAAATTATAAAACGTCTCAATAAAACTTTTATTACACCGTTTGACCGTGAAGATATTTTTACATTGGTAAAGAGATTAGATGATATTAGCGATATGCTTTTGGCTGCTTCCCTGCGCGTAGATATTCTGAACATTTCAAATAAAATAAATTATGCCGCAGAACTTTCTTCCATTGTTTTAGAACAAATTAAAGAACTGGGAAAAGCTTTAATCGATTTAAAATCAAAGCATGTAAATGAATTAAAAGCAGTTAAAGACTTGGAAAGCGAGGCCGATAAAGTTTATCATCAGGCAATTAAAGAACTCTTTAGCAATGCAAAAGATGCTATTACTCTGATAAAAGAAAAAGAAGTCCTTGATTTATTGGAAAAAGCCTCGGATAAATGCCAGGCTGCCTCTAACATTATACTCGCAATATTTTTAAAGAATGCTTAAAACAGAATGCACTTCGCAATATTTATTATAATCCTGGCCCTTGTCTTCGATTTCTATAATGGAATGAACGATGCCGCAAATTCCATTGCCACAATTGTTTCAACGAGGGTATTAACGCCGATGCAGGCAGTAGTTTGGGCTGCAGCGTTTAACTTTCTAGCGGCTTTTATTTTTGGCGTTAGTGTTGCAACTACAATAGGTAAGGGGATTGTGGATGTATCAATAGTAAATAATTTAGTAATTTTCTCGGGATTGGTGGGAGCAATAATTTTATCGGCTAGCGCAACTCATTTCGGATTACCGATAAGTGTTTCTCATGCAATTATCGGAGGATACGGTGGTGCCGGAATTGCAAAGGCCGGGATACACGCCTTGGTAGTTTCCGGTTTTACTAAAGTTATTATTTTTATTTTCCTGGCGCCTATTATGGGATTTTTAATTTCCCTTGTCTTTTCAATTGTAACTATGTGGATTGTCAGAAACAAAACACCGCGGAATGTAGATAAACATTTTCGCAGGTATCAGCTTATTTCTTCTGCACTATTCAGTTTAAGCCACGGTTCAAACGATGCTCAAAAAACAATTGGAATAATTGCGGTTGTTTTATTTACTAACAAACTACTTGGAAGCACATTTTACGTTCCATACTGGGTAATTCTTTTAAGTTACACTACAATTGCACTCGGAACAATGATAGGCGGCTGGAAAGTAATTAAAACATTGGGAATGCGAGTTACAAAACTTACACCTTTCGGAGGTTTCAGTGCTGAAACTTCTGCGGGTATTACAATTATTATTGCCAGCCTTCTGGGGATTCCAGTAAGTACAACTCACACTATAACCGGTTCAATAATCGGTGTAGGCTCAATTAAAGGATTTTCCGCTGTTCGATGGGGAGTTGCAAGAAATATCCTATGGGCATGGATTTTAACAATTCCGCTCTCAGCTATTTTCGCTATGGCTACTTATTACATTTCCATTCATCTAATAGCATGGTTTTGATTTAAGTCTTAATTATTTAATAAAATAAAGACCCTTACCGTTAAAACACTTCAAAATAGCGTGAATATGAATCTGGAAAATCCTGAATTTATTTAATGTCATAAAAAAAATGAGCTTTTTTTTATACAATTAAAGTGTAATTTTACTTTAGAAATTTAAAAGACTTATAAATTCATTTAATTGTGAGACTAAGATGACTGAAACAAAATACTTTACTCCGGATGAAGCTCAGCTTACATTGCCTCTGGTAAAGCAAATTGTAAAGGACATTCTTGATACAACAAAAGAAATCCGCCTTCTTGCCGAAGATCTTGAAGGTGCAATTGAAGATAATTCTGAAATTAAAAAAATGGTAGAAAATGTAAATGGATTTATGAGGGAACTGGAAGAAATAGGCTGCTATTATAAGGATTGGAATTTTAGTGTAGGGTTAGTTGATTTTCCTGCTGTTATTGACGGCGAAGAAGTATTCCTATGCTGGCGAAGTGATGAAGATGATATTAGATTTTACCATGATATGGAAAAAGGTTATTCGGGAAGAAAAAGTATTCCTGAAAAATATTTTAAAGAGCAGGTTAAATAATTAGTACTTCGTAATTTTATGTCCTCAAAAAAACCTTGCGGATTTCCCGCCGATATTCATTATTACTTTTAATCACCTAAACTAAAATTGGATTCCGAAGTTGTTGTTTTTCCTGAAAGAGCATCTTTTATACGGAATAAAATTTTATATTTTCCATTTTTATAAGTGGAGTCAATATCAAATTGTGCCTCAAGCTGAGTGTCCGTCATTTTTTCTTTATGAATTTTATCTTCTACTCTGCTTATAATGGATTTTACAGTGTCGCCTTTAGGAGTTATTAAATCCACATCGTATGATAAAGTAGCATAATAACTGCCGTTTTTTTCATCCTGCTGAAATCCTTTTACCCTTGTAGTTGCATCAACTTCGGAGCTGTCTCCCATATTGTATGCAAATGCTTCAGAACTGAAAGCAGTTAATTTAACTTCTTCTTTCTTTGAACATGAGTAAAATATAAACATCAAAGCAGATAAAATTAATAAAGCAAGTTTCATAGTTACCTTTTATTCTTTTATTGATTAATGCGGCGTTCATAAAAAAAGATTATGAACGCCAATTAAAGATAATTAACCATTCTTCTTTTGAAATTCTTTCATGAACTCAACCAGGGCTTCTACACCTTTTTTAGGGAAAGCATTATAAATTGAAGCCCTTAATCCGCCTACGGAACGATGTCCTTTTACTCCGTCAAAACCGGCAGCAGTAGCTTCTGCAATTAATTTCTTTTCTAAATCTTCGCTGGGTAACCTGAAAGTAATATTCATTAATGAACGACTGTCTGTTAGAGCGTGGCCTTTAAAGAAACCCTTGCTTTCATCGATGCATTTATATAAAAGATCAGCCTTTTCTTTATTCACTTTATGCATTGCGTCTAATCCGCCGTTTTTAATTAGCCACTTAGCTACAAGTCCGATAATATAAATACCGAATGAAGATGGTGTATTGTAAAGAGAGTTATTTTCCGAATGTGTCTTATAATTCAGCATTGTGTGAAGTGAATCCGGACTTCTTTCAAGTAAATCTTTTCTAAGAATAACCAATGTTACACCTGCAGGCCCCATATTTTTTTGAGCGCCTGCGTATATCAAGGCATACTTATTAACGTCAATTTTTCTACTAAGAATATCCGAAGAAGCATCGCAGACTAATGGAACATTTCCTACTTCTGGTTCTTTGTGCCATTCTGTTCCGTAGATTGTATTGTTCGAAGTAAAGTGAACATACGAAGCATCCGGATCTAATTTTAATTCTTCCTGTTTGGGAATATGATTGAATACATCACTCTCGGTTGAAGCCGCTACATTTACGGTTCCTACACGTTTTGCTTCCTTTTGAGCTTTCTTTGACCAGCTCCCCGTTAAAATATAATCAGCTTTATTTTTAGGAGGCATAAGATTTAAAGGAACCATAGAAAACTGAAGGCTTGCACCGCCCTGTAAAAATAAAACATCATAATTATCGCTAATGCCGAGTAATGATTTTAAATCCGCTTTAGCTTCATTATGAATTTTATCAAAAGTTTTTGAACGATGACTAATTTCCAAAATTGACATTCCCACACCGGGAAGGGCAAAAAGATTTTCCTGTGCTTCTTTAAGTACATCCTCCGGTAAAATTGCCGGGCCTGCACTAAAATTATATACTCTATTTTGCATATTGTCTTTCCTCTTTCAATTAAATAAGTGTTATAAATAGTCCTTTTATTTTTTTTATCCGTTTCAAATCAAATGTACTAAAAGTCCGTCTCTTAATTTAGGTTCAAACCATGTGGATTTAGGAGGCATAATTTCTCCTGCATCCGAAATCTTAATCAAATCATTTATGGAAACCGGGTATAATGCAAAAGCTACTTTAGCTTTTCCGCTGTTTACAAGTTTTTCCAATTCTTTTGTTCCGCGGATACCGCCGATAAAATCTATTCTTTTATTTGTTCGCGGATCATCAATTCCTAAAATTGGATTAAGTAAAAAATCCTGTAGAATACTTACATCCAACGTATCGGCAACAGATTTTGATAAGCTGCTGCTTGCTGTTATGGAATCTCTGGCTAACAGCATGTACCATTCGCCGTCAAGGAACATCCCGTAAGTATTACTCTGCTGGGGTTCTTTTATTTTTGATTTATCGACGACAAACTTTTCGCTTACTTCATCTAAGAATTCTTCTTTGCTTTTTCCATTTAAATCAAAGACGACTCGATTGTATGGTAAAATTTTAAGCTGTTCCGCCGGGAACAACACGGCTAAAAAGAAATTATAATCTTCTTTGCCTGAATGTTTAGGATTTGCATCTTTCTTAACTGCTCTTGCGCGGCTTGCGCTTGCGGCACGATGATGGCCGTCGGCAATGTATAAGTTTTTTACTTTCGCCATTTCATTTATTACCACCCGGCTTCTTTCATCCTGAAGCATCCAGACTGTATGTTGAATCCCGTCAGATGAAGTAAAATCATAAAGCGGTTCTACTTTTTTAATTGTTTCGTCAACAATTTGATTTATCGAATTCACTCCTTTATATGTTAAGAATACTGCACCTGTTTGCGCACCGGTAGTAACAATATGATTTGTCCTGTCGTCTTCTTTTACTTTCCTAGTCTTTTCATGTTTTAAGATTACATTATTATCATAATCATCAACCGAGAAAGTAGCGGCTATCCCAACCTGAGGCCTGCCGTTCATTATTAGCCTGTAAATGTAAAGATGTTCTTTGTCATCAACCTGTAAAGGAGCAGACTTTATTAGTTTATCTAAATTTTCTTTTGCTTTACCGTAAACTTCCGGGGAATAAGGATCAGTATTAATATCAAGTTCTAATTCGGAACGGGTTACTCTTAAAAAGCTTAATGGATTTCCTTCCGCTATTTCTTTTGCTTCTTCCGTGCTTACTACATCATAAGGAACGCTTGCAACTTTGTCTGCTGATTGTTTTGTGGGCCTAAGTGCTTTGAATGGTTTAATTACAGCCATATCTGCTTCGTCTCCTAAAAAATTAATATTGACATCTTTAAAATCCGTAAAATATGAACAAGAATCCATTTACTAATAAGTATTTCAGAAAAAAAATGTATTTATATAATTAAGTTTTAGTTCATTTTACTCACGTTGCTCAAAAAATGAGATAATATTTTATTCTTTCACTTGTTCTTAATCTTAATCTACATTGATTACCTAAAGCTAAGCAAGATTAGGCGAATAAAGAGAATAAGATTAAGAAAAAGATTTTAAAGTTGACAATATCATACATTTTCTTATTTTATACATTCCATTTTACTAATAAATAGGGGAACGGAGTTATGAAGGTAAATGTAGATGCTCATTTAAAAATATTGTTCGTTTTTGCTTTTGCTTTTCTTGTTCAGTCATGCGCAACGACTCCAATAAACTTAGGAATTGCCAAAGAAGAATTAATCAAGTACCATGATTCCGGCAGATACGACCAGGATTTAACCAAAGCAGTAAACAAAGCAATCGACGAATTCAATTCCGTAAAGGTTAATAATAATTCTCTGGTAGTGTTTGATGTTGATGAGACGTCATTATCAAACTATGAAATTAATAAGGAACTTGATTTTGGTTATGTTCCGGAGCTGTGGGACAAATGGATACAATCTGCAAAAGCGCCTGCCATAAAAGAAGTACTTAAACTTTATAATTACTTAAATGACAGAGGCATAAAAACAGCCTTCATTACCGGAAGAAAATCCTACCAGTATGATGCAACATATAAAAACCTTGTTGATGCGGGTTATAAAAATTTTGATACCTTAATTGTAAGAACCGCCGATGAAAGTGATCTTACCGCAGAGCAGTACAAAACAAAGATTAGAATAGAGCTTACCAAAAAAGGATATGATATAATAGGGGATGTAGGAGATCAATACAGCGACCTTAAAGGCCCGGACTGCGGGATAACTGTAAAGATTCCTAATTATATGTATATCATTCATTGATCGGCTAAGCTATATTTTTATTTGAAAGAATAATAACAGACCCGCACTGGAAGAAATTAATATTTCGTTAAATGCCTTTTAACCATCGATAAATAAGTTTGAATTTTAAGTAGAGAGGTGCCATAGGCACGTCTCTACAGTAAAGATTATTTGAAAAGTACTAAGCTTTTCTTCCTATACTCAATTAAAAATATTTTGCATAAAGTAAATATTTAATTGTTTCGGGTTATATTTATGTACTCTCACACGTCTTAATTTTTCTTTATATTTGGACTTAAAATTTAAGAATTATTGAGAGACCGATGGCTGATAAAAATATTACAGAAATTCCTAAAGCGTACGATCCTTCAAAGGTTGAAGATAAATGGTATGAGTACTGGCTTAAAAATAATTTGTTTCATTCGGAAGTAGACAAATCCAAAACTCCTTATACTATAGTTATACCTCCGCCCAATATAACCGGCATACTTACAATGGGGCATATTCTTAACAATACAATTCAGGATATTTTTATCCGAACAAAAAGAATGCAGGGTTTTAACGCATGCTGGGTTCCGGGAACTGACCATGCTTCAATTGCTACCGAAACAAAGGTTACAAACTATTTAAAAGAGAAGGGGATTGACAAGTTTGAAATTGGAAGGGATGAGTTTTTAAATTACTGCCATGAATGGAAAGATAGATACGGCGGAATAATTATTCAGCAGCTTAAAAAGCTCGGCGTTAGCTGCGACTGGCAGCGCGAGCGTTTTACGATGGATGACGATTATTATAAAAAAGTTCTGGAAGCTTTTGTACAACTTTACAAGGAAGGAAAAATTTACCGCGGCTACCGTATGGTTAACTGGTGCCCGGCATCCAAGTCTGCAATTTCCGATGAAGAAGTAAATTATAAAACTGTAAACGGAAAACTGTGGTATCTTAAGTATCCCGTTGCCGGTACAGATAAATATGTAATCGTGGCAACTACTCGTCCCGAAACAATGCTTGGCGATACGGGCGTTGCTGTTAATCCTAATGATGAAAAGTATAAGGATCTGATAGGGAAGAAAGTTCTTCTTCCGATTGTTGAGAGAGAAATTCCGATTTTTGCGGATGAATATGTTGATATGGAATTCGGTACCGGCGCAGTAAAAGTTACTCCCGCACATGATGTAAATGACTACGATATGGGCAAGCGCCATAAGCTGGAGTTTATAAATATATTTAATGAAGATGCTTCAACAAATAAAAATGTTCCGAAAGAATTCAGCGGGTTGGATAGATATGTTGCTCGGAAAAAAGTTGTAGAAAGATTTGAAGAGCTCGGACTTTTAGAGAAGACCGAAGATTATCAAAACAAAGTCGGTTATTCAGAGCGCGGCGGCGTACCGATTGAGCCGTATTTATCCGAGCAATGGTTTATGAAAATGTCTTCTGAAAACGGTGCAAATTCTAATGAAGATGAATTAGCGAAGCCTGCGCTTGATGTTGTAAAGGAAGGTAAGATTCGTTTCTATCCTGATCATTGGATTAAGACTTACGAGCACTGGATGAGCAATATTAAGGATTGGTGTATTTCAAGGCAGCTTTGGTGGGGACATCGAATTCCTGTTTGGTACAATAAACAGACGAAAGAAGTTTTTTGCGATGTAAATCCTCCCGCCGATATTGAGAACTGGGAACAGGACAAAGATGTGCTGGATACATGGGCTTCAAGCTGGCTTTGGGCATATGATGTTTTTAAATCCGAAGATGAAAAAAAATATTATTATCCTACCGATACACTTGTAACTGCACCTGATATTATTTTCTTTTGGGTTGCTAGGATGATTATGGCTGGTCTGCACTTTAGAAAAGACATTCCGTTTAAGAATGTTTATTTCACAAGTATTATAAGAGATCTTCAGGGAAGAAAGATGAGTAAGTCTCTCGGCAATTCTCCGGATCCTCTCGATGTTATTTCGGAATACGGCGCCGATGCTTTGAGATTTACTGTTATTTATTTAGCTCCACTTGGGCAGGACGTATTATTCAGCGCCGAAAAGTGTGAGATTGGAAGAAACTTTGCAAACAAGATATGGAATGCCGGGCGTTTTCTTTTAATGAATGCGGAAAATATTCCTGTTAATAAAAATTTGTTGAACAATCATTTAGACTTTTCTGATAACTGGATTAATTCCCGTCTGCATCAAACTTTGTCAGATTTGAATAAGGCGATGGATAAGTTTGAGATAAATAATGCGATCAAAATTATCTATTCATTTACGTGGAATGACTTCTGCGACTGGTACATTGAGCTGGCAAAGAACAGGCTTTATTCAAACGATGAAGATGTAAAATCTGCGGTATTAACAAGAGCGTTAAATCTTTTTGAAAATTTACTGAAGATTGTTCATCCGTTTATGCCGTTTATTACTGAAGAATTATGGCAGTTAATTGAAAACAGAAAAGATGACGAAAGTATTTCGGTTGCAGAATATCCTAAATTAAATGAATCATTAATAAATCCAGAAGCTGAAAAAGAAATGGGATTTGTTCAGGATATAATTACTGCGATAAGAAACATTCGCGGCGAAATGAATATCCCGCCTTCAAAATTTGTTACAGCATTTGTAAAGTCTGCTAATGTTAAAGATTATCAGCTTGAGTACATTAAAAAACTAGCGAGAGTTGAAAGCATTACTGTTGATGAAAATCTTGAAAAGCCGAAAACAAGCGCATCTACAGTTTTGAACAATTGTGAAATATATGTTCCTCTTAAGGGATTGATTGATCTTGATGTTGAAAGGAATCGTTTGCAAAAGGAAATTACACGTTTTGAAGGCCTGCTGAACGGGATTGAGAAAAAATTATCGAATGAGAAGTTTGTAAACAACGCTGCACCGGATGTTGTTGAGCGTGAAAGGATAAAGCAGAAGGACTGGAAAGGTAACCTTGCGAAATTAAAAGATATTCTAAAAAATTTAGAGTAAAATTAATTTATTTATTAATGAAAGGGGCAAATTATGTATAGAACAATAGAAGATTTCAAAAATGATTGGACTTACGAGTCGGCGGCCACATTAAAAATTATTCAAGGTTTAACCGGCGAATCATTAAATAAAAAGTTTAATGATAAAATAAGAACTGCGGGAAAGCTTGCATGGCATATTGCAGGAGCGATTCCCGAAATGATGAATCGTACTGATTTGAAAATTGATGTAACTATTGATGATAAAGAAGTTCCACAAACAGTTTCTGAAATTGAATCTGTCTACAAAAAATCTGCCGGTTTATTAATTGAAGAAGTAACCCAAAAGTGGACGGACGCTTCTCTAACCGAAAAAGTTAATATGTACGGAGAAGATTGGGAGAAGGGGAAAATTTTGTGGGTTCTTGTAACCCATCAAATACATCATCGTGCTCAGTTAATTGTTGTAATGCGGTTAGCGGGGCTTAAAGTTCACGGCATTTACGGACCGGCAAATGAAGAGTGGGCGGGAATGGGGATGGAGCCACAGGAATAAAACACGGAAAAAATCTTCCTCATTCATTAAATTCAATTAAACTGGAATGCTATATTTTATATAACGGCATGACTGCATGTTTTAAAATTCTTACTAAGCTTATTTATGTAAAACTTCTAATACAGTATTTGGATCTTTAGATAATAAATTTAACAAAACTAAGGCTGGTCCTTGTGGATATCTATCTCCCCGTTCCCAATGGCGTAGTGTTCCAAGACTTATTCCAAAAGATGCTGCAAATTTTGGCTGACTCATTCCAATTCGTTCCCTTAATTTTTTTACGTCAATATGTTTTGGCCTAAATTCTCTTGCTCCTTTATCATTTCCCTTCGAATATTCTATCGCTTCTTTTAAACCTTTGCTTAAACTTTTATATGCTTCACTCATCTTATTTCACCTTAGTAACTTTTAATTAATTCTTTTACCAGCTTTGCCAATTCATTTCTTTCAGATTTACTTAAATTAATTTTTTCATTTTTCCCGAATATTGTTAACAAGAATAGGGGAATAGTTTCATTATAGAAAAAATATACTACTCGTGAACCACCACTTTTGCCTTTACCTCTTGCTGCCCATCTTAATTTTCTTATACCTCCGGTTCCTTGCATAAGAGTTCCTGATTTCGGATTGGAAGACAAATAGTAAAGAAGTTCGTCTCTTTCTTCTTTTTGTAATATATTTTTAGCTCTTTTAATAAATTCTGGAAGCTCGACAATTGTAATTAACATGTACAAATATAATCCAATGGATTACCCGAGTCAAGAGGTAGAAAAATACTAAAAAATGATAAACTTAAAGATTTGTGAGCCTTTAGATTTTATAATCAAATAATTTATGGGAACCTAATAATTAGAGAAATCATTATTCCCATGCAAGTATTTTTAAACTCAAAACCTAACCTTAGCATAACTGTGTGTTCCCAATAACTTAAATACATTTAAATAAGATTCATTCAATCATGCTTTTATTATTTGTAATTTCTTTTATTTTACTTCCATGTATTGAACGCTGAATAAATTATTTTTATCGACCCAGACTTGTTTTACCGTAAAAATATCTGAGACTAATTCTTTAAATTCTTTTAGAGTGTACTTATAAGAATATTCGGTTAAAATGTCATCGCCTTTATCAAACGTCATTGTAATTCCGTCAATCTTTACGTTTTGTTTTTCCAGGCATTTAAGATGCATTTCAATTCTTCCGGCATTTTCGTTATAAAAAGCATGATGAATAAATTTATTCACATCAAAATTGGAATCAATTTCGTTGTTCAATCTTTTAAGTATATTTAAATTGAATTCAGCTGTAATACCGTTGCGGTCGTTATAAGCAGCTTCAAGAATTTTTTTGTCTTTCTTTAAATCTACACCAATTAATAAAGCGCCTTTGCTTCCTATAATTTTTGCTATTCGACCTATAAAATTTTTAGCTTGCTTTGGAGTAAAATTCCCGATAGTAGAACCCGGGAAATAAACTGTAATGCGGTTAAAATCTTCTTTTATTTTAGGTAATTGAAAAGGCTTATTATAATCAGCAATTAATGGATGAATATTTATTTGAGGAAAATCATTTCTAAGATTTTCAGCTGTTTTTAACAGATGTTCTGAAGAAATATCAACAGGAATATAAGCAGCTAGATTAGAAAGATGTTCCAGTAATAATCTAGTCTTTATACTGCTGCCGCTTCCAAGCTCAACCAGTAAAATATTATCTCCAAGTATGGATTTTATTTCATCAATGTTGTCATTCATAATTTGAAGCTCGGTCCGGGTTGGATAATATTCTTCTAGCTCACATATTTTATCAAATAAAGCCGAGCCTTTTTCATCATAAAAATATTTACACGATAATTCCATTTGATCTTTTGATAATCCTTTAAGAACTTCGCTGATAACTTCATACTTATTTATTTCTTTCGTTTTTAATTCCATAATATCTTTCTGCTTTTATTCATTATCCTTTGCAAGTCTTATTCCCATAAACTGCCAGCGTGCATTTGGAGGGAAAAAATTTCTGTAAGTCTTTCTTATATGAGTTACGGATGTAGCGCATGATCCGCCGCGTAAAACCATTTGGCTTGACATAAATTTCCCATTGTATTCACCCAATGCACCGGGTAAAGTTTTATAACCTGGATAAGGCGAATATGCACTTCTTGTCCATTCCCAAACATCTCCGAACATTTGTCTTATTGAAGAATCAATTATTGAATCATCAATTGGAACAGGGTGATAAAAATCATTTTCAACAAAATTTCCTTCTGGTTTAATATCAGAAGCAGCTATTTCCCATTCACCTTCGGTGGGGAGGCGGGCGCCTGCCCACCGTGCAAAGGCATCGGCTTCATATAAACTTACATGACAAACCGGTTCATTTAAATCAACTTTGTGAAATCCGGATAATTTATAATCCCACCATTCTCCGTCCATTTTTGTCCAGTACATTGGAGAGTTCCATTTTTCATTTTCAACAACAGCCCAGCCGTCTGAAAGCCACAGCTCTGGAGTTTCATATCCCTTTGCTTCCATAAAAGCTAAGTATTCTCTGTTTGTAACTAAACGAGAAGCAAGCTTAAATGAATTCGTAAATTCTTTGTGCTGAGGTGTTTCGTTGTCGTAAGAAAAACCTTGTCCGTTATGGCCAATGTTATAAATTCCTTCTGTAAACTCGATCCATTTTGTTTGAGTAACATTTTCAATCGGCGGAGTTTCTTTACCTGAATATACCGGATGAATCGGGTTAATAGAAAATACATGCTTTATGTCCGTCAGCATTAATTCCTGATGCTGCTGTTCATGGTTAATCCCAATTTCAATAACAGGTGCAAATATTTTTAATTCATCTTCATTTGCTTTCTCAATAAAATTTAAGATGTATTCATCAACATATTTTCTGTAATCATAAACCTCAGCAACAGTTGGCCTTGATAACAAACCTCTTTTAGCCCGTGTAAATCTTTCGCCTGCTAGTACATAATATGAATTAAAAAGGTAGGCATAAATTTCATTTAAGGGTTTATAATTTTTTAATCCTGGTTTTAGAACGAAAGTTTCAAAAAACCAGGTAGTATGCGCCAGATGCCATTTTGTCGGACTTACATCCGGCATCGATTGAATTACATAATCTTCTGTTACTAAAGGTTTGCAGAGGAATTCTGTAAAATCACGTGTCTTTTTAAATCTTTCTGACAATAAATTAGAGTCAAATATATCTTCTGAAAATGTTTCATTAATATTCAAAGAGCCAGCTTTATTATTCATAAAAGCCTCATTTCTTTTCTCGAAAAAGTTTTAATTAATAATTTTGATGTGATCCGTAAAAATTTTAAGGAAATAAAACCATTAATGCAAATCTAATATTCATATACTCGAACTCTATCACAGAGAATACTTATTTCAATATTATAAGTGATATTCGTATAAATATATAATTACTATCTTGAAAAAGAATAGATATTTGTCTTTAATTGTAATGAAAATTTTAATTATAAATATTAAAACTTTTTAGCATGCTTGAGGGATAAATAAAAATAAAATGTGTTGAATAATAACAAAAATAGGAGTAAGTGAATGCGGAAGTTATTTATGTTCTTGATAATATTTATCCTTGTTGGTTCTTTTAATTTATTTGCACAGTCACCTGAAGGTAAGAATATCGGGTTCGGTGTAATGCTAGGGGATCCCACGGGATTAACTTTAAAAGTATGGACCCCAACTAACAATGCTTTTGTTATTGATTTGGGTTCTTCTTATTTCGGCAGTCCCCGCATTAATGTTGATTATTTATGGCACTTTAATGCCTTTCATTCCAACGTTGTTAAATTATATGCCGGCCCCGGTGCTGCCTTGGGTTTTGGCAAAGGACACGGAATCTGGTATGAAAATAATCAAGGTTTTTATGTACATGATAATGGTGCAGGTCTCGGAATAAGAGGAGTATTTGGTGTTAACTTCATTCCAAGGAATAATCCTTTGGAATTTTTCTTTGAAGTCGGAGTGCTGGTTGGTTTAGCACCGGACTTCGGTTCAGCGGTTGACGCAGCTTTAGGTATGCGATTTTATCCTTAAGAATTTCCCTTATGTTGTTGACCCGGAGAGTGTTGTCTTAACGACGGCACTCTCTTTTTTTTATCTAATATTTCTGTTCCGTCATTTCAAAATCTTTTGGATTGTATCCTTGATTTCTAAGTAAAGCAAAAATATTTTCCATATCTTTTTGAGATAATTCAGGAGTGCGGCTCAATATCCAGCCGTATTTCCTTGTGGGTGTACCAACAACGGCATATCTGTAATCTTTGTCCAAGCCTATTATCCAATAATCTCCCCAAAATAAAGAGATACCCAAAATCCTTACAAAGCTTACTTCAAGTTTTGAATTTGTTTTTGAATCGACAACTTTTGCAATTCCTTTAGCCTCGTTTACACTTCCGTCTTTTTCAACACATCTATTGATTACGTCAATCTTTCCGTCCTCCCTCAACTTATATGTGGCCGTTGTATTATGATCACACTTACGCTGAAAACTATTTGGAATTTTGGCAATCTCATACCAAAGACCAACATATTTATTTAAATCAACTGAATCGACAGTGACAGGCTCGTTTCTAGGAGAAGTTTGACTTTTTAAAGAAACACTCATAAAAAAGAAAATCAAAACAATTGAAAATGTTCTAATATTGAATACCTTATACATTGCATTTACTCTCCTTTGAAAATTATAACCATTGATTTATTAGACGCAAAGATAAATTGGATTGGAATTTTGTCTCTTAAATATAAGATAAAAAATTTCTTTATTTCCAGTAAAGAAAAATCGGCTGAAGTTTCATATTCTTATTGATCTTTATATAAAATCAAATAGGATTTAATCAAACACATCTAGTTCCGTTTATCCCTGTATTTTGCCTTTAATAATAAAAATTCTGCTGGTCTGTAATTTTACTCCTATTTTTAAGCACCTAAAATGAGAAATAATGCTAGTGATTGGCAAAAATATCTCTCTCCTTTTCAATTCCCCCGACTCTCTCCGGGGGAATTGAGTTTTAAACCTACATTAGGTTTATAACTAAATATAAGGAATCTAATTTTCTTTTAGACTGATAACGATTATATTTAATGAGTTTTAATAAATTTCCTTTATATAGTACTTATTTTTCCACAAATTATCTAAAATTTCCAGGGGTTACTGAGAATAATTTTAGAATGAATAGAAAAAAAGCATATTGGATTAGTCAGATATCAGGGTGGTTAGCATTTGCGCTTGTTAATATTATCTTACTTGCGTCATTAAAGCATATAACCGGAGATAAATTATTATCGATTTTATATTTTTGTTTTACAGGTTTATGTTTCACTCATATTTTCCGCGGTATAATAAAAAAACATAATTGGATTAACCTTTCTTTAAAAAGGATTGTTCCCAGAGTTTTAATATCTAGTTTAATTATGGGCATAATAATTTATGCACTAATGTATATTCTAGATATTGCAACAAATATTGAATACTTAGAAAAATTTAAAGTTGCAATTATATTTGTGGAAGTTTTTCAGGCAACAACAATAATTTTACTTTGGGAGCTCATTTATTTTTCAGTTCACTTCTTTGAAAATTATAAAAGAGCAGAAATTGAGTCATACATTTGGGAAGCGGCAGTAAAAGATTTTGAATTGAAGACTTTAAAATCGCAATTGAATCCTCATTTTATGTTTAATGCATTAAATAGTATCCGTGCTTTAATCGGTGTAGATCCTGTAACTGCACAATCTGCAGTAACAAGGCTTTCAAATCTTCTTAGATATTCGCTGAAGATGGAAAGGATAGAAACCGTATCATTGCAGGAAGAAATGCAAACGGTAACAGATTATCTTGAACTGGAATCAGTAAGATTTGAAGAACGGTTAAAGTTTAAGATTGATATTGATCCTAAATCAAGTAAGATAGAAATACCCCCGATGATGATTCAAACATTAGTGGAAAATGGAATTAAACATGGCATTTCCAAAAAAACCGAAGGTGGTGAAATTGTTATTAAGGTCGAAGTAATTAATTCTAATCTGTATATAGATATTAAGAACAGCGGACAAATTGAAGAGGGCGCATTACAAAATTCTTCGGGATTCGGTATTAGCAACACGAAGCATAGGCTGCATCTGCTGTATGGAGAAAAAGCTTCCTTTACAATAAAAAATGAATCTGAAAATATAGTAATAGCAAAATTAGTCATTCCAACAGGAGGGATAAAAAATGAAAGCTTTAATAATTGACGACGAAAGATTAGCGAGAGTTGAACTCCGCAGATTACTGGCCCCCTATAAAGAAATTAATATTGTAGGCGAAGCCGTTAATGTTGAAGATGCGCTCAATAAAATAACTGAGTTAAGTCCCGATCTGATTTTTCTGGATATTCAAATGCCGGGCAAAAACGGTTTTGAGCTTCTTGAAGAATTAGACAGCGTACCTACAGTTATCTTTACTACAGCTTACGATGAGTATGCTTTGAAAGCTTTTGAATATAACGCAATGGATTATTTATTAAAACCAATCGAACCAATGCGATTAGAAGAAACCGTTAAAAAAATAATTGAACAAAAAAGGAAAACTTCGGTACAAAGTTCTGAAACGCCTGTTTTAAGCGAAGACGACCAGGTGTTTGTTAAAGACGGTGAAAGATGCTGGTTTGTAAAGCTTCAATCCGTTCGCTTATTTGAATCTGAGGGCAACTACGTCAGATTATATTTTGACGATAATAAACCATTAATTCTCAGAACTTTAAATTATCTTGATGAACGGTTGGATAATAAAACGTTTTTTAGAGCAAACAGAAAACACATTATAAATTTAAAATATATTGAAAATATAGAACCCTGGTTGAACGGGGGTTTGCTTGTTAAGTTAAAGGGCGGTAATAAAATTGAAGTCTCAAGAAGACAGGCAATAAAGTTTAAAGATATGTTGAGTCTATAATTTTAATATTTCTGTGCCGAACTATTTATAAAATACAAAAGTTTGGAATATTTTTAATGGGGAAAATTCTAATCGAATAAAACCCATGCAATTCCAAACCTAATTGCTCTTCGAGGCATAGGGTAATAAGGAATCATATAATACTGGTTATCTAATAAGTTTTGCCACGTAAAATAAATAGTTGCAAGCGTTTGAATAGTACCAACCAAAGTGAAATCCAAATCACTGTTTTGATTTACATATTGATTATTCAAGAATTCTTGCTTACTGTTAAAATGAAATACAAAACCGGTTTTCAAATTTAGATTTGAATGGAACAGCAGATCTTTATAATAAAGGCCTCCGGTAAAATTAATCTTTGGCAGCAAATATAAAAGCTGAGAATAATTATTAGTAGAATAATAAGAAGTTGTTGTCTCAAGCCCTATTTTCCAAATCATAAAATTAAGATTAAGCCCAACCCCTTCTAAATCTGAATAGTAATTATCATAAGTTAAAAACGGATATCTATCCGGTAAAGCAAGATTATTTCGTCTAAAATATTTTAGATCAGCAAAGAATTCTCCGCTTGACAATGAAGCGCCCAGTTCGAAATTTTTTACAATGCCGGAATGTGCGTACGTTTTATAATTAGAATAACCAATGTAAATTTTTGAGTTCTTTAAGTAATAGTAAGAAAGATCGGCACCATATCCATTATAATTACCGTTAATTGAAGGTTGATAAATATTTCCCGACTCATTTTCATACTTATAGTATATTGAGGGGATTAAAGTGCTGTCGAATAATCTTAAAGAAAAAATAGAAGACACTGAATAATTGTTATAATTAACCGGGTAATAATTTAGGTATGTGTTTGAAAGAGAATAATATCGGATATCCGCTTTTTCATAATTTGCATTCAGCTGAATGTTAAAAACATCCGGTGAATAAGTTTGTCTAAATGCAATTCCATAAATCTTATTCTTGCCAACCGTCTTATAGAATGTTGTATCTTGAAATTGATTTAAATTAGTCTGGTTATATTTATAATAAACATTTAAATCAGTTAAAGAATTAGGCGCAAATTTGCCTAATAAGTTAAGGTTGAATAAATGGTCTTTAACACTTTGATTCCGGAAAGGATAATTTACCGGTGCTAAAATCTCATCATATAAATAATGATTTATGTCTGTATAAGTTTTAGCAATACTATCTACATTAACTCCCCCGTTTAAACCTACTTTTGAGTTATAGAAATCATAACTTCCGGTTAAATTAATTTTGTTCGATAAAAAATACTTCAACCTGACTTTTGTCTGCCAAATGCTGAAACTACTGTTAGTATAGCTACTGTCAACTTTTCTATTGGTTACGTCAAATGAAAGTTCAAATCTTTTAAATATCTTTTCGTTAAAAATACCGTCAACTAATGCCTCGCCAAAAGGTCCTTGATAATATTTAATCCTTGAGTAAGGTTTTACGGCAATAAAATCTCTGGAAATAAAATTCACAGTATTTGGATTGCTAATTGATCCGTATAAAAACCCTCTTGGTGAAGGAATAACTTCAATCGAATCAATGTATTCGGATTGGACATAGTTTAAATCCAATGAATTAGTTAGTCTATTGTTGATAGAAACACCGTCTTCAAAATAACTAATACTATTAAACCCCAACCCGTATAACATAATTTCATTAGGCTGTCCAATAAAACCGTAATCTCTGGTAAAGTAAAAATTAAAAGGTTTGAATAAATCCCCAGTATACCGGTAGTCTAATGAATTAATTGTTTTCCTGTTTATAAAGTTACTGTAAGAATCTAATGGCTCTTCATAAATTGGTTTAATGGATTTTATTTTTGCAGATGATTTCTTTAATGAATCATTTATTGCGAGAGTATCTTTTACAGCAGTCTTAAGAGAATCGTTAATGTGAATTTGTTTTTTTGTTTTTGTGGAATCGAAAGATTGAGACTGTGCGGAGGTAATGAGAATAAGAAATAAAATAGGCAGAAGTTTCATTCTATTAAACAAGGGCGATTCAATTTATTAATAATATTATGTATGAAAATAAGTAAATAAATTTTAAGCTACAAAGGGTAGAAAGCTGTTGCAAAGCCGAGTTTTGATTGCCAAGCAGACTTTAAGCCCCATTATTGGGCTTCATAATACCCTGAAGGGGGTAAATTGATGGATAAAGTTCAATAATTTTCAAAAATAATTGAATTAATATTTTTTTTAAGCATTTTTATTTTTAAATTAACCTTCGAAATAACTTATTAAATAATTAAAAAAGGAAAACGCTATGGCAGCAGCAAAGCCTATGACCAAAGGTCAAATTTTGGATCATCTTTCAAAAAAAACCGGTACAACAAAAAAATTGTCCGGCGAATTTTTAGACGAACTTGTCTCTTTAGCTTACAAAGAAGCTAAAAAATCTTTTGTTCTTCCAGGCCTGGGGAAATTGCTTGTCGTTAACCGAAAGAAAAGAGTCGGTAGAAACCCTGCCACAGGCGAATCAATGGTTATCCCTGCCAAAAAGGCACTCAAATTCAGAATTGCAAAAGCAGCCAAAGACGCTGTATTAACTAAAAAATAATCAGTTTAGATAAAAGCCTGTTGAAAAACAGGCTTTCTTTTTTCCCCCTTAAATTAAATCGAACAATTCTTCGTTTATTGAAATATTATACCAAATTCCAAAAACATTTTACTAAGTTACTTTTTAAATTTTATCATGCTTTGCATTACGGATACGTGGATGTTTCTTGTAGTCATTTAAAATCCCGGCATATAAGTGTTTACCCTTGAGATTTTTAACAAGCCATTCAATTATCTTTTTACTAACTTTACAAATTATTTAATGAACATCTCGGTAAAAGCAGAATGAAGATCTTTTTTGGAGAAATGAAAATGAATTTTAACTTTAACAACATGAGGAATTATATACAAACCCTTTATCTAATTATTTTAATTTCGTTTACATTAAATGCACAGGGTATTACGGATTTAATTCAGCCTATTCATTTAACTGCTGGTAAAACGGATTCAATTCTGGTCAGTGATATTTTTTATGCCAATGAATACAAAGTAAATTTTAAACAAAATAAAAATGTTGAAGTTTCTTACTTACCAAAAATCAAAACACTTTGCTTGACCTCTAATAAAAATTTTGAAGGCCTGGATTTAATTGACTTCACTTTCAATGGCAAGGATTATGAACTCCCGGTAATTTCAGAAATTCCTCAAACTTATTCGTTCACTTATAAACCGGAAGGAAATCCTAAAACTGTTAATTTATTCGGAAGTTTTAATGGATGGAACAGACAAAGCCTGCCGATGAAATTCGAAAATGGTGTTTATCATTTGAAAATTAATTTAGAACCTGGCAGTTATCAATATAGATTTTATGTTGACGGAAAAGAAATTGTGGACCCATCGAACACCGATAAAGTACCTAACGGAATGGGCGGGCTTAATTCTGCTTTCAGCATTTTGCCCAGGCATACCGAAAAAATTTATTTAGATATTTTAGGTAAATCAATTACCGATACTTGTGTTAATTTATATTTTCATGTTGAAAAAGGAAACGGCTCTTTACCGGTTGAAAATTCTAATATTATTGCTTTAATAAATAATGTAAAAATTCCTGAGTACCAGATCAAAATAACCGGAAGTAAAATTGAATTAAAAATTACCGGGAAAGCTCTTAATAAAAATGTAACCATTAGATTAGCTGTTCATAAAGACGGTCAAACTTCCAATATACAGACTGTCCATTTGTTCAAAGGTGTTCCTGCCGGTAATGAAAAAAATATAACATTACAGGATCAGATTATTTATTCAATAATGATTGACAGATTTTATGATGGGAATAAAAGCAATGATAAACCAATTGTACTGCCTGATCTTTCATATAAAGCAAATTATCAGGGTGGCGATTTACAAGGGTTATTAGATAAAATTAATTCAGGTTATTTTGATTCACTCGGTGTTAATACTCTTTGGATTTCTCCTGTTGTCGATAATCCTGATAGTGCTTATAGGGAGTATCCAGCACCTCATCGGCTTTATACCGGCTATCACGGCTATTGGCCTTTGCACTCTTTTAAGGTTGAAGAACACTTTGGCAATATGGTCTTGTTAAAAAAATTAATTTCAACTGCCCATCAACATAAAATTAAAGTTTTATTAGACTATGTAGCCCATCATGTTTTTATAAAGAATTCTTTATATAAAAAACACCGGGATTGGTTTGGTGTACTTTATCTTCCAAACGGTAAAAGAAACTTGAGACTTTGGGATGAAGAAAGGCTGACTACATGGTTCGATACTTATCTACCGACTTTTAATTTTGTAGGTTCTAAGGCTGCAAGGGAATTTATGACTGACAATGCCGTTTGGTGGCTTAAACAAACTGATGCGGACGGGTTTAGACATGATGCCGTTAAGCATATTCCAAATAAATTTTGGAGGCTGCTTACAGAAAAAATTAAAAAAGAAATCGAAATTCCGGAAAACAGAAAAATTTATCAGATTGGCGAAACTTTCGGCAGCTACAATTTAGTGAATTCATATGTTAATAACGGTCAGCTTAATGCTCAATTCAATTTTAATCTTTATGACGTTGCTATTCCAACGTTTTTAGAAAAAGGTGCTTCCTTTAAAAAACTCGACAATGAGTTGCAAAAATCATTTTCTGTTTATGGTGAAAACAGCCTAATGGGAAATATAATGGACAGTCATGATAAAGTCAGATTTATGGCATTTGCAGATGGCGAAATACCTTTGGACGGAAATAATGCTTCAGAGATAGGATGGACTAATCCGCCAACTGTTAAACATGAATCAAGTTATGAAAAGCTTAAACTTTATTTAAGTTATCTGTTGACGATTCCTGGGATACCTGTGATCGACTACGGCGATGAAATCGGAATGACAGGAGCAGCTGATCCGGATAACAGAAGAATGATGCGGTTTGGAGATAAACTATCCTCCTGGGAAAAAGAAACTCTTCACGATGTTAGAAAAATTATAAATATAAGAGATAATAATTCTGCATTGAGATATGGAGATTTTCAGACATTTGTAGCGGATACCAATAATTATGTTTATTTACGCTCAGATATGAATGAAAGAATTTTGATTGCATTAAATAAAAGTAACAAGCCTGAAAAATTGAATATTACTTTACCAAAGTTTTACGATTTAACTTCAGGGACTGATTTATATTCAGGTGATAAATATAAAATAACAGAGAACGAAATTTCAATTACTATTCCGGCAATTGGTTTTCGGATAATTAAGGTAGAATAATATTAACCATACCTAAATAATTATTGTGCAATTTATTGTGATTTATCCGGTTTAAGAAATATAATTTAGATAAGGTTTTTAAAACAGCATTAGTAGTTAATCAATTTTATAAAAGGTTATAAATGATAATTCGCAGAAGCTTCTTTTTTCTTTTAATAGCAATACTCTTTGCATCTTGTGAAAATAAAAATCAAAATAATTTTAGTAATAAACTGGATGCTAAAATGAATAATATAGCGGAAAATTATGTTAAACTTGTATTAAGAGTCGGTCAATTAGATAATAATTATGTGGATGCTTACTACGGTCCGGCTGATTGGTATTCCAAAGATAAATTAAATACAGCTGCTGATTCAAGTAAATTACTTAAACAATGTAGTGCCGAAACAGATAGTCTGCTTAACAATCTTGATGCTTTAAAAAATGATAAAGCTGATAAATTGGAAACATTGAGATATAGATTTTTATACAAGCAGCTTTTAGCTGTTAAAACAGAAATATTCATCCTTGAAGGCGGTTCATTATCCTTTGATCAGGAGAGTAAAGCATTATATGATGCGGTTGCACCTTCATACGATAAAGAGCATTTTCAAAAAATTCTAGACAAGCTGAATAAAATTTTACCCGGGAAAGGAGATATCTCGGCCCGGTTAGATGATTACAATAAAAATTTTATAATTCCAAGGGATAAATTGAACAATGTCTTTGAAGCGGCAATTAAAGAATGTAGAAAAAGAACATTAGAACATATTAACCTTCCGCAGGGCGAAGATTTTAAAGTTGAATATGTAACAAATAAACCATGGAGTGCATATAATTGGTATAAAGGAAATTATTTCAGCATTATCCAGGTAAACACAGACCTTCCAATTTATATTGATCGTGCAATAGATCTTGCTGCACATGAAGGATACCCTGGACATCATGTTTATAATACTTTGCTTGAGGAAAAATTAGTAAAACAAAAAAAATGGATGGAGTATACGGTTTATCCCTTGAACAGCCCTCAATCTCTAATTGCCGAAGGTACAGCAAATTTTGGAATTCATATGATTTTCCCTGGAAGGGAGAAAATTGAATTTGAAAAAAATATACTATTTTCATTAGCCGGCCTGGATACATCCAAAGCTGAAAAGTATGAAGAAGTACAAAGCTTATTGCATGAATTAAGTTTTGCAGGGAATGAAGCGGCAAGAAATTTATTGGATAATAAATGGGATAAAAAAGAAGCACTAAACTGGTTAGAGAAATATAGTTTAATGTCGCCTAAGAGAGCAGAACAGAGAATAAAATTTATTGAAAAATATCGGAGTTATGTAATAAATTATAACTTGGGCGAGGAGATTATTAAGAACTATGTTGAGAAAAATGGCGGAACGGAAAATCATCCTGAAAAAAGATGGGACTTGTTTAAATATATATTAACAAGTCCGCAAACTCCTTCGGGGTTAGTAAACTCAACGTTATAAGTTTTCTTTTTGACAGCATAGGACTTAGTTAACCTTATCAGAATTGTTCATTTATAGTATTAAGTTATAAATTTGGTCCAAAAGAATTATTAGATCAAAATTAAATAATTAAGTTCAAATTCTATTGGTAGTTGAAATGGCAAAAAGAATTCGGCTTGATTCAGCAACAAAATTTTTTATTTCTGTAATTGGTTTAACTATCATTGCTATAGTGCTTAAGGAATTAAGCCATATATTTATACCATTTGTAATTGCTTATTTTTTATTCTTCCTCTTTTCTCCTTTAAATACTTTACTTACAAAAAGTAAATTCCCTCTGTTTTCTTTGGTAATTATAGACCTTCTTATTATGGCTTTTATTTTGTGGGGTGTTTCTTCATTCATTATAGGTGCTTTTGTAAAATTTGGCCAGCAGATTCCGGAATATTTTAATAAACTTGATCATATTGTATCGAGCACTGCAGTTTCATTACGTATAAGAGATCCGTTTTTTAGGTATTTTTCAATTGAAAGAATTATTTCAAAAATTAATTATCAGCAGCTGGCTGGCGGTATTTTTAACTCTACTTTTGCTCTTATCGGGAATGCACTATTTATTTTATTCTTTTTCATTTTCGTAATGACCGGACATAATACCATATACGAAGCTATAAAAGACAGATTCGTCTTCAAGAGAGTTAAACCCGAATTGAAAAAGGTGAAGAAAAAATACATGACTTCTGCTGAGAAATTAAAGACAGAGATAACACCTTCGCTAAAGGATACATTAAGTATTGAGCGTCAAACAAAAGAAGAGAAACTTGCAAACACTTTTAAAGCCATTACCGAACAGATACAACGATATATTATTCTTAAGATTTTAATAAATCTTACTGCCGGTGTCATTGTAGCTGTATTTCTTGCCATATTGGGAGTGGATTTTCCGATTATCTGGGGCCTGTTCGTTTTCATTTTTAATTTTATTCCAACAATCGGTTCGGCAATTTCTTTAGTCTTACCTGTAACAATGGCCCTGCTTGAGTATGAATCGTTTACATTTGCATTAATTGTTGCATTAATTTTAATAGCTATTCAGACGTTATTTTTCAATATCCTTGAAACCAGTCTTGTCGGTAAAAGATTAAATTTAAATCCTTTGTTGATACTACTGGCGGTTCTCATTTGGGGTTATATCTGGGGAATTATCGGGATGCTTTTAGCGGTTCCTTTAACTGCAATAATTAAGATTATTATATCTAACTCTAATTCTAGGAACTTGAATTTTCTGGCTGATCTTATGAGCAAGGGGTAAAAATTATTAACGCTGGCTGGTGGTTTGATTAATTTACGGTAGGTAAAAAGATAAATATTAGAAAATTATTCAACTTTTCTTTTAAAATTTTCCTCATAAATCAAATTGAAATAATATCATAGCTGGATAATTTTTTTCTTAAGTGAAGCTTTAATAAAATCAAAATATTCTTTCCCAATTATTATTTCACGAAATATGTCTTGAAGAAGTGCTTTGGTGATTTTCTTAAAATCTTTTTCTAATGGTGTAATGCATACACCTCCGATATCAACTGCGGCAGGGCTTATTAGAATATTATTCTCACCTTCTTCAAAATAATGTGAAGATCGGTGTTTGTTTCTCAGAAAAATAATTACTCTCCATCCGGATTCTTGCTGATAAGAGGAAAGAATATTCATCATTGGCTCATCATTATTTTTAGCAAGTGAAGAATAGCTATCATAAAATATATTAAAAGAATTTATTAAGGCTTTCTCAGAATGACCCTCAAATGAAATATATTTTCTTAATCCATCATCGATTCCGCTGACTGTTAATTTATCATTCTGTATTAATACCTCACCATATTTATCTTTTAGGCTATTAAATTCTTCGTCGATCGGCATAAAATATTTATTACCCGCCTGGAAGTGAAGATGATCCGGTGCCGAAGCGCCGCATTTGGGACCGTTATAAAAAATAGTATAATGCTGCGACATATCCTTACTAAAGGAGAGGAGCTTACTAAAAGATTCTTTTATGCTCTGTGCAAAATGGTTAATATTCGGAAGAGTAAAATGCTCCGGGAAAATCGGGAAAGGATTGCAAAGAATAAGATACTCATGCTCATAAAGAATGCCCTTTTGTTCTGCGGGCAAATTTTCATAACACAAAAAACATTTTCTATTATTAATAGATTTTGCATCAACTTTTGCGGAACTGGAAATTATCCTTCCGGGGTTAAACTGAACTTTAATTTTGAAGCCGTTAAAATCAAATGCTTTTACTTGAATTGAATCGAGCGACTGATATCCGGCAGCAAGCTGCGGCCATTCTTTCTTTTGCGATTCCAACAATACTTTTGCCGCATTTCCGTAATCATTTTTGCGAATAAAAGCTTCTGCTTTTTCATCATCATATAAAATATTTTCAATTAATTTTTTGTTTACTTGAGCCATCTTAAAAAATTCTTTCAGTATCTAAATTTTATGATTTAAAATTTTGAAATGGGATTGTCTTTTGAATTAGAAAACCCGGTTTTAAAGCCGGGTGTATTTAAAAGTGTAACTTATTTACGCTCTGTTATCTTCCATTTTCAACTTTTAGCAGAATTAAATTTTTGTCTTGCTAAAATTTCAAAAGTTCTTAATCTATCCTTATATAAATTATTAATATTTTGTTTTTCTATTGGTAATGCTGCATCGGTGTTTCCTTCCCATCTGCGGCATACATAGAGCGTATCATAAATTCGTCCAATTTGGTGTTGACGTGAAATTGCTAACCCAAGGGCGTAATCCTCTCCGTAACTTACGTTGGGGATTTTGATTTTTCTTAAGAGAGGTATAAAAAAGGCACGTGGTGCGCCCAGCCCATTTATTCTTAATGCATTATTCCGCCCGTTGTCAGGGGTCCATTCTTTGTGATCGATAATTCCCGGCGGAATATCATTCAGGTTAAAGTCAGTTAATTTGTAGGTCCCGACAACCATTGCACATTTTTCTTTCTTAAAAAGGTCAACGACTTTTTGCAATGTATTTTCATCAAAATAAATATCATCACTGTCCAATTGAACTCCAAATCTCCCGCAATTATTATGATGGACAGCTTCATTCCAGCAACCGCCGATTCCCAGGTCAAATCTCTCCGGAATAATATGTATAACACGTTTATCTTTTTTAGCAAATTCTTTTAATATGTCAGTTGTTCCGTCTGTTGAATGATTATCAACAACAATTAAATTAAAAGGAAAATTTGTTTTTTGTTTAAGAACAGATTCAACCGCATCACTAATTGTCTTTACTCTGTTCTTAACCGGGATTATTACTGAGGCTTCATTTTCAAAACTGCCTTTGTTCAAATTAATTTGCTTAAATTGCGGAGTTAAATAGGCCCCAATTTCTTTTAGATGTTCCGTGGCTGCTTTTTCCATTTCGATTTGAACTTCTCTATTTCGCGGATTTACATAATCAAATAGCTTCTCGCCTGATTTTCTAATGTCCGATATTACCGTTGTATAAAGGTATTCCGGTATTCTGATAAAAGGATAATTTTTTGAGATTTGCAGTCTAAAAGAATAAAAACCTGCAAATTGATATTTGGTTATATTTCCTTTTATCCCTCGATCGAGTGCTTCTTTCTTTATGATAATAACAGGTCCAAAATTAAAATCATCTCTAATACTACCTAATTGATAATCAATTACCGGATGGCTGCTTCGTTCTTCATTTTTAACTTCGTAGTAATCAGAATAAATTAGGCCGGCTCCGGTTGTTTCTGCTACATCGATAAATCTTTCTAACGCAAATTGTCCTAAATTAATTTTTGTATCCTGAGTTAAGAACAAAGCATAATCTGCAGATGTCTTTTTATTAATTAAATCAATTGTTTCACTACTGAACAAGTTACTTATTTTTAATATTTCGCAATTATCTAAATGATCTCCAACATTCGATTGGGTTAAAAGATAGATTTTATCAGCAAATCCTGTTGTAATTAGTTCATTAACTGTTTCTGCTGTAAAATTATTCCCGCTGTAAGGTAAGAAAGCGGTAATTTTTTTGTTCATTAGAATTCCACTTTAATTTTTATTTATAATTTAAAGTTAATTATTAACGGAGGAAGATACAAAGCAAATAAAAACAGAACTAATTTAAATTTAAAAAATAATTTTTATCAATTTTATAAATATTTTTATCTGGTTTTAAAAGCAGAAGAAGAAAATATAATCTATAATAGGTTATTGTTTTCTTTTTATTGCAAGGTGATATATTTCTAATACTTTGTCGGTTAAAAAATCAATATCAAAATTTTCTACAGCTCTTTTTCTTGCTGCCTTACCGAATTGTATTCGTGTTTCCGAAGAATTGATTAAGGATTCAAGTTTTCTAGTGAGGTCTTCCCAATTTTTACTTTCAAATAAAAATGAAGTCTCATTATCAACCGCGATATCTAACACTCCATCCGAGTTGGAACAAACTGAGGGCAGCCCCATTGCCATTGCTTCAACTAAAGCAATACCAAATGCTTCTCCGTGAGAAGGAAATACAAAAATTTCCATAGCTTTTAAGACTTCGGGAGTATCGCTCCTAAATCCGGTAAAAATCAAATTATTAAGATTAAATTCTTTTGCTGATTGTTTTATGGAATCAGCATATTTATCCTCTCCCCGGCTGGCTTCCCCAACAATAAGGAATTTTAAGTTTTTATGCCTTTTGTTTAATTCAGATGCTGCATGCAGGAATTCTTCATGTCCTTTTCCCGGGCTTATTCTAGCAAGCATTCCAATGGCTATGTCTTTATTGCCAAGTCCAAATTCTTGCTTTACTTTTTTGCTGTCTACTTTTTCAGGATTAAACTTTTGAGTATCAACCGCATTATGCAGAAGCAATATTTTGTTATCCGGGATTGGGCATGTATCGATTAAGTTTTTTTTAATAACTTTACTAATGGCAAGTGCATAAGTTAAACGGCTGTATATCCATTTATGAAATTTATCTTTTTTAATAATTGCTGAGCCGACTTGTTTAGTCATTATGAGAGGAGTAGTGTCTTTAATTAATCTTAACGCTGGAACAAGCAGCCATAAATCTTTTGAGGCTTGAGTATGAATAATATCAAAATTACCTTTTCGAATTATGTTTCCCAATTTTATAATGCTGAACGGGTGAAAATATCCTGAAGCTTTTAACGGGTGAATAATTAATCCGATGTTAGATGCTTCAATATGAAGTCTTGATTCGGCAATACAGATAAGTTCGACTTTAATATTTCGGTTAAGCAGCTGTTTTACGGCTGTAAGTGTAAACATTTCCATACCGCCCCAGCTTTTCGAAAGACATGAGTATAGAATTTTCATAAACTAAGAATCAATATATTTTTTTAAGCTTGGCGTTTTGAAAATAGTGAACTAATATTTCATCAAACTGATAGCCTTTTGCAGCCATAACTGCTGCTCCTATCTGGCAAAGGCCTACGCCGTGTCCCCATCCGGCTCCGGTTAAAATAAACTTTTGCGGAATTCCATTTTGTATATCTTCTTTATCAACCACAAATGCTGAGCTATAAAGGTGACTGGTTGAAAGTGTCCTTCTTATCTCAAGCTCTTTTCCAATTGTCAATGTCTTTTTAGTCCCGATTATTTTTAATTTGATTAATCGGGCAGAAACTCCTCTTTCAACCGGAACCAAATCCTTAATATTTCCATAATCGATTCCGGTATTTTTTAAAATAAGATCAGAAAGCTCTTTTTGAGTATACTCTATTTTCCATCGATAAAAATCAGTTGTTTCCTGGTCATATTCTAAAAGTACTTGAGAAAGAATTCTTTTATCATGTGTGTTACAGAATGCCGGGGGATTGCTTGTAATCCATTTACGAGCATTTGATTCAATTGAAAAATCTATATTATAACTATCAGGTTCAAATTTATAATCTATTATCGAAGATAAATAACTATACTTAACTGGTTCCCATACATTTTCAAATGATTCTGAAATTCCGCCGCATGATTTTGAGTAACGTGTATCGCAAATTTTATTATCACTCGTTAATACAACTCCTGCCGTCTGTTTTACCGCCTGGCGAGCACCTTCCGTAAAAACTTTGGTCACACCCTGGTAACGCTGGCAATGGTCGTCAGCACAAACATCAAATAAAGTATGATCTTCTCTGTCATACCATCTAATATGTTCGGTTTCATTTAGAGTATCCGATAAAATATGAGATTTGCCGGATTTAAATTCTTTTGATTTTTCGATTTGAGATAATAACCAGCTTCGGGAAATAATTGCATGTGCTTTAAGAAGCTGAAGAGAGCTTTTTGCGCTCATTTCAGAAGAGATAACACTAACTAAATAATGTTCTATAGGCAGAATATTTATTGCTGAAATCTTGCCGTTGTTTTTTAATAGTTTTAAAGATCCTGTAAACCGTTGTTTTTCTTTTCTTTCCCAATGGAATTTTACTCCGATTGTGACATCTTTTAATAAAAAGGATTCTATGGTTGGGTCTTGCGGCACAAAAATAATTTCATCAGATATTTCGATTTTCTCATTACCTCTTTTACAGATTATTCTATTATTAATTAGCTCAGCAGTATATTGGCCGCTGAAAGTCTGCTTCATCCCCAAGGTCTTGAAATCTCCATGCAGTTCAAAATTAATTCGTTTTTCCGTTAAAATTCCAACGTTAATATTGGGTTCTTTAGTTGTGTTTATCATTATATATTATTCTATTAAATTATACGAAATTTGTAAAAATATTTTATATCTTTAAGTAAAATATAAGAATTAACAGCTATTAAATGTAAGACCAATATTATTGTTATTCGGATATTTGGAATAATGTATTTAATTTGGCATAAATCATCTTAAAATTTTACTTATATCAATATATAATTTATCATGAAGAATAAAGAACAGAAAATTGTGAATATTATCGGTTTTCCAATGGATTTAGGTGCCGGCAGAAGGGGAGTTGATATGGGCCCATCAGCTTTGCGAATTGCGGGGCTTAAAGAAAAACTTGAAAAGTTAGGATATAAAGTTATCGACAGCGGCGATATTTTTATTCAAATAATGGAAAGACAAAAAGTTACTAATCCGAAATTAAAATATTTAAATGAAATATTAAGGACTTCCAATACTCTTGCAAATAAAGTTGAAAAGGTTTTAGAAAAAGGACAATTTCCACTTTGTATTGGCGGTGATCATTCTATGGCAGTCGGAAGTATTGCAGGAATTTCTTCTTATTGCAAAAAGAAAGGGCTGAAATTTGGTGTTATTTGGATTGATGCGCATGCAGATATGAATACTGAAGAATCTTCTCCATCGGGAAACATTCACGGAATGCCGCTTTCCGTAGCTTTAGGAATTGGAAATGAAAAACTGGTTAATTTAAATGGCTTTTCTCCAAAGGTTTTACCCGAAAATTGTGCTTTAATCGGTATACGCAGTATTGATGCACTTGAGAAATTAAATATTAAGCATATAAATCCAACCGTATATACAATGACTGATATTGATAAGTTAGGAATTCATCGTGTTATTTCGAGAGTATTAAAGCAGTTCAAAGAAAAAGTGGATCATATTCATGTCAGCTTTGATCTGGATAGTGTTGATCCTTCTGTTGCTCCCGGGGTTGGAACACCGGTTTCCGGCGGATTAAGTTATAGAGAAACTCATTTGTTAATGGAGTCGATTGCTGATTGCGGATGTATCTCTTCACTGGAAATTACTGAGGTCAATCCTATTCTGGACTTTCAAAATAAAAGTGCGGTTTTTGCTACAGATGTTGTTGCTTCAATAATGGGGCAGCGAATATTGTAATTATTTTTTGTTAAGCTCTAAATTATAAATTATCGAATTTTAAAAAGAAATGCAGTTATAAAATGATAAAACTCCAGCCGATATTAATTTATGCTCTTGCTTTTTTGATTATTTCGCTGATTCTAAAATTATTTGGTTTAATCTATCTGGATAATAACGAACTTTTAGCTTACACTCTTATATTTTACGGAATTAGCTCGGTTTATATTTCATTTGGAAATAACAAAAGATTTCAACTGTTTATAGGTACAACCGCATTTCTTATCGGAATAATATTTTTCCTTGTAAGCAACTTTGACATTTTTAATTCATCGAGTTTAATTTTTCCTTCAGCACTTTTGATTCTTGGAATATGCAGCTGGATGTTATTTTTAGATAATACAGATGATAAAGCAGTTTTATTTATTTCCATCATCTTTATTCTGCTTGGTGTTATTTATTCCATAAGTGTAGGGACACTGAGAATCGGTTCATTCATTAATTCAATAATCTCAATAACTATAAAATATTGGATAGTTGCTCTAATTACTCTGGTTATAATCATTTTATTGAAGAGAGAGGATAATAGTGAGCACAGCAATGAATAGAAAAAATTACTGCAATGAACTGGTTAAATAAATATTTCCAAATGGTTTTTGTGAATCGCTGGAAGGTGTTTCCGTTAAATAGTAATTAGCTTTTACATTATCCGAAATTT
Organism: uncultured Bacteroidota bacterium; assembly: GCA_963710735.1. GTDB lineage: Bacteria > Bacteroidota > Ignavibacteria > Ignavibacteriales > Ignavibacteriaceae > FEN-1297. The sequence continues at coordinate 479,971 of CAVQBN010000006.1, read as the reverse complement.
GAGGCACGGTAAAAAGAAAATATTCAACGCTTTTTTGAGAATTAAAAACTCCAAGTGCTAAAAGTTTTCCCGAAATACTTGCCCATAATTCATATGATTTTCCATCGGCAAGCTGAGGCATATCAAAAAGCTGAAGATATCCCTTATTTTCTTCAACACTCATTATCAGTTTTCCGTACCCGCCTTGCGCCAACTTTGTTCCATTAAGATTAACAATCTTTACATCCTTGGTAACAAGAAGTTTTTGGAGATCCTGATTTGTATTTACTTGAGACGACAGATCGTTTATTTGTCGATTTAGTTTTTCAACTCCCAGCTTATAACCTTTTACATCCGAAGAAATTTTGAAATACATAAAAATTATACCTACAAATACAATTATAAAAAGTGCAATAATTATTATCAGGTTTTTATTATTATTTTTTTTGGGTTCTTCTTCAGTGTTCTTATTTGATGAATACGGTTTGTTTTTTCCTTTTAGCGGTTCTTTTGGATGAGTTTTGTAAAATTTATCATTGTCTTTATTCTTTGGTAATTCAAAAGTATCGTTTACAATTTCCTCATCGTTTATTTCCGGATCTTCTTGGTTTTCCGGTTCTTTCTCTTTTTCTTCATCGGTTACTCTAAGTCGGATTTGTGTATCATAAGATGGCCTAATAGTTTCAAATATTTTCTTTTTGGAAGTAACAACTTGAAATTCATTTGCATCCGGAAAATGATTCTCTAACGTTTGTTCATTTTCAAGATTTTCCATTTTTTCAGGCTGATAAGTTTCCTTACCTACAGTCTCCACTTTGCTTTCATCTTGAACTACATGTTTTAAGTTTTCGTCTCTGGTTTTCTGTATAAAGTTATTAGGAGGAATTATTTTCTTAGCAGCACTTTCTTCTCTGATTTTATATAATTTACGGGCAACTCTGTCTTTAAGCTGGGGATTTGGAATTTCTGTACTTAAAATTGATGGAAGTAATGCTATTAGATTTTGATATTCACCTAATTCTTCCCATGCAAAATCATTACCGTTTTTTAGATAATCCTTAAGTTTAATTAATTCAGGTTTGTCAAGGCAGCCTAATGCATAAGCATGCAAAAGATCATAATATTCATTAGAAACCGCCATTATTCATCTCCCTTTATAAGGTTATCTTTTAAATTACTAAGTATAACCTTCATTTTAGATTTTACAGTTAGAAGCGGAATATTTAATCTTGCTGCAATTTCTTCTTGAGTCAGACCCTCGTAATAAGCCAGGTAAAGGACATACTGTTGTGCTTCCGTAAGTTTATTAAGAGCTATTTCTATATCGTCTACAATACTGAAAGCAGTTTTAATATCAAGAGAATCAATAACGGGGGAAAGGTTAGGAATAATATTTTTATTTTCAAATTCATCCGAATAAGGCTCAACGTCAGCATTTGAGCGGCTGCGTCTTAATGTATCGACCGCTTTGTTTCTTGCTAAGGTAATCAGCCAGGTGTAGACATCGCCGGTTGTTAAATCGAAGAGATTAATTTTTTGCCAGATAATTACAAAGACATCAATTAGAACATTTTCGGCAGTTTGTTCATCAGTAACTATTTTTTTGATCAAAGTATACAACAAAGAAGAATATCGGTTATAAAGGGCTTCAAGAGCCTTTGAATCGTAAGTAGCAACGCGTTGCATTAACTCAATATCGGTCGAAGGCATGTTTGCCGCCAAAATAACCTGTTTATTTTTACTTTGAAATCTAATGCAAAAGTAAAGCTATAGCGACAAAAAATCAATTGGAACACTATTTAAGATATTCCGGTAATTTATAATTATGAACCTGATTATTTAATTTTAGCTTTTGTGCTTTACATAATTAACATATTTATGCTTAGTTTTGATTTTATTATCTTTGCATCGTAAATAAACTCTAAGGAAAAGATGACTTCAAGCGAAATAAGACAACAATTTTTAGACTTTTTTAAACAAAAGAATCACAGAATTGTACCCAGTTCACCGGTAGTTCCTTTTGATGACCCGACGCTGCTTTTCACAAATGCGGGGATGAATCAATTTAAAGATGTTTTTCTTGGAAGCGGCAAAAGAGAATATAAAAGGGCCGCCGACACTCAAAAATGTATTCGTGTCAGCGGAAAACATAACGATCTTGAAGAAGTAGGAAACGATACTTACCACCATACTTTTTTTGAAATGCTTGGCAATTGGTCCTTTGGAGATTATTATAAAGCGGAAGCAATAGAATGGGCATGGGAATTATTAACAGAAGTCTGGAAACTTCCGAAGGAAAGACTTTGGGCAACTGTTTACAGAACTGACAATGAAGCTTATGATTTTTGGAAAACAAAAACAGATATAAATCATGAGCATATATTAAGGTTTGATGAAAAAGATAATTTTTGGGAAATGGGTGAAACTGGTCCTTGCGGCCCGTGTTCTGAAATTCATATAAATTTAAGTGATGATTTCAATAATCCAAAGTTTGTAAACGCAGGCGTTCCCGAATGTATCGAAATATGGAACCTGGTATTTATTCAATATAACCGTGATGAAAAAGGAAAACTGCATGAACTTCCGGCTAAGCATGTGGATACTGGAATGGGCTTTGAAAGAGTATGTGCAGTATTGCAGAAGAAAGATTCTAATTACGACACTGATGTTTTCATGCCGTTGATAGATGCCGTTGCTAATTTATCAGGAATAAAATATAAAGAAGAAAAAGATAAAATTCCGATGAGGGTAATTGCAGATCATATTAGAACATTAACGTTTGCAATTGCTGATGGTGCTGTCCCGGGAAACGATGGACGGGGTTATGTGCTTAGAAGGATTTTAAGACGTGCAGCCCGTTACGGAAGAAAACTAAACTTGAACAAGCCGTTTCTTTATAAGCTTGTCGATGTTCTTGTTTCCAACATGAGTAATATTTTCCCTGAAATAAAGGAAAAGCAGGATTATGTTAAAAAAGTTGTAAAAGCCGAAGAAGAAAGTTTTAATGCGACATTAGACCGTGGAATAGAATTATTTGAGGAATTAATTAAAGGGCTGTCGGAATCGGAAGGAAAAATTATTCCAGGCGAAGATGTATTTATGCTTTATGATACTTATGGATTTCCGGTTGATTTAACAAACATTATGGCAAAGGAAAAAGGCTTTGCAATAGATGAAGCCGGCTTTAATGAGTTAATGGAATTGCAAAAAAAAAATCAAGAGAAGCATAAAAGAAAAATTACCTCTGTTAAGTATATTTGTAGAAAATTTTAATTCCATTTGAATTAATTGAACCGGTAACTTCAGAATTTACTGGTTATGATGAATTAGATCCAAGCTTCAAAAATATATCGGTGTAAAAAATGAAATACAGTGGAAGACGTATTTGATAATTTGGATAAAACGCCTTTTTATGTAGAAGCTGGTGGTCAGATCGATGATTTAGGTAAATTTTAATAGTTGGTCAGGATGCTCTTAATATAATTGACGTAACTAAAATTGATAGATGATACTAGTTCATGAATTGAATTTATACCTGACCCAATTTGCCCAGTCAGCTAGATTACTCTGGTTGGTGGATTTAATGGTTCAGGTTGATGAAAAACGCCGCTGGGATATAATGCGGAACCATTCGGCGACACATTTTTTGGATGCTTCTTTAAGAAAAATTTTGGGAACTCATGTCCATCAGGCCGGCTCATATGTCGGTCCGGACAGATTGCGTTTCGACTTTACTCATTTTGCAAAATTAAGTGAAAGCGAATTAAACGATATTGAAATATTAATAAATGAACAATTGAGACGGAATATTCCGTTGCAGCATCATAGGAATGTTCCTTTTGACCAAGCAAAAAAAATGGGTGCATTAATGTTTTTTGGTGATAAATACGGCGACTTTGTAAATGTTGTTCAGTTTGGTGATTTCAGTATGGAATTCTGCGGAGGCACTCATGTTAAAAATTCATCTCAAATCGGTTTATTTAAAATAATCAGTGAGTCTTCAATTTCAAGCGGTGTTAGAAGAATCGAAGCTGTAACAGGTGCAGGTGTAGAAAATTATCTTCATGCACAAATCAGCCAGGTAAAAGAATCTGAAGAAAAAATTGCAGAATTAATTGAAGAGAAGAAAAAGCTGGAGAAAGAAATTTCGGAATTTAAACTAAAGGATAAATTAGGCCAGCTAGATAATGTAATCGCACATCCTTCTGAAATTAACAGCATCAAAATATATAAAGCAAAAGTTAGCGCAGATAATATGGATGAGTTGAAATCTTTTGGTGATGAATTAAGAAACAAAATAAAAAACGGAATAGGTGTTTTATTTACTGAAATGGACGGCAAGGTAGGTATCGTTTGTGTTGTCTCAGATGAATTAATAAAAGAAAAGAAATTAAGTGCCGGGAAAATAGTGGGCGACTTAGCTAAAATTGTAGGCGGCGGCGGCGGCGGAAGGCCTCATCTTGCAACAGCCGGCGGCAAAGATGTTGCACAAATTCCGGTAGCTTTGAATAAGGTAGAAGAAATTATAAAAAAGTTTATTTAATATTTGAAAAATAAATAATCTTTAAAATTTGAGTTCTATTAATTAAATATTACTCTTTAAAAAAGGGGACCAGAGATTTTAAATTTGACTCATCAAAATAAATTACTCACTCTTTTAAAAGTTTATTTTCTATTTGAAATAAATTTAAAATGTTTTGTAATTTTTAGATATATTAAAATCATATAAAACAAACATTTAAATTGCTAAATATTAAATGGCAAAACCTAAAATCAAATATATATGTTCTAATTGCGGTTATGAATCTCTTCGCTGGGTGGGAAAGTGTCCGGAATGCGAAAGCTGGAATTCTTTTACAGAAGAAATAATTGAAACTCCCAAACGCCAATTAGCCAGATATTCAGGTAAAGTTTCCATGAGTAAAATAAAGGACATTGTCGCCGGTGAAGAAGACAGGTTAAAAACCGGCATAAACGAATTCGACAGAGTATTAGGCGGCGGACTTATGCCGGGCTCGGTGGTTTTATTAGGTGGGGACCCTGGAATTGGCAAGTCTACACTTGCAATGCAGGCTGCTGGTAATGTAAAAGATAAAGTTTTATATGTTACCGGCGAGGAATCGGAAAAGCAAATCAAAATCCGTGCTTCAAGATTAAAAATTAAATCGGATAATTTTTATGTTCTTGCTGAAACTGACCTAAATCTTATCCTTGCCGGAATAAATGATTTAAAACCTGCATTTGTAATAATTGACTCTATTCAAACAATGTATAGGAGCGAATTAGAAAATTCCCCCGGAACAGTTACACAAATTCGGGAATGTACATCTTTGTTAATGGAAGAGGCGAAGAAGAAACATTATTGCGTTTTAATTGTCGGGCATGTAACGAAAGAAGGAATAATTGCCGGGCCAAAACTTCTTGAGCATATAGTAGATACAGTAATCCAATTCGAAGGCGAATCGCATCATTCGTTCAGAATTTTACGATCTCAAAAGAATCGATTTGGAAGCACAAATGAGATTGGTGTATTTGAAATGCATGAAGATGGCCTATTTGAAGTGAAAAATCCGAGTGAGCTATTTTTAAGTGAAAGAGAAAAAGAGAAATCCGGGTCGGTTATTACATCAAGCATGGAAGGAACTCGCCCGATTTTATTAGAGGTTCAGGCATTAGTTACGCCGTCAAATTACGGCAATCCTCAGCGGGTAGCTACAGGATTCGATTACAGAAGATTGTCGATTCTATTAGCTGTGCTTGAAAAAAGAGGCAATTATAGACTTTCGGCAACAAACGTTTTTTTAAATATGGCCGGCGGTCTAAGAATATTTGAACCTGCTGTGGATTTAGCGGTTTGCTGCAGCATAGTATCAAGCTTGTTAGATCGAGTGGTTGATAATAATTCTGTTTTAGTTGGTGAAGTTGGTTTAGGCGGCGAAGTAAGAAGTGTCGGGCATATTGAAAAGAGAATTCAGGAAGCTGAAAGATTAGGTTTTAGCAGAATAATAATTCCTAAGACTAATTTGAAAGGATTAAATCCTCGCAATAGTATAAAATTGGTTGCAGTAGACAACCTTGTAGAGGCAATTTCAAATATTTTAAAATAAGCTTGATTTCCTTCCATTTAGGTAATATTATCTGAAAAAATTGCTTTTTATGCGTAAATTCAAACATTCCTCATAAACCTACTAATAAAGAGCACTTATAAAGATTTTTTCAAAATAACTGATTAGGATAAAATTATTTTGTTTTTTTAAATAATAATACTATTTTATGTGGCGGTTTAATTACCGCATTGTTTTTTATTAATTATTATTAGAGGTAAGTTAGTGAGTACTAAGCTTTTTGTGGGATCTCTCCCATGGGCAGTAAATGACGATGCTTTAAAAGAGGCTTTTGAAGCACACGGAACAGTTGTTTCTGCAAAGGTTATTACCGATCGTCAGACCGGTAGATCTAGAGGATTTGGATTTGTTGAAATGGAAAACGAATCCGAAGCAAGTAGCGCAATTCAGGCATTAAATGGTGCGGAATTAAAAGGCCGTAACATCATTGTTAGCGAAGCAAAGCCGAAGAGTTAACAAAATATTTGGTGAACTTGCAACTCTGGAAGCGCTCTTTTTGAGCGCTTTCGTATTTTAAACCCGTCAAAAATTCTTCTTATTTAGTTAGTAAATCTTGTTTTGAAGCAATAATTTAATTCTAAAAACAATTTATAATTTTTCATCGATGTAATTATTTGTAAATTCTACCCGCCAAATTTTATTCAATTAATAAATGAAAAAAAGAGTCTTTAACAGCTATTTTCAGTTAAATAAGTTTAACGATGTTGATAGAGCAGCACTTAAGCATAATATTCTAATGCATATTGCTGACGGTGCAATTTTCGGTTTTGCAATGAATTTCGCTTCGGTTAATATAATAATGCCTGTATTTGTAGAAAGAATTGGCGGACATTCAATTGCAATCGGAAGCATACCCGTGCTTTGGGTAATCGGTTTAAATTTACCTCAATTCCTTTTTACACATCTTTTTAAAAATGATGAAAAGATTAAACCGGTTGCACTGCGTTACGGCTTATTAAATAGAAGCATGTTTTTAATTATCTCACTATTCGCTTTTTTTCTACTATCGCATATTCCGAAGTTTTTATCGGTTTATGCTCTTTTATCTTTAATTTTTATAACAGCGCTTACTGGAAGCATTGGAATACCTTCCTGGTACACTCTATTTTCAAAAACGACGCCGATAAAACTTAGAGGCCGCCTGCAGGCAGTTCGGCAATTATTTAGCTCTTCCCTGGGAATCTTTGCCGGATTTTTAATTACTATTATTTTATCAGCAGTTAAATTCCCGGAAAATTTTGCAGTTTTATTTTTAACGTGCTATATCCTGACTATGGTGTCATTCAATTTTCTTAGACAGGTAATCGAGCCTGATTCGTTAATAAATGAAGAAATAAAAGTTAATCATATTAAAAGACTTTCCCGGGCAAAAAAAATATTTAAAGAAAATAATAACTTTAAAAACTTTGTAATCAGTGATGCTTTATATTTAATTTCTCTAACGATCTTTGCTTTTTTTGCCGTGTATGGAATTAAAAAATTTAATCTTCCTACTTCGTATGTAGGGAACTTTACTATAGTATTAATGGGAAGCATGGTTTTCAGCAATATAATTTTCGGTTATATAGGAGATACTTTCGGACATAAAAGTAATCTGATCATCCTATCTCTTTCATCAATGGCAGCCAGTTTAACAGCCATCTTATCAAACAATATTTTAGTATTCGGTTTTGTTTTTGTATTTATGGGATTCTCGACCGCAATACAGGGTATTTCTAGGCTTGCTTTTGTTGTTGAGGTGTGCAACGAATCCGAAAGATCTTTTTATATATCTTTGCTGAATACAATAACTGCGCCCGCTTTATTGTTTGGAGTAGTAAGCGGTGCATTAATTTCCGTATTTGGTTTCAAATTGGTATTCTTTATAAATGCTTTATTAGCAGTTTCCGGTGCTATTTGGCTTTATAAAAAAGTTGAAGAACCGCGAAAGCGGCTACCCGCATAGTTCATTTATCAAATTAACATTAGAAAATGTTTAAAAAGATATTCAAGCTAATATTAAAAATTTTTATAGTATTATTAATAATCTTCGCATTCATTTGGCAGATCAGTCATGGAATTTGCCCGGTACCGTGAGTTTAAGATAAAATCATAAAGCTTCTTAAATCAATCTGATTTTATTATCATAATTGTTTAGCTAAACAACAACTCCTCTTTGAATATCCGCTCTTCTATTTAAATCTGTTTGAACAATAAACCAAACCGCAGGTGAAAAAACGATGTAAAGGACAAACAGCAGCCATTTATTAAATTTTTCCGAAGATATGTTTTCATATAGTTCGGAAAATTTATAATAGGAATAGAATGCTCCGAATGGAATAAATAATAATACCGTCCATAATGCTGGAGATGCATTTGTATCATTTGCAATGTTTTTCATTTCCCATGATATTTGGTAAAACCAGTAAATGGTATAAATGCCTAAAGTGATTATTGCCAGAATGACTTGAACTATCATATTCCTATTTTTTATATAGGCTGCCATATTTTCTCCTGTTAAATAATGGTTGGTAATTTTTATTTAGTGCTGTTTGAATGGTGGTAAACTAAATAATTTAAATTATATATCAAAGATAAAATGTTTAATTTGTATTAATTTATAATATCAGGAAAATGTAATGTCATATTATATAATTGCAAAAATTAATATTTTATAACTAAACATTTTTAAACCATTTGAAAGATAATATTCCTGAAGTGAAAAAAGGAATTTATACAAATTATGTCTATTTGTTTTCAAGTGTTATAGCATTTATCATTATTGCTATACTTGTATCAAAACAGGTAACAAATTATTTGGATTACACAGTATTACTTTCACTTAGAAATTCAGCCGATGCTTCTATACCTTTGGGCCCTCGGTGGTTATTGGGTTTTTTCAAAGATGTTACGAGCTTAGGCAGTGTTGTAGTTGTCGTAATAATTTCTGTTTTAACAGCGGCCTATTTAATAGTTAAAAAAAAGTATCTCTTGCTTCGGATTTATTTGTTAATAGTTCTAGGCGGAGGCTTAAGCGATTTATTATTTAAGGAAATCTTTGCGAGGCAGCGTCCTACAATAGTACCTCATTTAGTTGATGCAGAAAATTTCAGCTTTCCCAGCGGTCACGCAGCAATGTCTGTTGTAATCTATGTCTCACTAGCTTTAATTATGACTTACTCCCAAATAAATATGAAATTAAAATTATATATTATAAGTGCAGCATGTTTTTTAGCTTTACTTGTTGGATTCAGCAGAATTTATTTAGGAGTTCATTATCCAACTGATGTTTTAGCCGGCTGGTTATTAGGAATGTTCTGGGTTTTGCTTGGCTGGCTATTAATACAGCCTAATGAAATGGAGAGATTTCAAAGTACGAATGATGAATGATGACAAAAAGAAAATAATTTCCAGCCTAATGATTCCTCTAAGTTTTATTGCACTGCTATGGCTTATTCAAATAGTACAATTCATTTTTCATATAAGCTTTGTTAGATTGGGTTTACTGCCGAGAACTTTAACAGGGCTGCTTGGAATAATTACTGCTCCATTAATTCATGCCGGGTTCGGACATCTTTTTTCCAACACGATTCCATTATTATTTCTCGGCACCGGCATTTTATATTTTTATCCGAAATCCGGGGTGAAAGTTTTTGTTTTAGTTTACTTAGTCCCTGGCATTTTTGTATGGCTGCTTGCAAGATCTGCATATCATATCGGGGCCAGCGGAATGGTATACGGACTTGTTACGTTTCTCTTCTTCAGCGGAATTATTCGAAGAGATACCCGCTCAATTGCACTGGCATTGATTGTTACGTTTTTATACGGCAGTATAATTTGGGGAGTAATTCCTCAAAATGATGGAATCTCTTGGGAGTATCATTTATTTGGGTCACTTACGGGAATTTACTGTGCCTTCATTTATCGTAAATCAGATCCATATAAAATATATGAATGGGAAGATGAGGATGAAGAAGAAGGTCCGACTAAACTTGAAATATCACACGACAAAGGCTTCCCGTTCGATTGATTTAATAAACAAAATGTTTAATCTGTTCTCCGTTCTTATCTATTTCCGTCATTGCTTCTATTCCTATCTTTAAATGTAAATCAAGATATTGATCGTTCACATGTTTATCAGATTCTTCAGTTTTAATTCCCTCGGGAATCATCGGAAGATCCGATACCAAAAGCAATGCGCCTCTCGGAATTTGATTTACCAACCCTACAATAAATAATGTTGCAGTTTCCATATCAATTCCGATTGTATATAATTTTTTTAGATAGTCTTTAAAATCATTATCCCATTCCCACACACGGCGGTTTGTACTATAAACAACCCCTGTTCTGTATTCATGATTATGTGAGATGATTTTGTCAGAGATAAACTTATGAAGTTTAAAAGAGGGAAGTGCCGGAACTTCTTTAGGCATGTAATCATCGCTAGTACCTTCGCCACGTATTGCGGCAATCGGAAGGATAAAATGGCCTATTTCTGTAGATGATTTTAATCCTCCGCACTTACCTAAAAAGAGAACTCCTTTAGGTTTTCGTGCAACGAGAAGATCCATAATTGTTGCCGCATTAGAAGAACCGATTCCGAAATTGATAATTGTTAAGCCGTTAGAATTTGTAGCAGTCTGCATCGGTTTGCCGATGCCTTTTATGTCGCACTTAAACTCCTCGGCAAATTTTGTAACATAGTTGTTAAAGTTTGTAAGCAGCATATAATCACCAAACTCATCTATTTGAGTGCCGGTGTACCTGGGGAGCCAATTCTTAGCTATCTCTAATTTAGTTATCATAATTTTTTTCTTTTTATTTGATGAAAAGAATAGTCAAATATAAATAAAATAATTCTCGAAAATAATTTTTAATTGTTATATATTGTCGGCATCTAATTAAATAGGGAATAATTGAGAAATATTTTTTATGAAATTATTAATAGGAGATCAAACAATGAAAATATTTTCTAAGATTATTATGATATCTCTTTTTGTTATGACGACTGTTTATTCACAAGGAAATAATCAGACAAAAGAATTATTAATTAGATGCGACGACATAGGCATGTGCCATTCCGTAAATATGGCGGTTAAAAAATTAATTGATACGGGTATTCCTTTTTCTGCCTCGGTTATGTTTGTTTGCCCCTGGTACCAGGAAGCAGTTGATATTCTGAAAGATCATCCTCAAGTTACTGTTGGTATTCATCTAACGTTAAACGCAGAATGGAAAAATTACAGGTGGGGGCCTATTTCGGGAAGAAGCGCGGTTCCGAGTCTGGTTGACAGCTTAGGATATTTCTTTCCTTCAAGAGCAGCCTTCGATGCGAATCATCCTAAATTGGAAGAGATTGAAATTGAACTCCGTGCACAGATTGAAAGGGCAATACACAGCGGTTTGAAAATTAGATACGTTGATTACCACATGGGTACCGCCGTTGAAAAACCGGAGTACCGTGCAATTCTTGAAAAGCTGGCAAAAGAATATCACCTGGGTATCTCAAGGTATTTTGGTGAAAAAGATACTCATATTATGTACGCTGACCCAATCGACAGCAAGGCGGACAGCTTATACCACACTTTGCAGAATATAAATTCTGATCAGGTAAATCTTTTGGTCTGCCATATCGGTTTGGATAATCCCGAGATGCAGGCTTTAATTGATATGAACAGCTTTGGCTTGAAGGAAATGAGCAAGAATAGGCAAGCGGAATTGAACGCACTGCTTTCACCCAAATTTAAAGAGGAAATTAAAACCAACAACATTAAGCTTATTAATTACGGCGAGCTGATTGATAGAATCGGGGTGGAAAATATGAAAAGGCCGCCCGAAGATTAATATTTAGAACAGCCCGCTTAATGTTTTGCACCGACAGTTATTAGTTTTGAATTGCCGGGGATGTGATTTGCTATTGGTTTTTTCTTAAACAAAACTAATAACTTTGGCATTATTAAACACAACATTAAGCGGATTACACTTTATGCCTAATTTTATTCAAGTTTTAATTCTTGCCCTAGTACAGGGCGCTTGCGAATTACTGCCGGTATCGAGTTCAGCACATGTAATTATTGCAGAAAAAATAATGGGGCTTCATCCATCATCGCCGGAAATGACAATGATCTTAGTTATGCTGCATACGGGAACAATGTTCGCGGTCATCTTTTATTTCTGGAAGGGATGGAAAAGGGATTACTTTAATTCCATGGGTAAGTTTCGTGATTTTGCAAAACAAATTATTATAGCAACAATATTTACCGGAATTGTGGGCCTCGGTTTAAAAGAAATAATTGAAAAGCTATTTATGCGCAATATACCGCATGCGCAAATAGAGGATTTGTTTTCGAATTTACCACTTATTGCAACTGCATTAGCAGCGGTTGGAGTGATGATTATTTTTGCCGGCCATCGTGAGAAAAAAGTCATGCTCAATGATGAGATAAAGACGAAACACTCCATCTGGATTGGAATAGTACAAGGCGTATGCCTGCCGTTTCGTGGCTTTTCCCGTTCAGGCTCCACTATTTCTACCGGACTATTTTTCGGGCTTCCAAAACTGAAGCTGGAGGAATTCAGTTTTGCACTGGCCGTGGTTTTAACGCCCGCTGTGGTTGCAAAGGAAGCCTATCGCTTACTGCATGACCACACATTAAAAAGTCATGTTTCCGCACTACATCTTTTTATGCCTAGCCTAGTTGGTATGATATTCAGCTTTATAGCAGGTCTGCTGGCTCTGAAGCTGTTATCCCGCTGGCTTGAAGGAGGCAAGTGGCAATGGTTCGGATATTATTGCCTTTTTGCATCTGCCGGAGTTTTATTTTTCTATTTGAAAGTATTTTAAGCTAATACACTACCGGTAAGCAGGTTTAGCCAAGGGGAGGAACAAAGTGAATAGTAAAGACACAGAAGAATAATTCTGTGTCTTAAAAAAATATTTTTAATTATTCCATACTGCTTATTTAAGCAGCATCATCTTTTTAGTTTGTACAAAACTACCGGCTTCAATTTTATAAAAATAGATTCCGCTTGAAAGATTTGCAGCATTAAAGTTTACAGTATGAGGCCCTTCATTATAATCTCTATCAACTAATTTTGCTACTACTTCTCCCAGCTGATTATAAACTAAAATTTTTACTCTCTCAGATTGAGGGATTGTAAAATTAATATTAGTAGATGGGTTGAAGGGGTTGGGATAATTTTGAGACAAATAAAACTTCTTCGGTGTTGCTATTGCAGTTGAATCTGATGTATCGGTAGGGTTAAAGGTTACATAAGCCCTAATTAAATACTGGTAAGTTGCAATTGTACTATCAACATAATAAAGCCAGCTGGAGGAGCCTACATCATAGGTATAACTATTGGCAAAGCTTGTACCGGATGTTTCGGTTACCATTACACCGGGAACATCAGGATTTGGAATAACAAATGCCACTGCAAACGGCTTATTGGTAGAAATATTTTGAGAAGATAAATCTACATTTCCCCAATTAGGCCAGGGAACAGGATAAGGATAAGGTGGAGAGCTTGTAACGGATGCTGTGAAAGGGCCTGCCAGTTTAGTTTGTAAGGGTGTTTTGGAAAAGTTCGGGTTATATGTCCATACCCCCCCGACAATAGAACCGGTATGTCTTAGTCCAATCCTAACCGAATCCAGGGTTCCGCCGGCAACTGCATTAAACACAACGCATATTGTATCGGAAACATTTAAAGGTAAATATCCTATCGGTTCGGTATTATCCCATTTAAGCTCGTATGAATTTGATGCAAGTGTTTGTGCGGCCTGGTAAGTATATATTTGATTAGAAGCTTGGTCTGTATTTATAACCGCAAAATGTATTGTACTATAAGTGCTTCCATATCCCGGTTCAGAAAAAGTTGAGTTTAGCGGTACATCTACCACCCTCGAACTGCTTGTCCCTATTTCAATTGCTTTAACAACTAAAGTGTTTTGAGTGCCTTGAGGTGTGAAAGTAATACTAAGATTACTTCCGCCAGTAAATGTTAGGTACTCAGCTGCCAACCTGTTTACGGTATCGGATGCTGAAGCGTTGGGTACATAAATTAATTTACTTGCAGACTCTGGTAGCCCAGCTAGTGTATAACCATATTTCGTATCAACAGATCGGTTATTAAGCTCATTTGCAATTTCCCAGTTTGTAAAAAGTTGAGGGAAACTTATAGTTCGGACGTCTTTTGTTAATACGCTACTTAAACCGGCAATTCCAGTAGTATTATCCTGTACAATATCTTTAAAAATTCCGATTCCAAATTGATCAAGCCAATAGATAAAAAATCTTTGTGCTCTTGCATAATCATTTAAAACCAAGGTGCTGTTGCTTCCCCTCCAATCCAGCAGATAATGATTTGGTTCGTTTGCATAAAGTGATTGTCCTGAAGGAGGATATCCGCAATTTATTTCTGCAAGCATAGAGCAGCCTTCATTAATAAAGGTTATTTCCGGGTTGGTTTGGTGATAATTCCAGTTTATCATATGCTGGAATTCATGGGCACATGTTTCAAGTGCTATTCCCAATCCGCTTGAAGTAGTAAGATCGGTTGGGTTGCAATCCATATAATACATTTCACACTGATTGCTTTGCGATTGACTCGTTTCGTTTATTGGTGCGAAAAAACCAGCCACAAATCCCCCGGATCCATTTGTATAACCGTCCTGGATGTCTAAGATTAAGATGATAATACGTGGATCGTTATCAACATCAGGCGGATTACCGAAAGCATCCACATCCATCTGATAAATACCTTTATTGGGATTTGCAGGAGTTTTATTATCAAATTCGTTTATTACGGAATCCACAGCGGCCTGATTAACTTTGCCGTTTGTCCATGAAGAATTTTCGACAAAAACATAACAGTTAGTGCCTATACCGCGGCATGTTGATGCAACCTGATAATTAGACGAGGTAGTGAAATTTTGCGCCCACCATGTATGAGTTGATCCGACGGTGAACCCCCAAGCAGCGGTTTTTTGCATTTTCATATTGGAATACATGGAAGGATGTGCGGTTATATAATCTGCAACTTCTTTATATTGCTTTTGTAAAAGAAGACTGCCATCGATAGGATAGCTTTTTTTAATTTGTTCATTTACCGGTTTTATTTGCAAACTTTTTTGTGCATAAATTGATAAGGTTGAAAAACTTAAAAAGATAATAACTGCATAAAAATATTTCATACTATCCTCTGGGTTGCTGAAATTTTATTATACAAAAGTAAATAAATAAAAGACTTTTAAAAGCCCAAAAAGTATTCATTTTTAAAAGTCTTTTTAATATTAGATTAACTAATCTACAAATTATAATTTATGATTTTTAATTACCGTCTTTTATTATAACCGCATTATCTACAATCAATATATTAGGTCTTTGGGATTTATCAATTGACTTATAGTAAATTTTAGCCATTTTGCCTTGATTTTTCTCAAGAAGGTCCCTGGTTTTATTATCGCATTTTAAAATATAAATTTTAGCTGAATCTACTCTCAAAGCTAAATTGGTAAACGGTTCGTTGCCTACGATTTCAACTTCTCCAATTAAATTATTCATAGCTTGTACGTTATTCTTTGATGAAGAACATCCTGAAATTATAAGCAAAGGTAACAAGTAAATAAGAGTAATGATCTTTCTACTTTTCATTAGTTTCCTGAATTATAATAAACTTTTCTTATTTAATGTTCACCCAGACTATCTTCTAATCGTTTTACAAATTCTTTTCCACCTACTGCAGCTATCACTACTGTAAACAAACCAAGAGTAATGAAAATGGTTGCAAATCCTATTACAACAATCTCACGGGCTATGTCTAATTCTACAAGCGCCATAGCAGAAAAGAATAAAAAGAAAACTGTTTTAATGAACTGTGCAATTAAAGCAGACCTGGGTACATTTTCTGTAATTAGTACTCTTCGTACAGATCTTCCGCCCCAGGTAGCGATGAGCCAGCCAATGCCCAGGATTAATAATGAGACTACTATTTTAGGTACATAAAAAATTACTCTTTCAAGAAAGTTTGAAAATATAGTAAGCTTGAAAGTATTTAAAGCATCATTAAAGAAGATTATGAAAATAATAAAGAATGCTATATTACCTATATAGTTATAAAAACCATATCGAACGTCTGCCTTAGCAAAGCCTTTGCCCCACCGGAAGTTGATTAAGAATCTTTCCAATCTTAAGATGACGGCTATTTGAATGATAAATCTTTTGGCAAGCCATCCTAAAAACCAACCTATTAATAATAGGACAAGACCGCCGAATAAGTTGGGTAAATAAGCAATAATATTTTTGCTTAAGTTTGTGAATATTTCACTAAAACTGCTATTCATTATGATCTCCTCCTTGATTTAAAGGTTTGAAAAGAGAAGCCCAAAAGGACGGCCTCTCTTCATATTCTTTAGCCCATAACACCGGACATTTTACCTGTTCCGTAATTTCCTGAGCAAGAGACTTTGCCAGGAGAAGTTCAAGAAAATCACCCGACCTTCCGCCCATTAATACTAAATCTGCGTTTCTGGATCTTCTAAGAATACCCTGAAGAATGTCTTCATCCGTAACAGGTTCTACCAATGCCGTCACTGAATTTTCTTCCATCACTTGTTTAATTTGTTTTATTTTTTCATCTCTTTCAGTTTTAGGAGTACCGGGATTAAATACGATTGCAATTTTTAATTTTGCATTAAAGAATTCAGTAAGTGCGGGAGCAATTTCCGTAGCAAGACGGGTATGAGCATCGGCGCTGAAAGGAATTAAGATATTTTTTATTTTATCAAATTTAAAATCGCCATGCAGAACGACAGCCTCGCTTGGCGCTTTTTGAAGAACTGTATCTATCAGAGATGAAAATACTCTATCAAAAAAAGTTGGTTTCTTTTGTCTTCCTATAACAATAAAATTACAGTGTTCTTCAATTGCAGTATCTATAATGCCCTGTGAAATTCTATGAGAAACTTTAACAATCGATCTAACAGGTATGCCTGCTTCAGTTACCAATGCTTCGGCTTCATCCAACAGTGGTTTAAATATATCTGTTTCTTCAACCCTGGTTCTTAGTTTTTCACCGGAGGCAGCTTCAAGTACGCTGAGAATAATTATTCTGCTTCCGCTGTGTTTTTTACCCATAGCAATTGCAACGGAAGTAAGGCTTGAGACTGTTTTTGCATTTGAAAGACAGACAAGTATGCTGTATTGTTTTTTTTCAATACTTTCCAGAGCTTTTACTTTTCGAATAAATTCGACTTCTCTGCTAGAGGCATAAAATTTAAAGACAAGTAGACCAATTGCAATCCAAACTATAGTAATTATCCAGGCTATCAAACTATAGTTGAACATATAAATAGCAATGAAGAGAAGCATAGCAATTCCCACTATGGAAAGGTAGGGATAAAGTGGAACGAAAAATCCTCTATCAAGGTCAGGCCTTTTCTTACGTAGTCGAATCATTGCGATATTTACTTGAAGGAAAAGAAGTAGAAACATAATATCCGCTGCGCTTGCAACATCTTCTATAGGCAAAGAAACAGCCATTAAAATAATAATGAATAACGAAACCAATATTCCCCAGTGAGGAGTAAAATTTTTCGGGTGAACTTTGCTGAAGAATGTAGGAAAGTTTCTGTCTCTACCCATAGCAAAAGCCACCCGGGATGAGGAGAAAATAGTTGCATTTAATGCGGACAGTGTAGAAATAAGTCCGCCAAATAATAGCATAATCCCGCCGCCGGAAAAGAAATTTCGGGCAACCTCCACAAGAGCAATTTCCTTTTTCTCAGCTAAATATGCCCATGGAGTCATATTCCCAGGATGAACAGCGCCAATAGCTGTGATAGCAACTAATAAATAAATCGGTATAACTATTATTAATGATAAGAAAACAGCTCGCGGAATGTTCTTTTTAGGATTTTTAATCTCTTCGGAACTTTGTGCAATAACTTCAAATCCCTGGAATGCGATAAATGTTAAACCCATGGCTTTAAATACGCCGCCCCAACCGTTAGGCATAAAAGGGCT
Source organism: uncultured Bacteroidota bacterium (assembly GCA_963710735.1). Taxonomy (GTDB): domain Bacteria; phylum Bacteroidota; class Ignavibacteria; order Ignavibacteriales; family Ignavibacteriaceae; genus FEN-1297. The sequence goes on along the minus strand of CAVQBN010000006.1, from coordinate 461,862 downwards.
GAATGTAGTTTGCCAATCTCCCTTTCTTAAAATAATATCTAATCCAAAGCCAACAAATATAGCGAGAATAACTATTTTAGTAATTGTAACCAGGTTTCCTATTTTTCCTGCTTCGGATGCTCCGCGGAAATTAACATACGCAAAAACAATTGCTGCAATTGCCGCCAGGATTTTTTGGGGAGAAAAGAATCCCCATTGAGGAAGTGTAATTGAAAATTCATGGAACACAAGTTCAAAATAAGCGCCGAATCCTAATGCGTATAAGCTGCATGCAACCGCATGTGCAAACCAACCCATCCAGCCTGAAATAAATCCGTTCCAATGCGGCAGGGCTTCTTTAACCCAAAGGTAACCTCCGCCGGCATCATGGTAGCATGAACCTAATTCTGCGTAGGACATTGCAGTAAATAATGCTACGAATCCATTTAAAACAAATGTTATTAAAATAGCAGGCCCTGCAACCCCTGCAGCTATACCAATTAAAACGAATATTCCAGCTCCAATCATGGCGCCAACGCCTATAAGCGTTGCATCCATTAAACTCATTTCCCGACTTAACCGGACTTCAGTATCAAATTTCTTCATTAATCCCTCCTAAATTAAGAAATGAAATTTTTCAGCAATTAAAATGTGTTAATATTTTATTTAATAACATTTATAAAATACACTGCTCTTGCGGGACGTTCATTTAAACATATAAAAAAAACATTTTAGACGCACTGATATTCTTTAATAAAGATTGTTTATCCAAATATTTTATATTTATTCGAATTATTTTACTTAATAATTATTTACTAATATTTTTGATTGTATAATCGAAATTTTTATTTTTAATATTTTTATAAGAGGGATGAATGGAATTTGAAGTTAAACATGATCTTGATAGTCAAAAATTTTTCGTGTTAGTTGATGGGAAAGAAGCTTACTTAAGATATATTGTAGGTAATGATAACACAATAAACATGATTAAAACATATGTGCCGCCTGAATTAAGAAATAAAGGAATTGCAGCTGCAGTTGTTTTAAAGGGAATGCAATATGCACGCGAAAATAATTTAAATGTTATACCAACATGTTCATACGTGGAAACGTTTATCCATAGACATGGTGAATTTGAGGATTTGGTTAAGGAATTCTAATTAAGCCATAAAATAAAAACCCAATCTCAATAAGAAATTGGGTTTTATCAATTGATAATATGAATTTTTATTTTGCAAGATTTGCATTCAGAACAAACTGTACCCCGGTTAAAGCTCTGGAAACAGGGCATCCTTTTTTTGCTTCTTCGGCTTGTTTTTTGAATTCAGCTTCATCAATACCTTCAACATTTCCAACGGTATTCATTTCTATTTTAGTAATTGTAAAACCAGCCTCAAGTTTTTCTATGTAAACTTTATCCTCGGTCTTAACGGAATTTACTTTGAACCCGGCTTTTGAAAGATTATTTGAAAGCGCCATTGAAAAGCAAGCGGCATGAGCTGCGCCTACCAGTTCTTCAGGATTTGTTTCATTACCTTGTTCAAATCTGGAAACAAAATTATAAGCTACGTTTTTTAATACTCCTGATTCAGAACTAATATTTCCGCTTCCTTTAATCAAATCTCCGCGCCATTCGGCATTACCTTTTCTAATTGGCATAATCAACTCCTTATTTTTTCTTTAATTGATTTATAAAACAAGACGACAAATTATAATACATTTATATCAAGATGTCAAAAAATTATCAAATTATTAACATTAAAGGTGATCTAAAATTGAATTTAGATTTTAAAAAGATATGAAAAAGAATGATGAAATTTAAACTTAGCGCTTGGGCTGGGAATTATTTTATATCAGATTAAATCCGACTTCAAATTGAAATCGGATTTATAGAAATTATTTTAAAGATTTATAATATCGTTATATATTATAAAAGCCATCAACAGCATTAGTATGACAAAACCGACATTCTGAATAGCAATTTTCACTTTAATCGGAATTTCTCTTTTAGTTACACCTTCAATAATAATCATTACCAAATGTCCTCCGTCTAAAACAGGAAAAGGTAAGATATTTATTATTGCTAAACTAAGGCTCAGCATTGCAAGAAAATAAATGAAACTTAGTATTCCGTTATCCGCAGATCGAACTGCAAATTGAGCTATTTTAACAGGGCCACCAAACACTTTACCGAAAGCAACTTTACCGCCAATTACTTTGCCTGCCAAACTGAAGGTTAGGTCAGTAATTTTTACAACATCCTGCCAGCCGTAATAAAATGATTGAAAGAAACCGAATTTTTCATAAATAACCGGTCCTGTAAAAGCATCAACTAATCCAACACCAATCATTCCATCTGCACCGGGAGTTACGGCTATGTTAACTGTGTCTTTTCCTCTTAATACTACAAGAGGTAAAGTAACGTTTTTGTGACTAGTAATTATTTGAGTTGTCTGTTCCCTGCTGTATAAAGGTACATTATCAAGTTTAAGCAGCAAATCACCAGTATTAATACCTGCTACACTAGCCGGAGATTTTGGCAATACTTCATTAACACCTGGTTTTATTCCGGTAGGAATTAAAAATGTTTGCTTGCTATCACTAGGTGGAATTTTTGTACGGGGAACAGCTATAGTCAGAACATTACTTGCACGTTCAACTTTAAATTTTAAATTTTGACCGATTGTATTAAGATATATATCCGTTTGAACTTGGTCCCAATTCTTGACTGATTTACCATTTATTGATAATATTTTATCATTGGCTTCAAATCCAAGTGAGTCTGCTGTACTATTGGGTAAAACGTAACCGATAGTAGTAGTATTGGTTATTTCTTTTCCGTGGAAAAAGTTAGTTCCCCAGAAAACTAGAAGCGCAAGAAGTAAATTCATAATTACACCGGCAGTAATTACAATAATTTTCTGCCATGTAGGTCTTGCCCTAAATTCGTAAGGCTGAGGTTCTTTGTTGGCAAATTCAGTATCAAAACTTTCATCAACCATGCCGGATATTTTTACATAACCGCCTAATGGTAAAAGGCTTAATCGATAATCTGTGTGCCCTTGTCCGTCAAAATCTTTTGGTAAATCGCCGAAGCTAAACCCGGAAATTTTATTCCAACCAAATAATCTTTTGCCAAAACCTATTGCAAAAACTTCGGCCCTCATTCCGCATGCTTTAGCAGCAATAAAATGTCCGAACTCATGCACAAAAACCAAAATACCGATTGTTATTGCAAAATAAATAATATAATCCATTAACTAGACTTCTCCTTTAATAATATATAAATACATTTTCCGGGCTATTTACCTTTGCACAATAAATTATAAGATAAAAATTATGGGGAATTTTTTATTAAAACAACCTAACTTAATGTTAAAACCAATTCTCTTGTCTTTTTATCACATTCAAAAATAGTCTCAACATCGGGTGATCTGTGGTTTTCTATTTTATCCAGTGCCTTACTAATTAAATGAGGTATACTGGAAAATTTAATTTTCCCTTTTAAAAACTTTTCAACTGCAACTTCATTTGCAGCATTTAAAATACAAGGCGCGGTTCCGCCTTCACCTAATACTTTATATGCTAATTCCAAACATTCAAATTTTTCCATATCTGGTGAAAAAAATGTTAAGCTTCCTATTTTAGGTAAATTCGTTCTTTCATAATTATTTGCCAATCTGGAAGGATAAGTCAGCGCATATTGAATCGGCAGTTTCATATCCGGTAAGCCCAACTGTGCTTTAACGGAACCGTCAACAAATTGTACCATGGAATGAACTATAGATTGTGGATGAATGACAACCTCAATTTTTTCTTTTTTAATTTCAAATAACCAATGTGCCTCGATAATTTCCAGGCCTTTATTCATCATCGAAGCTGAATCAATTGTAATTTTGTTACCCATTTTCCAATTGGGATGGCTTAATGCTTCTTTTACTGTAACAGACTCAAGCGCAGATTTCTTTTTATTTAAAAAAGGTCCGCCGGATGCTGTTAGAATTAGTTTTTCAACACTGTTACTATCTTCACCTTCAAGGCATTGAAAAATTGCACTATGTTCCGAATCAATTGGAATTAGCTTGGCATTATATGACTTGCACATTTTGGTGACTAATTCACCCGCTACCACAAGCGTTTCTTTATTTGCCAAAGCGATTATTTTTCCGCGCTTAATTGCTTCAAGTGCTGGTGCCAAGCCGCTGAAGCCAACCATAGCTCCGACAAATATATCATAATCTAAACTAGAAGCAGCTTCAATTAATCCTTGTTCACCGGTAAGCACCTGGCATTTGTTTGAAATTCTATTTCTTAATTCCAAACCAATCTTTTCATCTTTTACAACTACAGTTTCGGGATTAAACTCTTTTATTTGAGGCTCCAGCAAATCAATTCTTGTATTGACTGTAAGCGCTGTAATTTTAAATTCTTCGGGGAAGTTTCGAATTACGTTTAGTGTGTTAATCCCTATTGAACCGGTTGAACCTAATATTAAAACTTTTTTCATTTTTTCATACAAACATGAGCTTAAAAGTACGCAAGTGTATCAATTTAATCAATGTAAAATTGATGGCGATTACAAATACTTTTACCGCTTTATTTTAGATTAACACACTTTTTAAATCGTTTTTTATTAAAAAATAATTGTTCGATTTTGTATCAAATCATTTGCTTTAGCATGCGGATTGTTTTATAACACATTTTTATAAAAATGTAGTTTGATAAAAAATTAAATTATTTAAGTTCATATCCGGAAAATTTTCAAAATAATTAGGTAGCTTAATGAAGTACACAAAATTACTTTTACTAATTTTTATAACCTTAATTTTAGCAGGCAATGAATATGCGCTGCCTAGATTTGCACTTAGACAAGGTGCAAGCTGCGCAGATTGTCATGTTAACCCGACAGGCGGAGCAATGAGAAACAGAGGAGGATGGCATTACGGATTGAGAGTCCTTCCGTTAGTTTCTCCGTACCAAAGAGATAAAGACCTAACAATGGATGATAATATAGGAAAGAATATCCAGTTCGGGTTTGATTACCGTACTCAATATTTATATTCCCAGCAGATAGGCAAGACAACATTTCAAAAAATGCAGGGTTCAATGTATTTAAATGCTAAGATTTTAGACAGTATAGATGTCTATGCTAATTATGATTTTGTAAATGCAACCTGGCAAGGTTTCGCAATAGCTCACATTTTACCCAATTACAGCTATATAAAAGCCGGTACATTTGTTCCGGATTTCGGAGTTTTGATAGATGATCATACAGCCTACACTAGAGGCGGAGATTTAGGTTATCTTTTTGTCAACAATCAAAGACAAGGATTAATTTACGATCCCCGTTATAATATTACGGGAGTTGAAGTCGGAGCAAATATTTCGGATTTCGGTTTGTTTACTGCAAGTGTTGGAAGCCCGGTCTCACTTAATTTTAATTCTGATCCGACATACACGGCAAGTATTCACTTTAATCCTGTAATTGCAAATAAAGTTGCAGTAATGTTCGGAGGCTCATATACAAATTTCAAAGGGCCGTTAATTTATACATCAGTTCCTTCAGAACATAAAGTAAATATGTACGGCGGATTTCTTGGGTTTGGAGTCGACGGTTTTACGCTTATCGGAGAATATGATATTGCAAAGGATTATATTTTAACCGGTACAAACTCCAGCGCACAAATGGCTGAAGCTTCTTATGTTTTAATGAAAGGACTTGAAGCTGTAGTTCGATATGATAGATTTGATCCTAATACTTCTGTAAGCAATGATGAAGTGTCAAGATTAAATGTAGGTTTTAGTTTTTATCCATACAGCTTTATTGAAATTATTCCACAATATAGATTTCAATTCCAGGCAGTTCCGCCCGGCCAGACGGCACCAAAAGAAGATTCCGCTCTTCTTCAATTTCATTTTTATTATTAAAGATATTTTACAATCAGTAATTTGGGTAGGAACTTGATTAATCAAGTTCCTACATAAGATTTCCCATCTAGATTCCTCATCATTTTTTTTGCAAAATTTTCTAAATTCCAAAAATTTTATTTTTCAATCAAACTTTTTCCTCTTTAAAGTATCTTTAATATATAGAAACAATAATCTTTTTTCATTTTGTGAGTAAATGAATAAAACAGGAAAATATTATTGGGGAATAATTTCTACAAATATTATTGATTTCACTTTGGTTTATAATCAGCATAAAAAGCAGCTGTTTAATTATATCTGCAAAATGCTCGGTGAAAAATACATTGCGGAAGATATAACCCAGAATGTTTTCCTTAAACTTTATGAAAATTTACAAAATATAAACAAAGCTCAAAGTGTTGTTTCGTGGCTTTATACAACCGCACGAAATGAAGTATATGTTTATTTAAGAAGAAAGAAAATTAAAAAAGAAGATTACATCGAAGAAAATATTCAATATCCTTCCAATGAAAATTTAAGTGTTGAGTTAGAAGGCAGTGAGATTAAATCAATAATTGAAAATGAAATTTTAAATATGGAAGAAGAGACAAAGGAAATTTTTATTCTCCGGCATTATTCAGAATTAAGTTACGAGGAAATTGCAAATGTTCTCGGACTAAATGAAAGCCTTGTTAAGGGAAGATTATTCAGAGCAAGACAAAAGTTAATTGATAAGAGTTTCAAAACTTGTGAGGTGAAAAATGAATTGCGAAAAGAATAGAGAAATGATTCAGCTATATGCTGATGGTGAACTGGAAAAGGAGAAAGAATCTTATTTTTTACTCATCTGGCCGGCTGTGAGGAATGCCGTGTGTTTTTTAAATCGTTAAATACTATTTCCGTTAATATTCATAAAGAAGAATTTCCGAATGAATTGGAGAACCGTATTTTCAATTCAATTAGTGAAAAAGAATTAAAAAGAGAAAAAAGATCTTTTAGAAAAATATTTATCCGCTCATTTACTTATGCAGCAGCGCTTTTCCTTTTAGCTGCCAGTATTTTCCTTTACAGCCAGACAAATGATTATAAAAGTATTATTAAAGATATGAGCGGACAAATACAATCCCAGGCGCAAACCATTGATTTGCTGTATAATACACTTCCTACAACTGTCGTTCAGGCAAAATATGATCATGAAATAATTATAAGAGCAAAAATGTGAGGGCTAAAATGAAAATATTAAAATTAAGTTTAATTGTTATTTCTACAGGTCTTCTTCTTTCCGGATGTCTGAAAAAAAGAATAGAATTGAGTTAGTACCAAATCTCGACAAATATTTACATGTCACCTGAATGGTTGTATTTCCCTAATAAAGAGCCGGAAAGATTTTATAAGAATAATAAAGAATTATTGACGCAATTGAATCTTTGCATGGAGAAAGTTTAAAGAAACACTACCATGTACCAAATCAGGAAAATAATATTAAACCATCTATTCTTTATAGAATTTCTCTCAGAGTTATATATTAAATGAAAATGGAAAAATTGATAAGGTAAAAGATATTATAGAGGTAAATGTCTCAGATTTTCAATCACCGAGAAAGGAGAAATTATCGGTATAATAGATAGGAAAAAATTGGATGAAACAATTAATTGCAAAATTGGAAAACTGGCAACTTGAACCTGGGCAACATTAAAGGGCAAAAAGTAAAATATTGGGAAGATTTTAAAATCAATAATTACTATGAATCCGGATGGTACATATAATGTTGAAAATCGGAATTACTTTTCTAGTATCCCAAACCCTGATACCTTTGCATGCCGGTAGATAAATATCCTTAAATTGTAAAATCAGTAAGCCTCCAGTTTATCCAGAATTAGCTAAACGTGCTGGAGTAGAAGGTAAAGTATATGTTAAGGTATTATGTGGATAAAGAAGGTAAGCCGATAAAGAGCAATAATAATAAAAAGTGATGATAAAATATTTAACCAAGTTTCTATAGATGCGGCAATGAAATTTAAATTTACACCTGCAATAAAGAACAATGAACCGGTTGGCGTTTGGGTTGTAATTCCTTTCAAATATAAACTAGATGCTTCAAAAGAAGGTGAGGTTTCATCTAAATAATTGACAAGAAATAGTATCCAAAAGTTACTTTTTAATAAATAATTTTCGGGATGGTAATAGATTAATATTTACTGTCCCAAAGTTTATTTTATCAAATCATTCACCTCATTTCTTCCCTTGAAGGCATATCATATTTTACTATTTTTGAAACATGATAAAGAAATTTTTTGTATTAGTATTTTTTACTTCGACACTTTTGTGCGCACAGCAGATTTCTGATCAAAACAATCAGTATATGCTTGCACAAAATTATATGCAGGCAGGAATGTATGCCAAAGCTCAGCCGATTCTTGAAAAGCTTTATAAAGATCAGCCAGCCAATTACGAATATTTTAATTCATTAAATCAGGTTTACACTCAATTAAAAGATTATGACGCATCCATTGCACTTATTGAAGATAGAATTAAGATTTCCAGTCCGGATATAAATTTGTATGGTTTGCTTGGAACCACTTATTACTTGAAAGGCGATGAAAAAGAAGCATTCAAAACATGGGATGATGCATTAAAAACTCTTCCGCAAAGCGAAGTTAATTATAGAGTAATTGCAAACTTTGCCTTGGAAAGAAGGGCATTCGATAAAGCTATTGTATATTTGAAAAAAGGACAGGATATTTCCAGCAATCCGATTTATTTTGCTTACGATCTGGGAAACTTATATTCTCTTAACAATGCAATACACAAATGCAACAGATGAATATTGTTTTATTCTTACCAAGTATCCCGCACAACTCAGCACGATTGAGGGAAGAATTCTAAATTATATAAATAAACCCGGAGCATTAGAACAAGCACTTCCTGTAGTTGAAAAGTATGCCAACAGTGATAATGTAAATTTCAAATTTCTTTTGGCAAGGCTTTATATTGAAAATAAATCTTACGATAAAGCTTATGACATTTATAAAGACATTGAAGACATCCAAAAAGATCAAGGTGCGCAACTTTTAGGTTTTGCTCAATTTTTATACAACGAAAAAATATATAAAACATCTTCCCAGGTTTATTCGGATATAATAAATAATTATCCTAATTCCGCTATTGTATCAACCGCTAAACTTGGATATGCAAAAACTCTTGAAGCTCTTTTAGACGAAAACAGTGGTTCGCGTTTGCCTTTATGGAAACCTTATTATGAAATTATCCCTACAAATTCTTCAGAGATAGAAAACGTAATTTCAGCTTATCTTGAAATAAATAAGTTATATCCGCATTCTGAAACTGCCAATGAAGCACTCCTAAGGATAGGCGATATTAAACTTGATAGGCAACTGGATATAAGTGGTGCAGAAAAATATTATAACATGATTATTAAAGATTCACCGCTTTCCAAATATGCCGGCGAAGCTTATAAAGGACTTGCTCAAGCTTCTATTTTTAGTGGCGATTTACAAACAGCTGCAAATGATTTTGCGAAAATAATTTCTAACGGCAGAAACACTAAAGATTTAAGAAACTATGCAAGCTACCAGCTGGCAAGAATCAGTTTTTACCAGGGTGATTTTGTTAAGACAAAGGAAAATCTTAAAGATATATTAGACAACCTCGGGAGCAGTACCGCTAATGATGCATTGGAATTATCCTTATTAATGAACACTTCTCCGAATGATTCGTCTAATCTTGTAACTTTTGCATCCGGAGAGCTTTTGGCAGAACAGAGAAATTTTAAAGGTGCTTTGGAGAAATATAAAATTGTGGCTGGTGATCAGAATAAATTTATGCTGCAAAATTTAGCAATTTTTAGGGAAGGCGAAATGGAATTGGCAATGAATAATCTGGACAGCGCTAAAACGGTTTTTCAAAAAATAGCAAATGAGGATCAAAAGAACATTTATGCCGATAAAGCCTTATATTTGTTAGGTAAAATTTATCAATTTGGCCTAAAAGACAAGGCTAAAGCTACGGAAACTTATGAGAATTTACTTGCAAAATTCCCTAACTCGTTATATCTTGACAATGCAAGGGCTGAAATAATTAAATTAAGGGATAACAAAATCGATAGAATAGAATAATGGGAAAAAAACAAAATCAAAAAATAGTTAAATGTTCTTTTTGCGGAAGAGACGGAAGTGAAGTCGGTAGCATGATTGCCGGCCCGGATGTTTATATTTGCGATATTTGTATCAGCAGCAGTGTAGATATTTTGAAGAATAACCTTGCTGCATTTAATAATACAAAATCAAAAGGAACATCGCTTCAAACTCCTGCAGGAATTAAAAAAACATTAGATGAATATGTGATTGGTCAGGATAAAGCTAAGAAAGTATTATCGGTAGCAGTTTATAATCATTATAAAAGAATAAATTCTAAAACATCATTTTTTGAACTTGATGATGTTGAAATTGAGAAAAGCAATATTTTGCTTATTGGTCCAACAGGGGTTGGAAAAACTCTTTTAGCTCAAACGCTTGCAAAAATATTGGACGTTCCTTTTGCAATTGCAGATGCAACAACTTTAACCGAAGCAGGTTATGTTGGCGATGATGTTGAAACTGTATTAGTTCATCTTTTACAGGCGGCGGATTATAATCTTGAAAGAGCTCAAAAAGGAATAGTTTATATTGATGAAATAGATAAGATTGCCAGGAAAAGTGAAAGCACTTCAATTACCAGGGATGTTTCCGGCGAAGGAGTTCAGCAGGCACTATTAAAAATATTAGAAGGCACAGTTGCCGGAGTTCCCCCTAAAGGCGGAAGAAAACATCCTGAACAAAGTCTTGATAAATATAAACACAAAAAATATTTTGTTTATCGTTGGCGGAGCTTTTGAGGGTATTGATAAGATAATTGCTTCAAGAATAAATAAAAATAAAATGGGCTTTTCTTCTAATTCAATAAAAAGTAAGATGGAAGAAGAAAGCTTGCTGCAGTATATTTTGCCGGAAGATTTGCTTCGATACGGTTTGATCCCTGAACTTATCGGAAGAATTCCTGTAATTGCTCCTTTACAGCCTTTATCTGTTGAAGCGTTTAAGAGCATTTTAACCGAACCTAAAAATGCAATTCTTAAGCAGTATAAAAAATTATTTATGATTGAGGGCATTGACCTTGAATTCGATCCTTTCGCCATTGATGCTATAGTTGCAAAAGCGATGGAAAGAAAAACTGGTGCGAGGGCATTAAGATCAATAGTTGAAGATTTTATGCTTGAAATTATGTATGATTTGCCCGACAAAGAAAATGTAGAAAAATGTATAGTCACTAAAGATGTCATTGAAAATGGGGCAGAGCCAATCTATCTTGAGGCTGATAGAAAATCAGCTTAACCAAAAACGAAATATTTTGTTATAAAGGGGCGATCTTTCCGGGTCGCCTTTAATTTTTAAAGATAAGTATTGCATTATGTTGAAGAAGATATTATTTGTCCTTTTACTGCTTCCTTATTTCGCCTTTCCCCAATCCAAAATTCTAATCTATATGGATTTAAAACAAACCGATCATTTAAAAGCTTATGGAATAACGTATCACGCTTTAGCAAGAGGTGAAACGGCAGATTGGCTTCTTAATTACCGCGGCGGATCGTTTATGTTAGATTATAATAACACAACTGCTAATGAATGCCGTATTGACGGAGTTGCCTTTGATTTACTCTCAACATCGCAGGCAGCAGAAGTTTATTCAACAGTGCAGGCAGAAGATAATAATATGGCAGTTGTTAGATTAGAAAAAGCACCTAAGATTGCCGTTTATGTTCCGCCGAGTTTTCAGCCTTGGGATGATGCTGTAACAATGGTTTTGGATTATGCAAAAATTCCTTATACCAAAATATGGAACGATGAAATCTTAAGAGGCGATCTATCCAAATATGATTGGCTTCATCTTCACCATGAGGATTTTACGGGACAGTACGGAAAATTTTATGCAAGCTTCAGCAATGCTCAGTGGTATATCGATAATCAGATTCAATATGAAAGAGATGCAAAGAAAAACGGATTTAAAAAAGTCTCTGATATGATGAAAGCTGTTGCACAAACAATAAAAAATTATGTTGCGAAAGGCGGCTTTCTTTTCGCAATGTGCTCGGCTACCGATACTTTTGATATTGCTCTCGCTGCTGAGCATACTGACATCTGTGCTTCAATGTTTGACGGCGATCCCCCGGATCCGGATGCACAAAAAAAATTAGATTTCTCTAATACTCTTGCATTTACAAATTTTACTTTAGAGATGAATCCATACGTTTATTCATTCAGCAATATAAATGTTCAGCCGAGTGAAGTCGGAAGTCCTGATAATGATTACTTTACCTTGTTCGATTTTTCGGCTAAGTATGATCCTGTCCCATGCATGTTAACTCAAGACCATGTAAATGTTATACACGGATTTTTAGGACAGACAACTGCATTTCATAAAGAATTTATAAAAAGAAATGTTACAATTTTGGCACAAAGACAGGGAACTGATCAGGTAAAATATATTCATGGTAACTACGGACGGGGAACATTTACTTTTTACGGAGGCCATGATCCGGAAGCTTATCAGCATTTAGTCGGTGATCCTCCTACAGATCTGGCACTTCATAAAAATTCTCCTGGTTACAGATTAATATTGAATAATATTTTATTCCCGGCAGCAAAACCTAAAAAACAAAAAACGTAAATAAATCGAAATTAGTTTGTTGTTGCCCGCTCAATTAATTATTTTTTGATTGTTTTTTGTAATATAGTTGAAATGTAATCCGGAAAATTTTATGAAATCAATCAAGATAAAAAACTCTTCTAAACAAATTCCCATCGGTAAAATTGTTTGCGTCGGCAGAAATTATGCAGAACATGCAAAAGAACTTGGCAATGAAGTGCCGGAAAAACCAGTCGTATTTTTAAAGCCTTCGTCAACGGTTATTTTTTCAGGAGACAGTATTATTTATCCATCCTTTTCACAAGAAATGCATCACGAAACAGAACTTGTTTTGTTAATAGGTAAAAAAAATAAAGATGCTGACAAAGAAGAAGCAGAAAATTCAATTGCAGGCTATGGCTTAGGGCTTGACATGACACTTCGAGATATCCAGAATGAGTTAAAGAAAAAGGGACATCCCTGGACTATTGCAAAATGTTTTGATACTTCTGCAGTTTTATCGGATTTTATTCTGAAAGAAAATTATAAGTTAACTCTTGAAGAAGAAATTTCTCTAACAGTTAATAATCAGATTCGTCAAAAAGAAAAATTAAACTTAATGATTTTTAAACCTGCCGAAATTGTTCAATATATTTCTTCATTAATGACTTTGGAAGAAGGGGATTTAATTTTTACAGGTACTCCCAAAGGAGTTGGCAAAGTTGAAAAAGGAGATCAATTAAAAGCTAAAATATCAGATATTTTAGAATTAAGCTGCAATGTAATTTAATTTCTTGACCAATTACATAATTGTAATTATATTGAAATCAGTTTTTTGGTATTAATTAATTATGGAAGGGAAAAGCTGATAATAATTAGATACCTATGTTATGCATATCTCAAAAATACCTGCATTCTTGCTAGTTCTTGATGAAAACCTTAAAACTACATCTTTATTTCAACTTAAATTATTTCGATCGTATACGATTATTAATATATGAAAAAATGGTTTTCAGCTTAAAAAGTTGAATTATTATTAATAACAGCATGGGGGCGTTTATGAAATCCAAGCACTTAAAATCTTTATTTCTCTTCCTAATATTAATTATAATCTCGTTTAATTATGTTTTTGCTCAGGATCCTCCGATAAAATGGGGAGAAGTTCCAATGAGTGATCTTCAAATGAAGACTTACCCATTAGACACGTCCGCTTCAGCAGTGGTCTTATGTGATTATGGGGAGACTTATTTTGATAACGATTTGAATATCATTTATAAACGCCATAAACGTATTAAAATCATAAATAAAAATGGATATGATTATGCGAATTTTAATATAAGTCTGTATACGGCGGAGAATAAAGAACATATGCACGACATCAAAGGTATTACATATTCATTAGATACAAACGGTAATGTTGTTAAAACGGAGCTTTCCGATAAAAATATTTTTGAGGATAAAAATAGTGAGAATTATACTTATTATAAATTTTCCATGCCGGATTTAAAACCAGGGTGTGTGGTTGACGTTGAGTACGAAATAGGATCTGAATATCTGGCTGCTTTAAGAGGATGGGTGTTTCAAAGCGACATACCTGAAAGATGGAGTGAATATCGTATCAGGTATCCGAAACAAATCGTCTATACAGTTGTAACTACAGGATATGAAAATTGGGAAATTTATGAAAATAAAGAAGTGAATCAGGTCTTTATGGAACCTGCTCAGGGTTACCTTGGTTCTAATATTGCTACTTGTGCACAAATTCGTCTTGCTGTAAAAAATGCTCCGGCATTTAAAGATGAACCATATATTACAACAATGGATGATTATGTAAATAAAATTGATGTCCAACTATATGGCTATTCACTTGTAGGAACAGGTGTACATTATGTTTTAAAGGATTGGAAATCTGCCTGTAATGATTTATTGGATAATAATTATTTTGGTGATAAAATAGACGATACTCATCAAGTTACAAAATTAGCTGAACAATTAACTGAAAATTTAAAATCACCAAAAGAAAAAATGAAAGCAATCTATAACTGGGTTGCAAGTTCTATTAACTGGACAGGAAAGAACAGATTATTTGCCGATCAGGAAGTTAATGATGTTCTCGATTCAAAAAAGGGAAGCAGTGCCGAAATTACATTCCTTCTATTGTCAATGTTTAAGAGTATTGGAATTGAAAGTTATCCGGTAATTCTAAGTACAAGATCAAACGGCAAAATACAAGATCAATATCCCATAGTAAATCAATTCAATTATGTAATTGCAAAAGTAGTATTAGGTTCTGATGTTTATTATTTAGACGCGACAAGTCCTTTCCGTCCATATGATCTTTTACCTCAAAAAATATTAAATGTAAGGGGATTAGTAATTAAAGAAGATTCTCCCACTTGGGTAAGTTTAAGTTCCAATAAAAGATATGTGGATTCCACAATAGCTTTAGTTAAAGTATCTGATGATGGAAGTATAAAAGGAGATTTTGAGGATAATTATTCAGGATATGGAGGTGTTGATATTAGGCAGGATATAAAAGATGCAAAAAAATTAACAGATATTGCTAAATCTAATTTCAATACGGATCGCAATGGTTTTATAATCGATTCCGTAAATATTGCGAATGAAAATAATATCTCGGTTCCATTTGTAATTACGGCACATGTCCATTCCGACAGTTATGCTCAATCTGCAGGCGATATGATTTATCTAAATCCAATGGTTGTTAATCGACTATATGAAAATGTTTTTAAGAATAGAGTTAGAAAATTTCCTGTTGATTTTAGTTATCCGAGCAGTATTACTACACTAATCAATTTAAAAATACCCAATGGTTTTGAGATAAAAGATAATGTTAACGATACCACCTTAATGTTTGGCCGTAAGAACATGTATTTCGTTCGCAAGGTGCTGGTTGATGGAAACCTAATCCAAATTAAAATAAACATTGTAAGGAATAGTGTAATAGTTAATCCGGATGATTATAGTGTTTTGAAACGATATTATGAAAGGATTGTAGCTGTTGAAGCTCAGCAGTTAGTACTTGCTCGTATTAAGAAAGCTGAAACTCCAGGTATAAGTACGCAGCCGGCAGGAAAGGATGTAAAAAATAATTCTAAAGCTGCTTTATCAGGAAAGAAGGGGAAATAATGAATTCTAAGAAAATTAAATTATTTACGATTCTTTTTTTGTTGTTCATCATAAACATGAGTTTTTCACATACTTATGGTGATGAAAAAAATGAGTATGATGTATCAAACATTCCACCAGGCCTGCATAGAGATGCTGATGCAGTCATTCGAAAAGATATTCTGGTATTAGATGTAAAAGGTGAAGACGAATCAACTGTTACTATAACATATGCAGTTACCGTTTTCAATAAGGAAGGTCAAAGAAAATTTAATCATATGAATGTAGGCTATGATAAATTTAGAGAAATAGAAGACCTTGACGGAGCTATTTATGATGCTTCCGGCGAAAAAATACGAAGCCTCGAAAGTGAAGACATAAAAGATTATAGTGAAATATCCGGGTTTTCTATTTTTGAAGACTCACGAGTTAAGAAAGCAGAGCTATTTTACGATAAGTTTCCATACACCGTTGAATTTACCTATAAAATATTGAATTATGGATTTGTGAACTTTCCAGCCTGGATTGTGCATAGAGGTGAAGAGGCAGTTGAGTACAGTCATCTGGAAGTAATTGTTCCGGATGATTACAAGTTACGTTACTGGTGCAACCGTGATTCGGTAAAACCGGTAATTACAAAAGACATGGATAAGATTACTTACGTTTGGGAATCTAAAGATCTTCCTGAACAATCCGAAGATGTTGTTGCCAACGATTACGAAGATTATACAACTGTTGTTATATTAGCGCCTTCAACATTTGAAATAGATGATTATAAAGGAGATGCAAGTACTTGGGAATCATTGGGCGAATGGTCTTATGAGCTTTCTAAAGGAGCAGATGTACTGCCCGAAAAATTAGTAGAGAAAGTTCACTCTCTTATAAGCCCCAATGATGATGTACACGAAAAAATAAAAAAGCTTTATCAATTTTTACAATCTACTACAAGATACGCCAATGTTACTTTGGGTATAGGCGGCTGGAAACCCTATAATGCAAAATATGTTTATGAAAACGGTTATGGTGATTGCAAGGCACTATCTAATTATATGGTTGCTCTACTCAAAGAGGTTGGTATTAAGGCATATCCGGTACTTATTGATGCTGGAGAAAGACGGTTTAAATTAATTACACAATTTCCCAGCGAACAATTTAACCATGTAATTGTTTGTGTTACTTTACCCAAAGATACAGTGTGGCTTGAGTGTACCGATCAAATAGGCCCATACAATCATCTTGGCGCATTTACAGAAAACAGAAATGCTTTAATGTTCACGGAAAATGGAGGAGTCTTAATTCATACACCTAAAACCACCTTTGAAGACAATACTCAAAAATCATCCGCATCCGTAAAATTTAACTCATTTGGAAACGCCGAAATAAAATGTACAATTAAGTGGTTCGGTGATGAACAGGATGATGTTCGCGGGAATTTGGAATTAGCGTCATCCGATGATAAAGACCAATGGGTTGATGATGCGCTGAATGCACCGAATATTACAAATATGCATTATACGTTAGATGCATTAGGCTCTCATCTGCTTAATATTAATTTGTCTGCAAGCCTTATTTCCGAGAAATATGCTTCAGTTACTGGCGATAGAATTTTCTTTAAACCCAGTTTAATACATCAGCATACTTATATTCCAATGGAGAATCCCCATAGATTGTCGCCGGTATATATGAGCTATCCTTATCTTGATGCGGATTCAGTATTATTTCTTATCCCTGATGGTTATAAAGTCGAAGCTCTTCCTAATGAAATTAATTTGAATCCCACGTTTGGAACTTTCGTTTATAAAACTGCAGTATCAGGCGACAGTGCAATTATATTTCACAGAAAGCTTGAAATTAAAAACTATCAAATACCCGCTAAAGATTACAAGGAATATCGTAATTTTTGGATGGATGTTGTAAAAGCTGATAGAGCCAATGTTGTTCTTGTAAAAAATAATTAGGTTTTAATGATTAAGCCTGCTAAGAGCTTTTTTAATTAACTCTTCAATTGAAATATTTGCTTCTTCTGACAGCACATCTCTTACCGCTTTCTCGGCAATTTTTTGATTATAACCCAAAGTGGTAAGAGCAGCAATAGATTCATTTTTAATGCTGAAAGGTATTTCGACGCCGCCTTCTTCAACAATATGGTCAACTTTTGTTCTAAGCTCAAGTACAAGTCTTTCTGCCGTTTTTCGTCCGATTCCGGGAATTGCAATAATTCTTGAAACATCACCATTCTGAATTGAGTTTTTCAATTCATCAACCTGAATTCCCGATAAAATATTTAACGCTAGTTTCGGACCGATTCCATTTACACTTATAAGAAGTTCAAACATTTCTTTTTCAGATTCTGAAAAGAAACCGAATAAAGTGATAGAATCTTCTTTTACGCTTGTAAATATAAAAAGCGATATAATTTCTTTATCATTAATTTTTTCAAAAGTGTTTATCGAAATATTTACGAGATAACCGACGCCATTTACGTCGAGTAAGATCTTTGTCGGTTTTGAAGAAATTATTTTTCCTTTAAGAAATCCTATCATAGCTAAGTATATGATTTAAATTAAAAAAGTATTTTTAAATTAAAAAAATCTTATTCAATAATTCTTTCCGGGTATGCTTCAATAAATGCTTTCCAATTATTACTTCTTTTCGAAGGAGCTTTCATTCTAAATGCATGGCATAATGCAACAGCAAGTGCGTCGCTTTCATCAAATCTCATTTTTATATCTTCAATATTTAAAATTGTTCGAATCATGTAACTTACTTGTTCTTTCGATGCGGCACCTGTGCCCACAACTGATTTTTTAATTTCTCGCGGTGAATATTCACTTGTTTGAATTTTATTATGAACCGCAGCTAAAATTGAAACTCCTCTTGCGTACCCAATTTTCATTGCAGATTGAACATTCTTACCATAAAAAGCAGTTTCTATTGCAAACTCATCCGGTTTGTAAATTTTAATTATTTTATTTAGTTCATCGTAAATCATTTCGAGTTTTTCGGAAAGCAGCTTAGAGGAAGGGAGTTTTATTAAGCCATTCTTTACAAATGTATAAGTATTTTTATTCTGTTTGATTAAACCGTAACCTGTGAAAAGGGTTCCGGGATCAACTCCAAGAATTATCATTTAAACTTTTGTTTAAAAAATTAAAAATGGGTTCGATTCGACAAACCAATTTATTAAATTTAATTATTTATTGAAGCTTCATCTATATCGGCGTTAGAATAAACGTTTTGAACGTCGTCGCAATCTTCTAAAGACTCAATTAATTTTTCAACTTTTTCAGCATCCTCGCCCGATACTTTTACGTAATTTTGTGGTATCCATTGTAAAGATGCATTCTCAATCACTAATTCTTTATCTTGCAGTGCTTTCCTTACGGTTTCAAAAGCATCAATAGGTGATTGAACAATAAAAAAGTCTTCTTCCGTTTGAAGATCCTCTGCGCCTGCTTCCAGGATAATCTCCATTATTTCATCTTCTGTTTTATCCTGTTTGGGCAATGTAACAACACCTTTTTTATCGAACATGTAAGCAACAGATCCGTTCTCAGCCATTCTTCCGCCGCCTTTACTGAACAAATGCCGGACTTCTGCTACGGTTCTATTTTTATTATCAGTTGCTACCTCAACCATTACAGCTATACCGGCAGATGCATAACCTTCATATGTTAATTCATAGTAAGTTACTCCTTCAAGTTCACCTGTAGCTTTTTTAATTGCGCGTTCTATATTATCCGCAGGCATATTAGCGGCTTTGGCATTATCAACTACCAGTCTTAATCGCGGATTACCATTCGGATCACCGCCGCCTTCACGAGCGGCAATTGTAATTTCTTTTATAATTTTTGTAAAAGCTTTACCACGTTTTGCATCGATTGCTGCTTTTTTCCTTTTGGTTGTTGCCCATTTTGAATGCCCTGACATTAATTTAACTCCTAATTATTTTCTTTTATTTTTATATCTTTAAATTTGAATTGGGGAAACGTCCTTCCGTCTCTCACACTTTTATCTATTGTATAAACAACATCAATAAAACATTTTCGTTTTATTAATTCAAAATATTCACCCATATTAAAGCCGATACCGTCAAATACTTTATCAGAGCCGTACTGCTTTAAATTTAAGATTAAATGATTAGTACCGACAATTCTCGGATTATTTGCAATTTCAACATTCTCTGATAAAAATACAGGCCTCATATTGCCCGGACCAAATGGAGAAAATTGATCTATAATTCTAAAAAACTTAGGTGTTACTTCGGAAAATTTTAATTTAGAATCAATATGAATTTCAGGAAGCATGTCTTCTTCATTCATAGATTCTTTTACAATTTGATTAAACTTTAATTTAAATTCTTCAATCTTCTCAACTTCAACTGCTAGACCCGCCGCCGCTTGATGGCCGCCGAAATGGATAAGTAAATCTTCACATTTTTTTAGCGCTTCATAAATATTAAAATTAGATATGCTTCTTGCAGATCCTTTTGCAACACCATCTACGGTTGTAAGCATAATTGTCGGGCGATAATATTTTTCCACAAGACGCGAGGCAACTATTCCGATAACTCCCGGATGCCATTTTTCCTGATGAAGTATAATTGCTAAATCTTCGCTTAAGTCTAAGGAATTTTCAACTATCTCTAAGGCACTGTCAAAAGTAATCTCGTCGATTTTACGCCTGTTATAATTTTCAGTCTCTAGTATTTGTGCAAGTTCCAAAGCTTGATTTTTATCTTTTGTTATCAATAACTCAACTGCCCGCTGAGCATCGCCTAATCTTCCTACTGCATTTATTCTCGGGGCTATTGTAAATACAACCTGTCCGGAGGTTAAATTCCCCGGGCTCATATTGCTGCTTTCAATTAATGCTGCAACTCCAGGTCTTGGATTAGAATTAATCATATCTAATCCTTCTTTAACAAGAATTCTGTTTTCATCTACAAGGGGTACAATGTCTGCTGCACCGGCTAAAGCAACTAAATCTAAATACTGTAAAGGGAGTTCCCTCTTACCGATTCTTTCCGCAACACCTTGAGCTAATTTAAAAGCTACACCGGCACCTGAAAGGTATTTGAATGGATAAGTACAATTGGGTTTAAGAGGATCTAAGACAGCATAAGCATCAGGAATTGTTTCTTTTGGCTGATGATGATCGCAAATGACCAAATCAATTTCCAATTCTTTTGCATATTCTGTTTCTTCAATTGCCGTAATTCCACAGTCAACTGAAATTAAAAGAGAAGTGCCTTTGCTTTTTACATTATCAATTCCCGCTTTTGAAATTCCGTATCCTTCGGTAAGTCTTTGAGGAATATAAAATTCAACATTAGCGCCAAGTTCTTTTAAAAATAGAAATAATAAAGAAGTAGAACATGTGCCATCTACGTCATAGTCTCCGTAGACACATATCAATTGATTTTCAGTTAAAGCTTTAATGACTCTATAAGTAGCGGCTTCCATACCATCCATAAGAAAGGGATCATGCAGAGAATCTAAAGATGGGCGAAAGAAAGATTTTGCCTGGTTAAAATTTCTGATGTTTCTAAGGTACAATAATTTTGCTAGCACCTCGGAAATATTTAAAGAATCAGCTAATGATTTTATTGCGTAGTCATCTTCAATATCTTTTATTTTCCAACGCTTTTTCAGCATAAAAATTATCCTAAAAAGATAATTTAAAGAACAAATAAATAGAGAGGGCCTATAAGCCGAGTTTTGTAATCCTGATAAAATCAGGACGGCAATTATTTATCTTGATCACGAATTACTCCGTGATTCTAGCAGTCTACCCGGAAGCCATTCAAAGCGAACAACTTTGATCCTGTAAAAACAGGAAAAACTTCCTTATTTGACCTTGCTTCGGGTGGGGTTTGCCATGCCGGAAATGTTACCATTTCCGCGGTAGGCTCTTACCCTGCCTTTTCACCCTTACCTGAAGTTACCTCCCGGCGGTATTTTTTCTGTGGTACTTTCCGTATTCTAAGCCTTAGGCTTAGAACCCCGGGTGTTACCCGGCACCCTGTTCTATGAAGCTCGGACTTTCCTCTGTAATAATTAAATCATTACAGCAATTGCCCAGCCCATCTATTTTTTATTCCATCATAAACCATAGATGAATAAATCATCTGTAGTTTAAGCCAATTACTTTTTAACTTATTATATGATTGTTAAGTTTTTGAAAGTTAAGTTATTTTAATGCCTGCAATATAATAAATAACTTCTCTTAAAACAGCAGGTAATATATAAGAAATGTTAAATTGTATAATTATTTGATGTTACGGAATTTGATACCGATATTAAGTTTTAAATTTCAATTTCCTCATACCTACCCTGTACCGACTTTTGGTCGGTACAAGTGCCGTACTTTGTTAATTACGGCAGGCATAGAGACTTTTTAAGAAATCATTATAGTAATCTAAGCATCCACCGTATCTGCAATTTCAGTAGACACTAATATGCGTCCGCAATATTCACAAAAGAATAATTTGTTGTTCCTTCTAATTTCAAGCTGTCTTTGTGAAGGGACAATATTATGGCAGCCGGAACAAGCAGAACGTTTTATCGTAGCAACAGCCTTACCTTTTTTAGCTTTTCTTATCCTCATATAAGCAGAATGATCGGCCTTTTTTGTAAGTGCTTCGATTTCTTTCCTTTTGGCTCTCAGCTTAACTTCTTCTTTTTCGTTTGCTTTTATAATGTCTTTAAGATCGGCTTCTTTTACTTTTAGTTCATCTTTCAATACATCAAGCTGTGGGGTAACTTCTTCGATTTCATCGGAAAGCTTTTTACTGAGATCAGCTAAGGTGTTATTCTCGGCTTCAAGTTTATTTATTTGTTCCTCTGAATGATCGATTTCCTTTGTGAGTGCGTCATATTCCTTGTTGTTTCTAACTTGATAAAGCTGGGCTTTAAATTTTTTCTGATTTTCTTTTAGCTTTTCAATTTCCTCTTCATTTCCTTCTCTTTTTTCAAGAGATTCCTTGCGTTCCTTTTCTTTATCAGAAATTTCTTTTTTTATCCCGGAGATTTTTTCTTCTAAAGCCTCAACCGCATTGGGAAGATCTCCCCGCAGTTCTTCAAGCTCATCCAGTTGATCGTCCAAGTTTTGCAGCTCATACAATATTTTTAACCTGTCAAACAATTTATTTGTGCTCCTTAATTATTAAAAAAAATTATGGGATTAGTTGACCCATTGTATCTAAAAATTTTTATATCTGTATTTTTTGAATTAATATAATTTGTTAACTTCTTTTTTACCTCTTTAAGTGAATGAATTTCTGTTTCATAATGTCCCGCATCTATCAAAAGTATTTCTCCGTTTGAATCATGAAAGGAGTGATATTTTATATCTGCAGTAATAAATGCATCAGCACCTGAACTGATGGCATCCCGGATTAAATCACTTCCAGAACCTCCGCAAACAGCAACTTTTCTTATACTAGAATTTCTTCCTTCAGTAAACCGAAAATTTTTGATATTTAATTTTTTAGAAATGTAAGATAGGAATGCGTTACGGCTTAATGGCCTTTCCAGCTCACCGATTGCGCCAGCTCCATAATTAACATTATAATTTTCAAGCGGATATATATCGTAAGCTATTTCTTCATAAGGGTGAACTTTTATAAGCTCATTTAAAACGTTTCTTAATTTCCATGAATTAACCAAAACTTCTAACTTAATTTCTTCGACTTCTTCATAATTTTCTTTTTTACCGATTAAAGGATTAGTTTTTCCCGAGCCTTTAAAAGTTCCCTTGCCTGGAGTTCTGAAACTACAACTGCTGTATTCTCCTATAATTCCTCCCCCTGCTTCAAAAATTGCCTTGGAAACCTGATTAACATGGGTGAGAGGGACAAATACGGTTAGTTTATTTTGATTTGATTTTAAGTTTACGAGGAAATTTATTTTTTTAAGATTTAATATTTTTGCAAGTTCAAAGCTTACGCCGTCTTTTGTAAAGTCAAGATTTGTATGTGCCGAATATAATGTTATATCATTCTTGATTAATTTTTCAATTAATCTTGAGCTTTTATCGTTAAATGTGTCTATTTTTTTTAGTGAATGAAAAAGAAGGGGATGGTGTGTTATTATTAGATTGCAGTTTTTTTTGATTGCGTCCTCTACTACTTTATCTGTAAGTTCTAAAGATAAAAGAATGTTTGTCACTTTCCTTTTAC
Source organism: uncultured Bacteroidota bacterium (assembly GCA_963710735.1). Lineage (GTDB taxonomy): Bacteria > Bacteroidota > Ignavibacteria > Ignavibacteriales > Ignavibacteriaceae > FEN-1297. Next base: position 437,984 of record CAVQBN010000006.1, on the reverse strand, counting down.
CGGACCCTACTTGTAATCCAACATTATCTTTCTGCCACGATATTTCTTTCGGGGCCCAGTCCTCGAAGTATTTAAATATTTCGTTACATGTCATATCAAAAAAAAATGCACTTCTGTGTTTGAAGTGCATCTTTCTAATTTTAATTCTTTTGCTGAGAAGCAGCTGAACTATAAAATATTCTGAAAAAAATAAATCTTTTGATTTTAATTGCCATAATTTAAGTTTTTAAATATATGCTTTATCAATTAGATTTTCAATAAATGGGTAGTTATTATATCAAAAATAAACTGAATTACATGTGATATAAAATACTCTCTATTAAATTTAGCCTGGCTCTATCCAACTATCATCTTCTTTTATAAGCTCGATCAATGAATCTACAGCATTTTCCGATTTAATATTCCTTTTTACTATATTTTTACCCCGATATAAAGATATCTTTCCAATCCCGGAACCAACATATCCGTAATCGGCGTCTGCCATTTCCCCGGGACCATTAACAATGCATCCCATTATTGCAATTTTAACACCTTTTAAATGTTCTGTTCGTTTTCTAATCAATTCCGTTGTTTCTTGAAGATCAAACAATGTCCTTCCGCAAGAAGGGCAAGCTATATATTCTGTTTTAGAAATTCGAACTCTCGCGGCCTGTAAAATTCCAAATAAAATTCTATTAATAACCTTCTCATTTTTCTCAGTTGATTTTGTATAATTTTTCACATAAACATTATCTTTATTCTGTGGCTGAGTAATTTGAATATTTTTGGCGGTTATCCAGACCCCATCGCCGAATCCGTCTATAAGCAGTCCGCCAAGATCGGTTGAACTGTACAATCTTAATTCATCTATTGTTACATCTGTATAAGTTCGTTTGAGAATAACGGGATTTTCAATTTTTTGTATTAACATTTCTATAAAGGCTCTTCTCTGCTCCGGCATTCCATGAAGATTATTGGTTTCTAAAACCAACACAACCGTTTTATCATTTTTAATTTGCTCTATTAAATTTTTATTTAAGTTACCCAAGTTAATTGATACAAGATTTAGAATATCAGAATTAGATTCAGAATTTGAATATTCGTTTGTTTTATATAACGGGTAACCTTTTGATTTATCTTGTAGCTGCTTCCAAAAATCAAAATCATAAATTGCTTTTAATCCGCTGGGACAATCGAATGGAAGTTCTTTATTTCCAAGGTAAATCAAATCCGGAGCGCTGTCATTCAAACTCCATTTATCTGTGGTCGGATTATAATAGTATCCGATAAGCGACAAATCATCAGCGCTTTTAATTTCTTGTTCACTTAAATCTGCTACAACTCTCGGAACATTACTTCCCCCGATTCCGGAAATTTCATAAGTATGCCTTTTTGTGTAGTTAAAAGGATCATAAGGAATTTCTTCAACTGGCTTTATCGGCTTATGTTCTGATCTATATTTATAACGATCAACTAATTGAATTGCAACCGGGGCTTCAAATTCCGGGTCTTCCGTTAATGAAACTCTGACAGTATCTCCGATGCCGTCTTCAAGTAATGCACCTATTCCTAAAGCAGATTTTATTCTTCCATCCTCACCGCCTCCAGCTTCCGTTACTCCGATATGAAGAGGATAATTCATTTCTTCTTCTTCCATCTTTTCAATCAGTACTCTATATGCCTGAACCATTATTTGAGGATTGCTGGCTTTCATAGACAGTACAATGTTATAATAATTTAGGTCTTCACATATTCTTACAAACTCAAGTGCAGATTCTACCATGCCCAATGGTGTGTCTCCATAACGGCTCATAATTCTATCGGAAAGCGAGCCATGATTCGTTCCGATTCTCATAGCTGTTCCATATTCCTTACAAACTTTTACCAACGGAACAAACTTTTCGCGAATTCTATCAATCTCGGCATTATATTCTGTGTCGGTGTATTCAATAGATTGAAATTTCTTTTTGTCTGCATAATTACCGGGATTTACTCTAACCTTTTCAACTATTCTTGCTGCAATTTCAGCAGCGTTGGGTGTAAAGTGAATATCTGCAATTAATGGAACCTTACAACCCCGTTTGTGCAATTCCTTTTTTATTTCCGCTAAATTTTGTGCTTCTAATTTACTTGGTGCGGTAATTCGTACATATTCACAACCTGATTCTACCATTCTTATTGTCTGCTCAACAGTTGCAATTGTATCCATCGTATTGGTAGTTGTCATGGATTGGATACGAATTGGATTATTCCCTCCCATAGGAATATCTCCGATATTTACTTCTCTCGTTTTATAACGTGAATATCTCGTTAAACTATTGCAATATGTCTTAATATCTTTGAAATTATCTAACATTTTTATTTCATTATTAAATTTACCGGCTTAATAATTCAACTATTGATTCAGCAAAAATGCTGCTTGAATTAGGGCCGTTTGCCGTAATAATATTTCCTTTAAGAATTACCGGCGTATCTTTATAATCAATGCCGCGGTTAATTAGCTCCATTCTGCCTTCATAAAAACATGTTGAGGTAATGCCGTTTAAAACACCGGCTTTAGCTAAAATTACAGGTGCACTGCAGATAGCAGCTATAATTTTTTTAGACTTATTAAATCTAACCGCTGTTTTATGAAGCAGTGAATTATCCCAATAATTTCTAGCGCCGGAACCGCCGATAAAAACAATCCCCGCAAAATTATTTTCATGAATATTAAACAGGCTTACATCCGCTTTAACCTTTTGACCGGTCTCACTTACACACAAAAAATTTGAATCCGAGGCAATAAATGTATTTATGTTGTTTTCTTCCAGAATTCTTTTAATTGTAAAGAATTCTGCACCGCTAAAATGCAAAGAAGGGAGAAAAATTAAAATGCTTTTTTTATGCACCTGTATATTAAACCTAAATTTGATTGAGCTAATATAATTATTATTGATTACGATAAAAAACGAATTTCCAGGATACAAATTTCCTAACAATTTATTTATAAATTATTACATTCGAATAATGAAAGATTCAATTGAAATTTTAACAATTAAATTTTTTACGACATTAAAATTTGTAAAATTCTTATCATCATTTTTTAGTAAATTATAAATCGATTATTATCAGCTTTATTTAATTTTTTAGCCAATATGGAACATGAGAATATCCGAGAATAAAATAGAAGAGATTAGGTCAGCGGCAAATATTGTTGATGTTATATCCGAATTTATTCCATTAAAAAAAAGAGGAAAAAACTTTTTAGGGCTTTGTCCCTTTCACAATGAAAAAACACCCTCGTTTACTGTAAGCGAAGAAAAACAAATATTCCATTGTTTCGGATGTCATGCCGGCGGAAATGTATTTAAGTTTTTAATGGATTATGAGAAAATTTCTTTCATAGAATCCGTTCAGGAAGTAGCACAAAGATGCGGTATAAGCCTTGAGTTTGACGAAGCCTACCAAAGTGAAAAACAAAGTGAACAAGAAATATTATATGATATTAATACAGAAGCCGCAAGATATTTTTCAAATAACCTATTAAATCATCCCGATGGGGAATATGCTCGTAAATATTTTCAAGACAGAAAAGTAAAACCGCAGACAATGCGTGCTTTCGGCCTGGGATATGCTCTCCAAGGCTGGGAGAACTTTCTTTCTTTCGCACAGGAAAAAAAGATTGATTTTCAAAAGGCGTTAAACTTAGGATTGGTTGGTCAAAATAATGACGGAAGACTGTATGATAAATTTTCCGGGAGAATAATTTTCCCGATCTTTTCTCCGAACGGAAGAGTTGTTGCCTTTGCAGGAAGAATTTTAGAGAATAGAGAAAATGCTGCTAAATATCTTAACTCGCCCGAATCTATCATTTATACAAAGGGAAGAATTCTTTACGGCCTTTCACACGCGAAAGATGAAATTAGACGTCTGGATAAAGCTATCCTGGTTGAAGGATACATGGATTTAATTTCATTATATCAAAGCGGTATAAAGAATGTGGTAGCAGTTTCCGGCACCGCTCTTACCGAAGAACAGGTTCAATTAATATCACGTTATACAAAAAATGTTGTTCTTCTTTTTGATGCGGATACAGCAGGTATTAAAGCTTCTATGCGAAGTATTGAACTTTTACTTAGAAAGGATATTGAAGTTAAAATAGCCTCTTTGCCTTCAGGTGAAGATCCGGATTCGTTTGTTAATAATTACGGTAAAGAAAAATTTGAAGAGATTATTAAGAAAGCTCAAAACTTTTTAGATTACCAAACTGCGTATTATGTATCGCAGGGAATGTTTGATGATCCTGCAAAAGCGGCTGGTGCAATTAGGGAATTAGTAAAACCAGTGGCAATTATTTCAGATGAAATTAAAAGAAGCTTATTGCTTAAATCAATAGCTAAGAATTTTGATCTTAGAGAAAAACTGCTTGAGACTGAATTGCAAAAAGCGATTGACGCAAAAGGCAAGCAGATTACCGGCGAAGAAAGAATTAGAGATAGAGAACTGGCAAAGAGTAAAATTGAAATTGAGGAACACACTTCAAAAAAAGTATCTACTCAAATCTATAATCTGGAGCGAGAAATTATAAAGCTTCTTTTCGAAGGCAATAGTGAAATTATTGAGTTTATATCATATCATATTTCCCCGGAGGAATTTGCAGTTGATGCACATTTAAAGCTGGCTAATTTGGTTTATGAAGCATTTAAGGATAATGAGAGTATTATAGCAGGTGCGTTAGTTGGAAAAATTACCGACGAAGATCTTCAATCATATGTTCAAGAACTTACCTTTGAAAAATATGTAATAAGTAAAAATTGGGAAGATATATTTCCCGGGCTTCCTCAAGAAGAAATATTTCAAAAAATTGCAAGAGATACTGTAAAAAGATTCAAGATTGAAGAAATTGATTTTAAAATTAAGAATAATCGTAAGCTTATAGAAGAAGTTCAAGATGAAGATGAACGATTTAATATAATGAAAATTAACCGGGATCTAGAGAAAGAAAAACAAATTATATCTCAGGAACTAAGTGTTACTTAATATTAGACTTTCAAATTTATTTAACATTTTATGTTATTGAAAAAACTTGATTATTTCAAAAATTAAAGAAATCGAATAATTTATAAGGATATTGACTACTATTACTGGGAAATATGATTATAGGTTCTATGGAAAATGATTATAAAATTCTAAGTAATTATACTGATTTTTTAGAAAATATTTTTTGCTATTTTATACAGTTTATTGGAAAAATTTTCTAATAAGTATATAATTTTATTATTCTTCCAGAAATTAGATGAACGTTTTTGAATTAGAAAAAGAAAAATCGAGTTTATTAGAAAATTTAGAGAAGACAAATTCCTTCAGACAAAAAGTCATTCTGTACAACAGATTTTTCGGCTTGCTTTTATCAAATGACAACAAAGTTTTTGCGGAAGCTTATATTGCCGAATTGCTGAATGATTATCTCTCGTATTTAAAGAAGTTCGAGCCTTTCTATATTCATCCCAAATTCACTTTTGAAATAATCAACCGTGCTAAAATAATTGCTGACCTAAAAGCATTTGAAACTTTTCGCCAGGAAATATATTTAGTGATTGAAGCATTGGAACAAAAATTAAAATTACTAAATCAATTTCTTAATGGTGAAAGTAATAATGTTTCAAATAAAACAATATTTTTCCCTCTTTTAGAGGAAGAAGAGTACCCTAATAATTTTACACTTGGAATAATTGAAAGCCTTACAGTAAAAATCAGTGTTTCAGCAGCACTGACAAATTTTATAATTATTCCAAGCGAAAAGTTTTTGGAAGAAAGACTTCAATCCCAAATTGAAAACTCCTGGAAAAACGCACTTAATTTTGTAAAAGATTATACAAAAAAAATTAATCAGCATCACGAAGTAATTATTAGTTTTGATAGAAGAGCAGGAATTTATCAAGGTGATTCACTTGGAATTGCATTAACACTTGGATTTATTGAAGAACTCCTTCATTTGTATAATTCTCCTACCATGGTTCAGATAAAAGGCGGCATTGCTTTTACCGGCGGAATCAACAGAGACGGAAAAGTTATTAATACCTCGAAAAACATTATTGAAAAAAAAGCAGAGAATGTATTCTTCTCGGAATTAACTACATTCGTAGTTCCCAGAAGTGAAGAAAATTTTGCTCGAAGTAAGGCGGATGAATTAAACAAAGAATTTCCGAATAAAAAATTAGATATTATCGGAGTAGAAAATTTAAATGATATTTTAAATCGAAGAAATTTAGTTGATATTCATAAACAAAAATTAATTGCGCGTTCTGCAAATTATACTAAAAAGCATTCCATAAGCATTATTTTAGTAATTATAATTCTAACGATGGGGCTGCTCTATACTTACACTGAAGTTGATTCAAACCCATCCATCTTATTTAATTCCGGAAATGTATTATATGTTCAGAATAAGTTAGGTAAAACACTGTGGTCAAAAAGGGTTTTGTTCTCATCGAACGATGAAATGTTAGAGGATTTATTCCTCTGACACAAAGAATTATTGATATGAATAATGACGGTAGAAATGAAGTTATTTTGTGCGATGAAAAATTAAGCAAAGGCGAAAATGTACAAACCAGAAATAGAGTTGCATGCTTCAGTTCATCTGGTAAATTAATCTGGCAATACAAATTTGAAGATACTGTCTCGACCATAAAGGATAAACACTCTAATATTTATACAAATTATTTAATAGATACTACAACTGAGAACGGTTTAAAAGTTCTATTTCTCTTTACACGAAACAACATCCTATATCCATCCTCAATTTATAGATTAAATTTAGAAACCGGGAAAAGACTGCCTGGAACTTTGTGGCATGCCGGTCAAATTGCACAGTGTTTACTAGGAAAATTCAATAATAATAATAAAGAAATAGTTGGAATCGCTATAAATAACAGCTTTGAGAGAAGCGTTGTCTTTTCGATTAACCTGAAAAATTTAAATGGCCAGGCACCTTCGACTAAAGAATATAGGTATATTGGAATTCCAGAAGCAAAATTTAATAATTATGTTTTACTTCCCAAGAGCGATTACACTGATTATTACCAAGTAAGATTTAATAGGCCACAAGTTGGAAGTCTGATTTTTAATAAAACTCATGGTTATTTCAATTTTTCCATATTGGAAGGAGAGTATAATGAATTAAATGCCGGCATAAGTTACGACTTTCATAAAAACCTTTCTTTGTTACAGTATTTATATAGAAGATGAATTCCAGGTGAAAAGAGATCTGCTTGTTAATGAGAATAAATTAAAACCGCCCTATACCAACACAAATGCTTATACAAATATTCTTAAAGATGATATAAGTTATTGGAATGGAACTGAGTTTGTTAAGAATTACGAACTTTCTGAAATTAAAGATGGGTTAACTGTAAATCACTAATTTTCAATCAAATAAATAACTTTATTTAATGAAATTAAAATCGCTAGTGGACTATAAGGTTTATTAATGGGTCAGTATTTGTCCTTTTTAGAAAAGTTAGTTGATAATAATTTTTCGTTCCGAGAAGTAAATTTTATTATCGAAAGCTCTTACAAAATTGCCTTACATTATTTAAACCAGGTTAATTTAAAAATCCAAAAAATTATTTTAGTTGACGAAGTTCCTTTCGAAGATATAGCCATTGATGCAATAGCTCCTTTGTTTACAAGAAATGAACAAAACGAATTTTATATACTGAAAAATACTTTTCGTTCCTGGATTCCGCCTGTAAAAACGGAAGAGGAAGCATTATTCTTATTTAATACAATAATTGCTAATAGGGTTGAACAGCATATTACTTTATTACTCAAAGAAGCCGATCCATTTTTTGCTAAAATTTTTGAATCAATCAATTATTATTTTAAAAAAGAAAACCTGTCAAAAATAAATTACTTTGGTACTGTTTACATTGTTGAAAATGAAAATTTAAGGATTAACAAGAATTTAATTAAACCTAACGATTTTGATTCACTGCCAGGCGATTTATTTATAAATAAAAAATTATTGTTTAAAAATATACTTATCTTTCTGAAAGAAAATACTGAATATTTCCCCGCAATTCCTTTAAACTCTTTAGTTCATAAAATTAAAAAAATTAATGCAGCAAATTTTATAGTTAATGAATTGACGGAAAATCCAACTGATTTAGTGGAATTAGAAGAACTTGTGAGTTTGGGGCTTGACTCTGCAAAGGATAAACTGAATAACTTTTATGTATCCAAAGGGAAGTTATCGAATGAAGAAGCCGATTTTTTTACAAAAGCATTGGCGGATATGGCAGACGACTTGAAAAATGGCGGAATTAAGCATGGTTTATTTGAATATTTGGACCCGTACTCTAAACAACTTTCTCGTGCAGATTATCAATTAAAATACCAGAATATAATTGAATATCTGTTAAAAATAATGAAGAAGACTATATCAGAAAGCTTATCTTAACTTTATAATGGTTTTCCGAAGTTGGTGTTTTTCCTGTTATATATTAATTAAAAAGAATTTTAGATGGATGAAAGTGAATACATAACTGAGAATGATATTTTTAATTATGTTTTCTTCCGGTATCTTCTAAAACAAGAAAAAATTCATTCAATTGAACAAAATTCCATGTATGTGGAAAATGTTGAATTTTATACGAATCTCAAAAAAAGATTCATTCGGGATATCCCTCAGGAAATAAAGAAAAGAATTTCCGATAAAATCGCACAGTACAGACCCATAAACAAAGTTTTATTAACTCTGATTAAAGAGGAATCTGTAAAAAAAAAGAAGGATTTTCTGGTCTTAGCTGCAGATTCTCCTAAAGAGGAACCAAGGATTTCTTCCAGAACCTTTGTAAACGAAGAAAATGGTTATTTAATAAAACTTATAAATTTAAGAAATTCTGAAAGAATTTTTGTCTTTTCTGCATTCGAAAAAGTACTCCGAAATTATAAAATAATCCTTCACCCTTCGGGAAAATCATTTTTCCAATCAGATAATTCCATACCACTGGAAATTGATTATAAAATTGAAGTTGATAATATAGAATTGGAATTTGAATAAAGAATTTTATTCTTTTCCCAAATCGTCAATCCAATGTGACTAATCTTTTTATTATTTTAACCTTTATTTATCTTATATTTTTTTGCTAAATAAATTTAGAAATGCAGAGAAATTAAATGTATCGTCAGGCTAAAACTGGAAAATTATTAATAGATATACTCCCGGATAAGTGCGACTTCTGCGGGTGTTGTGTCGGCGTTTGCCCGGAAGATGCAATTGAACTTAAGGAAGCGGAAATTTTTATAATAGATGAAAGATGTACAAATTGTGCCAAGTGTGTTTGGAGCTGCCCGATTGAAGTAATAAAATTTAATAGGGAGGGAGTTTTGGTCTGATGGAAAGGGAAAGATAAATTTTAGGTGAAAAATAATTACGATATAATAGTTGTCGGTGCGGGACCTGCTGGTTCTATGACGGCTAGGTTTGCAGCCGAACAGGGTGTCTCTGTTTTAATGCTGGAAAAGGACAGAGACGTTGGTTATCCGGTTCGGTGCGGTGAAGCAGTAAGTAAAGCCGGTGTTGTAGAATTTATTGAGCCTGATGAAAAATGGATTACCGCTCATATAAATAAGTTTTCGCTAACATCGCCAAATGGAACAGAGGCTGTTATCGAATTTCAGGACGCCGGATATGTACTTGAAAGGAAAATTTTTGATTATGAACTTGCAAAAACCGCCGCTGATTCAGGAGCCGAAATTTTAACACGTGCCTATGTTAACGGTTTGATTATTGAAAATGATAAAGTATGTGGGGTTAAGTATGAATATCGGGGTGAACAAAAGGAACTAAGATCAAAAATTGTCATCGGAGCCGATGGGGTAGAATCAAGAGTAGGAAGATGGGCCGGATTAAAAACTCATATTCATTTTAAGGATATGGAATGCTGCGTTCAGGTTACTGCTTCTAATATTACTAACATTGATCAGAACACTTTGTATTTTTATTTCGGTGAAAAGTATGCACCCGAAGGTTACTTCTGGCTTTTTCCTAAGGGAAGAAACATTGCAAATATTGGTTTGGGTATCAGCGGAATGGTGGGCAAGAAAAAATCAGCCCTGTCATACTTAAATGATTTTATGGGAGAAAATTATCCCGCAGCTCCTATTCTTACGTCTATCGCCGGGGGAGTCCCAAGTACCGTTACATTAGAGAAAATTTCATCGCCAGGGATTATGCTAGTTGGAGATGCTGCGCGGCAGGTTAATCCGCTTAGCGGCGGAGGTATTGCAAGCGGAATGATTGGAGGAAGTATTGCAGGAAGAATTGCCGGAGAAGCTGTTAAAATGAATAAACTCGATCATATTTTAAATTACGATAAGCAATGGCACGATAGACTTGGTAAGCGCCATGAAATATTTGAAAGAATAAAAAATGGTATTTATAATTTCAGCGATGAAAAATTTAATAATATTGCACACTCCTTCAATAAAATACCGTATGAAAAAAGAAGCCTCGGCAGATTATTTACAACAGCTTTAATAAATCAGCCATCGTTGTTAGTGGATATAGCAAAAGTATTTATCATTTAGAGCGGGAAAATATTTTTATTAGACAGATAGGGCCAATAGAAGTAATTAATTTTGCCTAAACATTTAACGTTGTTATATTGATATACTACAAAAACAATCATTATTTGCAAATCTTCTGAAATGCTTTTGTTCTTTTAATATTTAAATTAAAGGAGCTATTTAATGCCGAGAACTTTGAAAAGAAAATCTAAAAAAGTAGGTCTTGCGCCAGGCTCACTTATTTATACCGGGGAGAAGTCTACCGAAAAAATTAGAATATCTATAATCAATTATAATGAAGCTACACTTGTAGAAAAGGAACTAAATAACATAGAAGAATGTTATTCTTATATTAATTCTTCAACAAATACATGGATAAATATAGAAGGATTGAATGATATTAAAATGATAGAAAGGCTGGGTTTAAAATTCAATATTCATCCTTTGGTTTTGGAGGATATTTTAAATACAGATCAGCGCCCTAAAATGAATGATTATGATGATTACTTGTACGTTGTTTTGCGAATGTTAACGTATGATCCTGTAGAAAGGTTAATCAGCAGTGAACAAGTCAGCTTAATCCTTGGGCATAATTATTTAATATCATTACAGGAAAAAAGTGGCGACTTATTTGAAGGCGTCAGAGAAAGAATAAGAAATGGAAAAGGAAAAATTAGAAAATTAGGTGCCGATTATCTTGCGTATGCACTTATTGATTCTGTTGTCGATGGATATTTTACAATATTAGAGAAAATAGGCGAGCTTGTTGAAGATATTGAGGACGAATTAATTACTGAACCCAAGCCGGAGAATCTCCATACTATTCATCAGCTAAGAAGGGAAATGATTCTTTTGCGCAAATCTGTGTGGCCGCTTAGAGAAGTCATCAATATGATGGAAAAGGAAGAGACTTCTATAATAAAGAAAACAATAAATATCTATCTACGAGATGTGTATGAACATACTATCCAGATTATAGACACTATAGAATCCTTCCGGGATATGATATCCGGAATGCTTGATACATATCTTTCCAGCGTCAGTAACAAAATGAATGAGGTAATGAAAGTTTTAACTATCATCGCAACTATTTTCATCCCGCTAACTTTTATCGCCGGAGTTTGGGGAATGAACTTTGAGCACATGCCTGAGCTTAAATGGCCTTGGATTTATCCGTATGGATTCTGGGCGCTAATGATACTTATTGGAGGAGTGATGATAATGTACTTTAAAAGAAAACATTGGCTGTAATTAAATAATGAAAGGTATCTAATAATTAATTGATAACTTTGTATGCATTAAATTGTAATCGTCTCTATTAAATAAAAATTTAGACATGAATTTATGAATGCAAAAACAGCAGTATTGTTAGTTAATCTTGGAACTCCGGATAGTCCTTCTGTTCATGATGTAAGAAAATATCTTTTCGAATTTTTGAATGATCCCCGGGTGATTGATATTCCGTGGCTGCTTAGAAAAATGCTAGTCAATCTAATAATAGTTCCGTTTAGAGCACCTAAATCAACCAAAATTTATAAACAATTATGGACTGATAAAGGCTCGCCGCTTCTTATATACGGTGATAGTGTTAAAGAGAAATTACAAGCAGTTCTTGGTGAAGAATATGATGTTGAACTTGCAATGAGATATCAAAATCCAAGTATGGATAATGTCCTGGAAAAACTAAGAAAGAAACAGCATCAAAAAATAATTATTGTACCGCTGTTTCCTCAATATGCTTCTGCGACAACCGGTTCCGTAATTGAAAAGGCTATGAAGATAATTAGTAAATGGTGGGTTATTCCGGAAATTAAATTTGTCGGACAGTTTTATAATAATGAAGGTTTTATTAATTCAATCGAAGCAAGAGCTAAACAGTATAAAATTGAAGATTACGATCACGTTTTATTTAGTTATCACGGATTGCCTGTTAGGCAGGTAGATAAAGTTTATGTTGATGGGAAACCATGCTCGGATCATAATTGTGAAAATGAAATAAATGAAGATAATAAGTATTGTTACAAGGCTGCCTGTTATGCAACTACAAGACTCATCAGCTCAAAGTTGAATATACCCAAAGAAAAATATACGGTCTGCTTTCAATCGAGGCTTGATAAGGATTGGCTTGAACCTTTTAGCGATAAGATAATCATTCAGAAAGCAAAAGAAGGAGCAAAAAAATTATTAGTATTTAGTCCTGCATTTGTAGCTGACTGCCTTGAAACAACTGTGGAAATTGGAATTGAATATCAAAATTTATTTAAAGAAAATGGCGGTGAAAAAGTCCAGTTAGTTGAAAGTCTAAATGATCATCCGGTGTGGATTGAAACTTTGAAACAGTTAATTTTAGAGCATGTTTAATTAAGAGAAAGATTTTTCAGATTCTTAAAATTGAATATTTACAATTAACAAACATCCATTCATAGAATAATCCGCAATAGAAATCACCTAAAATTTTTCAGAGATTTAAAAATTGATAAAATAAATTAGATTCCTATAAAAGTATTAAAGCTTGCAATTTCCTATTTTTAGGAGACACTTTTTAATTTATTCTTATTATTCAATATTTAAGGGAGAAAAATTCATGTCTCAAACAGAAAAAAATCTTAAAGAAGCATTTGCCGGTGAAAGCCAAGCTAATCAAAAATACAGAGCCTTTGCAAAGAAAGCAGAAAAAGAAGGCTTTCCGAATGTAGCCCATTTATTTAAAACAGCCGCTGAAGCCGAAAGAATCCATGCTGAAGGACATCTGGGTGCTTTAGATGGAGTCGGGTCAACTGCAGAAAATTTGAAAGCAGCTATTGCAGGGGAAACTTATGAATACACCGAAATGTATCCTCCGATGCTTAAAGAAGCCGAATCAGAAAATCATAAAGCTAAAAGAATGTTCGGTTATGCTGTTGAAGCAGAGGAAGTTCATGCGAAATTATATAAGATGGCATTGGAAGCAGTTGAAAAAGGAAAAGATCTGGATGAAGTCGAAATTTATATTTGCCCGGTTTGCGGAAATATAGAATTTGGTAAACCAACTGAAAGTTGTCCAATCTGTGGAACATTGCCTAACAAATATGTGAAAGTTCAATAATTAAATTTTAATAAAATGGCTGCACTTTGCAGTCATTTTATTCTCTATCAATTTTTTTCTATTTAAATAAAAAATAAAATTATTTAGATGATAAAATGTATTATAAATTTTAATTAACTTTAGGCTAAATTTTTAATAAGAAGAAGTAGAATGTCTCTATCTGAAAAAGTCTTTAATGCAGGTGTTGTAGGTGCAGGCGGAGCAGGTTTTCCCACCCATATTAAAACTAATTCAAAACCGGAATTTGTTTTAGCAAATGGAGCTGAATGCGAGCCTCTAATTCATAAAGACTATGAACTAATGATCAACTTTCCAGAACAGATTGTGAAAGGAATTGAATTAGTAGTTGAATCTACTTCTGCTAAAAAAGCTTTCTTCGGAATTAAGTCAAAGAATGGTAAAGCAATTGAAATTATAAAAGAGAATATTAAGAACGGTAAGATTGAAATTTCCGAATTGGGAGATTTTTATCCGTCCGGTGATGAATATGAATTAGTGTATTCTGCAACCGGCAGATTGATTCCTCCCGCCGGAATTCCTTTGGATGTCGGCTGCGTTGTTAACAATGTGGAAACATTTTTTAATGTTGCAAATGCAGATGAAGGAAAACCTGTTACTGAAAAATTTGTCTGTGTTGCCGGATCTGTAAAAAAACCGTCTTCTTTTTTTGCACCAATCGGCAGTTCATTTAAAGAATTAATTGAACATGCAGGCGGTGCATCAGTTAAAGATTTTGGTATGTTCGTTGGCGGTATAATGATGGGTAATTTAACTTTCGATCTTGATGAAGTAGTTACAAAGACAACCACCGGGTTAATTGTTTTGCCTAAAGATCATTATTTAATAAAAAGGAAAAATCAGCCGCCGCAGAATTGGCATAGGATTGGGAAATCTGCATGCGATCAATGCAGTTACTGCACCGAATTTTGTCCGCGTTACTTACTTGGCTACGAAGTTCAGCCTCACAAAGTTATGAGGTCTCTCGGATTCACCAAGACAGGTGCAAATGTCTGGAATCAAATGGCTGAACTTTGCTGTTCATGCGGATTGTGTACGCTTTATGCATGTCCTGAAGATTTATATCCTAAAGAGGCTTGTGATAAAGCAAAATTAGAAATGCGTTCAGAAGGAATTAAATTTGTACAGACAAAACCTGTAAAAGTTCATCCGATAAAAGAGGGAAGACGAGTTCCTTTAAAACAATTAGTTAAAAGATTGAATGTTCAAGATTATGATGTTCACACACCTTTTAATAAAAATAAATTGGAAACCGAGAGTGTTAAAATAATTTTAAAACAGCACCTTGGTGAGTCCGCTATTCCGGTTGTCAAAATCGGTGAAAAGGTTACCAAGGGATCTTTAATTGCAAAAGCAATGGACGGTAAATTAAGTGCAAATATTCATTCATCAATTAACGGAATTGTTTCACAAGTTACTGATGATTATATAAGAATAAATAAGTAGGAAATTACAATGATAGAAATGAATTCAATCGGTTTAATAGAAATGGGAAGCATTGCTTCAGGTATGCAGGCTGCAGATATTATGCTCAAAACTTCGGAAGTTGAATTAATTTTATCGAGAACGATTTGTTCCGGCAAATATATGACTTTAATCGGAGGTGATGTAGCAGCAGTTAATTCCGCAGTTACTAATGCCGTTGATACGATTGGATTCGGAGTTATAGACAGTTTTGTAATACCTAATGTTCACCGTACAATATTCCCTGCAATTTCCGGTCACAATAATGTTGAAATGCTTGAAGCATTGGGAATCGTTGAATCATATTCCGTTGCATCACTAATTGAAGGTGCCGACGCTGCAGTTAAAGCGGCAAATGTAAAACTGATTGAAGTTCGGTTAGCAATGGCACTTGGCGGAAAAGCTTTTTTTACTGTTACCGGTGAAGTGGCCGCTGTTACCAGTGCGGTTGAAGCTGGTGCAAAAGTAGTCGGTGATAAAGGGCTTCTAGTAAACAAGGTCGTAATTGCTAATCCCAGACAGGAATTGCTTTCAGAAATGATATAAAAAAATGAATTTTATTTGTCTAAAATAAAAAGGACACGCTTAAAAGATTTTTTCAAAATTAATTTTGCCAAATTGCTTAACCACGAAATTTTTAATAATGTGATTAGAGTAAGCTTCGGTTTGCAGCAGATGTAAATATCCTTCCATTCGGGATTAAATTTGTTTTTGAAGTTATAAAGCCCTAAGTAATTGTAAGCATATCTCAGTCTTCTCCCCATAAAGTTTATAAAAAATTCTTTTGAAAGAAATTTACTGCTGTCGACTACATACGGAACTTCACCTAGACTCCATGTATCATTCCGTTCGTCCTTTAATAAGCTGGCAATAAAATAAATCAGCGATTCCATTGTCCCTCTGGGTGAGTGTTCCCTTCTCAAAATCAAATCGGTAATTACTTTTCCTTTTCCTTTCGGAGTAATTAAAATTCCACCAGCCCATTTCTTTTGTTTATCTTTATATACAAAAAGCCTTGAGATTGGAAGGAATTTATCATTGAAGAAGTATTTTAATTGCGGCTCTTTGCCATGCACGCATTCCAATTTAAATTTCTCTAATATTTCGCCGTTCTCTTCCGAATAAAATATTTCTTCAATTTCCCCGTTTCTAAAGCCTGCATTGATTAAATCTTTTAACGATCGTTTTGAGAAATGATCTTTGGATAAATTGAGAATAGCCTCCTTACCTGCTTTTAAAGTTTCAAATTTATTTTGTGAGAAAAATTGTGCCAGTTCTTTGCTGCAGCTTGTTATAAAAATCGGCAAATCCTTTAGGAACAATTTATTGTAATCTTCAAGAGGAACAAGATCAAATCTATACTGGGGATTGTTTATCCAAATTATACTTTTGTGCTCTTTACTTTTTAATTTAAAATAAAATGAGTGTGGCAATGAGTCATAATCAGAATCGCTATTTTTTAAAATAGAAGCAGGCAGTTCATCATCCGTTCCAAGATTATATGAGGTGGTTCGCTTATTCATAGGTTCTGGGATTAAACTATTTATTAAAACAAATTTTTACTTTTAAATATGATTATTAAACAAGTGTTAGATTTTATTGTTTTTTAAATGAATTAGTAAACAATAAGATTTAGATTAATGTAAGACTGGAATAATTATAATCATTTTCGATATACTCATAGTTGAGTCAACGCACTAGATATGGATGTTTCATATAAATAAAATACTCAGCATAATCACTTCATTTCTCACTTTCATCATTTAAAATTAAAAGAGGCGCATAAATAAAGCGCCTCTACTTTTTTCTCACAATTATGATTAAAAAATCATTTCATTAGTACGAACTTTTTTGTTGATGTAAAATTACCTGCTTTTAAAGTGTAAAAATAAATTCCGCTGGTTAAATTTCTTTTCATGTCCTCTGCATTAAATGTAATATTATAGGAACCAGCCTGTTCATATTCATTCACAAGGGATGCAACTCCTCTCCCCAGCAAATCATATACTTTTAGCGTTACATAGCTTGATTTAGGAATTTGATAACTAATTGTAGTACTAGGATTAAACGGATTCGGATAATTCTGATTAAGTTTATATTGATCTGGAATAGAAGATATGTTATTGTCTTTAATTTCAGTTGCATTTGGATTGCTGTATTGTGCACCGTCGATATAAACAATATTACTGTCGCTCCCAGCAGAATTTTGGACTATAGATACACCATTAAATAATATATTTCCACTTCCCCCTACAGAACTCAAAGGAATTTCTATAAATTTCCAACCTGTAAAATCCAAAGTATCAACGATTACAGAAACATTTTGATTAGCTCTAATAAACTGGTAATTTAAATAATTATAACTGTCATCGCCAAATATCCACATTCCGAATTTATTGTCTAGTGGGATACCAATATTCGGTTTTGTGCCATCTGTAATGCTGCAAACACCCCCTGAAGTATCACTAAAAACATAGCTTATTCTTCCTGAAAAATGTCCGTCTACATTTGTACCATACACTAGTCCGAAACTGGATTTTAAAGTATCCACTCCTGTAGTTCCTAAACTCTTGGATGGATTTAACCAACTTCCAATTGTTTCAAAACTGTCAATAA
The DNA here is from genome assembly GCA_963710735.1 of uncultured Bacteroidota bacterium. Taxonomy (GTDB): domain Bacteria; phylum Bacteroidota; class Ignavibacteria; order Ignavibacteriales; family Ignavibacteriaceae; genus FEN-1297. The sequence goes on along the minus strand of CAVQBN010000006.1, from coordinate 420,265 downwards.
CAGTTCCTTTAACAAAATTGCTCACACCTGTTTTAAAATTTATTACATAATCACTATCCAACTGTGTTCCGATAGTACTTTGAATACCCGCTTTTAAGATTAGTTTATATTCTGCATTTTTAGCTAAAGAATTCGTTGGTAGAAATGAAACTACACCTTTACCGTTATATTCATTGTAGGTTGCACTCTTAATTGAAACGCTGTTTCCTGATGAATCTTGAAAAACAACCCTGCCTCCTAAAGAACTTTTAATAAGCGGAATATTAAAATTGTATAATACTTTAACTGTGGAACTAACCCCTGTTTCATTATCACGGGGATAAGATGTTGTTACATTTATAGGAATCAGAGCGCGCGTATTAAAACTAAACGAATAAGTAGAATCAAGAGGAACGCCTAATATGCTGGTAAAAGATGGTCCAATAGTTACGGTATATTTTGTATTTGGTAACAACACTGAGGTTGGAGTAAACAGTAATGTATGTGCATGGTCCTGTAATGTAAATGTTCCTATAGCACTTGGAGTAATTTTAAATCCTTTCTGAATAGTCGTATCACTCATTGCAATACTGAACGTAATTTTAATCTGAGTGTTAGGCCAGACACTATCAGTAGTTGTTGATGGAAAGAATGTTAAAGCGCCCGGCATGTGTGCATCGCCTCTTATTAAACTAAAATAATGGCTCCAATTCCAATATTTGCCTGGATCCGTATGGCTATTACAAGTAGGGTCAATGTAAGGATAATTTTTATTAATATAATTTACCCACCAGGAAAATAAGTGTTGGTCGTGTCCGATCACATGATTACTGTCTAGAGGTACACCATAAGTTTCTATAAAATGGCAGAAGAGTCCTGCAGAAGCCTTATACATCGTTTCGGTAAAATATGAAGGATTACTTACGTAACCTTCATGTTCAACACCGAGCATATATCTATTCCAGCATACAACATGCCATGCTGCAAATTTTTCATGTACCATTTGAACAATGTAACCATCTGAACTTCTAATTATGTAGTGAGCGCTCGCATTTGCAGCCGGATTTTGCAGCCATGATAGTGAAGAAGCAAAAGGACCTTCAGTATCGTGTACAACTAGGAACAACTGGTTAAAATTGTTGTCATTATAAAAATTGGGGCTTGGACTCCAAACTGCTGGTGGGTAATCCGATTGATCTTGAACTTTTTGAAGGGGTCTCATCGTACTTTTAGGATTTACCTCTCGAGAAAATTGGTTCATATTAATTTGAGCATATTGTGGAATATCAATTCCTTTTAAAGTAGTTCCATCAGATAGAACTTTAAAAACATCAAAAGTAAAAAATGGTTTTATATCCTGCTGCGGAATACCGGAAAATTCTTCTAAAGCTGGACGCCAATTATTTAAATTCGAGCGGTCTATTTCTAAACTATCGGCAATTGAGGATAGAAGTGCAGCAGCAGCTTCAATATTAAGTGATGGATTTGTTGCTACAATATTTGGAGGCTGATTTATAAGTTTTGCACCTTCAAGTAAGGAATGTCCGAACCAGTTATCGTTTCTTAATCCCATTATACCGTAAACAGGCGGTTGTTCGTTATCGGAACGATTCAAATCAGATTCAATTATGTTCGTAAATCTTGTTTGCTCATAAGCAACTGCTTTTAATAAATCTTCGGGAATATTATAAGCTTTTGAAGCGTAAGAAAATGCATCGAGCAGTTGTTGAGTTGCAGGTACTTTTTGAATTGTTTGAGCTTGAATTGGAAATGATATTAAGGCAGCTAGAAGTAAAATAAAGTAGAAACGGAAATGCATGATTCACCCTTTCATAAAATCAGGATAATGTTTTTCATCAGTAATAGGATTGCCATTGTTTATAGGCAATTTAAGTAGCTTTAGTATGCAAATTAAAGTGAGCAGCAGATGAATTGTTTTTTAACTCTTCAAACTAAAAATCAATTTTGTTGATTATTATTTCTCAATCAATAATAATGGGACACAAAAGCTAATCTATTCTAAATTAATTATTAACTTATTAAAGTTATAATAACTTTATTTTTTTTACAACACAATTATTGTGTAGGCTTGACAAATTTATTCAGAATTTGAATAATTATTCAATTGCTCAATCTTTTAATTATATTTAAGTTGAGAATTAAAAAAACATTATAAACTTTAAAAAAGTAATTTCCCAAATTAAAGGATAGAACTTGCTAATTCTAAAAGTAGATGATGAAATAACCCTAAAGGAATTAGAAATTGAAACAGCTGAAAAACTTTTTGGGTTGATAGATACCAACCGCGAATATTTAAGGGAATGGCTAAGCTGGGTCGACAACACTTCCACCATTGACGATACTATTTTTTATATTCAAAATTTATTTAAGCAGGATTTATATAGCGGTAGATATGTTCTTGAAGTTAGATATAATAACGAACTTGCCGGATTAGTAGATTACCATAACGGCGATAGTATAAATCTTAAAGCCGAAATAGGGTATTGGCTGGCAGAAAGTTTCCAGGGAAAGGGAATTATGACAAAGGCTTGCCTTGCTTTAATTGATTACGGATTTAAAAAGGCAGGATTAAATCGTGTTACGATAAAATGTGCCGAAGGGAATAAGAAAAGCCAGGCAATCCCTATAAAATTAAATTTTAAGATGGAAGGGATTGAAAGAGAAGGGCAATATCTTTACGGCAGATTTCATGACCTTCTTGTTTTTTCCATGCTAAAAAATGATTGGAAGTAAATTAGTTACTTGTATATACTTCTGATTTAAGATATATTTAAATAAAATTTACATACTACTTTTAAGGGTACCGCACAAAAATGTGAGTACCTAATTTCCAGATGCTAAAGTTTTCCTACCGGTTCAACTAACATCTGAATTTGATAAAATCTAACAATTAAGATTAATTCAATTATTAAAATTTTCATTAATAATTTATTTAATTAAACCACATTATTTACAAACAAAATTTTAACATTATGGAAAAGACAACAAAAATTTTTCTTACCGAAAAAGAAATGCCTGATAAATGGTACAACATACAGGCAGATATGCCGAATCCTACACTTCCCCCGCTGCATCCGGGAACAAAGCAGCCGATTGGTCCCGCTGATTTAGCTCCTTTATTTCCGATGGAACTAATTAAGCAGGAAGTATCAAAAGAGAGATGGATTGAAATTCCCGAAGAAGTTAGGGACGTTTATAAATTATGGAGGCCGTCACCTCTTTATAGGGCGTATAATTTAGAAAAATTAATAGGCACTTCTTCAAAAATATATTACAAATACGAAGGAGTAAGCCCTGCTGGTTCACATAAACCAAATACTGCCGTAGCGCAAGCTTATTATAATAAAAAAGAAGGCGTAAAAAAGCTTACAACAGAAACCGGCGCCGGACAATGGGGAAGCGCTTTAAGTTTTGCATGTCAAATTTTCGGAATCGATCTTGAAGTATATATGGTAAAAATAAGCTTTGAGCAAAAACCGTATAGAAAATCAATGATGAATACTTGGGGAGCAAAAGTTTTTTCTTCTCCGACAAATTTAACGGAATCTGGAAGGAAAATATTAGCAGAAGACCCAAACTCTCCCGGAAGCCTGGGTATTGCAATTTCTGAAGCTGTAGAGCGGGCTGCTTCCGATGAAGGGACTAAATACTCTTTAGGAAGCGTACTTAATCATGTCTTAATGCATCAGACAGTTATTGGGTTAGAAGCTATAAAGCAATTTGAAAAGACTAATGATTTTCCTGATATTGTTATTGGCTGTTTCGGGGGCGGTTCTAATTTCGGCGGAATTTCATTCCCTTTCTTAAGATTGAATTTCCAGGAAGGTAAAAAAGTCAGATGCATTGCTGCTGAACCAGCCTCGTGTCCTAAACTTACAAAAGGAGAATTCCGTTATGATTTTGGTGACACGGTTGGTCTAACTCCTCTTTTACCAATGTATACATTGGGGCATACATTCATTCCGGAACCGATTCACGCTGGCGGATTACGTTATCACGGGGCAGGAGTTTTAGTCAGCCAATTATTAAAAGATAAATTAATTGAAGCCCAATCTTTTCATCAGCTTGAATGTTTTGATGCGGGAGTAAAATTTGCAAGAAGCGAGGGAATAATTCCTGCTCCTGAATCAACTCATGCAATTATGTGTGCAATTAAAGAAGCTTTAAAAGCAGATGAAGAAGGAACATCAAAAACAATTTTATTTAATCTAAGCGGCCATGGTTATTTTGATATGAGTGCTTATGATGCTTATTTTTCAGGAAAACTGGTTGAGCATCATTTAACAGAAGAAGAATTGTATTCAGATCTGAGGAAATTAGAAACCCCTGTCATTGAATAAGGATGATTTCTTAGAAATAAACAATTGAAATGAATTATTTGTGCCCTTCAATTTTGGAGGGCACAATCTTAAAAGATATGGTTTGATCTTAATTTGAAGTTGATGGTTTGTTCGTACCTACAATATTTGCTTCCAAATTTATTTTATCAGCCACTCTGGTACCTAATACCATATTTTGTATATTATACTTGGAAAGGGTAATTGGAAACTTTGCGGTTACTCCAAGTAAATCACCGGGTTCACGCGATTCTGTTGCGGGACTTTCATCCAAATAAATCATAGTTGCATCCACGGTTATTTCGTTTGTAACGCCGTGTAGATTAAAATCTCCGAGTACTTTAACATCAAGTTTATTTGGAGCTAATTGTTTTATATCAAGAACTTTTTTTATGGTGAATGATATTATCGGGTATCTCTCAGCGTCTAACCACTTCGGTTCTTTAAGGTCCCTATCTCTCATACTGATACCTGTTTTTAATGATGCAGTTGGAATTGAAATTTCACCTTTAAGAGTATTTTTTACATCGCTTATGTTGAAAGAAACTTGTCCGCTTATTTTATTCGACATCCCATCAACTTCATCTAAAGCAGTTATGCTGTGAAAAGTTGCCTGGTTTCTTCCTTTATTATCCTGAAAGTAAAAATTCTGGTTGCCTTTTGCTTTTACACTAAAGCCCTGGGAGAAAGCAACGGATGAATAAATTAGTACAAAGAATATTAATTTATTTACTTTCTTCATTTAGTTCCTTTCTTTTGTCTTTAAATATATAAACGAGTCCTGCTGAGATTATTAAACTTATAAAGGTAACAACAAGAGTTAAATCCAATCCCCAGATAAATTTATTTTGCCATTGTTTGTAGGTGTTTCCGAACAAAGGATCTTTTTTTACAATTAAAACCTGAGTTTGTGTAAATATATATGTACCATTTAAAAGCCATATAATAAATACAATAAGTATAACAGCTATCCCGGCAGAGATGGTTATTTTTTGTTTCTTATTTATTTTCATCAGTATTTTTTTAATTCTAACTAAGAATAGACCGCTTATAATTATTATTTAAGATAGTTATTTATTCTTATGCATTTTATGATAAAAAACAAATACAAATTAGTCCTTGATCCGCTGCAAATGTTTGAAGTGAAAAATAAAACAATACTAACGTTTTTTATGATTTGAAGAAATGGTAATTTTATCCCTGTTTGGTATGATTTTATTTAAATCACATTATTCGAATGCAAACAGATAAAATTTATAATATTGCTGTAATTGGCGGCGGAATTGTGGGAACCTCAACTGCTTTAGCTCTACAACAGACAGGAAAATATTCTGTCCTGGTTATAGAAGCAGAGGATAAATTAGCCGCGCATCAAACCGGAAACAATAGCGGTGTTATTCATTCAGGTTTGTATTATAAGCCAGGTTCTCTCAAAGCCAAAAATTGTGTGTCCGGCAGAGAGTTAATGTATAGCTTTTGTGAAGAGAACAATATTAAGCATGAGCGCTGCGGAAAGATTGTAGTAGCAACCAGTAAAGAAGAAATTCCCGCTCTTAATGAATTAGAACGAAGGGGAATTGAAAATGGATTAGCAGGCCTTAAAAAACTTTCGAGTGAAGAAATAAAGGAATATGAACCTAACGCTGCCGGAATAGCAGGTCTTTTTGTGCCTCAAACAGGCATAGTGGATTATACACAAGTTACCGAAACTTACGGTAAGTTGATTTTAAAATACGGTGGTGATATAAAGTTAAACAGCCGACTGCTTTCTTTAGCACGAGATAAAGATGGATTAATTCTTCAGACAACCGGCGGAGAGTTTAAAACAAAATTTTTAGTCAACTGTGCCGGGCTTCAATCTGATAGAATTGCTAGATTGTGCGGAGTTGATCCCGGATTACAAATCATTCCGTTCAGGGGTGAATACTACAAAATTAAAAAAGAAAAAGAATACCTTGTTAAAAACCTGCTTTATCCTGTACCCGATCCAAAATTTCCATTTCTTGGAGTGCATTTTACTAGAATGATAAACGGAGGCGTCGAAGCTGGTCCAAATGCTGTATTGGCTTTTAAAAGAGAAGGTTATACCCATAAGGATTTTTCTGTTAAAGATGTTTCGCAAATGTTTTTTTACAATGGGTTCTGGAAGATGGCTTCAAAACATTATAAAATGGGGATAGGAGAATTTTACAGATCATTCAGCAAAGCAGCATTTGTAAGAGCTTTGCAAAAGCTTATCCCGGAAATAGATTATGATGATGTTTATGCTGAAGGTTCGGGAGTTAGAGCGCAGGCACTTGAGCCTGATGGAAAATTAGTGGATGATTTTAGAATTATTGAAGCCGAAAATATGATTCATGTTTTAAACGCACCTTCGCCGGCGGCAACAGCTTCGTTGAGTATTGGAAGAACAATCGCTGAAAAAGTTATTAAAAATCTTGAGTGAACAAACCTAAATTTTAATTTCAGGCCACTCATTTATTGGAGTTGTTGATTTTACCAAATGCATTCCAGCTTCGGCAAATTTCGCAAATGATTCATTTGCTTCATCGGTATAATCAATAGCGCCGGGCACCACAACTGGTGAAGTACAATCTTCAAGCAGATAAACTTTTTTTGCCAGTTTCTTATCTTTTAAAAGAAATTCATTAAGAAGATCAGCTATTGTCCAGGCTACGCAATGACTTTTAGCTTCACCTGTAATTATTATAGTATCAAAGTTTAATAATCTTTCAATTAATTGGCTGTTTTTATCCGCAATTTTTTTATCACCAATGCCTTGTCTTACTTCCGGTCCGAAGATCGAATAATGTTCCGTTAACGGATTATTACCTTTCAATTGAATATTGGGCTGGCTGTATCTGGCAATACTATGAAAGAAAATTGCTTCTTCAAAAGAAGAAACAAGCGCATGGCCCAAGCCGCCAAGCATAGCGTGATAAGGCCATATAGTAAGTTCAAATTTTCCGCTTTTACTTAGTTCATTTGTATAGTGATTTAAATAATTTTGAGCCGCGATCGGATCCAACCCTAAATTCTTGCACGCATTTTCATTAATTTTCCATACTCCTTCTTCAATATCTTTGGCTGAAATAAGAGTATATGGCGGAGGATTTTCTCCTTTATTGTTTGCAAGGAAAATGGAATGAAAAATCTGTATCGGTTGATGAGTATCCATCGTAGGAATTATTTCAGTAATTACTCCAAGATTATGGTAAATAAATTCGCACAGTCTTTTTGTATCCTCAACTGCTCCGTTTCCCGATCTGCCGGAAACAAACAATTCATAACCGGGAACACAAAAAGTATTCTGCATATCAACAGCAAGCAGACAGATTTTATATTTATCCGTTGATGACGGGTGTATATTGTTTTCCTTAGCCCATTTGCCTGCATCTGAAGCTATTTTTTGATATTCAACTCTCCACACATCTCCGACTTTTTTAGGTTTATAATGCGACGGTATCTTTAATTGTTCCTTCATCATCTTATGCTCATTTTTTAGAGTTATTTTTTATCAAAGTAATATTATTGGTTAAATATATCAATAATTATAATTTTTAAATAGTTAATTATTTTTATGTAATTACAAATATTGATACATGTTACAAGCATTTGATAAATTGATTGTTATGTTAGTTAAAATTGTGATATTTAAATTATTATAGTTTAAATTATCTGCAATTCTTTGTTTGTTTTATATTCAAATTATTATAGATAACTAATAATTTTTGCTGAAACAAGAAAGAATTAACTAAAGTATTTGCAAAATTAGTCATGTATATTACAGCTAATCAATTTTTTACTTTTTAACTTAGAATAAATATTAACTAAAGCATTGTGTAAATATTGCTGTTTAAAGAATGCATTTAAGGAGAATTTGATATGAATAATTTAATTAAACTTTTAGAATTTGGTCAGAGCTACTGGCTTGATAATTTAACGAGAGGAAAAATTAAAGGAGGCGAACTTAAAAAAAGAGTAACACAGCAAGGGCTGCGGGGAATAACTTCAAATCCAAGTATTTTCAATAAAGCAATTACAAGCAGCAATGACTATGATGCTCAAATCAAACAATCGGTAAATCAGAAAAAAGGAGTGCATGAAATATATGAAGCGCTTACTGTTAAAGATGTACAGGATGCTTGTGATGTTTTAAGGCCTGTTTTTGATGAGAGCGAAGGTGTAGACGGTTTTGTCAGTCTTGAAGTTTCTCCATATTTGGCGCATGATGAAGAAGGAACCAAAATGGAAGCCCGAAAATTATATGCGGAAGTTAACAGGCCAAACTGTTTGATAAAAATTCCGGGAACTGATGAAGGCATTAAAGCAATTGAAGAAGTCCTTTATGAAGGAATAAGTATCAATGTAACACTTCTTTTCTCTATCTCAAGTTATGAGGCGGTAGCTAATGCTTACATTAACGCATTGGAACGCAGAGTGAATGAAGGGAAGTCCATAAAGGAAATCAGATCGGTTGCCAGCTTTTTCTTAAGCAGAATTGATGTTCTTACCGATCAATTGCTTGGCCATTTAATTATTCCGGGTGATAGTGCTGATAATACTTTAAAGCCGGAAGACCTTTTAGGCAAAGCTGGAATTGCCAGCGCTAAACTTGCTTATCAAAGCTATAAGAAAATTTTTAGCGGTGAACGATGGAATAAACTTGTTGAAATGGGTGCGAAAGTTCAGCGGCCTCTTTGGGCGAGCACTAGCACAAAAGATCCTATGTATAGTGATGTAAAATATGTTGAAACTTTAATCGGGCCTGATACCGTTAACACTCTTCCTGATGAAACAATAGATGCTTTTGCCGATCATGGAAAGCTTGAAGCAAATACTATTGAAAAAGATATTGATCAATCATATAAACTGTTTGATGATTTAAAAAAACTTGGTGTTGATATTGATTTTGTTACAAGACAGCTTGTTAACGAAGGTATCCAGAAGTTTATCGATCCTTATGATAATTTAATGAAGACACTTGCTCAAAAGCGAAATGAGATTTTAGGTGAAAAACTTGGCAAGCAAAAAATTAGTTACGGTAAGTCGAAATCAGAAGTTTCTGCCGCAATGAAATCATTAAATGAAAAACAATACGGCAGACGATTGTTTGCGAAAGATCCTTACTTATGGTCATCCGATACCGAAGAGATAAAAGAGATTAGAATTAGAATCGGCTGGCTCGACAGCATGGAATATTTTCTTAGTAAAGCCGATGAAGTTGATCAGCTTGTAAAAAGCGTAAAAGAAGATCAAGTACAAGTTTGCAGTTTTGCTTGGAATGGGCGGCAGCAGTTTATGCCCGGAAGTATCTAAAGAAACATTCGGCTCTAAACCAGGTTATCCTCAATTGTTTGTACTTGATAATACCGACCCGGCCGCAATAAAAAATGTTGAAGATCAGATCGATTTGACAAAATCTCTTTTTATTGTATCAAGCAAGTCCGGAACAACAACCGAGACTTTAAGTTTCTACAAATATTTTTATGAGCAGACAGGTAAGCTTGTTGGTGAAAGTGTTGGCGAACATTTTGTAGCTGTTACCGATCCGGGCACACCATTGGTTACTGATGCACATGATCATAATTTCCGACATGTATTCGAAAATCCAATTGAGTTCGGCGGAAGATATTCTGCACTTTCATTTTTCGGTTTAGTGCCGATGGCATTGATCGGAGTAGATATCAAAAAAATATTAAATAATGCTCATCAAATGATGATTAGCTGCGGACCTTACGTTCCTGCGGAAGCAAATCCAGGTGTAAGTTTAGGAGTTTTGATGGGAATCAATTACAAACTTGGAAGAGACAAAGTTACTTTTGTTCTTTCAAAATCAATCAGCGCTTTTGGATTGTGGGTTGAACAATTAATAGCAGAAAGTACAGGTAAAAACGGGAAAGGCCTTTTACCTGTTGAGAGTGAAAAACTCGGAACACCTGACAATTACAGTAATGATCGGGTCTTCGTTCATATTTATGCTGAAGATGATGAATATAAAACTGATGAAAGAAAGCTTGCAGTACTTGAAAAGGAAGGACATCCGGTTGTTCGTATTTCTATTCAAGATAAACTTGCTTTGGGTGCTGAATATTTAAGATGGGAAATTGCAACTGCAACCGCAGGAGTTGTAATCGGTATTGATGCATTCAATCAGCCGAATGTTGCGGAGAGTAAAAGTAATACGAAACAATTATTAGAAGAGTGGAAGCAGAAAAATAGTTTTAGCGAAGGTGAACCTGTTGTAGAAAAAGACGGCATTTCAATTTTCTGTAACCAATCAGCTAAATGGCTTTTTGAAGGACACAGAAAAAATGTAAAAGATTTTCTAAACACTTATGTTAAACTTTCCAAATCACCGGATTATTTTTCTATTCTCGCTTACTTTTTGCAAACTCCGGCAAGACATAAACTGCTTCAATCTCTTAGATTTAATATCAGAGATAAATTTAAAGTTGCAACTACTCTTGGTTATGGCCCGCGTTATTTGCACTCAACGGGACAGCTGCACAAAGGCGGAGCCAACACAGGAGTATTTGTAATTTTTACTGCGGATACCCAGGAAGAAATTAAAATTCCCGGCAGTGCATATGGATTTGCTACTTTGCAGCGGTCTCAGGCTTTAGGTGATTTAAGATCGCTTAATAATAAGGAAAGAAGAGTGATCAGAATTCATCTTGGTAACGATATCGAAGAAGGACTTAAAAAGCTTTCTGAAATGCTGAAGTAAGATTGATTTAATTATTAAGACCGTTTCGTAAATTGTCATTCCGGGCTTGACCCGGAATCTCTTTTCAAGATATATGTAAATTATATTTCCGGTTAGAATAATACATGTTCAATTTTTGTAGATAGCCTTATTTATAAGAACACATACCTTATAAAAAATTTTAAGATAACGGAGAATAAAAATGAGTAGTGATGGATATGTGCAGGTAACTAAATCCGGAATGTCAAAATCAGTTCCGCCGGAACCTTGTATTGTGGTTATATTTGGAGTAACCGGAGATTTAACGCATCGTGAATTGATCCCTTCCTTATATGCTTTAAGCTGTAAAAATTTATTACCGCGGCCTTTTGCAATAATAGGATTTGCACGCAGAGACTGGAGCGATGAATTCTTCCGCGACGAGATGAAAAATACAATGAAAAAAGTAAGTGAATGCGGGGATAAAGAATGGGACTTATTCGCTAAAAATCTTTTTTACGTTAAAGGAAATTTTAATGATGAAGCTTCAACGTCATATTCGGATCTGAATAATAAAATTAAAGATGTACAAATATCATTAAACATCCCTGATAATGTTTTATTCCATTTATCAACTCCTCCGCAGAATTACAGTGAAATTATTAAAAGGCTGGGGGAGTCATCGCTTTCTAAAAGTGAAAAGGGGTGGAGAAGAGTAGTTATTGAAAAACCATTCGGTCATGATGAGGAATCTGCGAGAAAATTAGATCAGGATATTCATAAAGTATTTGAAGAAGAACAGATTTTTAGAGTAGATCATTATCTTGGAAAAGAAACAGTTCAGAACATGCTGGTTTTTCGTTTTGCAAATCCCGGCTTCGAACCGATATGGAATAGGAACTATATTGAGAATGTTCAGATAACTGTGGCTGAAGAGCTCGGAATAGGTACGCGCGGAAATTTTTATGAGTCCACGGGAATACTTAGAGATATGGTTCAAAATCATATGCTTCAATTACTTTGTATGGCTGCACTCGAGCCGCCGGTTAATTATGATGAATCATTAAGATCGGAAACAATAAAGGTTCTGGATTCTGTCTGTCAAATAAATTTAGAAAAAGACGTAGTGCTTGGGCAGTATAACGAAGGGAAAATTAAAAACGAAGATATTGCCGCTTATAGAAATGAAAAAAATGTAGCAGCGGATTCAACCACACCTACGTTTGCATCATTCAAAATAATGATTGATAACTGGCGATGGGCAGGTGTTCCGTTTTATTTAAGAACCGGTAAACGTTTGAAAAGAAAATTAACGGAAGTAACTATTCAGTTTAAGCCAACACCTCATTTAATGTTTCCCGGGTACAAAAAAGACGGCTTGAATAAAAATGTACTTACTTTCAGACTTCAGCCTGATGAAGGGATTGTCTATACTTTTATGGCGAAGCAGCCCGGTGCTGAACTGATGCTTCAGCCGGTTAATTTAAATTTTCAATATGATTCAGCTTTTGGAATTGCCGAACCTCCGAGCGCTTACCAGTGGCTTTTATTCGATGCAATGAAAGGTGATCAGACACTTTTCCCACGAGGAGATTGGATTTATAAAGCCTGGTCAATTATTGATCCTGTGATAAAAAAATGGGAAGCGGAACCCTGGATTAAACTGCCTAATTATTCTGCCGGTTCGTGGGGACCTGAAGAAGCAAACAAACTTATTTCAACGGGAGGCTGTGCCTGGGCTGTAAAAGAATAAGATAGCTTTATCAAATGTCATTCCGGGCTAGAGCCGGAATCTAAAAAGGTTGATTATCGGCTCTTGCTTAATAGTATCTACTTATAATCCTCTCTTGATGTACTTTCCATCAAAACTCCCAATAATAGAATTGAAAAATTGAACTTTAATCTGTAATTATTAAAAAAGTAAATAAAGATTGAAGGAGTTATTATGTGGCAGGGATGGATAACATTATTAGCAGGGTTGTGGTTGACAATTTCTTCGTTTTTCTGGACTATACAAACCAGAGAAAATTTAATAATAACAGGTATAGTGACAATAGTATTCGGATTTTGGGCAAGTAAAGAGTGGGAAGGCGTAATGCTCGGTATGCTTGGCATCTGGGTGCTTGGAAGTGGATTGGCAAATTACCTGGACCTTTCAATTAACTATGCGCTGACTGGCATTTCAATTGTTATTGTAGCTTTATTATGTGCGACTGTCAATATACGGCCTCAGTTAACAAATAATACAAATTAATTTTTAATCAGCATTATTGGAAATTAATTACCTCATTTTTTTTCTTTAGTGATTAACTAAGAAAAATTATTTAGAAACTAATTGTCAGCGTTGTACAAGACCCGACTTGATGTTAGGTGAAAAGTGCTGATTATTTGAAGGAGGTGTATTGTGAAGACCCGTTTTAATATTAATAAGAATTTGGTTTTGACCGCATTAGTTATTTTAGTTTGTCTTCCATTATTATTTTTCGGATGCAGCAAAAAAAGCAGTAACACAAATCCTGTAGCGCCCACAAGCACATCAAATACTAACCAGGTTATTATGCAGAACACTTCTTATATTCCCCAAAATATAACTGTAAGCAAGGGAACCAAAGTAACCTGGACAAATAAAGATCCCTTTGATCATACTGTTACAAGCGGAACGCCCGGTTATCCCACTGGACTTTTCGACAGCGGTAACATAGCGCCAGGAGGCACTTTCAGTTATACATTTGATAGCACAGGAGTATTTTCTTACTACTGCAAAATACACCTTGACAGAATGACCGGAAGTGTTACTGTAAAATAAAGTATATAAAATATTGATAAACCTTCTAGAAATTTAAATTCTGGTTTTCTATGCCAATTATTAAATTGGATAATAACCTTTTGGCACTATCAAAAGTAAAAATAAATTCCGCTTGCAAGGTTACTTCCATTTGGTTCAATCTTATAATTACCGGAGTTTTTACTTTTATTTGCGATTCAACCTTCTTTATTCGAACTCCTCTTTATCTTTAAAAAGCGTTTCACCTTTTACAAGCCAAGAAGTACCGAATGAAATCAATGATAGAGTTTCAAAAACCAGTATAGGTTTAAGGTTTGCAATAAATGTGTTTTGAAAAGATAAAGTATAAACGATAATGCATAAAATTGAAAATAATATTACGCATCCGCAAACAATATAAACTAAATTTCTTTTCTTTTTTTCTTTTGTTAACATGCTGCCTTCATGCTTAGTAAAAAGAAATATTGAAATAAAAGCCAGAGATAGGAAGAACAATGTGGCGAATGTTAAGTGAAAATAAAGTGATATATTATCATTTAATTGAAATATACCTACTTTATTAATTCCATATTTGAGGGTTGAGGTAGGAAAGAATGCAATTCCTACAGCTAAAATTCCGCTGATATCACTTGTAATGTGATCAATACGTTCATAACCTTTATATGATATAAGAAAAAGTCCAACGCAGCTAAGAACACCCACAAAAAAATCACGCATATTTGTATAATAATAGCTGCTGATAGATGTACCAAGTACAAACCCATTTTGGATAAAGCCGCCTAGAACTATAATTATTGGTAGTCCGATTCCCAGAATGCCAATAATTCGTCTCATCGTTAAGTATGAAATAATTAAGCCGGTATCATTATCGGTATTAGTCATATGTCATATTTCCTTTAAAAACTATTTATAGATCAGACATTACAACTAAATTTTACCAATATTATTTTAAAACACAACATTTAGTTCAACTCTCTATTATCGGTTTGCCGCCTTGCATTAAGTGTAAGTAATTCATTTATTCTGCCCTATTGCCATTTTATAAGCCGTAGCAGAATCTGAAAATGGTGTTAAAGTATCTAATAAAATATTGTAAGTCCCTTTTCCTGAAAGTTCATCAGCGGCTTTTTTAATTAAGGCTAAAGTAGCCTTCATCAGACTCGAACCAAGACTTACACGCGCAACGCCTAAATCCTGCAGTTCTCTTATTGATGGAGTTACTCCTGCTCCAATCGTAGGATTCGCAAGAATATTAATTGGGGCATTAATTTCTTTAACCAATGTTGAAATCATTTCTTTTTCCCAGACAGGCTGTACAAATATGCAGTCGGCGCCGGCTTCACGATATTTATTCCCGCGCTTAATTGATTCGGATAATTTTTCCTGCGGTGAACCTGATGAAACATAAAATGAATCAGTCCTTGCATTAATTACTAAATGAAAGCCCAGTGAATCCGATAATTCACGAATGGCTGAAATCCTTTCACAAAATTCCATCTCATCAATTAATTCTGGACTTAATTCAATACTGTCTTCAATATTTACTCCGACAACTCCTGTAGCAATTATCTTTTTAACGGAATCAATTATTTCATTTATATTATTTCCATATCCGGCTTCAATATCCACAGTAACGGGCGCTTTTACTCCGTTTACAATACCTGTTATAACTTCTAGCATTTCCGACAATTGTATAATTTGACAGTCTGGATATCCAAAAGAAGCAGCTACGCCCATACTTGTTGTTGCAATTGCCTTATATCCGCATGCTTCAATTAATTTAGAGCTTCCTGTGTCCCATGAGTTTAACAGTACAAGAATTTCTTTATCATGATGATATTTCAGGAACAGTTCAGCTTTTTCTTTTTGATTGCTTGAAATCATAATATGGTCCCTTTTTAAATGTTTAATACAAATATCTATTATAAAATGCTTTTAACTTGCCGGGCAATTTTTTATTTGATATTTATTTTGATAACACAAAAATTTTATAAAAATTTTATCCAGACTTTTTTTAAATAGCTTTCATATTCCTCCCCGAATGTTTCTTCCAGATATCTGTATTCTTCTTTTATGAATATTTGCAGAAGAATATAGTTCAGGATTAATGTTGTTAAAGCCAGCCAGGAATTAAATAGCAGGCATATACCGGGAATTATAAAAATCAGATATGCAGCATACATTGGATTTCTAAGGAATTTATATACGCCGTCCGTCATCAAAATATTAGTTCTAAATGATTTTAAAAGTTTTCTTGCTACGGTAACAACCAAAGCTATTCCCATCAGCATTAATAAAATTCCAATTATTATTAAAGTTGAATAGCTGCTTTCAGTAATCTGGAAAAGCGGTTTTGTCTGGTAGTCAATAAAGATAGTGATAATCAAATATATAAATGTCGGTATAGCTATTTTAGGAGCCGCCCCAGCTATATTCATAGATTCCTCCGTTAAATAATTAATCTTAATTAATTTTTGTATTTAGAGAATTTATCTAAAAAAGTTTTTCCGGAAGACTGACCGAATTAAATTCACCGCTTAATGATAATAAAATAGAGTTCCGCCGAATTTCTAAGAAATGATGGGGTATAATATATATGTTTAAAATAAATTAGCAAGAAAAATTTACAAACAATTTTCGCCTTAAACCTTTAAAATATAATTACTTGTTGAATATTGACAGTGTTAAGGATTAAACTAATAATAAATGACCATATTTAAGATATTATTTCCAAAACAATTAATATTGGCCAAATTAAAAAGTTGAAAAATAATATCTCGAAGCAATTGGTTTGTCTGATTGGTTTTTGTGGAAGGAAAATTTTTTAAGAACGATAATGTAATAATTGAATTTTTATATGACAGGTTGAGCCACATGGTTATCCTGCTTTTAATTTATAATAAATTTCCTAATCTACTTTAAACTTTTAAAATGTTTTTCAATATTATATAACCACTTTTTCCTTTTTTTATCTGAAACAAACTTAACCATGCCCAGGTTTATCCATTTTCTATGTTTATATCCTGTTTTCCAAAATGTCCCCAGGAGAACAGCTTTTTTTATCGCATTACCAAACAATATCCGGTAACCCAAAGATGCACTGTTCATTGTTGTTATTAATGTTACTCCATTCAGTTTAAGAAAATTTTTTTTCATAAAACCTTTCTGAGTATAATTATATGCCACTCCGGGAAATATTACCTTGTCAATAAATCCTTTTGTCATTGCAGGCATTAATTCCCACCAAATAGGAAATATTAAAATCAAATGTTCCGCTTCTTTAATACGTTCCTTATATTCTAAAACCTTGGGATCAACTGCTCTTTTTTCTTTAAAGCCCCTTAAATCTTCTGCCGACATTACAGGATTAAAACCTTCTTTGTCAAGATGAATTAAATCGACATCATGGTTCCCATTTTTTAATCCTTGTATGACAGAACTTAAAATTGCATTACAAAAACTTCCTTCATGCGGATGATTAAATACTATTACTATTTTCATTTCCGTGCTTTTATTTTTGTTGCACGAAAATTATAAATCAAATATCAATTACACGATAACAATTGTTAATAAATTTAAATACTAAATCTTATTTCTAATTCTACTTAATGAAACAGAAGTAATCCCTAAGTATGAGGCAATATAATGTTGTGGAATACGTTGTATAATATGGGGCTTTTCTTTTAAGAGTTTCAGATATCTTTCTTTCGGTTTGTCTTTGATTAGTGATAGAAATTGCTCCATATAATAAAGCTGGCGTTCAAGTGTGGCTTCGAATATAATATTCTTAAAAGCAGGAATTTTTTTCATCAGCATATCAAAGTCTTTCTTTCCTATATAATAAAGGACTGATGGTTCAATGGTTTCAATATAAAATAAACTTGGAAGATTTTTACTAAAACTTTCAATTGAGGAAACACCTTCATTCTCAAAAAAGAATTGAAAAGTAATATCTTTCCCATTATTATTAAACCATAGTCTCAAACAACCTTTCTCAATCCAATAAGCTCTTTTTGATATTTCTCCTTCTTTTAACAGAACTGTTCTGCCGGGGACATCTAACCGTTTCCATAAATGTTTGTATTTATCCCAATTTATTTGTGTGCCTATTTTATTTAGATTTTCAATAATCATATTTTATTTTTATTAGCTATCGTCTTTTAACTTAGTCAAAGATTATTAAAAATTATAATTGTATCATTCCGGATTCAAAAGAAATTTTTTTTCTGCAAGCCATAATGCAAATTAATTCTTTTAGTATAAAGTAAAACAAATTTTTTAAGAACTTCTATACCTGCTCACCTTAACCGGGTAAACTTGACTTTTTACTTTTTAAAAATGTTAGGAGAATACTATTTTTTATTAAAAAAAACTTGGGATATTGCCTTGGCAAATATTTTTAAATCAAGTAATAGTGACCAATTCTTTATATATTCTAAATCATATTTTAAAACATCATCAATTTTAAAAATATTATTTGCATGAGATTGCCAAAAGCTTATAATCCCAGGTTTAAATGATAATATACTTTTATACTCATTTAAATCTTGATTTAAATTATGAATAAAGCGTGGACGCGGACCTATTAAACTCATTTCACCAATTAGAACATTATAAAAAACAGGTAGTTCATCAAGCTTAAGTTTGCGTATGAACTTTCCAACTTCTGTAATTTCATATTTCCCATTCAATTTTTTCATTGTTCTGAATTTGTACAAATCAAACGGTATACCATTCTGGCCTAAACGGATAGAGCGATAAATTATTGGCCCTTTTGAATCAATATATATCAAAATTGATATTAATATCATAATAGGAAACAAAATAAATATAATAAATGAGCTTAAAAAAATATCAAGGAAACGTTTTATGATTTGCCTAGATAAATAACCAATTTTATTTCTATCAAGTCTTGTTGTAGATATAGTAAACAAAAAAAGAAAAGATAAAGTGCCTATTAAATACAAAAAGATATTAATTGTAAGTAAATTATCTTTACCCCAAAGGAGAATTAATAAAAATAAAATTGAAATATTAATTCCCGCAATTGAAATATAAGCGAATAATCCTTTTAACAAAATTTTAATGTTATCGTAAAAATTATGCTTTAATAACTTATTGCTTTGCGATTCAATTTGATTCATCAATTTGACTTTTCCTTATTTCTTTTCTAATATTTTTTTGAGTTCTCAATAACATGATTGTAATATTTCTATATATTGTTATTGCAACTGGTGATAAAGTTGAGATAGCAAACATGAATTGAAATAAATATAATACTAAAGTATCAATTCCAGTTAATTCTAAAGGTTTGATTATTAGGTTATTAACAACCCACTGAATAACAATCCATAGCGCCAAAAATGCGGAATCAAATATAGTAGAGACTAGCCAATAACTGATTAGCTTAAGAGTATCAAGTAATTCCGTCCAATTGTTTAATTCACTATTCAAAATAATTTCACTCTATTATTCGCCTAACATATATTTATACTGCATACATTAATACTCTAAAGAACGTAGATATGTTTGCGGTTCATCCGCCAAAGCCGGACAGGTAATTAGGTACCAATTTCTTAAAAATTGATTTATAATCAAACTAATTAAAAATATCCTATGCATATCTATCATCCATAAAAATTTATTTTATCCATCTCGATTTGTCCCCATGCGTGTCTTAATGTGATTACAATTTTCCCATTCCTATATATAGCGGCTCTGTATATGTGCGGTTAAACTTAAAACTTTTTTTATTTAAATGCACAATAAATATTTAAGATGACATCTTTAGGAAAAGATGTCATCTATTACTTCAAACTTCAACTATTTTAATCGAATCTTAAACTTTTTGAAGACAATTTTGTGATAAAATTATAAGTCAGGTTTTAATGGATTAAAGCCATTTTAGACTGCCTGTAAAAAAGTTTATGATATCTCTTTTCAGTTTATTTTTGCGACGATTTTAACCGGTTAAGAAGTTCTAACATTGCCGGTGCAGGATCAGAATGGTGATGGATAATCTTCCATGTTCCTCCGTCTTTTCTATAAATATTTGTAACTCGAACTTCGCCACTTATCTCTTCTCCAGCAATTTTTGCCTGCTGTATTTGCTCGACACCGACTTCGTAAGCCACATCTCCTAAAATATTAATTAGTTGATCTTTCAATACAACCTTTCCGCTTGTAGCAAGGTTGGATACTTGATTAAAAGAATCGTTTACTTTTTCCCAGCCAATTTCCCGGCCGCCAATCGGATGCATTGCTGTTACAGAAGAATTGTGCGACCATGCATCATTCATTACATTAATTTCCCCGTTCATCATACGGTTTAATCCTGCATAGAACTTTTTTGAGGCTTCACGAACTTCGTTTTCTGCTGACATGGCTATTTCCTTTCATAGAAATGTTATAAATAATTGAGTTGTGATTTAAATGAACCGTTCTAAAAATTTTGAGAAGAAGTTTTATATATAGGCGATATTACTTTAAATTTCTAATCCTTTCTAGGGTAATGTTGATATTATTTATTACGGCTCTAAGATGCTTATCCGCATAGGCATAACATGAATATACTATAATTAGCAAAAAGAAGGGTGTATAAATTAAAATATGTGATATAGGTAATGGCCTTAATTTAATGCCAATCTTTTATTTTAAACGATTCATTTTTATCTTTTAAGAGTATTCTTACTAATTCATACTAACGACTTAAATGAAAATAAAAATCATTTTAATATTAGCTGCATTATTAATTTCCTTTTCCGGGATTCACTGCAGTAAAAGTGAAAAGGATTTTACTATCTGGATCGGCGGGGCGCCGGAGGAAGTCGATTTCTGGCAAACTCTTGTAAGTGAATTCAACAAGCAAACCGGATACAACCTGCAGCTAATTCGCCAGCCTACTTACACTGATCAAAGAAGGCAGGAATTAGTAATTTCCCTCGAAGCAAAACAGCCCGACCCGGATATGTTTTTAATGGATGTTGTATGGATAAATCAATTTATAAAATCCAACTGGCTGGAACCGCTGGATAATTATATTTCCAAAAGTGATTTTAACACGGGCGTATTCTTTCAAAGGGTATTAAATTCTGTTGACCGTTATAAATATAAATTATATGCATTTCCTGTATTCATGGATGTCGGGCTTCTTTATTACCGCAAGGACTTGCTAAACAAATTCGGTTTCGATGGGCCTCCTAAAACATGGAGTGAATTAGTAAATGAGTCTCTGAAAATACAAAAGGCCGAGAGGAAAGTTGATCCAAACTTTTACGGCTATGTATGGCAGGGCGCGCAGTACGAAGGTTTAGTATGTAACTTCCTTGAGTTTATTGCTTCCAATGGCGGCAGCATTATGAAAGATGGGAAGATTGATTTAGATACTCCGCAAAATGAAAAAGCACTTCAGCTTATGACAGATCTGATTCATAAATATAAAATTTCTCCTCTAAACACTTACACGGAAATGAAAGAAGAAGAATCGAGAAGAGCGTTCCAAAGGGGCGATGCTTTGTTTGAACGTAACTGGACCTATGCCTGGAAACTTGCACAGGGAGATGATTCACCGGTAAAAGGAAAAATTGGTTTAACAGTTTTGCCTCACTTCGACGACAATCAGTCTGTTTCAACTTTAGGAGGATGGCATATCGGCATTTCACGTTTCTCGGATGAAAAAGAAAAAGCATGGAAGTTTATTCAATTTGTTTCGTCTTATAAAGTTCAGAAAAGCCTTGTGTTAAATGTCGGCTGGAATCCCGCTAGAAAAGATGTTTATAATGATAAAGAAGTAATTGCTAAACTGCCCACAGTTAAAATTTTGTATGATGCACTTCAGCATACTGTTGCAAGGCCGACTCTTCCGTATTACAGTCAGATGTCGGATGTAATTCAAAGATATGTAAACGATTGTCTTTCGGGAAAAATAAAACCCAAAGAAGCATTAAGAAAAATGCAGAATGAAGAAGATGAACTGGTAAAAATTTATGGCTCGAAGTAGAAAAAAATATTCAGGCAGCCAGACATGGCAGGCGTACATCTTTAACTCGCCATTAATTCTGATAACATTAATTTTTGTTTTCCTGCCTGTTATCGGAACGCTCGTTACCGGCTTTTTCCGGGATGTTACATTTATGCCCAACAAATTTATTTTCCTGGAAAACTTCAAACGCTTGTTTGGGGACGTCCATTTCTGGCAGTCCGTACGGTTTACACTTTTATTTGTTTTTGTATCCGTCGGGTTAGAACTTGTACTCGGGATGATGTTCGCATTAATTCTAAATGAAACTTTTCCCGGTCGCGGCTTAATGAGAGTTGCAATACTTATTCCGTGGGCAATCCCGGTTGCAATATCAGCGCGAATCTGGCAGTTGATGTATAATTTCGATTTTGGAATTATAAATTATATTGTAATTCACCTTGGACTTTCAAGCTCATCTGTAAACTGGCTTGGTTCTCCTGCGGGAGCTTTCTTTTCAATTGTTATAAGCGACGTCTGGAAAACTACTCCGTTCATTACAATAATATTATTAGCAGGGTTATCGCTCATTCCGGAAGAGCTTTACAAGCAGGCAATGATAGACGGTTCGAACTTCATTCAGCGTTTGTACTATATAACAATTCCATTGCTCAAACCGGTAATCGTTGTAGCATTACTATTTCGTACGATAGATGCAATTAGAATATTCGATCTTATTTATGTGTTAACCGGCGGCGGGCCCGGCGGAAGCACTTCCTCAATTTCTTTATATGCATTTAAATATTATATCACCGGAGATTATGGCTACGGTTCGGCTATTTCCATTGTGGTGTTTTTAATTGCATCTGCACTTGCCGTTCTCTATATAAAGTTCGGAAATTTTGCCGGAGAAATTAAATGAAGGAAGAGCGAATCAAGAAAATATTGATTTATGCCGGAGCTGTCTTCCTTTTCATTTTTTGTATTGCTCCTTTTGTCTGGATGGTTATTGTTTCGCTCAACAAACATCCTGATTTTTTATCTAACAATGTTCCGTTCGTACTGACGATTAATAATTACATACAGGTGCTAACAACAAAGTCCGTACATCTTCTTTCATACTTAAGGAATAGTATAATTATATCTTTTGCCGCCGCTTTCTTCGCTACATTTTTTGCAAGCCTTTCTGCATATTCAATTACCAGGCTTAAATTTCCGGGTAGGATTTTTATTCCGCTTGCACTGTTGGGCTTTTCAATGTTTCCGCAAATAAGTATTGTAGGTTATCTTTTCAAAATGATGACAGACTTCAACTGGATTAATACTTACTATGCTTTAATTTTTCCTTATATAACTTTAGGGCTTCCGCTTGCTTTGTGGATAATGTTAAGTCATTTCTCGCAATTATCGAAGGAACTTGATGAAGCAGCTCTTGTAGACGGCGCATCAAGGTTTCAGATTTTAAGAAAAATCATTTTTCCGATTGCACTGCCCGGAGCTTTTTCAACTTTCATGCTTATATTTATTTATTCCTTCAACGAATTCCTTTTTGCTTTGATGTTTACAATCGATTATAAAGCAAGAACTATCCCGGTTGGTATTGCATTATTCGAAGGGCTTTACGGACAGATACCCTGGGGTTATATTATGGCTGCGGCAGTTGTTGCAATTATTCCTGTTATTATATTAATAGCTTTATTCCAGAAATATATTATCCAAGGATTAACGGAAGGCGCTGTTAAAGGATGATATCCATATATCTCCTTATTTCTGAAACAATTAAGAAAAATAAATTCTAAAATCCTTCCTTTTGATCTTTATCACCAGGTATCATTTCTCTCTCTATATTATATTAAATTAATTAAAGAGTGTATGTCTAACAGAAGCGGATTTATAAGTCATTGAAATAATTAAATAGAAGGAGTAAAGATGAGTAAAAAAGAATATTATGCTGCGAAAGTAAATGATTTTAAGAATGGTGAGATGAAAACCATCTCAGTTAATGGTAATGAAATTTTATTATGTAAAACAGAAGATGGCTTTTCTGCACTTGCCTCGCATTGTACACATTACGGTGCTCCTTTATCAGAAGGAGTTTTAAGCGGCGATAGAATAGTCTGTCCGTGGCACCATGCATGCTTTAATGTTAAAACAGGTGATCTTCTTGAACCGCCTGCACGGGATTCACTTCCTGTTTATGATGTTAGAGTTGACGGAGAAAATATTTATGTGGCTTTGTCCGAAGAACTTATAACAAGCAGGCTTCCTAAAATGGTAAAAGGTAATATCAAAAAAGATAAAAGAACTTTTGTTATAATAGGAGGGGGCGCTGCAGGTGAAGTTGCTGCACAGACTTTACGCGAAGATGGTTTTGAAGGTAAAATAATTATGATCACTCAGGAAAACCATTCACCGTACGATAGGCCTAACCTCAGTAAAGATTATCTTGCCGGTGATGCAGAAGAATCGTGGATGCCTTTAAGAGCCGAAAGCTTTTACGAAGTGTACGGCATTGAAATAATGTTTAACAAAAAAGTAACAGGCGTGAATTTTAAAGATAAGTGCATTGATTTTAATTCCGGAGATATATTAAAATATGATAAAATGCTGATTGCTCCTGGAAGTATACCAAGAAAATTAGGTTTACCCGGTGAGGATTTGAAAAATGTTTTTACTCTTAGAAGCTTTGATGATTCAAAAAACATTATTAAAGCTGCTAAAAGCGGATGCTAGGGCTGTTGTAATCGGGGCAAGTTTTATAGGAATGGAAACTGCCTACAGCCTTAAAAAACGCGGGCTTGATGTTACCGTTATTTCTATGGAAGAAATTCCTTTTGAAAGAGTTTTCGGCAGAGAGGTCGGAAAATTGTTTAAAAACCTGCACGAAGAAATTGGCGTTAAATTTAAACTCAGCCTTTCGCTTAAAGAATTTGCCGGGAAACAAAAAGTAGAGGCGGTTGTTCTTCAAAGCGGGGAAAGAATTGAGGCGGACCTTGTAATACTTGGAGTTGGTGTAAAGCCGGCAACTGAATTTTTACATAATCTAAAATTACTACCGGACGGCAGTGTAAAAGTAAATGCTTATCTTCAAATTAATGAAGATGTTTTTGCCGCCGGAGATATTGTCACTCTGCCTGACTGGAGAACCGACGGAAATATTCGAATAGAACATTGGCGGAATGCGGAACAGCAGGGAAGAATTGCAGCGCATAATATGGCAGGTAAAATGACTCAATTTAAATGTGTACCTTTCTTCTGGACTTCACAGGTGGGACTTAGTCTTAATTATGTCGGCCACGCAGTTGACTGGGAGGAAATTATTTTCCACGGTGATATAAACTCCAAAGAATTTATTGCATATTACATTAAAGATGATAAGGTTGCTGCTGCGGCAGGTAATTTCCGCGACAAAGAAATGGCGGCTATTGAAGAATTAATGAGATTAGATATAATGCCTACACCGGAAATGTTAAAACTTGATTCGATAGATTTGTTAAAACTTTTAGAAGATCCCGTCGAATCATGAATTTAATCTTAAGTTATTTAATTGTCGATGAGAAACAAAAATAAACTAGTCATCACGAACCGAGTGAAGTGATTTTAACCTTTTGAAATAATTCTAAAAATTGCTTCGTTCCTCACAATGACTTTTTATCTAGTTTTTAATCGCTATTCTAACGCAAACAAAGAGTAATTTTAAACTCACACATATGATTCCGGGCTAGACCCGGAATCATAAAGATTAATTGTTTATTGTCGTAGTGAGCGTACCTGCCTAATGTTGGTATTTTCACACTATGATATTTTTATTAAGCTCTACTTCATTTTTCCCATAAATTTCTTTAAATGTAAATAACATAATTTGTTACAAATAGCTTCTTTCAAGCAAATACTTTTGTAAATTTACCTAAGAATTTTTACATTCTATTATATTTTTCAAATTACATTCTTGTGCTACAGACTTTTCATTCTATGTCTGCTCTCAAATAAAATAGAAAGGCTTTTTAAATGTATACGGCATTAATACTTGTTTTAATTGCTATTGCTGCGTTTTTCTTTCTAACGGGTGTGCAAAAACGCAAGCCATTACAAGTATCTATCGGTTTGGCAATCGGTATACTTACGTTAGCATTCTTCTGGTTCTTAGGATTTTGGGGTGAAGTTTTATGGTTTCAAAACGTGGGATACG
Organism: uncultured Bacteroidota bacterium; assembly: GCA_963710735.1. Classification (GTDB taxonomy): domain Bacteria; phylum Bacteroidota; class Ignavibacteria; order Ignavibacteriales; family Ignavibacteriaceae; genus FEN-1297. The sequence goes on along the minus strand of CAVQBN010000006.1, from coordinate 394,309 downwards.
GAGCCCGGCTGTGGACAGTGGTTTATTCAAATGCTGTTCTTGCGGTTATCGGCGCTTTGTTTGGAGGGGCTTTCTGTTACCTTCTTACAAATTCCATATCAAAAGAACATAAAGTCCTGAAGAATGGAAGCAGAATTCTCGGGCTTTTTGTCGGCGCCTCATGGGGAATAACTAATTGGGATGTTATATTACAATTTTTAAACAAGGTTTCTGCAGGAATGACAGACCCTATTCTCGGAAAAGATGTAGGGTTTTATCTTTTTTCACTGCCGTTTCTTGAATCAATATATAATTTAGTTTTCCTTTTATCGGTAATTTCTCTTATCGCAGTGATAATAGCTCTCTTCATCCGCTTCGAAGGAAATAACTTTGTTCTCTATTTTCCCAATCCTATTGAAGTCGATATCAATAAATTTTATGTTCCTATGTATATAAACGCCGGAATATTTATTTTCATCCTTGCCTTTGGTGAATTCTTAGACCGCTATGATCTTATGTATTCTACCACGGGTGTAGTTGCAGGACCCGGCTGGACGGATGTTAATGTTAGTCTGCCGGCTTATACGGTTGTCGTCATCCTAATGATAATAATAGGATTAAGCTTAATACTTCCAACCAGCAGAAAAAAAATTCAGAAATTCTACTTTAAAAAATTCAACGTTGTTCAGGAACGCTCACACGGTTTAATACTTGTAAGCGCAGCGGTCTTATTAATAGTCATCAATTTTATTGCGTTAACTGCTTTGCCTGGTTTATTCCAGTGGTTAATGGTTCAGCCGAATGAAATCACTTATGAAAGGCCGTATATTTTAAACAACATAAAATTTACGCGCTATGCTTTCGGATTAAATAATATTCAATTAAAAGAATATCCGATGGACGGGACATTTAATCAAAATGTTGTTGCTCAAAATCCAAGTATATTTTCAAACATCAGGCTTTGGGACTGGCGTGCCCTTGATGCAGTGTACAGGCAGTTCCAGGAGTTCCGCCTTTATTACGAATTTTCAGATGTAGATGTTGATAGGTATAAATTCGACGGCCAATACAGAGAGGTTATGGTTTCCGGAAGGGAGATGAATTTAAACAACCTTCCTGCGCAGAGCCAGACTTTTGTTAACAAACGATTTCAATATACACACGGTTACGGAATAGCAATGTCAACCGTGAATGAATTTACTTCGCAGAGGCTGCCGCACATGCTGGTTAAAGATATTCCGCCGAAAAGCGAATACCCTTCTCTGGAAGTTAAACAGCCGCGCATTTATTACGGCGAACTAACTACTACTCCGGTTATTGTTAATTCAAAAGAAAAAGAATTCGACTATCCAAGCGGTGCGGATAATGTTTACACAAGATATACAGGTAAAGGCGGTGTACAAATTTCAAACCTTTGGAGAAAGTTTTTATTCGGATGGAAGTATGACGGTACAAGCTTGTTATTTTCTGATTACCCCACTGATTCAAGCAGAATAATGTTCCACCGGCAGATACTTCAGCGGATTCAGATTCTGGCCCCCTTCCTTAAATTCGATAACGATCCGTACATTGTTTTGTCAAACGGTAATTTATATTGGATGATTGACGCTTATACTACTTCTTCTTATTTCCCTTACAGCCAGCCCTCCAACAGCTATTTCGCGGGTGTAAATTATATTAGGAATTCCGTTAAGGTGGTTGTTAATGCTTTTAACGGTTCGGTTGACTTCTATATAATGGATAATAAAGACCCTATTATAAAAGTGTGGGCTAAGATATTCCCGGGACTGTTTAAATCAAAAGAACAAATGCCTAAAGATTTGCTTGCTCATATTCGTTACCCCACGGATCTGCTACAGGTGCAGGGGCTTATTTTTGAAAAATACCACATGACCGATCCTACCGTGTTTTATAACCAGGAGGACTTGTGGATGAGAGCTACTGAAAAATATTACAGTCAAATACAGCCTGTCGATCCTTACTATATTATGTGGCAGCTGCCGGGTAAAGATAAACCTGAGTTTGTAGTAATGATGCCTTTTACACCTAAGAATAGGCAGGTGCTTATAGGCTGGATTGCAGGCATGTGTGATCCGGGAAATTACGGAAGGCTTATCGCGTATCAATTCCCCAAAGATAAAACCGTTATAGGGCCGCAGCAGGTTGAAACTAAAATAGACCAGGATAGTTTTCTATCAGGCCAGTTAACACTTTGGAGTCAGCGGGGCTCTAATGTAATACGTGGAAATGTTCTGGCTATACCGGTTAACAATACTCTCTTTTATGTCGAGCCGATTTATCTGCAGGCAGAAACCTCCGCTTACCCCGAGCTTCAGCTTGTTGTTGTAATGCAGGGAAATTATATGAGCTATGCAAAAACTTTTGATCAGGCATTGAACGGATTGTTTGCAAAGATGTCCGGCGAACCTGTAGAGAATTTCCCGGCATCCGGACAACAGCAAACTGCTGCGCCTCTGGTAATTTCCATGCAGCAGCAGGTACAAGCTGCGAACGATGCATTTAATAATTATCTAAAACTTTCCGGTGAGAAGAAATTTACTGAAGCAGCAAAAGAGCTGGAGAAATTGCAGCAGTCACTTCAGAGTCTATCAAATCAACCCACTAGCACTCCGACAAAGAAAAAATAACTATCATTTATTTGCCTTGAGGGTTTCTAAAAAACCTTCAAGGCGTTTCATTTCCACAAAGAAGATGCTTCTGCTGAAATAACGACAAATGTCGTAATAGTAAATAATTATCCTTGTAGAGCCCATAGCCATGCGTCTTTACTAATTACATCCTACATTATTTTATAAGTTTAAGAAAGATCAATTATTAGGAGGTATTATATATTATATCACTTTCTAAATGTGATGCTTTAGGCATAAACTTCCCTATAAAATCTTATTTTAATAGGTATTAAAGAATTGAGTTTTCTGCAGCGGAAACCTAATCATTACAAAAAAAGGATTTATTTATGGCCGAACACAAAGAGATTACTACCTTGTTTCTGGATATTGGCGGAGTGCTTCTTACAAATGGGTGGGATAGGCATGCGCGTAATCTTGCCGTAAAAACTTTTAACCTGGACGAAGAAGAAATCAACGAGCGTCATCACCTAACCTTTGATACTTATGAGGCTGGGAAGCTTAGCCTTGATGATTATATGGAAAGAGTAGTCTTTTATGAAAAAAGGAATTTTTCCAAATCGGATTTTAGATCTTTTATGTATGAGCAGTCCAAACCATTACCGGATATGCTTGAACTAATAACCGGATTAAAGAAAAAATATAATCTTAAAATAACAGCGGTTAGCAACGAAGGCAGGGAGCTTACCGAACATAGGATTCATACATTTAAACTGGATAAAATTTTTGATGCGTTTATTGCATCAAGCTTTGTACATTTCCGGAAACCCGATGTTGACATCTATAAAATTGCTCTGGAAGTTTCCCAGGTTACGCCCGGTAAAGTTCTTTACCTGGATGACAGGCATATGTTTATTGAAGTTGCGGGAACTCTTGGTATTAATGGTATTCACCATAAAAAATATGAAATCACAAAAAAGGAATTAGCAGATTATGGTTTTATATTAGACGGTAATTAGAAATTTATTCTGAACAAATTACGGAGAAAGAAATGAAAAAATTTGATTGCGATATAGGGATGATTGGTTTAGGAGTAATGGGAAGAAATCTTGTATTAAATTTTGCAGATCATGGTTATGCTGTAGCAGGGTATGATAAAGATTCTTCAAAAGTAAATGCGCTCCAAACAGAGGCAGAAGACAGAAAAGTGGTGGCTGCAAGTTCATTGCAGGAGTTTATTAAAAATCTAAAAAAGCCCCGCGCGGTTATGATGCTGGTTCCTGCCGGTGCGCCGGTAGATTCTGTTATAAAGGATGTGCTTCCTCTCCTAGAAAAAGGCGATTTAATAATTGACGGCGGAAATTCTCATTACACCGACACAAATAAACGCTTCACAGAATTAGCCGAGAAAAAAATTCACTTTCTGGGTGTCGGAATATCCGGCGGAGAAAAAGGTGCAAGGTTCGGTCCGAGCATGATGCCCGGCGGACCCAAGGAAGCTTATGAAACAGTAAGGCCAATTCTTGAAGCTGCATCTGCAAAAGTAAATAAAGATAATTGTGTAACGTATCTCGGACCCGGTTCTGCCGGACACTATGTTAAAATGGTTCACAATGGAATTGAATACGGTCTGATGCAGCTTATTTCCGAATCTTACGATTTGCTGAAAAAAGGATTCGATTTAAATAATGATGAACTTCATAAAATTTATAATGATTGGAATAAAAAAGAATTGCAATCATTTTTAATTGAAATTACTTCGGATATATTTTTACAGCCCGATGATAAAGCAAGCGGAAGATTAATTGACAAGATACAGGATAAGGCTAAGCAGAAAGGCACAGGCAAGTGGACTTCGCAGGATGCAATGGAATTGCAGCTTCCTCTTCCCACTATCGATGCAGCTGTATCCCAGCGTGATATATCTGCTTATAAATCTGAGCGCGTTTCAGCATCAAAAATTTTAACCGGCCCTAATCCAAGAATAGATACCGATGTAAAAACATTTACAGCCCAATTGGAAGATGCAGTCTATTTTGCAATGATAGTAACTTACGCGCAAGGATTCGCTTTATTAAAAGGAGCGTCGCAAGAGTATAAATATAATATTAACATGATGGATGTTGCCTCTATCTGGCGCGGAGGATGTATAATACGTGCGGGGTTGCTGGAAGAAATTCGTTCCGCATTTAAGAAAGTTCCGGATCTTCCAAACCTACTTCTTGATCCTTTCTTTTCTAAAGAAGTTTTAATAAGGCAGGATTCAATCCGTTCTATAGTTAAATTCAGCATTGATGCCGGAATTCCGGTTCCAGGATTAATGGCAGCACTTGGATATTTTGATTCTTACAGAAGCAGCAGGCTCCCGGCTAATCTTGTTCAGGCACAGCGCGATTATTTTGGAGCGCATACTTATGAAAGGATTGATGCTGAGGGAGTATTTCACACTTTATGGAAACATGTTTAAGGAGGAATGATGATATCTGCAAGAAAACCGGATCCGACTATCTTAGTTATTTTTGGTGCCGGAGGAGATTTAGCTTGGCGGAAAATTATTCCCGCCCTTTATAATTTATATCTGGATGATTGGTTCCCCGAAAATTTTGAGATTATCGGACTTGATCTAAAGAGTTTCTCCGATGAGAAATTTAGGAATAGATTGAAGGAAGGAATTGATAATTTTTCCCGAAGCGGAAAAGCAAAACCGGAAGAATGGAAAAAATTTGCCGGATCAATAAGTTATAAAAAAGCTGATTTTACTAATATTGAAAGCTTTAAAAAATTATCTAATCAATTAAATGATATTGAAAAGAAATGGGGAGTTGCGGCAAATCGAATTTTTTATATGGCAATACCGCCGTCGTTTATTGAAACTATTGCGGAGCAGTTAGACAAATCTCATATCGCAAAGGATAAGAATCATGCAAGAATAGTCATTGAAAAACCATTCGGACATGATTTTGTAAGCGCACGAAAACTGAATGATATAATCTGCGGTATTTTTGATGAATGCCAGATCTACAGGATTGATCATTATCTCGGCAAAGAAACAGTCCAGAATATGATGGCGTTTAGATTTGCCAATGCTCTCTTTGAACCTATATGGAATCGAAATTATATCGATCATGTTCAGGTAACCGTTGCTGAGCAGGTTGGTGTTGAACACCGCGGCGGATATTACGATCATGCCGGTGCTCTAAGAGACATGATTCAAAATCATTTATTGCAGTTATTATGTTTAGTCGCTATGGAACCGCCTGTCTCATTTAATGCGGATGAAGTAAGAAACAAAAAAGTTGATGTACTTCATGCAATTAGAAAATACTCTAAAGAAAAAGTTAACAATTATGTGGTGAGGGGGCAATACAGCGAAGGATGGATGGAGGGGAATCATGTAATCGGGTATAGAAATGAACCTGGTGTAGATCCTAAATCCGTAACAGAGACTTTTACCGCGGTAAAATTTTTCATAGATAATTGGCGTTGGCAGGATGTGCCGTTTTATATTCGTACCGGTAAAAGAATGCCTGAAAAAACATCGGTTATAACTATTCAGTTCCGTCCTGTTCCTCATCGTGCTTTTCCAGCAGAATCGATAGAGAATTGGCAGCCTAACAGGCTGATAATAAATATTCAGCCAGAGATGAGTATAAGATTAAGCTTCCAGGCTAAGAAACCAGGTTTAAAAATGCTTATGAATCCTGTCGACATGGTTTTTAGCTATACGGATGCTTATAAATCGGATCCCCCCGAAGCGTATGAAACGTTAATACTCGATACTATGCTTGGAGATGCAACTTTATTTATGCGCGGCGATCAGGTTGAAGCGGCATGGGAAGTAGTAATGCCGATACTTAATGTCTGGCAGAATTCATCTTCAGAGGATATTCCAAATTATGCATCCGGCACCTGGGGACCCGAAGAAGCGGAAGCATTGGTTGCTAGAGACGGCAATAACTGGCTGTTATTTCCGGCAGTTAACAATAAAGGAAAAAAGAAGAAAACGAAATAAAATTCTAGTTGTAGCTTTTTATGAATTTATTGTTTTAATTAAAATATTATATGTACTGCAGAGTACACTTTAGGAACAAAGTCCTTTTAAAAGCATCTAATCTTATAACTAATGAACTTTGTAATTAGATGATTTTATTTTGTAAATATTTTAATAAGAAAAAAGGGGGCATATATGAAAAAGCATAATATTCCTTTAGGGAAGATAATCGGAATTCCCATTGGGCTTGATTATACATGGTTCCTGATATTTGTCCTGTTGACATGGAGTTTAGCTGTAAATTATTTTCCCCATGAATTTAAAGATTGGCCCGTCGCTGAATATTGGATAATCGGAGCGGTTACTTCAATAATGTTGTTCGTTAGTGTGTTACTGCACGAGTTAGGCCATTCGGTTATAGCAATCTATTACAAAATTAAAGTAAAGCAAATTACTCTCTTTCTTTTCGGCGGTGTAGCTGAGATTGCGGGAGAACCCCCTAAAGCTATTGCCGAATTCTGGATTGCTATCGCTGGTCCTATTGTTAGTTTTTTACTGGCGGGCATATTTTATTTACTGGAAATTGTATTCAGTAAAGTAACATCTATCTTTGCTCTTTTTGAGTACTTAGCTTTTATAAATTTTGTACTTGCCGTTTTTAATTTGATTCCTGGTTTCCCTTTAGATGGCGGCCGTGTGCTGAGAGCAATTATCTGGGGTGTTTCTCACAATTTACACAAAGCAACTTACATAGCAGTTATTGTAGGAAGATTTTTCGGTTTCATGTTTATTTTCTTCGGTGTTCTGCAGATGTTCGGTGGAAATATGGGCGGCGGTTTGTGGATTGCATTCATAGGATGGTTCCTCGAAAGCGCGGCAATGTCTCAATTACATCAGCAATATTTACAGGATCATTTAACCGGCCACACTGTTTATGAAGCTATGAGCAGAGATTATGGAATTGTTCCGTTCGACGCAACTCTTCAGGAAGTTATTGATAATCATATTTTGGGAATTGGCAGGAGAAGTTTGATGGTTAAACAGGATGATAAATTTATCGGAATGCTAACCCTTCATCGGATAAAAGGTTTTACCCAGGACAAATGGCCGACTACATATGTTACTGAAGCTATGATTCCTGATATTGAAACAGAAAAAGTTGATGTCAATTTTCCTTTATGGGATGCTTTATTAAAAATGGATAAAAACGGAGTTAACCAATTGCCGGTTGTAGAGAATGAGCAGGTTATCGGTGTGTTGAACAGGGAAAGTATTATTACTTTCTTAGGATCGCAGCAAGAATTTAGGAATAAAAAAATGTTTAATATTTAATTTAGTATAACATATCTTCAATAATCTTAAAATAACTTTCCGTTAACGTTACATTCAGCATAAGGTATTACCTTATAATTTGATATATTCACTACATTATAACCCTTATTAACTAACTTAACTAAATAGAAAAAATTATGAATAAACCTATTGAATTTGCTCCCGGTTGGCCTGGAATACCTGCCCGTTGGACATCAAGCGCTAAAAGCGGGGTCGGTACAGCACTTAATAAATCAAGCAGAGTTTGGTTTACTATTAGTCACGGCATTTTAAATGAGATATATTATCCGAGATTAGATCAGGCTTGCACAAGGGATGCAGAATTAATCATTACCGATGGAAAAGATTTTTTTTCGGAAGAAAAAAGAAACTCTAGCTGTATATTAGAATATTTATCACCCGGTGTACCGGCATATAAGCTTTCCAATACATGCTCGCAAAACAGTTATAAAATTGTAAAAGAAATAATTGCCGATCCGTTCCGCGATTGTGTTCTTCAAAAAATAACTTTTAATAACCTTTTAAAAGATGGTGAAGGATTAAACCTTTATTTTATTATTTCGCCACATCTTGGAAATCACGGAGCAGGTAATACAGGCTGGGTAGGCGATTACAAAGGGACCCCAATGCTCTTTGCCGAACGTGATGGAATTGCAATGGCAGTTGCATGTACACTTCCCTGGAAAAATTGTTCTGCCGGATTTGCCGGTTCTTCCGATGGATGGCAGGATCTTCGTCAAAACAAAAAGTTAACATCAAAATATGATAAAGCTGAAAACGGAAATATTGCATTGACAGGTGAAATTGATATTACCCAAAATAAAATTAATGAATTTGTTATTGCAATAGGATTCGGACAGAATTGGTCGGAAGCCGGGCAGCGTGCAAAAGCAAGCATACTCGATGATTTTAATGCTGCAAAAGAAATATATATAAGTGAATGGAAAGAATGGCATAAAGGGCTTGATCTTGTTAATCCTACAAGTAATAAAAATAAAAATGTAGAATTAATAAGCGCATCGGTTCTGCGTATTCATGAAGCTAAGAGATTTCCAGGTGGGTTAATTGCAAGCCTTTCGATTCCATGGGGATTCAATAAAGGAGATGATGATCTTGGCGGTTATCATTTGGTTTGGCCGAGAGATCTGGCGGAAGCAGCAGGCGGCCTTCTTGCTGTTAAAGCTTTTGATGATGCGAAACGTGTTATAAATTTTTTAATTAGTACTCAGGAAGAAGACGGACATTGGTCTCAGAACATGTGGCTTGACGGTTCCACCTACTGGCAGGGGATACAAATGGACGAAACCGCATTTCCTATTCTTCTCATCGATCTGGCATTTCGAAAAGGTGCTATGAATAAGAATGACATAATCAAATTTTGGCCGATGATAAAAAAAGCAGCGTCATATCTTGTATGCAACGGTCCGGTGACCCAGCAGGACAGATGGGAAGAAGATGCTGGCTTTTCTCCCTTTACAATAGCTGTTGAAATACCTGCTCTTTTGGCAGCTGCGGATTATGCGGATATGAATAATGAAAAAGATACAGCTTCTTTTTTAAGAGATACTGCCGATAGCTGGAATTCAAATATTGAGAGATGGACTTATGCAACCGGATCTGAGCTTGCAAATAAAATCGGAGTCGATGGTTATTATGTTCGTATTGCCGCTCAGGAAACTGCAGATGCAGCTTCACCTGCGGAAGGTTTTGTACCGATAAAGAATCGGCCACCGGGATCTGATTGTGAAGAAGCAATACATATTATTAGTCCCGATGCATTAGCGCTGGTCCGTTTCGGGTTAAGAGATGCAAATGATCCTAAAATAAAAAATACTTTAAAGGTAATAGATGCTCTTCTAAAAGTTGAAACACCTTACGGTACATCATGGCATAGATATAATGATGACGGATATGGCGAACATGAGGACGGCAGAGCTTTCGATGGAACCGGCATAGGACGTGCATGGCCTCTGCTGACCGGTGAGCGTGCACATTATGAACTTGCTGCTGGAAATATTAAAGGGGCAGAAAAATTGTTGGAAGCATTGGAGAACTTTTCTAATGACGGCGGAATGATTTCGGAACAGGTTTGGGATACAAGTGATATTACCGGAAGGGAATTGTATTTAGGAAGGCCGTCCGGTTCCGCCATGCCATTAGTTTGGGCACACGCTGAGTATGTTAAGTTAAGCCGTTCTTTGAAAGACAAGAAAGTTTTCGATATGCCGCCCCAAACTTATAAACGTTACGTTGAGGATAAAGTAGAATCAAAATATGCTCTCTGGAGTTTCAATAATAAATGCAGAGAAATAAATCTCGGTAAAATTTTTAGAATCGAAACACTGGCGAAGACAAAAATTCGATGGTCAGAAGATGGATGGAAAACATTTTCAGATACTCAGACTAAAGATGGCGGTTTAGGAATTCACTTTGCTGATATTCCTTCAAATAAGTTAAAAACAGGGAGTAAAATACAATTTACATTTTATTGGCCAGACTCAAAAAATTGGGAGAATGAAGATTTCTTAATAGAAATTAAGTAAGAAAATTTTAAAAAAGGATAACTCATAATTGTTACGCTCATTTTAATGAACTTTTAAACCTTCATGTTGATGCAGAGTACAAGAATGAAAAATGAATAAACCAAAGTCATTTAATATTCGTCTAAAATGCAGTTGATAAAAAATATTGGAAAATAATTAAATGTGGTTTTTGACTTGAATGGAATTTAAGGAAGAGATAATATTAGAAAGAGGGTACTAAAATGAGATATAAGGTTAAGATGACAATTTTAAAGGCTATATATTTTTTTCTCGGATTCGGATTAATGACTTCACCTGCTTTTGCTCAAAGCAGCACTCAAAAGCCTTCAAACAGCAACATCAAAATTTTTGTTGAATACCGGCTGGCAAAAGATAATTTACTTAAAAACAATAACATCAATGTAAATGTATCAAACAATAAAATTGTACTTGATGGAACTGTACCAACGATATATGATAAAAATTTAGCGGCTGACGAAGCACAAAAGGTTGAAGATAGTTTTATTGTTGTAAATAATTTAAAAGTTGTTAGTGCAGATATTCCGTCTGATAAGATTGTAAATGCCGTTGAGAAGAGGATAGACGATAATGTTTTCTACGGAATTTTTGACTGGGTAACCGTGCATGATACAAACGGGGTTGTCACATTAAAAGGATGGGTACATCTCCCCTGGTATGTTGCACAATTCCAGAGAGAAGCTGAAAAAGTTGCGGGAGTTAAGAAAGTTGTAAATGAAATTAAACCAACATTCGGCCCTGGAAGGATTGGTATCAGGGCGGCAAGATTAATTTATAACGATCCGGAATTTGAAGGGATGGAATATTTAGCAAATCCGCCGATACATATAATTGTTAACAACGGAACGGTACTATTAGAGGGGCAAGTCATGTCTACGGCACAAGGTGCGTGGGCTGAAAATCTTATCCGATTTTACACAAATGCAGTAAATGTTAAAAGCAATCTTTATATAACAAAAGGTTAAAACAAATTAGTCGTAGAGTATCCTATTTAGATGGAGGGCTTATAGTTTGAAAAACTTAAATAGCCAGATAGGAAGCTCTACGACAACGATTTATTATTTGTAAAAAATATCCCTTTCTTAATAACGACAAATTTAAAACAATTCAGTATATCCTTTTACGATTAGTGAAATTTCCAAAAAGAAAATTTTAAGTATTACTTGAAATAATCTAAAATTAATTGGAATTGTTCATAATAATTTCTTATTCTCCTAAAGAATAAATTTTAAACTCCATAAACTTGCTTGATAATCTCAGTCCTCAACGCAAAACATCAGAAAATTGGCTCTAAAATTGATTTTAATAAATTAATAGAACGATTATACAAGAGTAATTTGTGAAAGGGATCTAGAATGAAAACAGTAAATGAAATCCTTCAGAGTAAGGGTAATACAATTTGGTCAATATCACCGGAATCTACAGTTTTTGATGCTCTTAAGATAATGGCGGAGAAAAAGATTGGAGCCTTGTTAGTAATAAAAGGTGAAAGTCTGGTTGGAATTATGTCAGAAAGGGATTATGCAAGAAAAGTAATTTTGCAGGGAAAGTTTTCGAAAGATACTTTAGTAAGCGAAATTATGTCTTCGAAAGTTTTGTATGTAAATTCTGAGTTAAGCACCGAAGAATGTATGGCATTGATGATTAATAAACGCGTCCGTCATCTCCCGGTAATTGATAATGATAAACTTACCGGAATAATTTCAATAGGTGATATTGTTAATGCAGTATTAGACGAAAAGGAATTTGTTATTGACCAGCTGGTACATTACATAATAGGGACACCGAATTTAAAGTAATAATTCTTTCAACACATTTTACTCTTTGTACCAAAATCACGCTTTTATAAGTGGAGTCTTACGTGCAGCTTGTTTAACCATGCTGTTAAGCCAAGCATTACAAGAGCAAATACTAATGATCGAATTATGCCAACAATTCCAAATCCAAAGTATTCAGATAAAATATTTATTCCGAAAATCCATATTATAGCATAAAATATATCAGGCAGTAAATATGCAAGAAGAGGATTTATACCGGCAGGCTCTAAAAACTTTGCCCACTTAATAATCTTTTTCAAATCGACCAGCCAATAAAGGAATGCATAAATTACACAGCAAATTGCAGCTGAATATAATGACCAGCTTGGGGTCGCGTATATTTTTGAAACTCCATATAAAGGTCTTAGGAAAAATCCTACTACAAACATCATCAGGGCAAAAATCAGAATCCAAATTATGCGTGCTTTTGGATCTTCAATTTTCGAATCACTCATAAACAGCATGGATACGATAATGCCGGTAATTGCAATTGCAGTATGTGCACCAATATGGCCGCCTAACCAAAAATAATCTCTTATATTCTGTGCATAAAAATTTCCGAGGGCTCCGGTTTTATCGCTAATATAAAGAGTAATAAAAATTACAAGCATTCCGATAATTCCGGCAAAATGTCTTCTGAAAATAATATATACAGCGCTGGAAAAAAGATAAGCCCAGCCGATTAAACCTAAAATTCCCCACCATTTTGTGTGAAACCAGCCTAGGTTTCCTGGCTGCCCGCTTCTGTAAATTGCAGCTAAATACATCAGCAGAATAATTCCGAGGTATCGAAGTGAAGTAAAAATAATTTTTTTATTCCCTTCTGCTTTTGGATATTGATTCCATGCTAAAATTGCTCCAATCAAAACTAAAAGCATCCAAACAGAATGTCCCATACCTACGATTTCGGAATTGAGATCCGAAATATTTGTCATCATTACGCCAAGTATTATTAGCGCCGCAGTACGTATTAATATATGTTTCCATATTTTAAGCATACTATCGCCTACTGCAATTCTTTTATTAATAGCAAAGGGGATTGCCATACCTACAATAAATAAAAAAGCAGGGAATACAATATCCACAAACGTCATCCCATCGGCATTTGCCGGCATATGTTCCATCCATTGTGGAATCCCTTTAACGGAGGCAAGATCATTAACAAAAATCATTACAAAAATTGTCAATCCTCTGAAAACATCTATAGATTCTATCCGCTCTTTTTTTTGTGAAGTTGTAGTTAAAACTGACATTTTTATTTTTCCTCTGAATAGATGATCATTTAATTAGCTGTTATGCTGCTTAGAGTTTTAGTTTGTATAAATTTAATTAAATTACCGTACTCGGGAAACATATTAATCTGTTAAAAATTTATCTTGCTTTTTTAGTAAACTTAATGCATTATAAAATCCTTTTTTTAAGATTATCGTAAAAATATTTCAACTCATATTAATTATTTATAATAAATGCAATCTGACATAAATCGAATCGAATTTAAGAAGATTCTTGAATATTCAGAATTAAGTGATAAATCTGTTTTAGAAGTCGGGTGTGGAAATGGGAGAGTCACCGAATGGATACAAAAAATTCCGAGGAAATTAATTGCGATTGATCCGGATAAAAAAGGGATTGAGAGCGCACGACAAAATATCCGGAATCTTGATTTTAAGATAATGTCCGGAGAAAATTTAGATTTTGATGATGAAATATTTGATATTGTACTTTTCACATTTTCATTGCATCATCAAAATAGCGCAAAAGCACTTGATGAGGCATACCGGGTTTTGAAAAAAAATGGCAGGGCTGTAATTGTTGAGCCTGCTGCAGATAGCGAAGTTGAGAGAATTCATTATATCTTTGAAAATGAAATTGACAAATTAGAAAAGGCAAAAATAGCAATTAAGAACAGTTCCTTTATAAGTGAGAAGAATGAAGAATTTTTTATTGAAGTTTCTTTTGATGATATAGACGAATTATTGAAATACTTTTTTAATTATTATGAAATGAAAAGTAATAAAAGCAATATTAAACAAATAGAGGATCTTTTAGGCAATAGAATAAACTTAAAACCAATAACTTTATCAGATAAGACATACATATATGATTTAAGAAAAAAATAGCATAACAAAATATTTTTATGCGTTATTCAATTAGAAAAATTTTGAAGTAATTCTATTTTATAAATCAAAACTTAAATTTATCATGACCTCTTATACTTACCCATCAATTCTCCTTCACCAATTATATGGCCTTGCATGGCTTTCTCTAATTGAGCTTTAGTGGCTCCGGATTCCAGATGATGCAAAAGAGTATCAAGCGCATAAATTCTGAAAAAATATCTATGAGGTTTGCCGGATGGAGGACAGGGGCCACTATATCCGATATGTCCAAAACTATTTGTACCTAACAAAATTTGGTCGGAAATGTTGCGAGACGGTGTAACATCTTCATGAATCTCTCTCACGTTAGCTGGAATATTATAAATAACCAAGTGAACAAAATCTCCGCTAGGCGCATCCGGATCATCCACAATTATTGCAAAAGATTTAACATCTTTTAACTCCTCATTCCAATGAATTTGAGGGGAAACATTTGAACCTTCGCACGAGTATTTAGATGGGATGAAATCACCATTTTTAAATGCAGTGCTGTAAAGTTTTATTTCCATTTTTTTATGATGTGTTTTAGTTTGTGAAAAATCATGATTAGCTGATAACAAAATTAATAACAGAACCAGGGTAAAATTGAAAATAATTTCTGATAAAATATGCCTAAGCATATTAAAGTCCTTTATTATTTAATGATAAATTAAGTTATAAATAATTATTTTTCCACTAAAAAATTAAGAATATGATTTTGAGAACGATTTTTAAAAAATGCAATTATTTGAGATTTAAATGTGATTTAATATTGAAAATATCAATTCAAAAAAAAGCCGGGTTTAGTGTGTCCGTAATCTAAAGTTTGGTTTTGTGAGTTTCTAAAGACATGGCAATTATTTATATTCATTTCCAAAATAAATGATTTAATAAACTTCGTCTTAAATTGCGGATATATTTAAGTTATCCTAATTCATTTTAATAGGAAATATTATTCAAAGGAATTTAAAATGCATACACCTGTGATTTTGATCCTTGTAGGAGTATTTAGTACAGTATTTATTACTCAGGTTTTTATCTTTAAGAAATATCTTAAAAACAGACGGGAAGAATTTAAGAAATAAAATAATTGTATGTGGAAGGAAGTTCGTACTACTATATATGTTTTCCGAATTATTTCTGTGTGGCTTTTAATTATGAAATTCCTTCAATCTGCGACAAAGTTTTCTCCTAATTCATTTTATCTTACAGTTCTGACTATTTTAAATTTGTTTAATAAGATAAATATAACTTCTTCATGAGAACTTCTTTGTTTATTTTTAATTTAGTACCTAAGTTTGTGCGTTATTTTATTGTGATTTTCCATTTACTTAATTAATGTAAATTGATTTAATTTATAGATTATATCCTAAAATTAGAGGAGAGAATGAAATTAAATTTTCTTTTAGTATTCATAATGTTAATAATAAGTTATCACGGAGATTTGTACTCCCAAAAGAAAAAGAAAGTTGTTGAAGAAAATCCTTTAGTTGGAAAATGGGAAACCCCACACAATCCCTTAGAGTCGTCTTTATTGACTTTAAATTTTAAAAAAAATAAAAAGTTTAACTATAATTTAAGTTCAAAGTGGACGGGTAAATATCAGCTTCATGGTACTACTTTAATTTCTGATTATTATATCCCGGTCTTAAATAAATATAAAGCTGATTCATCAACTGTGCTAATTTATTCGGACACTCTGATTCAGGAGATGAACACAAAAGGTAAAAATCAAACCTTAAAAATGATACGTGAACATGGAATTGAAAAAGGCGCAGGAATAATAGGGACATGGGATGTACTAAATCCCGATGCACAGAAAATGACCATTATATACAATACAAATGGATCTTTTGAAGTGCATAGAATTTTAAGAGCTTTTGACGGCAATTATTTGGTTAAAGGAAATACTTTTCGCGTATTTTCAAATGGTGCATTAATGATGCGAGGGGAGTTTGAAATTATTAGAGGCGAATTAATGCTTTATAGTAAAACATCTAAAGGGCCGATCAAAATGCAGAGAGCGAAAGATTAATAAACCAAAAATTCCAAATCTTTTTTATCAATTACTAGGTTACGATTATATTTATTCCCACTGTCAAAAAGCTTAGTAATCATTTCATTATAAGTCATTTATCTTTTATTAAATTATTAATTCCTCAACGTTTGCCTCGAGGGTTACAACTTTTTGGAAAAATAATAAAAGATGCAGGATTTAGTGAGTACGATGAAATGCTGCTTCAGAATCTCGAACTTGTAGTAATGAAACCTTAAAAAATTTCTGCCGGCTTGGATGCATTGTTCTGACATCAGATTAAACTACGATAAATTATGTATTATATCACTAAACAAACAGAGAATTTATTCGATTACAATAACAGGGGTGCGAATACAATCTGTTTGATTTATTATGAAATGAAGGAGGTGAATACATAATGTATATCGGAGCAATAGGACAATCCGGCATAAACTCTATAGGATTGTCAGCAGCATATTCTACTCACGCGCAAAAAGCGGCGGAGGCTTCGAATTCTCAATCAAAAAAGGATTCAGCTACAATTTCCGAAGCTGCAAAAGAATTAGCGGCACTTAAATCTGGAACTACTTCACAGGAAGAAGCTAATGAATCTGCAAGTGCAAAGATAAAAGAGCAATTGTCAGGGCTGAATTAATGCACCCCTAGGAATTGTAATAATGAAGAGGAGTAAAACCAAAAGTTTTTCTCCTCTTATTTTTATCTTCCTTCAAACTTACTCCTAATCACTCCATTATACCGATTGCTTTAACGCACTCATACAGACTTTTGTATTGAACAATAAATTTAGACTATTTATTTTATTTGAGCTTTTTGCGGATAAAATATTTTTTGCCTGTACTAAATAATACCGGCAATAACTAATCATAAAATACTCTTTAAATAATTCCTTAATATTAAAATTAACATAAAGGGAAAAATTCATGTTAACATTTTTAAATTCCCATTCGTTTTTATCTATAATACAATCTAATTTTTTGTTTTTATTTATGCTGGTAATAATACTTGCTTTAATTGTATTATCGATATATCTAAAAAAAACTACTGTAAAACTTGGACTAATATTAATTCCATCAATTTTAATTTTCGGCCTCTTCTTCATTCCTAACTATAATATTAGAATAAATAAAATCGGCAGTACAATTGCTGCAATACCCACACTAAGTTTTGTTGAACCTGATAAAAAGCAAACTTCTTTAAATGAGGAAGTTGCAAAAGCATATGGAGTAGATGCTTTTTCTAAAGTCCAGAAGATGGATTACACTTTTAATGTTGAATTCGGCGGTAAGAAAATAAGCAGAAAGTGGGAATGGAATCCTAAAACAAAGGAAATTACTTATTGGGGTAAAGACAAAAATGGTAAAGAAGTTACCTTAACTTATAACCGTAATGATAAAATGGATGAGAAGACAAAAAAAATTGATGCTGCTTTTATAAATGATAATTATTGGCTATTATTTCCATTCCATCTGGTTTGGGATACAAATGTTAAATTTACGGATGAAGGAATGAAAAAGTATCCAATCGGAAATGGGGAAGGAAGATGCTTAGCGGTTCAGTATTCTAATAAAGTAGGTTACACACCGGGAGATCAATTTGATTTGTATTTAAATAAAAACAATATGATTCATGAGTGGATATATCTGCATGGCGGCAGCAAGAAAAATCCGCGTCCAGCTACATGGGAAGGAAATAAAACATACGGAGGATTTACGATATCAACTATGCATAAAGGTCCGGGTAAAACTTTCAAGCTTTGGTTCAGCGATGTTAAAGTTGACTTTGCAAAATAACCTCCGAAAAAATAATTCATGTAATTTATAAACCCGCAAGTCCGCGGGTTTTTATTTATTCTAATATCAAATAAAGTTATAAATGAAATTAGATAATCTTTCAGTAATTTTACTCGTGCCAAAATTATATTATTCTAATTTTAAAGCTTTTTAATACGAATTATTAAAAGTGTAAAAGATATTTTAATCAATTTATAAAAGGGATCCTCTTCCAGTGAGTGATAAAAATATTATAGAAAATGAAGCTACTCAGCCATCACTCGTTGGTCAATCTAGATACCAATATTTAATTTATAGATTTCGAAAAAAGTTTAGCTGGAAACAGACTTTTGCAGCTCTTCAATATCCAAATTATAAGCTTTGGTTTATTGGTCAAATAATCTCACTTTTCGGAACATGGATGCAAACTACCGCGGAAGGTTATTTAATATTTGAACTTACTCATTCACCGGTTTATTTGGGATATGTAGGATTTGCAACCGGAATACCTGCCTGGCTGTTTATGTTTTATGGAGGTGTTGTTGCGGATAGAATTCCCAGGCGGACAGTTCTAATTATTACTCAATCAATTATGATGATTTTAGCTTTAACATTAAGCGGGCTAACATTTTTTCATCTAATAAAAGCATGGCACATTATTGCATTAGCATTTGGATTAGGAATTGCAAATGCTTTTGACGCTCCGGCAAGACAATCTTTTCTACTTGAATTAGTTAATAAAGATAATTTAATAAACGCAATAGCATTGAACTCAACAATGTTTAATTCTGCAAGAGCTCTAGGTCCAGCAGCGGCAGGAGTAATTTACGCAATATTCGGCCCAGCCTGGTGCTTCTTGATTAATGGTATTTCGTTTATAGGAGTAATTACAGCACTGTTAAAAATGAAATTTAAACAACAGCCATTCTTACGTAAATCTAAATCTACTTTTGCTGATTTAAAAGAAGGTCTGCATTATTCTATGACACAACCGATGGTTAGAACTTTAATATGGTTGGTTGCTGCAATAAATTTATTCGGATTATCATTTGTAACCTTAATTCCTGCATGGGCCGTTACTATTCTTCACGGTGATGCAACAACAAACGGCATTATGCAATCAGCACGTGGTATTGGTGCTTTGTTAACAGCTTTATTAATTGCATCATTGGGAAGTTCTAAGTATACGTATAAACTTTTATCCATTGGAATTTTTGTTTTTCCGGCTGTGCTTTTAATCTTTTCTGTCGTGCATTGGCTTCCAATTTCCTTATTAGCATTGTTCGGAACAGGCGGTGCGATAATCTTAATATTTAATCTCTCCAATGCTATTGTCCAAAATATTGTTAGTGATTCGCTGCGCGGAAGAGTAATGAGTGTTTATTCATTTACATCGTTTGGCTTTTTCCCTCTGGGGGCATTATTAATCGGAATATTTGCACAAAATATTGGTGAACATTCAGCTGTTTTTGTTTGCGCAATTATTACTTTCATTTTCTCTACAATTGCGTGGTTTTATATAAGAAAAATAGGATTAAAAACTTCATTTTGAGTTATTAAAGATTAACTATTAATCTTAATACTTTTTATTCTGTGTACCATTCACCAATCTTTTTAATCATTAATTGATTGCGAATGAATGATCAAGATTAAATCCTTTATTTCTAATAGCTGTTTCCAAAACTTTTTCTAAATTCCCTTTTACTTCGACTAAAGTTAATTCATCGTGTTTTAGATTTACTACAAACAGCGCTTTTAGCTGATTGCCGGAATTAACTTTTACATATACACCGGTAATCTCATTTTTACAACAGCTTCTTACTACATATTGCCATCCGTTTTCAACCATTTGAGAATTAATATCCTGAAGTAATTGAAATCCTTTATCAAAAGATGAAGCATGATTATTTTTATATACTCCCACTTGAACATGCGAAATATTATTCAGAATTTCCTTTGCATCCGGATCATCGTCCTTTTTGACAGCAATTCGTGCAATTGAAAG
This sequence comes from uncultured Bacteroidota bacterium, assembly GCA_963710735.1. Lineage (GTDB taxonomy): Bacteria > Bacteroidota > Ignavibacteria > Ignavibacteriales > Ignavibacteriaceae > FEN-1297. The sequence continues at coordinate 374,091 of CAVQBN010000006.1, read as the reverse complement.
TCCTAATGAGCCGACTGAAAATTCTACATCAGTATAATATCGATTTCCTGTTGAGGATAAAATTTCATGTTTTAATCTGGAAAAATTACCGTCAACGCCAAAGCATCCGACAAACAGTATGCTTGAAAGAAAAATAATTAATATTGGCGAAAGACTAACAATCTTTTTCATTGTCCCGCTCCTATCATTTATGAATATTTTCAAGAGAAGGAATATCAAACTTATCTCCCAATCTTGCTAATGCATCCATATCAATGTTCCCGACAATGTTTACAAAAGCCGATTCGCCGTTCTTTTCTAGGGACATAACCACCAAACCAACAATTGTTTTCTGATCTGGAGTTGTTTTTATATAAACATTTGTATTCTCTTCAGGGCCCTTTACTTTAACAATTCTATCCCAATTTTTGCTTGTAAGTGAATTATCGATTTGGTCTATTTTACTCATCAATTGTTTAGAATCTTTTGTATTTGCATCGAATGAATATACCTTAATTAATTTTAATCCCTTTAGCATTTGTGATAATTCCGGATCGTTTTTTTCAGTAAGATTGCTGACCATTTTTAGTAAATAACTTTCGATATTTACTTCGGTAACCTTATCGCTTTTCATATATGAAGCTAAATTGCCAAAATCCACATAGCCTGGTTCATTTGAATAATCCTTTTTGTCTTGAGCAAATGAGCTCAGAGAAAATGCAATAATTAGAACAAAAAATATTTTGATTACGTTTTTCATTTTATCCTCCGTTTAATAAATTATTTACAACGTTCATACCCCTTTTAATTGGCGGCACAACTTGTTTATCAAATACATCATACGAAATTGTATTTTGTGTTTTCTTAAAGATTTTTCCTACCAAACCCAATGATTGCTTAACTTGCATTTCTGCAGTTAAAACTTCTGCTTTAGAATATTTCTGTCCCGGATTAGGCTGCCTGAATATCAGCAAAGCCGTAAATGCTATAATAATTGCAAGAGCTATAGTTGAAAAGACAGGTTTTCTAAAAACTATTGAATATTTACCGGCATTATCTTCTCTTATACCTGTTGTCTCTTTTTCAATTTTCTTAACCAAATCATCAGGGCATTTTTGATTGGAAATACTTTTTACCTCGTCTGCTGTTGCCCTGTATTCATCCAGTAACTTCTTAACTTCCGGGTCCTTTTGGGAATCGCGATAAACAATTAATTTATCAATTATCCCGGCATCGCCGTAAGCCACGGAAATAATTTTATCCAGATATTTATCGTCAATAATTTTCTGCTGTTTCATGTTTATATTCTTTCAATTCTTCCTGCAGTTTTTTTCTGGCTCTTAAAAGATATACCCGTACACTATTAAGCGGTAAGTTCAATATTTCACTAATCTCTCTATATTTTAATCCTTGAAGCTCGTACATAACAAAAATACTTTTAAAATTCTCGGGTAATTTTTCTATCGCTTCATGAATTTTTTCTTTTAATATTTCACGTCTTGTTTCCATTTCCGGGTCGCTAAATTTATCGTTGTTTTGAAGTTTTTCTTCGGATTCTTCATCTATTAAATATTCTCTCTCAGTTGCCAACTTTCGCCTCCTTAAATAATCAAGACATAAATTATGTGTTGTTTTCATTATCCAGGATTTAGCAGCATTTGCATCAAATTTTTCGAAGTTATTCCAGATTCTGATGAATACCTCTTGAGTAACATCATCTGCGTCCAACTTGTTTCTTAGCATATAAAGAGAATAACTGTAAATTCTGTTTTTATGCTGCTGAATCAATAGCTTATATCTTAGAGACTTCAACATCTTTTTAATTTATAGACGAAATGAATATTTAAATAGTTACAACTGAATAGTAAAAATTTTGTCATTAGGCTTTTTAGTTATAATTAATTACGTCTTAACTGAAAAAACCAGCATTATTACCCAATTAAACGGTTTTAAGATTTATAAATCATAAATCCAAATAAAGGATATTTGATTTTTTAATATAAATCAATAAATATTTTTTAGCCGGCAAAAACTCTTTTATAGAAGGTGAAATGGAAGGAAAGAATAATATCTTGATCAGGAAAATGAAGCATTTAAAAGCAAAAGATTCGAGAGATTTGGTACAATTTGATTATCTACAAGTTTAATAATAAGTTCAAATTTAATTTTGATGTATTTATAATTTTAATTTTTATTTATGATTAAATTCCTTTCATTAGGCGGCGCCGGAGAAATCGGTGCAAGCTGTTTTTATTTAAATATTGGCGGCGCCGGAATTATATTGGATTGCGGAATGCATCCACAAAAAGTTGGATTGGAAGCATTACCGAATTTTGATTTGATAAAAGATTTATCAGTTGATTACGTCCTAATTTCTCATGCGCATCAAGATCATTTAAGTGCATTACCATATTTGGTTAAAAAGCATCCGTATATAAAGATAATTACTACACCTCAAACCCGGGCATTGGCCGAATTAACTCTTCATGATTCAGTGGAAATTTTGAAAAAGCAATTGACTGAGGAAGATAAATTAAATGTTTATTCACATGATGAGATTGATCTTTTAATTCAAAGTATAGAATACAAATCTTATAACGAAAACTTTATTGTTGGTAATGTTTTTAATATAGATGATGATTCGATCAATGCCAGATTTTTAGATGCCGGTCATATACTTGGTTCCGCCAGTATTTTTCTTGAATATAAAGGAGAAAAAATTTTCTACACTGGAGACATTAATCTTAAAAATCAAAAACTTTTGAAAGGAGCAATATTACCAAAAGAAGAAATTGACGTTTTAATTTTAGAAACTACTTATGGTGCAACTGATTCATCTACAATTTCAGATTGGAAGGAAGAAGAGCTAAGATTTACGAAATCTGTAAATCAAATTATAAACGGTGGCGGATCAATTCTTATTCCCGTCTTTTCTCTCGGCAAAATGCAGGAAATTATTTCTCTTCTCTGGAGTTTGATGCAGCAGAATAAAATTACTACGGTTGATATATACTCAGGTGGTATAGCTGATAAAATTAGCAGAGTTTATGATTATAATCGTTTTGTGGTAAATATGATTGACCCGGAGTTTGAAATAAAATCCATACCGGGAAAAAATTTATATGATGTTGAGAGAGTGGAGAGTTTTTTTAAAAGCCCGTGCATAGTTCTTGCATCAAGCGGAATGATGATAGAAGGGACAGCTTCATTCAATCTTGCTAAGCACTGGATTAAACATTCCAAGTCAGCAATTTTTACGGTTGGATATATGGAAAAAAATACTCCAGGATATAAAATAGCTAATGTGAGTACCGGTGAAAAGATAAAGTTAAGTGAAGCAGGCGATGGCGAGGAAGTTAAATGTATAATTAAGCAGTTTAGATTTTCAGCACATTCCAGAAGAGAAGATCTTCTTAAAATTGTGAAAAAGTTAAAACCTAAAAAAGTAATCCTTGTTCATGGAGATCCGCCTGCCATTGACTGGATGGGTGCTGCAATATTAAAAGATGATAAAAATATAAAAGTGTATGAAGCAAAAATCGGAAAACAGCTTATTCTCTAATTCTGACTAATAAAAACATTTGATAAAAAATTTTAACCATGAAAGAAACTGAAAATAAAATAGTAAAAAAATGGAATTCGGAATTATATTCTCAAAAACATTCTTATGTATTCAAGTACGGTGAAGATTTGTTAAACCTATTGCAGACTAAACCCGGTGAAAAGATACTTGATTTAGGATGCGGCACAGGGCATTTAACAAATTTAATTGCTAAAGCAGGCGCTGATGTTCTCGGCATTGATAGTTCTAAAGAAATGATAAAACTGGCAAAGCAAAATTATCCAGGATTAGTTTTTGAATTAAAAAATGCAGCGGATTTTAGTTTTGAAAAAAAATTTGATGCTGTATTTTCAAACGCAGTCCTACATTGGATTTTACAGAAAGAAGACGTTATTGACTGTGTTTATGATAATTTAAAAAACGGAGGAAGATTCATTCTTGAAATGGGCGGAAAAGATAACATTAAAAGAGTGATTAATGCTTTAAGAAAAATATTATCAGAAAATGGATACAAAAGAAACGCCGAAATGAATTTGTGGTATTTTCCTTCTGTAGGAGAATATTCTTCTTTATTAGAAAAGAAAGGATTTCGTATTACTTATGCAGCACACTTTGATCGAGACACATTTTTAAATGAAAACGATACAATCGAAGATTGGCTTGAAATGTTTGCTAAAAATTTCTTTGATGGCATAAACCTAAATGAAAAGAAAAAACTACTCAAACTTATTTCCAATGAGTTGTATAAAACGAATGTTAAAGAAGGCAAATGGTTTATAGATTATAAGAGATTGAGAATCGCAGCAATTAAAGGATGAGAGTTTTTAATTTAAATCTAAAATTTAAAGATCCAGTCTCATTTGAAAAGTTTGCCGCTGATATTTTGAATTTGCATTATTAGCTGAATATTTAAATCCAAGCGACTCATATAATTTTATTGCTGATTGCAGTTTGTGGTTTGTTTCAAGAATAATCGATTTAGCCCCTTTTGAATACGCAAACCCAATTACGGCTAAGGCTAATTTTTTGCCGATTTGTTTCCCTTGTGATTTTTCCGTTACAGCCATTTTAGCCAGCTCGTAAGTCTTTTTATCTATTTTGATGGCTGCGCATGTACCAACTATGTTATCCACATCTTTAGCAAAAAATATTTCCCCTCCTTTATCAACTATATATTTATCAGGATTTGATAATAATTTATCATCTTCCGGTTCTACAAAAAAATATTTTTCCAGCCACTCGTAATTTAATCTTCTAAAAAATTCTTTATACTTTGGAGAGTATCTTAAAATTTCTATTGAGTTGAGCAATCTTTTCTTTGTTCTAACTAAAGTTCTCTCGTTAAGATTTTTCTCATCCAAGGCTTTTTCTAGCGATTCAATTACATGAAGAATATCATATCCAGAAGAGTTGATTATTTCTTTAACTGAATCCTCAATGTCCGAAAGTAATGGCTGCATGGAATTAAAAAGAGATTCTCCTTCTTCAGTTAGTCTGACCATTGTTTTGCGTCTATCAATTTGGTCTTTATAAGTAGCTGCAAGTTTCTTTTTGGCCATTTGATTAACTAATTGAATTACTGCCGGATGGGAAAATCCTAATGCATCGGCTAGTTCCAGAATAGAGGCTGATTTATTTTCATTTAAATAATATGATAAAGCGAACCACCTTGGCTCAAAATCAAGTTGTTGATTTTTATAAATATTGGAAACATCGTTCATAAAGCGATCGCTTAATCTCTTAAATCGACTGCCAAGAGCAATTTCTCCAAGTCTTTTAATTACATCATCTTGTGGTTTCATGCTATTTATAACTAATATTACGTAATAAGTTACGTAAATATTATAATAAAATAATTGATAACAAAATATATTTATAATTTGGATTAAATAATTAAGGCTTATTAAAGTTGAATTTTAACTTTCTTTACATCCCAGATTTTTTTCGCATATTCTTTAATTGCTCTGTCGCTTGAGAATTTTCCTATTCTTGCAACATTTAACATTGATTTTTTTGTCCACTCTTCAATGTTTGAATAAAGCTCACTTACTCTTTCTTGAGTCTGGATGTAAGATTTATAGTCGGCAAAAATGCAATAATAATCTACATTCATTAATCCTTCAATCATATCATCAAAAATTCCGGGCTCACTTTTATTAAAATAATTTGAGGCAATCATATGAACAGCTTTTTTCAACTCATGATTCTTTTCATAATATTCTCTCGGATTATAGCCGCCTTGTTTCAGCTTAACAACTTCATCCGCAAGCAATCCGAATATAAAAATATTCTCGTCACCGACTTCCTCTCTTATCTCAATATTTGCTCCATCCATTGTGCCGATAGTAAGTGCTCCATTTAAAGCGAATTTCATATTACCGGTTCCTGAAGCCTCAAACCCGGCAACGGAAATTTGTTCTGATAAATCGGATGCCGGAATAATTCTTTCAGCAAGAGTTACGGAATAATTTTTTATAAACACAACTTTAAGTTTGCCGTTTATATCTTTATCATTATTAACTACATCAGCAACTGAATTGATAAGTTTGATTACTAGTTTGGCAGCAAAATAAGCAGGCGCTGCTTTTCCTCCGAAGATTATTGTTCGGGGAGCTATATCTAAATCAGTATTCTCTTTGATTCTATTATAAAGAGTAATTATGTGTAAAACATTTAATAGTTGTCTTTTATATTCATGGAATCTTTTAATTTGAACATCAAACATAGACTCAGGATTAATTTTTAAATTATATTCTTTTTCAATAAAAGTTATTAGTAATTTCTTATTCAACCATTTGGAACTCCGCCAGTTTTCTCTGAATTGTTCATCATCTATAAGTTGTTCAATTTTTTTTAATTTATATAAATCTTTTGACCACCCGTTACCGATTTTATCAGTAATCAATCCTGACAAAAGAGGGTTTGCAGATTTCAGCCATCTTCGCGGGGTAATTCCATTAGTAATATTCTTAAATTTATCGGGAAATATTTTATAGAAGTGCGGGAAAATTGTTTTCTTAAGGATCTCCGAATGCAGTTCGGCAACTCCATTTATAGAATGGGAACCTATAATTGCTAAGTTCGACATCTTAATATTTTTACTTGGACCTTCACGAATTATAGATAGCTCCGATATAATGGAATCTTCATTTGTAAAATTCTTCCGCACATAATCCAGAAATCTTCCATTTATCTCATAAACAATTTGTAAATGTCGGGGAATTATATTTTCCCAGATTGTAACCGGCCATTCCTCCAGTGCTTCGGGAACAACTGTGTGGTTAGTGTAAGCAAATGTATTTACCGTAATATTCCACGCTTCATTCCAGCTTAAATCATATTCATCGATTAAAATTCGCATTAGTTCCGGTATTGCAATAACCGGATGTGTATCATTTAATTGTATTGCTGTTTTCTCTGCAAATTGATCGAATGATTGATGATTTATTTTATATTTTCTAATAATATCCTGTAACGTTGCCGACGCAAAAAAATATTGCTGCTTTAATCTTAAAATCTTTCCTTGATTAAAAGTATCGTTGGGATAAAGAACTTTGGAAATATTCTCCGATTCATTTTTGGACTCAACAGCTTCAATGTAATTACCGCTGTTAAACATCTGAAAATCAAATTCGCTTGTTGCTTTTGCCTGCCAAAGCCTAAGATTATTAACTGTATTTGTTCTGTAACCCGGAACCGGAACATCATAAGCGACTGCTAAAACATCATCGGTCTCAATCCAATCAAATCGAAGTCTGCCTGAAGAATCGTTATAATAATTAACTTTTCCATGAAATTTAACTCTGAAAACCAGATTCCTTCTCAATATTTCCCAGGGATTTCCATAACTAAGCCAGTTATCGGGTTTTTCAGTCTGATATCCGTTGATAATGTCCTGCTTAAAAATTCCGTACTCGTATCTTATGCCGTAACCGAATGCAGGCAGTTCCAATGTTGCCATCGAATCGAGAAAACAAGCAGCTAATCTTCCGAGCCCTCCATTCCCTAAGGCCATATCGTTCTCTAAGTCTCTAATGTCTTCAAGGCTGTAGCCGTCATCTTTCAAAATATTATAACACTCATCATAAAAATTTAAATTGATAAGAGCGTTGCCTAAAAGCCTTCCCATCAAAAATTCCAGAGAGAGATAATATACCCGTTTTACATCAAGGTCTTTATAGCGCTGCTGGGTTCTTAGCCAACGCCGCACAAGCCTGTCACGCACGGATAATGAAAGAGCAAAGTAAGCATCATCAGGTGTTGCAGTAACTTTATCTCTTACAAGGATAAATTCAAGATGTTCTGCAAATTGATTGGAGATAGAATAACCATCCAGCTTTTCGCCGTCAGTAAAAAAAACTGATTTATTCTTTAATCCCATAAAATCCCTGATTCAAATTTAGTAGATTTCTTAAATATTTAATGAAATGAAACAGTTGGTTCCGAGGTATTAGATTTTTACGCCTTTAATTAGCAAAAAAATTGAAGGAAGGTCAAACAAAATATCGATTATTACAAAATTATTTGAAGAAGCTAAAAGTCATGGTCAAGCTCAGATAACAGGTCAAGTATATCAAGATGTTTGGTAGTCATCTGTAAATGTCCTTCTTCGTCGATGGGCCATTCTTCAATCGGCCTGTCGGTATATAACTCCACTCCGTTACCGTCAGGATCCGTTAAATAAATTGATTCGGAGACGCCATGGTCAGATGCGCCTTCAATAGGGAAATTAACTTCGTATAATCTTTTTAAAACTTTAGCTAACTCTTTTCTATTTGGAAAGAGTATAGCGAAATGATAAAGTCCTGTATGACCCGCAGGCGGAGGTGTTGCGCCCTTTCCCTGCCATGTGTTTAATCCGATATGGTGATGGTAGCCTCCGGCAGAAAGAAATACTGCAGATCTTCCGTAAGTTGAGGTAATTTCAAAACCCAGCAGATCTCGATAAAATTTCAAGGACTTTTCGAGGTCGGATACTGTTAGATGAATATGTCCGATTTTTACTTCCGGATTTATAGTGTTTTTTATTGGGTCCATATTTTTCACATAAATAAAATATTGAAAATAAAATTACAACAAAAATTTTTAGATAAAAATATATTCTAAAATTTTTCTGGCTCTTTAAATTTATTTTTTCAGTTTATTCGAAATTTCTTCCATTAGCTCAATTTGGATTTCCTGTATCTCAAGCATTTTTTGTCCCTGCTGCATCATAAGGTGATCTATTTTATCGTTTATTTGTCTAATCTCAATTTCGGCTTTAAGATTTACCTGATAATCATGTGTTGCTCTTTTACGGTCTTTATCTTCTTGACGGTTTTGGCTCATCATAATAATTGGTGCCTGAATGGCGGCAATACATGAGAGAATTAGATTAAGTAGAATAAACGGGTAAGGATCAAATGGATGAACTGTTATAACGACAACATTAATTATCATCCATACAATTAAAAAAAATCCAAATAAAGAAATGAAGATCCAGCTGCCTCCGAATTGTGCAATCTTATCCGACAGCCTTTCTCCAAGAGTAAGTTTTTCATCAAAATCTTGAGTAACATTTTTGCTAAGTAAATCTTTATTGATTATGCTTTCGAGTACTTCCTTATCGAAGGAGGACAATTGGCCTTTTTCTTCTTCAAGTATTTTTTCAACATACCGGCCTCTCAATTTATTAAGGTCTTCAGTGCATATAAATCCGCTCAGATCTAATTGATTACCGTCGTTTTTTACCAGCTCCACAAGCGAATTTCTGATTGACATAACCGGCATTAATTCTGACATTTTTTTTGTCTTATTACAAACCTGGCATAATCCGGTTTTTACAGTTTCACTTTTCATTTATACCTTCCACAATATATGTGCAATATGTTTATTAGAATTTTTTATTATAATTCATTTAAAGCTGCGAATATTAAATTAAAATTGCAGTAGCCTCTATTTCAACAAGAAGGCGTGAATTTATTAAAGCACTCACTTCAACCATTGTACATGCCGGACGAATATCTTTAAAATATTCATTGTGAGCATTACTTATTTTTTCCCACTGAGAAATATCGGTTGTAAAAATTCTTGTCCTTATCACCTTGCTAAGATCAGCGCCGGCTAGTGTTAAAGTCTTTTCTATTTTTTGAATTATGAACTTAGTCTGTTCATAAATATTACCTTCTCCGATTATAATATCCTCATCGGCTGACGCCGTACCGGAAACTTCGATTAAGTTTCCAACTTTTACTGCGCGGGAAAATCCAACCATATTTTCCCACTTGGTATTTGAGCTAAAATTAATTCGTTTGGGCATAAGATAATTCCTTTTCCAAAATAATATTTTTTAATTGAAATAATTTAAATAATTATCAGAAATAGAAAAATATTCTTGCAAACATTAAAATAATTTTTCGTTTTAGGTTTGATAAGCAAAGAGAATTTATTTAGCAGAAATTAGATTAGTTGATCTATATTGAAAAACATTGATTTGTATTTATTAAGGAATTGCATATAAAAAAGCAGCGGCACAGATTACCGCTGCTTCAGCCTGATGGAAAGTTTATCTTCTCCCGGCTCTTTGCATTTTACCTTTTGCTCCAGTGCCATCACATAAACCGGTTCCGCTTCCAGTCCCAGGGCCATAACCTGTTCCGTCCTTTGGTCCTATTCCTTGATTACCTGTTCCATCTGCTGGTCCATAACCTTTGTTCCCAAATTTTGATGTCTTACCCTTCATCATCTTCTGTCCGCTTCCATCAAGTGGACGAACATAATCAGGATCCTGACAATTTGGTATACCATCACCATCCGAATCAATAGCATTATCATTAATACCGTCGCCATTCAAATCAACAAAACCATAGCTAAACTTTTTTGCCTTGCCTTGCTGAGCGTAGGATTCATTGCTGACTAAAAATAATCCTAGAAACAATGCGAATCCCGATACCAAAAACATCTTTGCTGTACCTTTCATGATCTATCTCCCTATTAGTTTAATTAATTGATTTCGAATCTTATAGTTCAATTCATGTGCCATTAATAAATACAATTTTATTTTAAATTTTGAAGTATATGACCTAATAATTATTTATTTTCGACATTAAAGACGGAGAGATACGACTTTTAAGTCGATTAAATACTTATTTAATTCTTATCTGTTTTTTGTACTTAAAACCATAACATTTTCATAGCTTTGTATATCGGATTTTTATTATAAATTGAATGAAATACAAATTTAAACTTCAACCTAAAATTGTTATTATAATTTCCATCATCATCGGAATAGTTATGATAACCACTGCCTATTTCGAATTGAATGAAAGTAAAAAGGAAATTTTTCGCGTTCTTTCCGAACAGTCTTCATCTTTAATTGAAACCATTTCCTTAAGCAGCGATAATACATTAAATGCAAGTGATGAAATTGAAAATTTGATTGCACAGCGATTACTGGATAATGCCAGGCTGGTAAAAAATTTAGACAGCCTAAACGTACTTACACGTTCAAAGCTGATTCAAATTGGGAATGAAAATAAACTTTTTAGAATTAATATCTTTGACAAAAAGGGTGATAGAGTTTTAACAAATCGAATACCTCTTCCCGGGCATATTCATCCGGAAGGGAATGTTAACAGGTATGACGAGCTTAAACCTATTTTATCTGGAGAAACCAAACAATTAATTCTCGGTTTAAAATCCTCGGAATATAGTGATGAAGAAAGATTTACAGTTGCGGTATCAAGGGCTTTTAACAAGGGAGCTATAGTTATAAACTTAGACGCCAGTGCTTTCCTGGAGTTCAGAAAAAAAATCGGGATAGGAAGAATTATTCGTGACATCGCGGATAATTCCGGGATTGAATATATTGCACTTCAGGACACAATCGGAATTCTTGCTGCCAGTGCCTCTGTTCACTCAATGGATCCTATTGAAGGAGATAAATTTCTTGAAAATGCGATGAAGGTTGACTCAACTTTTAAACGAATTTCAAAATATAAAGGGCACGAAGTATATGAAGTTGTAAAACGTTTAAAGATGGATAAGGATGTAATAGGTTTGTACAGGATTGGCATTTCTTTAAACGAAGTGAAAGGTGTTGAAGCACGAATGTACAGGCGAATTATAATAATTTCATTTATTCTTGCAGCAATTTCAATTATAGTGCTAAGTATAATTTTTACTTCCCAGAATTTGCAGGCCGTTTCAAATGAATTCGGAAAATTCAAAACATTTACTGGCACAATTTTGCAGGATATGAGGGAAGCTGTAATTGTAATAAACAATAATTTTGAAATTACACTGTTTAATAAATCGGCAGAAGAATTATTTAAAATAAATCGTGGTGAAGCTATAAATCAAAATCTTAAAGAATTTTTAGACGGCAAATTAACTTTTGTTATTGATGCAATTAAGGTACAAGATAAAGACACTTCCGATATTCAGAGAATGATAGAAATAAATAATCAAAACAAATTTTTAACCTTAAGCGTTACTAAAAATCTAAATGAATTTAATGAACCTGAAAACTTTACGATAGTTATTAATGATTTTACCGAAAGAAAAAATCTTGAAGAGCAAAGCAAAAGACAAGAAAAGCTTTCTGCAATGGGAGAACTTGCATCCGGGGTTGCACATGAAATACGGAATCCTATAAATGCAATCGGAATGATTGCGCAAAGACTAAATAAAGAATTTATCCCAAATAAAGATTCGGAAGAATACAAATCTATTTTAAATGTCTTAAAAGATGAAGTAACCCGGATCAATAAAATAATAACACAATTTTTAAATTATGCTAAACCTTTAGGTATTGAACTTAAAACAATTGAAGCTAATGAATATTTTGATGACATTTATAGATTATATATCGATCAATCAAATTTAAAAAAGATACATTTTAATAAATTATCAACAGAGTCAATCCGAATCAAAATTGACCCTGAACTGATGAAACAAGCACTAATGAATATTGTTCAAAATGCAATTGATGCTGCAGGTGAAAATGGTTCGGTAACTATAAATTATTACAAAACAGGCGAGTTGTTAAACATTGTGATTGAAGATGACGGAGTTGGAATTGCAGAAGATCAATTAAAGAGAATCTTTGACCTTTACTTTACAACAAAAAAAGAGGGTAACGGGCTTGGATTAAGTATAGCACAAAAAATAGTTAATCAGCATAACGGCACGATTATAGTTGAAAGTAAAATTAAAAAGGGAACAAAATTTATAATTAAAATACCAACCGTATGAATAATTATTCCATTTTAATAATTGACGACGAAAAGTCGCAGAGAGATATTTTAACCGGTTACCTGAAAAAGAAAGGCTATAAGCTTTTTTCAGCTTCATCTGGGGAAGAGGGCATAAAGATTATAAACCAAAACTTAGTTGATATTATTCTGTCTGATTATAAAATGCCCGGTATGACCGGCCTGGAAGTACTTAAAGAAGTGAAAAAGATAAATCCGCAGATAAGTTTTGTAATAATTACAGCCTTTGGAACAGTTGAAAATGCAGTTCAAGTAATACGTCTAGGTGCTGATGATTACATTTCCAAGCCGGTTGACCTGGATGAACTGGATATCCTGCTGGATAGAATTATTGAACATAAAAACCTAAAATCAGAGAACGAGCTTTTAAAAACGCAGCTGCAGGAAAAGTATAAAATTACATCAGTTGTTTCCAACTCTCCACAGATGTCTGAGGTAGTAAGCGTTGCTGCCCGTGTTGCCGATAGCAAAGCGACTGTCCTTTTAACCGGTGAAAGCGGAACCGGGAAAGAAGTACTTGCAAAATCAATTCACTATTTAAGTCCTAGAAAAGATAAACCGTTTGTAGCTGTAAATATTTCCGCGTTATCTGCTAATCTTATAGAAAGTGAATTATTCGGCCATGAAAAAGGCTCCTTTACCGGTGCTGAACGAATGAAAAAAGGCTGGTTTGAATTAGCCGATAAAGGTACAATCTTTTTAGATGAAATTGGAGACACTCCTCCGTCAACCCAGGTTAAATTACTCAGAGTTCTGCAAGAGCAGCAAATTGAAAGAGTCGGCTCTACCGAAAGTTTAAATATAGATGTAAGAGTAATTACAGCTACTAATCAAGATTTAGAAAAGAAGATGAAAGAAGGCTCATTTAGGGAAGATCTTTTTTACAGGTTAAATATTGTATCTATAAAAATTCCTTCACTTAGAGAAAGGAAGGAAGATATACTTCCGCTGATTGAAATGTTCATTGCGAAGTATTCTAAGGAGAATAATAGACAGAATCTTGAGATTTCAAAAGAGGCTTTCGATCAATTATTAAAATATAATTATCCTGGTAATGTACGTGAACTTGAAAATATTATTGAAAGGGCGGTAGTGCTTTGCCGCGGAGATGTAATGACAATGAATGATTTACCCTTTAATATTAAAGGCTTTGTAGAAGAGAATAAAATTAATGAGAATGAAACGGGGACTTTAATTGAACAGGTTGAAGCTCTTGAAAAAAGATTGATTTATGATTCACTTAAAAAGGCAAATGGAAATCAGACCAAAGCAGGAAAACTATTAGGGCTAACCGAAAGAAATCTTAGATATAAATTAAATAAATACGGAATTAAGAATTAAGCGTATTAATAAAAGAAGAGCTTTGATTATTAAAATCAAAGCTCTTAGGCATTAGTTAAAAGAAACTAAGGTAATTAAATCTCTCCTAATTTTTTCTGCCTTGTTTCCCCATTCCCTTACCGCTTTTAGACCAAAGCGGCTGTCCAGTGTCGCCCGTTAGTGTAATAGTTGTTTTATTCTGAATTATTGTTGAAGGAAATAAATATAATTTACCGTTTTCTTCAGCTACACTTCCTTTAACTTCTGTTTTTTCTCCAACTTTTAATTCATATTTATTTTTATTCCAAAACCATAAAGGACCAAGCCTCATTGTATAAGTTTTTCCATCCGAAGCTTTAAGTTCAGCAAGGGGATGCTGTACTTTTACAACTTCTCCTTCAATAGTGATTGTCTTTGTTGCAGACCATCGATTAATATTTTTTTTCTGATTTTGATTTTGCGGGAAAGCGCTTATCGAAATGAAGAAAGTAAATATTAAAAGTATCAATGATTTTTGCATTTAGAAGACCTTAAATTTTAACTGCTTTAAGTATGCAACTCATATACCAAAAGAAACCTTAGTTTTTCAAGCAAATTATGAAGATATAAGTGTCTAATTCGACATTTCGGTCGAACTAATTCGTAAATTTGGTCGAATAATTAAAATCCCCAACCAAAAGAGACCATGAATATTTGATTGTCGTATTGATAAAAAGCATCATTCGAATTGTTATTTATGTAATTAAAAGTACATGCTGCTGTTAAACCATTTATAATATTATGCAGATTAAATTGCAGTTCTAAGCCAATAGCAATTTGATTGTCTTTTCTGTTTTCAGATAATTCATACCCATCTATCGTGGCTGCGGGAAGATTGCTGAAGCTTTTTTCGTCATAAGTTATTCCCAGCCTTGCAACAATAGTCGATAAAATAATTTGTGTTAATGAAAGGCCGGTTTCATAACCGTCATGAGAATAAATATCATTAAAAATTTCTTCCTCATAATAAATCAAGCTATCGGAATACAAATACCTTGTGCCGTTACTTATATTCTTTCGAAAATAAACATAACCTGCTATTCCGGTATTGTCGGTTAAAGACTGAGAAAGATTTATAAAGGCACCTAATTGCGAAGAGTTATTTGCAGAGCTCAATAAATTTATTTTTTCAATATAATTTTTAAAATAAATTTCGGAACCGATCATTAGAGTTGTTTTTGTTTCGAATGTTGCTGAGTATTTAATAAATCCCTTATTTTCATAATAAGAAAATGAAGATAGATCGACATAATCATTTTTGCTGAATAGATAGCCGAATAAAAGGAAATCGCTTTCATTTATAAAATGACGATAGTTTGTATAAGCAGATAGCTGGCTGAAATCGAATAATTTTAATTCTTCTCTATTTTTTCTGAAACTATAATTAGCACCAATATTTAAAGGATTTTCGTCATCAGAAAGTAGAATTGTATTTACAATTCCGAACTTATGTGAATTTGATGACTTGAAAATATTTTTCTGGAAATAGCTTAAATTATTTGTGTAATAAAAATCAAGATTGTTAATTTCGCTTTCAAAATCATATGAAGTATTAAGCGAAAAGCTATTTATATAATCCGAGATTTTAAACGCATTGTTATAAATATTGTCATCGTAATAGTTTTCAAATTTAGTTGATAAGGAAAACTGCGGATAAACAGATTCTATAAAGAGAAAAGAAAGAATGATCAGCAGGGCGGAAGAATATTTGATCATCTCTTTCCACCCTGATTACCCTGACTTCCTTTCCTTTGCATCTGATGTCGTTTGCGAAATTTTTCAAAACTCATTCCGTTTGCTCTGTTATCGCAGATGCCGTCACCATCTTTATCAATAAAGACATCTTTCTTTCGTTTCTGCTTTTTAAAAGTAGGATCAGTTTCTTTAATAAGCGTTTTATCGGTTTTATCTTCCGGTTTTACTTTTGTTGTATCTCCACCGGAATAAGCCAAACCTGCGAAACTTATCATTATCGTAAAAAGTATTATATATATTAATTTCATTTCTCACCCTTTCGTTATAATAGGTTAAACAAAAGGAATGCCAAACAAAAATTTATTTGATTGTTGTTATTTGAACCCCCATGAGACAAAATAAATAAGGCAGGAGAGATAAAAATATTCTGAGCGACTATATAGTCGAAATGAGTGAAACAATTATTTTAGTTGAACTAATTTTGTTTCCTCTTAAGATATCCTTTTCGTTTCTTCTCGGGGAATTTTTCTATTGCATATCTTAAGCATAGTCCTCGGCATTTTACTGTAGTGAGCTTTTAAGAAATTTTCCTCAACAGCCAAATTTCTTTTTCCTATTTCTCTTAACATCCATCCTACTGCTTTATGTATTAAATCGTGCGGATCATTTAACAAGATTTTAGAAATTTCTAAACTAAAATCGTATTGATTATGCTTTATAAATTGAAATGTTGAAAGTACAGCGATTCTTCTTTCCCACAGACTTTGGGATTTGGCTAAATTTATTAGAAGTGATTTGTCCTTATCCAGTAAATAATCGCCAATAATGCGGGGAGCAGTTAAATCAATTAAATCCCAATTATTAATTTTGTTGGTGTTGTTCATATAAATATCGAATATTTTTAATTTCTCATTTTCATCCGCCTTTTGATACTTAAAAATTAAAATCATTAAAGAGACTAATCTTTTTTCATGAATTTTTGATTTCAATAATTGTTTTATTTCTTTATAAGTAACATCTTGATTTTTCTTTGCGATGCTTCTCAAGACAGGGACTTTTATTCCAATAAAAATATCTCCTTCGCCGTATTCGCCAGGCCCGGTTTTGAAAAAACGCTGTAAAAGTTTTGCTTGATCCGGATTAGATTCACGATCAAGTTCAATTTCAATTTTCTTAATGCTCATTTTACTGCTCACATTTTATTTTTAGATGAAATATTATGCAGATAATTATTTTTACCCGGCTTGATTATCTTCCTCATCACAATAGAATAGTCTTCCTATTAGTACTTTCAAAATTACACATTAAATAAATTATAAAACAAAGCTTAGGAGGCCAAAAATGAGACGCATTTTTTTAATAGTAATTTCTTTGTCAATAACTGCGCTCTTCACAAATTTTACAGTAAAATCAAACAGCGTATACAATTTTCAGAGTCATCCTAAAGGTCATTCTGCCAAAATGATGAAGGCAGAAAAAAATGATTTCAGTGCAAAACTTTCTGGAAAAGAAGTTGTGCCGCCTGTAAAAACCAAAGCCTACGGTTCGGCAACTTTTAAATTCAGTAAGGATGGAAAAACATTGCAGTATAAGCTGATAGTGCACAATATTGATAAAGTAATTATGGCGCATATTCATCATGCTCCTGCCGGAAAAGACGGTCCGATTGCAGTCTGGTTATATAAAGGAAAAGTTACAGGAAAAGTAAATGGTGTTTTATCTAAAGGAACTATAACGAATAAGGATGTGAACCTTGCAAATTTGAAAAAATGGATTGAAAGTGGAGATGCATATGTATTGGTACATACAAAAGCATATCCGAATGGAGAAATACGGGGCATTATTAAATAAATTGAAATCACCTTAAATAGATTGTAGTTTTATTTTAGCCGCGTGGAGAGAAAGTTAGTAAGTAAATTATTGACCTCCCAATTATTAATAACTTTCTACGCGGCGATTTTTTATTATAGATTCTTCTCTGTTTATCCCCAATGATATGTCACCTCGTCGAGGTTTTTTTGTTCCGATTCAAATTTTGCTATTGTCCCGATAATCAATTGTTTTTATTCGACTTTTAACGGGACAGTAGTATACAAAGATTTGGGTTAGATAATAATTTTTTAATAAAGCGCTTGACAATAAATGAATGATCATTTATTATTGTGCCATGAGAATTAAAGACGAAAATAAGCAAGACAGTATTATTAAGGCAACGATTAAACTGGTTAATCAGATTGGTTTTGCTTCCAGCTCGGTTTCAAAGATCGCAAAAGAAGCAAATGTTTCTCCGGCTACTATATATATATACTACAAAAACAAGGAAGACTTACTTGCTTCGACTTATATTGAAATAAAGCAGAAATTGAGTTCGGCGCTTCTAAAAAATTATGATGATACAAAACCATTTAGAGATGTGTTAAAGACTTTCTGGTTTAACGGATTTGATTTTGTGTCCCAATATAGGGACTATTATCAATATGCCGAACAATTTTCAAATTCTCCGTTTTCTGCTTTAGTTAACAAAGAAGATGTTGAAAAACACTTTGAGCCGCTTCTTAAAGTTTTGCAGAAGGGCATTGAACAGAAGATAATTAAAGATGTTTCGTTTGATATTTTGTCTGCTTTTATATTTTACCCGATGATGACTTTGTCAAATCCTAAACAGTGCAGCAGTTTCAAACTAAACAAAGAAAACATTGAACAGGCGTTTACATTAGCCTGGGACGCTATAAAACTATAAAAAATTTTTACCAAATAAATAAATGAATATTCACTTATAATATAATATTACAAGGACGTGAACAATGAAATGGGATTCTAATAATGTACCGGATCAAAAAGGAAAAATCTCAATTGTGACTGGATCAAGCAGCGGAATTGGTTATGAAACAGCCAGGGTTTTAGCAAACAAAAATGCAAAAGTAATTATAGCAGTTCGAAATTTAATAAAAGGAAATAAAGCCGCTGAAAAAATAAAATCCCAAAATTCTAATGCCGATATTGAAGTTATGGAAATTAATCTTGCTAATTTAAACTCGGTTAAAAAATTTGTTGAGGATTGTAAAAATAAATATTCAAAACTTGATTTGTTGATAAACAATGCCGGTGTAATGATTCCGCCCTATTCTAAAACTGCAGACGGTTTTGAACTTCAATTTGGGACGAATCATCTTGGACATTTTGCACTAACCGCACAACTTTTTGAGTTAATTAAGAATACGCCGGGTTCAAGGATTGTTAATGTTTCAAGTGGCGCTCATAAATATGGTAATATTAATTTCAATGATTTGGCATGGGAAAAACGAAACTACAAAGCTTGGAAAGCTTACGGTGATAGTAAGATTGCAAATCTATACTTCACTTATGAGTTAGCGAAAAAGTTGGAAGAAAAGAACATCAATAGTATTACTGCGGCGGCACATCCCGGGTGGACGGCAACAGATTTACAAAGACACAGCGGTATTTTTGAATTTATGAATAAATTTTTTGCACAGAAAATTGAAATGGGTGCGCTTCCGACAATTTATGCGGCAACGGCGGAAGGTGTAAAAAGCTCTGAGTATTACGGACCATCGGGTTGGCAGGAATTAAAAGGTTATCCAAAGAAAGTTGAATCGAATGAGCTATCGCATAATAAAAAAATTGCGGCAAAATTGTGGGAAGTGTCGGAAGAACTAACTGGTTTAAAATTTAACGTGTAATTTATCTTTGCGGCGAAGCTAGAAAGATCAATAAAATGGAAAACAACACGAAAATCAAAGCAATTATAACAGGAACTACCGGGATGGTAGGAGAGGGCGTTATGCACGAATGCCTCAACAATCCGGATGTTGAAGAAGTGCTTGTTATAAACAGACACACCAGCGGCGTGCAGCATCCTAAATTGAAAGAAATTATACACAATACCTTTTATGATTTTTCCGCTATTAAAGAGCAATTGAAAGGATACAATGCGTGCTTCTTTTGTCTAGGCACAACTTCTGTTGGCAAAAAAGAAGACGAATACACCAAAATAACTTTTGATATTACCAAAGCTCTGGCAGATACACTCGTGAAGTTTAATCCAGACATGACATTCTGTTACATATCCGGTGCGGCCACAGACAGCACTGAAAAGGGAAGAATAATGTGGGCAAGGGTAAAAGGCCGGACTGAAAATTACATTTTAAATCTCGGCTTCCGGCAGGCTTTTGCTTTCCGGCCCGCAATTATAATACCTACAAAAGGACTTAAAAACACTTTAAGTTTTTATAAATATTTGTTTTTCCTGCTGCCGGTTGTTAAATTGTTTTTTCCGAAACATATCTGTTCATTAAAGGAAATTGGATTGGCAATGATAAACTCTGCGAAAGCAGGTTATGATAAAAATGTTCTTGAAGTTGAGGATATAAAAAAACTTGCTGTTAAATAAAAATCAATCGTTGCAATTATTTAAAATTTGGAGCCCGCTATAATTTAATGTACGAATACCAAACAAATGGATTTTTTGCACAGGTAACCGGGAACATGGAGGATCTGTGCGAACAGGAACTTATTGAACTCGGTGCAACGGAAACTAAAATTGCTTATAAGGGAGTTTATTTCAAATCAGATTTCACTACCCTTTACAAAATTAATTATACATCGCGACTTCTTTCCCGGGTTCTTGCACCATTAATATCTTTTCCATGTAAGAATACTGAAACTCTTATCCGGAAAGCAAAGCAGATCCATTGGGAAGATTTTCTTACTCTAAAAAAAACATTTGCAATCAGCGGATCAGTTTCTAACAGCAGCATCAGCAATTCATTGTATGCATCTCAATGCTTAAAAGATGGGATTGCCGATTATTTCAGAGAGAAATATGCAAAGCGCCCAAATGTTGAAGTTGCAAATCCCGATGTGCGGTTTAATCTTCATATTGAAAAAAATATAGCTTCAATAAGTCTCGATACATCCGGAGAATCATTGCATAAAAGAGGTTACAGGCTGCTGGCAGGTGAAGCTCCCATGCAGGAGACTCTTGCTGCTGCAATACTAAAAATTAGTAAGTGGGATGGGGAAAGTCCTTTATGGGATCCTATGTGCGGCTCAGGGACAATACTGTGCGAAGCATTAATGCATTACTGCAGGATACCGGCACAGAAGCTCCGTAAGAATTTTGGATTTTTTAATATGCCTGAATTCGATAAAACACTATGGTATAAAGTAAGAGAAGAATACGACAGCAAAATACGGCAGCTGCCTAAAAACATAATTCATGGAAGCGATAAATCACAAGAAACAATAAAAGTAGCGAAAGAGAATCTTTCTCATCTTCCTTTCTCTGAATCTGTTGATCTTTCATGCAGGCCGTTTCAACATGTGAAAAATTTTGAGAATGGGACAATAATAGTAAATCCACCTTACGGTATTAGGCTTGGAGAAATTGAGGAAGTGAAAGCGCTTTATAAAGAATTCGGCGATTTTCTAAAAAACAATTGTCCGGGCACTACCGCATTTATTTATACAGGCAACCCGGAACTGCGAAAATCCATTGGACTTAAAACAACAAAAAGAACTCGGCTTGATAACGGTAAACTAGAAGGGGTGCTTTTGCAGATTGATAGCTATAAAGGGAGCAAGAAAAAGAAATGGGAATAATAATAACAAAGAATGTTATATTGATTTGGCTTTTAAAGTAAGAGAAAAATGTTTTGCAGGTTGGGGAAATTGTGAATCTTGCAAAGTAAAAATAATATTAATTGCTTTGTTCGACTCACTAAATTTCTTTAATCCTTATATGGATCAAAAACCCGGGCACCTGCCATAGCAACACCAATTGGATGTAGGTTATAAAGCACTCTTATTGTTTCTCCCTGGTATTTTAAAACATCACTTAATTTCTTATAGCATTCCGGCGCTTCATCTGCACTTCCGCCTCTCAGCTCAATATTTTTCTTTTTCATCTTTTGCTTAACTTCATCAAAATCAACCAACCCTTTTGCAATGATTGTAGGCATTTTAACTCCGTGCTTATTTCTAAGCCATTTCTGTTTTCCTGCTGCTGCTCTTCTCGACATAATTCTTCCGGCACCATGAACCGTAGAATATAATCCTTTCTTTGCTAATTCACTTTCTACTCCTTCTATAATTACCGAAGTATCACCCATTGTTGCACCGACAAAACCTTTTTGTCCGGGGAAAGCCGGAGTGCAGCCTTTTCTAACCACCCAGTATTTTTCTCCAAAATGTTCTTCCAGCCAGGCAAAATTATGATGGTTATGCACTTCATAATTTGTTTCAGCACCTAAAATTTCAAGCACTTTTTTTACAACCATATCTCTGCCGGCGTAAGCATATTCACCTGCGAGATGCATTGCAGAAAGGTAGGCCTGCCCGATTTCCGAATTTATATCAAACAAAATAGGCGGCGATTCCATGGAGCCTTCTTTTGCTTTATCTTTAAAAGTGAGTCCTTGAGACAAGGCAATAAATCCCATTGCAGTTCTATGCCCGAATCCTCTGGAACCGAAGTGAACGCCTATCCAAAGCCAGCCTTCATCATCACTTAGCAAATCAACAAAATGATTACCCGAGCCGACAGTTCCTAATTGAGATTTAGCTAATTGTATTAATGATTGCTGAGGATTAAAATCAGCTTGAGAGATTTTTTCAAGTACCGGGTGATCGACAGGTTCATTATTCGGTCTTCCTAATCCAAAAGAAATTCTTCTGAAAATTTCATCCATAATTTTCGGCACTTCAATATCTTCTGCTTTAATATTTGTCCTAACCGCTTTATTGCCGCATGCAATATCAAAACCTACTCCGGATAAAGATATTTTATTTTTATAAGCAACTGCGCCGCCAATCGGGTGTCCATATCCGTAATGCGCATCTGCAGTAAGTACAGCAATATCTTCTTCCGAATAGCATCTTTTAATTTGTGCAATTGATTTTTCATCAATTACTTCTTTGCCGAAAATAGTCAGGTTTTCCATTTTTTAATTTTATCTTTTTACATAAATAAAAAAAGCCGTTCATTTTTTCAAATAAACGGCTGAAAGTAAAATATAATAGAAATAAAATATTTTAATTATTCCCAACTACTTTTAAAATCCAATCACCGATTACTTTTAGAGCCTTAGGTGAAATTGTTTCCTCAATTTTTCCATATTCACTTGGAGAACCAGTTTCTGCCGTTTGAAAAAGGTGATTCAAACCGTTTAATTCCAAAGTTTCAAAATTCTTATTTCCTCCTTCTTCCAATGCTTTTTTAATTGCTTCAAGATCTTCTTTCGGAGGGACCTGTACATCTTTAGAGCCGTCTAATGCAAGCACCGGACATTTTACTTTTTCCAAAGTAGGAACCGGATCATAACTAATGAAAAATTTAAACCAGGGCGACATAATTGTTTTTAGCTCTTTATTGAAGAAAACACTTGGATCACCCATTTCAGTTTTTTCTTTTTCATCCAGACTGGTATAATAATCGTTATATGCTTTATGCAGCTCTGCAGCTGTTTCCGAACTGTCTCTTACCTTCTTTTATTATATTATACATCTCTTTACTCAAGTGCAAGGCTTCTTTTAATTTTTGCTTCCGGAATTCCTTCCAGTCTATTAATTAACTGAACCTGCTTTATATAAAATTTGATCTCCCGGCAATCCCGGACCTGCCATTAATACAATAAATGCAACATCACTTGATTTTACAGCAACCATTGGTGCAATTAATCCGCCTTCGCTGTGTCCAATTAATCCGATTTCCTTTGGATTAATATTTTTATTGGATTTTAAAAACTCAACTCCAGCTAATACATCACCGGCAAAATCTTCAGTTGTTGCCGATGAAAACTTTCCGGTCGATTTACCAATGCCTCTGTCATCTACTCTTAAAACGGCAATTCCTCTACGAGTTAAATAATCAGCTATAACTAAAAACGGTTTATGACCGAATAATTCTTCATCTCTATTCTGCGGGCCTGATCCTGTAATTAATAAAACAGCAGGAAATGGTCCTTTTGCTTTAGGAAATGTTAATGTTCCCGCTAGTTTTATTCCGGCAGTTTTATTTTCATAAGAAACCTCTTCGACATTGTAAGGAAACGGCGGCTTTGGTTCCTGAGGTCTCTTTAGTTCCTCAACTTTATCTATTTTTTTCAGTTCAAGTGGAAGCGACATAGAGGATTGATGCCATTCACCTTTAATAGTTGAATTATCAAAGTCTACTTTACCTTCAAAAAATCCTCTTACGGCACCGACAACAAATTTAACGTTACCATCATTATAAATGACTGAATCCACAGGAATGTCTTTTGCCCCTTGATCAGGGCTGTCCATTGTGGCAGAATAGGAACCGTTTTTATCTACAGTAACTTTAAAAACTATTCTTAAAGTAACGCTTGATATTTTTAATGATCCCTGCCAGATCCCGTTCAAGTTGAAATCTGTATTATTTGAAATTGTCAAGGAACTTCCGAAGCTGCAAGTTGAAATCATCAAGGAAAGAAAAAATAAAGCAAGAATTTTTTTAATTTGTATTTTCATGAAGTTAATCCCCCTTTCAAGTTGGATTAAGGAAAAACTTTTAATAAAAAGAAGTAAAATCTATACCTTCTTCAATAATCTAAATTTAATAAAATAATCAATGAGTTGTTCTGAATTTTTTCAATAAAAATATAAAGATGAATTTATTTATTTAAACAAATATTTATAAGTTTGAATAATAACTTTAATGTTTCAAATTAACATCCAAAACACAAAAGGGTTATTGATGAAAACTTACCTTACAACATTTCTAATAATTTTTTCCCTTCTCTTGAGCAGTATACTTTTTGCCCAGGAAGAACGCCGTAGCAAAGGTGAATTTGTTACACCAAAGAATGAATTTTTTAAGGAGATTCAAAAAAGTGCAGACGAGTTTATTAGCAAAACCCAAAAGTGAACACAAAGTTTTTAAAGCAGATCTAACCGGTATTGAAATTCCAAAATCTGTAAATGAATTCAAAAAGTACTGGTTTAATCCGCCGGTCTCTCAGGGCTGGACAGGAACATGCTGGGATTTTTCAACAACTTCATTCTTCGAATCGGAAGTTTACCGGATTCATAAAAAGAAATTAAAACTTTCTGTAATGTACACCGATTATTGGGAGTATGTAGAAAAAGCAAAACGCTTTGTTGAAGAGCGCGGCAATTCAGCATTCGGTGAAGGCTCCGAAGCTAATGCTGTTCCGAGAATCTGGAAAGAATACGGAATTGTTCCTGAAGAAGCTTATACCGGTTTACAGCCTGGTCAAAAATTTCATGACCACAGACAAATGTATGCGGAAATGAGAGACTATTTAAACAGTGTAAAAGCTTCAAATTCCTGGAACGAAGAAGATGTGGTTAATACTGTTAAAGATATCTTAAATCATTACATGGGTGTTCCGCCAACAAAAGTAACGGTGGATGGAAAGGTTTACACGCCGAAAGAATACTTGGCTAAGGTAGTCAATTTAAATCTTGACGACTATGTTGACTTTATATCTTTAATGCAGTTTCCTTATTGGCAAAAGGCTGAGTATCCGGTTCAGGATAACTGGTGGCACAGCAAAGATTATTATAATGTCCCACTAGATGTTTTTATGAGTATTATTAAAAAAGCTATTCGAGATGGATACACAATTGCTATAGGCGGCGATGTTTCGGAACCTGGAATTGTACCCGATTCGGATGTTGCTATAGTTCCGACATTCGATATCCCGGATAAATATATTGATGAAAATGCAAGGCAGTTTCGTTTTAGCAATAAGACCACCGGAGATGATCACGGTATTCATCTTGTAGGTTATAAAAATATTGACGGAACAGATTGGTTCTTAATTAAAGATTCCGGATCGAGCGGACATAACGGAAGATTCCCGGGATACTATTTCTATCGCGAAGATTATGTTAAACTGAAGATGCTGGATTTTATGGTAAATAAATCTGCGGTTGGAGATATACTAAGTAAGTTTAAAGACTAATTATAATTTTATCCGGCGGTTATATATTAACTGCCGGATATTTTTTAAATCAAATAATAATCTTAATTTAATTTTTCTGCGAAATAGTTTGTTCCAATATTCTTGGGACTTCGGAAATATTATTCAAAATTTTTTCAGCACCTGAAAAGTTGGAATTTTTTGTTAAAGAAGTTGGTATAACATAACACTTTAAACCTGCACTTAATGCAGCTCTCAATCCTCTTTCGGAATCTTCAATTACAATACATTCTTCTTTTTTTAATCCTGATTTTGCTACAGCTTTTAAATAAGGATCAGGAGAAGGTTTAGTTTCAGTATAATCTTCCGAGGTTAGAATAAAATCAAAATATTTTAAAAGCCCGGTGCTTTGATGAATGATATCAAAATGATCTTTTCTTGAACTTGTTACAACTCCCATTGAAAATTTATCGTGAAGCTTATTTAATGTTTTTTCTGCACCAGGGATTACTTTAGAATGATTTCTTAAAAGATCGCTGTAAATTTTATTTCGTTCCTGCCGGAGTTTTATTATGGCTATCATTATCTAATCCTTTTTGTTCCGCAAGATGCCACGTACCGGATCCTTTTTTCAAAAAGTATTCTATATATAAATCTTCGCTTAAATCAATTCCTATTGACGCAAAGGTTTCTTTACATGCCTGATAGTATAGAATTTCCGTGTCAACAAGTACGCCGTCGTTGTCCCAGAAAATAGCTTTTATCATGTGGTTCAATCCAATCCTACTAAAATAGTGGGACCATTAATTATAAATTATTTAGTATTTTTTTTATATAGATGAAAAATATTGAATTAGGAATCAATCAAATAAAAAATCTAATTTTTTGATATAAAATATTAAAAGGCAATTTAAACTTACTGCAAATAAAAACCGGCAAATTATTTTCGTAAGGAATTGCATATTTGCTTTGTATTACATTCACCTGTTCCACGGAATTACAGATTTTAAGAAGATCATCCTTACTGCTGCCGATAACAATAACAGTTGTAAAATTAGTATCTGCTGCACCCCAGTACCAATAATTATTATGCCCTGATAAAACCCGCGGTAAATTATAATTTATCTCTATAATAATCAATTGCACCGGCTTCTCCGTAGTTTTGTGCATATACTATTGTGTTTATTTGCTCTTCGGGTGGAAGCGAGTTGTAAACTTTAGCAACTGCGGCAGCCATATTCTCCCATCCAAACATGTCTGCATAATATTGAGGTAATCCTTCGAGCTTATGCTCTTCACCGGAGCTTGGAGAAAAGCCTATTAAATGAGAGTAGCCGATAAAAGTTTGAACCGGCAATACAGGTAAAGCAAATGGTATCATTAACAATCCTGTAAATGAAATTGTAACCGGCAATGCAATTTTAATCCATGAAAGTTTTTCTACTTCAATTATTTTTTCAAATATTATTCCTCCGCCCGCAAAAAGCAGTGGAAAAACGGGCGCTAAATATTCCGGTTTAGCATGCCAATTTATTATTAAGATTAGAATGTTATTAAAAATATATAACCGGCAATACGAAAAGTTTTTCCATCTTTATCAAAAAAGAAATAATAAATGCCTGCAAGCCAGACAAATACCGAAAATGGGTTCATGTTTACAAATATACCTTTTAGCAAAGTCCCGGGGTTTTGAGAGGAATATTTTAAAGTTGAAGCATTATGAATAAATTGAAGTGTGGCAAAGTCATGTGTAATATTCCAATAGATATAAGGACTAAATAAAATTAAAGCGATTGCACCTGTAATATATGGCCAGATTGTTTTAAGATGTTTCCGATGAGGAGTCAAAAGTAACCCGCCGAATAATCCTGCGCCGAACCAAAGAATGTCAATTTTATTTAAAAGCCCAAACCCTAGTGTTAATCCCAGCCATATCCAAAGTTTCTTATCTTCCGAAGTGATGATTAAAATTACAATATAAAACGCAAGAATCCAGAACAGCCAATCAAAGGAATTCATAGAATAAATAGTGCTCGATCCTAAAAATTCAGGTGCCAGAGCAACAGACAGACATGCAATTGTAATCGCATACAATTTCCCTTTAAGCTTGCGTACAATTAAACCGGTAATAAAAACGGTTAATGCTGAGACAATTGCCGGAAGCAGTCTAATTGCAAAAATAGAATCACCTAAAAAATGAGTTACTCCAAAAAGTATAAAGCTTGAGAGCGGAGGCTGATCCACGTAACCTGCTGCTAGATGTTTACTGCAGGCAATGTAATAAAGCTCATCTCTGAAAATTCCATAATGAGCAAATGCATTGGAAAATAAATGCAGAAGCTAACACAAATGAAGAAAAGCCTATAATTATTCTGAAGCTATTTTTACGCAAATTTTTTCCCTCCGGTTTATTTTCCCTTGTGTAAAATACATTCGATCTTAAATCAAAGCTTTTTTAAGAAGAGCAATTTGACCTGCATGATAAATATCATGCTGAATTAGTCCGCAGATTAAAAAGTAATTTGTATAATTTAATCCAGGAATAATATCATGTAATTTACTTTGCATCGAACAATCAGAAATTGTTCTTAAGCAAGTTGTTCATGCTTTTCCCAAGATTTTCGATTGCGGTTGTCCAAGCGAACTCGCTTACATTTTTAACAGGCGGCCAATCTTCCTCGTCATTTAAATTTACAGTTAAACCCGTTAATCTTTTGCGAACTGCATCATGCCATGCATTAAGATGAAGAACGATTTCCCAAATGGAATGTACATGTTTTATTGGCCTGGACATAGCATTAGCCGAAGTAACATTTAATAAAGATTCTTTTACGGATGGGCCGTGCCAGGCGCCTCCTTCGAATGCTTTTTTTAATTGGTCGGCTAGATGCTCCGCCTCTTTCATTTAGATGCCTTTTTATTATTTAGTGAATAAAATTATGATAAGAATTATCAGCAAATAGGAATTTTTGCAGTTATAAGATAAGATTTACAGTATAATAAATCTACTGGATTTAATAATGCCCAAATTTTATGGGTACTGTCCATAAGAAAATATTTTTATAAATAATATTGCATTTTGTAATTTAAATCCACCGCCTTACTTTACGTTTATACAAAATGTATTCTTCACTAAATTTTTCAAGCAGCATTTTCTCTTCTGCTTTTATAAAACCAATATGCATTATTAAGAGAAAAATAATTGTAATTAAAAAGGGACTAATAGAACCCATTAGAATTGATTCACCTAAAAGAAAAAGACCCATACCCAGGTACATCGGGTTTCTAGTAAATTTGAAAAACGCCTCTTTTGAATTAATTTACTTGAATACTCAAAAGGTTTAACAGTAGTATTAAATTGTTTAAATGATTTATCTGCCAATAAATTAAGTATTCCGCCTAATCAATAATAAAATCAAACCTAAAAGATTCCAAGGGAAATAAATAAATGTTAAAATAGGAATCGTAAAATGCACAATAATACGTTAATAAAATTGCAGACATAAAGATAAGTCGGCGGAAGTATTCTTTTCTTTTTCATTTTCATTACTACTTTTAAGTAAATTACCCAGCATTATGTGATTCAGTTTTTTCTTCAAATATCTTTCTCAAATGCTCTCTTCTGTCATCATGGAAACTTCGCGAGTCTCTGACCGGGCTGGAAAAGATTATCTTTGACAGTACCAGCAAACCTGCAGCCTGCAAGTAGCTTATTACCGGTCCGTGGAATAAATGACGGCACCAGCCAGTTCCATAAGAGCATAACTATTAAACTGAAAAATGCTACTGCAATAATTCCAAAGAAAATAAATCTTGGAAATCTTTTATGTCTTTTAAATGCATCGTTCATTGTTGAATCTCCTTATAAATATTTTTTAATCTTTTTCTTAAATACAAAACCGCATAACGTTTCCTGGAAAGCAAAGTGTTTACCGGTACGCCTGTTAATTCGGATATTTCTTTAAAACTCATTTGTTCAAATTCATTCATTTCAAATACATCCTTTTGTTCTTCCGGCAGTTCATCAAGGGCATCTTGTATTTCCTGCCAAATTAAATCCTGTAAATAAACTTTATCGGGGTTGCTGCTTAAATCAGGAAGAATATCTGCCAATGATAATGATTCTTCATCAGCATCATCTTCAGGTAATTGATAATTGATAGAAACAGTTTTCTTCTTTCTGTATAAATCGATTATCTTATTTCTAGCCGTTTGAAATAACCATGATGAAACTTTTTCAAAAAATTCTATTTCCTCAAACCCTGCTGTAAATTGATAAAGAACATCTTGAAGTATATCTTCCGCATCTTCTTCAATCGAAACATTTTTCTTTATAAAATTGAATAGCCTATTCCGTTCTTTTTTTATCGTCTCTTCAATTTTAGTATTTCGGTCGTTTGTCATATTTTTTTATCTTCTTAAGTATATAGACGGAAGACTCTGAAAAATATTTTAAATTGAATTTAGAAAATAATTAATTACATAAAACTTTTATTAATTCAGTTGAAATTGGCGTGGTATTGTTTATTCCTTTTGAAAATTATATAATTATCCTTATCAATAAACTAAAATTATTATTAAGAAATTAAATAAATGGTAAAATAATGAGTAAAATAACGGTTTATGAAAAACCTACCTGTACAACATGCAGAAAAGTAGCTAAGATGCTGACGGAACATGGAGTTGAATTCGAAAAGGTTAATTATTACATAGAGCCTTTCACAAAAGAAAAGCTTGAATCACTGCTGAAGAAAATGAAAATGAAACCAAGTGAGCTTTTAAGGAAAAACGATAAAGCTTATAAGCAATTAGATCTTGGTAGCTATGATGAAGGGCAATTATTAGAATTGATGCTTCTAAACAGCGACCTTATTCAGCGTCCTATTATTGAAAAGGGAAATAAAGCAATACTTGCCAGGCCGCCGGAAAAAATAAAAGAATTATTTGAATAAATATTTAAACTTCGTTTTCTAATTTTTCCTTACAAGTATTTAAATTCGCAAGTTGTTTCTGATTTAATTTAGGATAGTCTATCGGCAGTTTACTCATTGTATCTACGATTATATCAGAAACTGCAAGGCGCATGTACCATTTATGATCGGCCGGAATTATAAACCATGGTGCATGTTTTTTGCTTGTAGCTGATATAGCCTCTTGATAGCATTTTTGATATTCGTCCCAAAAGCTTCTTTCTTTTAAATCCGCATCAGAAAATTTCCAATTCTTGGACTTTTTATCAATTCGTTCTAGAAATCTTTTTTTCTGTTCATCTTTTGAAACATGCAAAAAGAATTTTAATATAACGGTTCCGTTATCATTCAAATATTTTTCATAATCATTTATTTCTTTATACCGCTGCTGCCAGACATTTTTACTTAATAATTCTTTTGGGATTTTTTCGTTTTCCAGCAGGTTATGAACTCTTACTACTAATACTTCTTCATAGTAAGAACGGTTGAATATTCCTATCATACCTCGTTCCGGTAATGCTTTATTTATACGCCAAAGATAATTGTGATTTAGTTCTTCAGCTGAGGGCTGTTTAAAACTGAAAACTTGTGTCCCCTGCGGATTAAGCCCGCTCATAACATGTTTTATTGTACCGTCCTTTCCGGCTGCATCCATCGCCTGAAAAACTAATAAAACGGAATAACGATTATCCGCATAAAGCTTGCTTTGCAGATTTATCATTTCCTTAATGTTTTTCCTTAAGTCTTCTTTTGCTTCTTTTTTAGAAGTGTATTTGCCTGTGTCTTCTGGCTTATAATTTGCAAGTTCAATTTTAATGTCAGGTTTTACCTGGTAGTTAATCTCTTTCATTTGATCATCTATAAAATTAAAGTATGTATATCTTTTTATTCTAATATATATTTTTACTTTTGGTTACACAATACCCGGAAATGGAATGCTGTAATATTTTAGAAATTGAATATTTTTAAGCACGCCATTATTTCAGTAATTCAATACTAATATTAGATTAAATAAGACAATATTATTAAATACTTTAACCGATAATTGACCGCTTATTATTCTATTGTTCAGCTGGTGTAAACTTAACAACCTTATTATTTACAGGTTTTACTGTTCTTAGATAAGTATAGATTGCACCAAGGTCAGTTTTAGTCATTCCCGCAAAAAATGTAATTGGCATTATTGTATTAAATTCATGTGATGTGACAGAAATATTTTTTGCGTTATCAGAATCGAATGCCTTAAAGAAAGAAATAAACTGATTTTCACTCCATTTCCCTATACCCGTTTCATTATCTGGAGTAATGTTTGCGGATCTTACGGTACCCCAAGGCAGATTAAATGACATGCCGCCGGCAAATTCCATCCCTTTTACGGGCTCACCCTTAACTTTTTGAGTATGGCAGTCACCGCACCCGGCAATTGTAACAAGATATTTACCGTACATAAGAGTATTTGAAGTATCCGGCTGCGGCGCTGGATTATAAGTATGCAGAGGAATAGTTTTTACTATTAAGTTCATCGGAAAATTCAGATGCCTTTCTGGTACTTTGTTTTCAATAGGTTTTAGGGATCTTATATATGCAACTATTGAATATAAATCTTCCTTTGAAAGATGATTAAATCCCATGTAAGGCATTAACGGGAAAAGTGCGGTACCGTCTTTAGCAACCCCGGTTGTTATAGCTCTAATTAATTCTCCATCCGTCCAATCACCTATACCTGCAGGTGTTATATTTTTAGCATAAATAACACCTGGCACACCGACCTCTTTTTCATCAAATTTTTCTCCTCCCTTACCGTTTGTGCCTGGAACAATCGGTCCGGAATACTTTGTCCAGTCGTGCTGAGAGTGACAGTCCATGCACCCGGTAACATGATTAGCTAAATATTCACCTCTTGCTATTCTGGCGGGTGTAACAGCTACTTTTATATCCTTAACCTTTTCGGCTTTTGGAAATGAAGCATTAAAATAAATTAGAAAGCCGATAATTAAAACGACGATTAACCCAGCAATAATACCAATAACTTTAAAGAATTTTTTCATATTTCCCTCAAGTTTGTTTAATAATTATTAAATAAGAAGCATAACGTCCAGAGATATAATATACCAAGGCTTTTTCGGCATTATACATTAGGAATGGAACCGAGAATAATTCAATTATAAATTTGTTTAAAGATTATACTATCCGCTATAATGAAGTAAAAACCGCGGCAAATAATAAATAAGAATTCTGTTAATTGCAATATGATTCTAATCTATTTCTTTTTGTGTTGAAGAAACCACTCGTAAAGATTTTGATTGTTATATGTCTCTGTCCAAGAGTCATGTTCTGCGTCAGGATATATTGTAAATTTTGGACTCCCGCTGCATTCATTTAATGCATTTACCATTCCTTCGGACTTACTTAACGGGACAACCTTGTCTTTTGCGCCGTGGAAAACCCAGATTGGCATATCTTTTATTTTGCTAACTCTTGATGAGTCACCTCCTCCGCAAATAGGTACAATCGCAGCAAATTTATCCGGATATTTAATAGCCATTTCCCACGTACCAAAACCTCCCATACTTAAACCTGTTAAGTAAATTCTTTTGGTATCTACTTTATATTTTGAGATAATTTCATCTAAGAGAGTATTTAATTCCTCAATATTCCATTTCATATTCTCTTTACATTGAGGAGCGGCAATTATAAACGGGAAGTTTTTGTTCTGCATAATTAATTTTGGAGGGCCGTGTCTTTTTACTATCTCAATATCATTTCCTCTTTCGCCGGCTCCGTGCAGAAAAAATATAAAAGGCCAGTCTTCATTAGATTGATAATAATTTTCAGGTAAATACAACAAATATTTATTGTTCATTGTGTTAGGAATGCTGTCTTCAATTTTTACAATTTTTAATTTCGAGTTTTTATTTAAATCTGTTTTAATGTTCATATATCATTTATAAATAATTTAAATAGAATTAAAAAGAATATTTCTGTATTATTTCATATTTATTAAATATATCCAACGACTCAAATTAGATAATTTTTTTGTTATTTTAACATACCGGATTAAAACTTTTAACTAATACATTTCTAATGAAGTTTAGAGAAAATTAAATGATTTCACGTTGTGCCTGGTCAACTAGTGATCCGTTATATATAAAATATCATGATAAAGAATGGGGAAAGCCTTTACATAATGACAGAAAATTATTTGAGTTCCTTATTTTAGAAGGTGCACAAGCAGGGTTAAACTGGTTGATGGTTTTAAAAAAACGGGAGAACTATAGGAAAGCATTTGATAATTTTGATCCGGTTAAAATTGCAAAATATAATCAAAGGAAAATAAATTCCTTATTAAACAATGAAGGCATAATAAGAAATAAAATTAAAATTCAATCCGCTATTCAGAATGCGAAAACATTTCTTAAAGTTCAAGATGAATTCGGAAGTTTCAATAAATATATTTGGCAGTTTACAGATGGAAAGACGATACAGAATTCTTGGGATAACATTAAAAATATTCCGGCTACATCCCCGGTATCCGATGTGATGAGCAAAGATTTAAAAGAAAAGAGGATTCAATTTTGTAGGTTCAACAATTTGTTACGCCTTTATGCAGGCAACCGGAATTGTTAATGATCATACTAAAGACTGTTTTAGATATAAAGAATTAAGATGAATTGTGCACTTGTCATAGTCTTATTTTAATTTTAATTTGAGTCTCAAAATTTTGGGAGGAAAAAATGATTAGCAAGGAATTATTGGATATACTTTGTTGTCCGGAAACAAAAGCTGATCTGGTTCTTGACGGTGATACGCTTGTATCAGTTGATAAGAATACGCGGCGACGCTATAGAATTGAAGATGATATCCCGATTATGTTAATTGAAGAATCCGAGCAGCTTAATATGGAAGAATGGAAATCAATTATGGAAAAACACGGACGAAAGGTCGATTAAAAATATGGACCCAATTAATATAATTATCGGCTTTAACATAATTGCAACTTTCGGAGCTAACCTTGGAGGAGCAAAAAAAGGGTTTAAATCCACAATTACAGCTCATAAAGAAAAGCCTAAAACCTATCTTCAAAAATTGCCGCTGGTAATTTCCACTTCCACTTTATTGTTATTAATCATTTCAATCTTCCAAATCGGCACGTTGGGCTACACAGATTCCTTGTTTTCGATTAGACTAATTGGATTAGCAGTTTATCTAATTTTTTCCTGGATGCAGATTTGGGCTTATAGAATTTTGGGCGAAAATTATTCGCAGGATGTATTAATTTTTAGAAACCATAAAGTAGTTACAAAAGGCCCATTCAAATTTATCCGTCATCCGCAGTATACATCTCAAATTTTGATGGACCTTGGAGCCGGTGTTGCCACTTTAAGTTACATAATAACTCCTTTAGCAATAATAGAAATACCGCTTCTTATTTTAAGAGCTTTGCTTGAAGAAAAGCTCCTGGAAAAAAACTTTAAAAGTGAGTATACGGATTATAAAAAGAAAAGCGGTTTCATGATTCCATTTATCGGTTAAAGAAGTTATTAGAAATATTTATCTGATGAAATTAAAAATATTTAATATCCTTTTATTCTTATTTACTATTTCGATATTTGCGCAGCCGGTAAAAAATCTTGCGGTTATTACTGAAAACGGAACTAAATATATCCCGGTATACGATAGGGAAGGAACGCTTTACATTTCTGTTAAACCCTTTGCCGATGCAATATCTGCAAACTATTTTTATAATCCCGGAACTGAAAAATTAGAGCTGAATTTTCCGAAGTACACTTTATTAATTACTGCTAAAAATCCCTTCTTAATTCTTAAAGATAAAGCGAATGCAGGGACAAAAATACTTCAGCTCCCGACATCAACATATCTGCTAAATCATCAGGTTTTTATTCCCCTAAAATATTGTTTAGAAACTCTTCAGCTTGCATCAGGAATGGATCTAACTTTTCGTGCACCCAACACATTGATGGTAAAGGCAAATCCTGTTAAGAGTATTACAAATGATGAAAATAGCGGCGAAGAAAATTCAGCAAATACCCTCTACAACATCAGCGGGATTTCTATCCGGGAAAAAGCCAATGGCACTTTATTGCAAGTTTCATCAAACAAACGGATATATTCATATAATAGTTCTTTCAAAGAAGGAATCCTTACGATTATTTTAAGAAATGTGCATGCTGATGTTAGTAATATCGATAATACGCATGGTCAAGGACTTATCCAATCTATTAAAGCAAGAAACATAAAATCGGATACAGAATTAAAACTTAAACTGAGCAAGGATTACACCACCAATGAAGTCCTTAATGTTAATGACAGCAATGATATTTTAATAGCGTTGTATAATAAAATTTTTGCTAACCGTGAAAAGAAGAAAAAAGAAAAAGCAAAATGGGATTTTAATGTAATTGTTATAGACCCCGGTCATGGCGGTAAAGACAGCGGTACAATTGGTGTTGACGGCATTGAAGAAAAAAATATTAATCTTGCAATTGGACTTAAACTCGGCAAAGATATTGAAAAACAGATGAAAGGTGTTAAAGTTGTTTTTACAAGGAAAACCGATAAATTTGTTGAATTGTACAGGCGGGGACAAATCGCAAATGAAGCCGGAGGAAATTTATTTATATCAATCCATTGCAATGCAACTCCGAAAAAGCCAAGCAGTGTAAACGGATTTGAAGTTTATTTATTACGGCCCGGCAGAACAAAGGAAGCAATTTCAATAGCTGAGCGTGAAAATAGTGTAATAAAATATGAAGACAATCCTGCCCGTTACAAAAAATTAACAGATGAAAATTTTATTTTAGTCAGCATGGCTCAGTCAGCGTACATGAGGTATTCAGAAAAGTTTGCTGATCTTCTGGATAAAGAATTTAGCAAGGATATTTCAGTTAAACCTCTCGGTGTTAAACAGGCCGGTTTTTATGTACTCGTGGGAGCTTCAATGCCGAGTGTTCTAGTTGAAACCGGTTTTCTGTCAAATAGAAAAGACGCACATTATTTAAACAGTAAAAAAGGACAGGCGAGGATTGCCGAGGCAATTGTTAAAGCTATTATAAAATTTAGAGATCTGTACGAAAAGAATATCGAAGTAGAATAAAATCAATCCTTTCTAAAAAATTATTAACTGAACTTACGCAACATACCTTATTGAACCCTTTCAGGGTTCTTAAATACTGTAGGATTTGTTGCCGAGGGCAAAGCCCCCGGCTAAATTATTTGTCCCTTTCAGGGACATTAATCTTCAAAATGACACTGTTCCGAAGGAATGGCTATGCCAAAAGCGTCACATATTCAAAGCCGGGACACCGTCCCGGCTTATTGATGAAGAAAGCTCCTATAATACTCTGAAGGAGTTAAATATGAGAATTGCGTAACTTCAGTTATTAATTACTTTAAAATAATTTCCATTCCTGTTCGTCATCATAATTAACTAATCCAATTAAATTAAATTATTAGGACTAGGTATTATTTAGAGAATTTGCCTCTCGGCACATTGTTTTTACCGCTAAGATATTTTTGTAATTAATTACTTGACAAATCGCATTCATTGCACTAAGTTTGGAAACTAAAAATACAGATGTGGTTTCCACGGTATAAACATTTCGAATATTAGCAAATTTGAAATGTTTTTTTTAGCAAAATATGGAAACTCTAAATACTTAATCAGTATTCTCGGTAGAAAGGTTAGAAAAAATGTCAGAAGAAAATGAAATAAAAGAGAGAATTTTTACAGCGGCAGAGCAAATGTTTCTGCAATATGGCTTTGCAAAAGTAACTATGGATGAAATTGCTTCCAGCCTTGGAATGAGTAAAAAAACACTATACAAATTTTTCTCGGGTAAAGAAAATCTTGTTATTGAATTGATTAAAAGCAGGCAGTGCGAAACTGAAGATTACATAAATCAGATTTGGGCAAAACCGGATTTAGATTTTGTCGGTAAGTTAAAAGAAATGATGGATTTTTTGGGTAAGCAGTCGTCTAAAATTCGGGGGCCATTATTTGACGATTTAAGAAAAAGTATGCCGGAACTTTGGAATGAGCTTCACGATTTCAAAAAAATTAAGGGGCTTCAAAAAGCAACCGAATTGTTTAACAAAGGCGTTGAAGACGGTGTTTTTAGAAAAGATATCGGAAGGGATTTTGTTATTCTAATGTATACCAGTGCGATTCAGACTATTATAAACCCGGAAACATTAGCCCAGCTGCCGTTCTCAACCGGCCAGGCTATTGAAACAGTTTTTAAAGTAATCTTTGAGGGAATTTTTACTGAAGAAGGAAGAGCAAAATATATTTCATATAAGTCAGATACACAAAGTAATAAGGAGTAATATATCGATGCGAAAATATATTAACAAATTGATTTTAATATTGCTGGCCGGATTTTTTATATCTGCTGCAACAAATGCTCAGGAAGTCCGCAAATTAAACCTTGAACAAAGTATAAAAATAGGATTGGAAAACAGTAAAACAATTCATTCATCTAGAATGAGTGTATTGGCAGCGGAAGCTCAGAGGAAAGAAACTAATACAATGAGATTACCTTCCTTATCACTGAATGCATCCTATACAAGATTGAGTGAAGTTCCCCCGTTTACAGTAGCCGTTCGGGGATTAGGCTCGTTTAATATTTCACCATCAATCTTTGATAATTATTCATTAGCGCTTTCACTGAAGCAGCCGATATTTACGGGTTTTAAATTATCAAGCGGTTCCGATATGGCTGAATTTAATGCTCTTGCGGCAAAACAAACTTACACACAGGATGAGCAGGATCTGGTTCTCAATATAAAAAATGCATATTGGAATCTTTTTAAAGCGAAGAAAATAAAAGAAGTAATCGATGAAAATGTTCAGCAGGTAAAAGCTCATCTTACTGATATTCAAAATTTTTATAAGCAGGGATTAGCAACAAGAAACGAAGTTTTAAAAGTTGAAGTTCAATTATCCGAAGCGCAATTAAATCAAATTGATGCAAAAAATGCTGTAAGATTAGCCGTTGTAAATCTTGATAATGTTTTAGGATTATCACTTTCAACTGAAGTAGAAGTCCAGGATTCAATCCAAGTCACCAATACTAATGGATTAAAAGATTTAAATATTTTAATCGGGGAAGCCCAGAACAATCGTCCGGAACTGAAGGCTATGGATTATAAAGTTAAAGCTAGTGAAAAAGGAATTACGCTTGCTAAATCAGACTGGTACCCGCAAATATTTTTAGCAGGTGAATATAATTATGCAAAACCTAATCAGCGGTTGCTGCCGACTAAAAATGAATTTTACGGAACATGGGATGTTAGTGTGGGCCTTTCACTAAGTCTTTGGAATTGGGGCGCAACTATAGATAAGACAGACCAGGCTGAAGCCCAATATGAACAAGCAAACGACGGTTTAAAAACATTAAAGGATGCGGTTACGCTTGAAGTGACGCAAGATTATTACAACTTAATTAAAGCAAGTGAAAAAGTAATGGTTTCCGAAGAAACAGTAAATCAAGCTGAAGAAAACTATAGAGTTACTGACGATAGATTTAAGCAGGGAATTACTTTGAATTCGGAATTACTTGATGCTGAAACTGCATTAAAACAAGCAAGAACTAATTATACACAAGCTCTCGTAGACTATGAATTAGCAAAAGCTCAGATTGAAAAAGCCACTGGTAAAAAATAAAATTTTAATTAATAGAGGATGAAAATGAATAATAAAATAAAATATACATCTATAATTCTAATTGCATTTGCAGCAATTCTTATCGTTCTGTTTCACAACAGGGCAAAAATTAAAGCTGCTGAGAATGTTGTTAAACTGACCGATTATCCGGTAAATGTAGACACTGTTTCTTCTCAATATTTGACTAATCATCTTAATTTGGTCGGAACAATTCAGGCTAATAATGATGTTCCGATAGTATCAGAAGCTCAAGGAAAAGTTGTTAAAGTATCGGCAGAGGTTGGCGATTATAAAACGGCCGGTTCAACTTTAATTCAATTGGAAGATGATTTAGAATTAGCAGCATTAAAAACCGCACAAGTAAATTATCAAAAAGCACAAAAAGATTTACAGCGCTATCAATCCTTGTATCAAGAAAAATCTGCCACCGACGCACAATTGGAAAATGCTAAATTAGCATTTCAATCTGCAGAGGCTCAATATATAGTTGCAAAGAAAAATTATGATAATACTAATATCACTACGCCCATTTCAGGTATTGTTACCGCAAGGCCGGTAAACCTTGGAGACTATATTAACAACAAATCAGTCGTAGCTGAAGTAGTAGATATTGAGCTGCTTAAAGTATTGATAAATGTTTCGGAACTTGATGTTTTTAATCTAAAAGTCGGTGATAAAGTTCAGGTTACTACAGATGTATATCCGGGAGTAACATTTGAAGGGAAAATAAAAACTATTTCCGATAAAGGAGATCAGGCCCATACATATCCGGTTGAAGTTGATTTACATAACAGTAAAGAACATCCTTTAAAGGCAGGAATGTTTGCCCACATAACTTTCAATTCATCATCAAGAAATAAATCTTTGGTAATACCTAGAGATGCTTTATTAGGAAGTGTGAAGAATGCGCAAGTATTTCTTGTAGAGGATGGAATAGTAAAACTTCAAAACTTAGTTCTTGGTAATTCTTCTAATAATAATTTAGAAGTTTTGTCGGGATTAAAATCCGGAGACATCGTAGTTGTAAATGGTCAAAACAATCTTAAAGAGAACTATAAAGTTAGGATAGTTAATTAAACCATTTTGATTTTAATGAATAGAAATTGATAAAGTTTTTTTAGGAGATTTTAAAATGACGATTACTGAACTTTCAATCAAGCGGCCGACATTGATTGTGGTAATTTTTTCAGCGCTGATTATTTTAGGCATTTACAGTTACACCCAGATGAATTATGAGCTGCTGCCCAAAATAACTCCGCCTGTAATAACAATTACTACACTATATCCGGGCGGCTCCCCAAATGAAGTAGAAACTTCAATTACGAAACCGGTTGAAGATGCTGTTTCAACTCTCGATCAAATTGATAACATAACTTCTACATCTGGCGAAGGTGTTTCATTTGTCGTGATTCAGTTTCTGCAAGATGCAAATGTAGATCTTGAAATGGAGAGCGCTCAAAGAAAAATTAACCAGGTTATAAACACTCTGCCTGTGCAGGCC
This sequence comes from uncultured Bacteroidota bacterium, assembly GCA_963710735.1. Classification (GTDB taxonomy): domain Bacteria; phylum Bacteroidota; class Ignavibacteria; order Ignavibacteriales; family Ignavibacteriaceae; genus FEN-1297. The sequence continues at coordinate 333,156 of CAVQBN010000006.1, read as the reverse complement.
AAAACACCTGTTGTATCCAAATTCGCATTGGACGAAATCCCCGTATTAAGAATGGGCGCAACCAGCAGTATGCCTCCAAAAGTGTTTTATCAATTCGTTGTTGATAGAATTCAGCCGAGGCTTTCAAAATTAGCAGGTGTCGGGCAAATTACATTAATCGGCGGTGAGCAGCGGGAAATTAAGGTAAATTTAAATGAAGATAAAATTCGTGCTTACGGATTGTCTTTGCTTCAAGTCGTTCAGGTTATTCAATCTTCAAACTCAGATTTTCCCGCCGGTAAAATAGAAAACAATTCTAAACAATATATTGTAAGGCTTGCAGGTAAAATATCATCACTAAATACATTAAAAAATTTAGTTGTTGCACACTTACCGAATGGAAGCAATATACATTTATCCGATGTAGCGGAGATTGAAGATGGTATAAAAGATCCGCTAAGCATGAGCAGAATAAACGGTATTTCATCAATCGGAATTCTTGTTCAAAAACAAACTGACGCTAACAGTGTGGATGTCAGCCGTCTTGTTAAAAATGAATTAAAGAAAATTGAAAATGATTATAAGGCATATAATGTAAAATTCAATATTGCGCAGGATGAATCAACTTTTACAATCGATGCGGCAAACGGAGTTAAGTTTGATCTTGCTTTGGCCGTGTTATTGGTTGCAATTGTTATGCTGCTGTTTTTACACAGCATAAGAAATTCATTTATTGTAATGATGGCAATTCCCTGTTCTCTCATTTCAACTTTTACAGTAATGTACATTTTTGGCTTTACGCTAAATTTAATGACGCTGTTAGGACTTTCTTTAGTTGTAGGATTTCTTGTTGATGATTCCATTGTGGTAATTGAAAATATTTATCATCATATAGAAAAAGGAGAAAGCAAAAAAGATGCAGCAATTAAAGGTCGAAATGAAATAGGTTTTGCTGCGTTGGCAATAACTATGGTAGACGTTGTTATTTACGTTCCCCTTGCACTTACCGGCGGTCTAATTGGAAACATCTTAAGAGAATTTGCGGTTGTAGTTGTAATTTCAACTCTCCTTAGCTTGTTAGTTTCATTTACAGTTACTCCGTTGCTTGCATCAAGAATCGGTAAGCTTGAAAAGTTAGCCGGCAGAACACTTATCGGTAAATTTGCTATCTGGTTTGAAAAAGGTTTCCGGAATTTAACAGAAGCTTATATTAAAACTTTAAGATGGGCTTTGGTTAACAGGTGGAAAGTTATTCTCATAGCAATCATTCTTTTTGTGGCGTCAGTTGCACTTATTCCATCCGGTTTTATAGGAGCGGAATTTATGACGCAGACTGATCGCGGTGAGTTTGCCGTTATTCTTGAAATGCCTTTAGGCTACACTCTTGATCATACGAACTTTGTTACGCAAAAAATTGAAAACTATATCCGTGAAATGCCTGAAGTAAAAAAATTGTTTGTTAATGTCGGCGCTTCAAATGAAGGATTAATCGGGCAATATTCAAATAATATTGCAGAGCTGGATGTTTCACTTACTCCAAAAGATGATCGGGGTAAATCAACGGATGCAATAGGCCAGGAAATTAAAGCTATGGCGGAAAGTATTCCCGGAGTAAAGGCTCGTGTTAATCCAATTGGAATTTTCGGAACTGCAAATCAAACACCGATTCAATTAATTGTAAGCGGCTCCAACAGAGTAGATGTTACAAAAGCTTCGGACATTATTGAAAATGTTGTTAAGAAAATACCCGGTACTGCAGATGTTCGTTTATCTTCCGAGAATGGTAACCCGGAAACACGTGTTGATATTGACAGGCAGAAACTTGCAGATTATGGCTTATCAATTGCCGATGTTGGTGCTGCATTAAATGTTGCATTCCAGGGTAATGACGATTCTAAATTTAGAGACGGTGATGATGATTATGATATAAATATCTCTCTCGACAAATTTGATAGATCAAAAATTTCAGATATTCAGAATCTGACTTTTGTAAATAAAAACGGCCAGGCAATTCAATTAATGCAGTTCGCAAAAGTTTATCAGACTACCGGACCGACTACACTTCAAAGAATGAATAGGATTCCGTCGGTTACAATTTATTCGCAGGCAGTCGGCAGGCCAACCGGAAGTATCGGCCAGGATATTCAAAATGCTCTTTCAAAAACAAAATTGCCTAAAGGAATCGAAATAGCCTACATGGGAGATCTTAAAAACCAGGCTGATTCTTTCAGCAGTTTAGGCCTGGCATTATTAGCGGCTATATTGTTTGTTTATATGGTAATGGTTGCTTTGTACGATTCTTATTCAGATCCGTTCGTAATATTGTTTTCAATTCCGATGGCTATAATCGGCGCCTTATTAGCTTTGGCATTAACTATGAAATCCTTAAACATATTTTCAATTCTTGGAATAATTATGTTGATAGGATTAGTCGGTAAAAATGCTATCCTGCTGGTAGACAGGGCTAACCAGCAGAAAAGGGAAGGCGAATCCACGTTTGATGCTTTAATAGATGCAGGCAGAAATAGAATAAGGCCTATTATGATGACAACAGCCGCAATGGTTTTCGGTATGCTTCCGATAGCAACATCGCTTGATGCAGGTTCGGAGTGGAAATCGGGACTTGCTTGGGCTATAATCGGCGGTTTAATAAGCTCTATGTTCCTAACTCTTATTTTAGTGCCTGTTATTTACATGAAAGTTGAAACCTGGCGCGAGACTTTTCCGGCTTTCTTAAAAAGAGTTTTTTTAGGGAAAAAGAAACAGCAACAAGAAGAACTAGGCTTAGAAGGAAAATAGAGCATGTTTCTTAATGAGTGTTTAAACATATTAAGATTAGACACCCAATGTTTTTGAAACATTGGGTGTCTTGTTTTTCCCGAAAAGCCCCTTCCCTTTGGCCTGCCACTATGTGGGAAGGTGTTTGTCCGAATTACTCCTTTGGAGGGGATGGGCCGTTATTTCAAAAGCAGCATTTTCTTTGTTGAAATGAAACTGCCTGATTGCAGCCTATAGAAATAAATACCGCTTGCAAGATTGTCTGCATTGAAATTTATATCATACCTTCCTTTGGTTTGATATTGATTTACAAGTGTATTTACCAGATTTCCAAGTACATCATAAACCTTCAATGTGACTAAACTGTTTTGAGGTAATTCGTAATGAATAACTGTTGATGGATTAAAAGGATTAGGAAAATTCTGTTTCATAGCATACAATTTTGGTAGATCTTCCACCGCAGTATTCATACCATTAGCAGCTGCACTATTTTGATTAGCTATTTTTGAAGTCCCGATATTTACAGTTATAATATTAGAAGTGACGGAATTATTTTTCGAATCAGTTACTATGCATTTCAAATAAATAGTTGCATAGAATGCCGCCGTCAATGCCGGGCTATTGCTACCAATTGTATACCATGTGCCACTTGATGGTAGATCGGGCGTAATATTTGGTACAGTTGATGGAGAAGCGCCGCCATGACCACCTGGATACTCATAATACCACTGATAACTATATGGTGAATTACCTCCTGCAACATTAGCTGTCCAAGTATAATTCTGGCCGTAGTTAATATTAGTAGGGCCGGATATTGCCGCAGAAAATGGAATTGGGATACCTAAAGTAGCATATTGTCTATGAGCGGCTATTGTCGGATCAAACGGGGCCCATCTATTAATCTGTCCTCCCGTCGTAAGGTTTGTTTTTAAATAATAAAAAACGGTTTCATAATTTACATAATTAGATGTAATATTCTCACTGAGATAAGAAGAACAGTCATTAGGATTTGCAAATGAATATCCTTTACCTCCTAAATACCAAACTTTAAATGGTGATGTTAACGAAACATTTTGGTTTACGTTTACAGTATATATATCACACATATAATTTCCCGCAGCATCTGTTTCATTCGGCTCGGTTAAAAAAGTTCTTTCTATGTTACTTTCATTAAGGGAGAGAATACCAAATCCTACATTAAAGACATACTCCGGATTTTTGGAAACATAGACATTTGCAACAGCTTTTAAAGCATCTATTCTTCCGTAGCCGTACTGATTATCAAAACCCTGTGCCCCTAAATCGTCAGCGCTCTGTTCAATCAATTGACGTACTTGAAAGGGTGTAAGTGTTGCATTCAAAGACAAAATTAATGATGCTAAACCTGAGACGAAGGGTGCAGCCATAGATGTTCCGCTTTTATCTCCATATGAGCTGCCGGTAATAGTTGAATAAATAGATACACCTGGTGCAGCTACAGTGATACCCGAACCCGTACTAGAAAATGGTGCTATATAATCTTCTTTATTAGTAGCTGAAACAGCAATTACATTAGCATATGAAGTTGAATATGCTGCGGGATAAGTCAATGAACCACCATTATTATTACCTGCCGCCATAACTAATAATACTCCATTACTTTGAGCAACTTGAATTGCAGTCGTATAATAAACACTCGGACTGGAAGTTCCACCGCTATAATTTATAATTTTAACATGATGCTGTATTTCATCGAGTACCGCATCATAAAACCACTCAGGGGTACCATTATCATATTTGTCAATTATTCTATCAATGTATATGATTGAGTTCCACGTAACTCCGGCTATTCCAATTTGATTATTTGTTTCAGCTGATAAAATGCCTGTAACATGAGTTCCATGATTTATGTAGTCATTCATACCTTGTCCATCTCCCGTGTAATCATTACCAATTATAATTCTGTTGTTATTTTGAAGATCAGGATGAGAAAGACTACCATTCTGAATTTGTATACCGCTATCAAGGATTCCTACTGTGTCTGTATTGACACCTGTTGTTAAATCCCAAGCTGCAAAAGCGTTAATACTTGACAAACCCCATTGACTACTTATGTATGGATCATTTGGCACTGAAAGTGAATGACCCAGAGGAATAGGTTCTGCCGCTTCTACTAACCCAGTCGCTAATATTTTATCGATATCATCCAATATTTTAGTACCTACCGGTATTTTTAATTTTCCTATTCCCCATTTATCTGCTTTATCAATAATTTTGAATCCCATATTTATTAATTTTTTATATAATTCAACTTTATTTATATCGTTTTTAGTTTTAATAACAACTTCATCTTTTACTATTTCTATATTATGACCTTTCCAGATTAAATTTGATTTTTTAATACCTTGGGCAAATAAAAAATTTGATAGCAAAAAGTAAATAATAAAAAGATACAAAAATTTGTCTGTCTTCATGATATTTATCCTTTTATTTAATAAAATAATTAACTCCTATTCCTAACTGAAATATTTCGCTGTTTGTGCCATTTATAGGGTTTAACGCCGCCCCATAATTATAATTATAATTTATGAAACTAATATTAATGCTTGCTTCTAATGCGAAATTAGTTGTAACAAAGTAATCGACGCCACCTGCTAATTTCCATTCATTGGAAGTTGTTTTAAGATTATATGGATTTTGAGTCTGTTCGTTGAAAATGTAACTTATTCCCATAAACGGTCTTAATTTCTCCGAGTTAAAATAATAACGAATAGCTGGGCCAATTCCATAAATATCCGCTTTAGTATTATCAGATTTTGAATATATATAACTTAATGACAATGCTGAATAAAAATTATTAAAAAAGAAATACCCTAATTGAGGATTGAAAGTAAACAATTCATCTGAAACATTATTATTATCATAGGTTTGATTAGAATAAGAAATTTCCCCGTTAATTGTATATGTACCTTTGGGTATATAAGATTGTGCATAAATAATTGAACTAAACAAAAGTAGTTGAAGATATAAAACGAGTAACTTCATTTTTTCCCTTTCTTAAAATTGTAAAAAATATAGTTTTTCCATTGACCTGCCCCCTAAAGTTGTATTAGTATTTATGTTAGTCCCAACCATCATTACCAGATCTCCATCCAATTGCATAGAGAATTTGACTTGAGTAAATACCGGAGAAGTAAGTATTAAAAGACAAGCCAGAACTTGCAGAGTTATTTTCATTTATGTTTCCCTTTCCTATTTACTTCACCCTATAATCCAATTTGCTTTAATCATTTAATAAAAACTGTTAACAATGTAATAATTTGTTAAACAAAAAAAATCAGTAGGACTACGTAGTTGTTTCTACGGAATATGATTAGAAAAAACTATGGAAATAATTAAAATGTTCTAAATAATTACTTATTATTTTAAATTATGAAGGTTTTTATACCCCCATATAAAACTCGATAACTAAAGTTATAGTTTTAGTATGCAATTAACGATTAGATAAACCAACGAAGAGAGGAATTGCAATGCGTCTCTATAATTTTAATAATTTATTTCAGCAGCATCTTCTTTGTTGAAATGAAACTGCCGTAAAAAATATTCTAATAACAGCAAATCCAAAACTTCTAAAAAATAAATTATTTTCTGTGCATGGAACATGTTTAGTTCCTTTTGTAATTTGCCGGGTAATATTTTGTATTTAGTTGATTAAGTCCTTGCAAATAATTAAGTTATAAGCGATTATAGTTCTACTTTCTTAATTAAATAGGGGTTTTCCTGATAAAAATTTTCAAACCATAATTTTTCAGACAAAAAATTAATTTACCTGTGCAGGCGCACTGTTTTTTGCCTGCCGTTTTGGTTTCTTTCAACCCGGGAGAAAACCATATTAAAAGGGAACCGGCTTATGATAAGGCCGCCGTAATATTTTTAGGATTTTTAATTATAGTGTTAAAGGCACCTGCCGCATATATATATATAATTATATAATTTATAAGTGTGTAAGCCCTCCTTATAGGCAGGCAGGCAGGGTTTATAAGTTCCTTTATATAGCTTTTAAGCTAAGATACGGGCTTTATAAGCATATGCTCGCCGGCGGGCATCGCCTTATATGTGACGTTTGCACACATAAAATACATGGGGATAGGCTTATATGTGATAAAAAGACACATATACAACTAACTGAAAGCCTTATAAGCGGCGGGTGCCTTATTATAAATACTTTTACAACAGTGGATATAAATTCTTGCCGGATGCCTGCACATTTTACCGGCAAAGCAACAAAGAATATAATATTTGTGTTGTTTACTCCTAAAAGGGGACTAACAGCCGGCTTTTTATAAGCCTTTATACTTAACAAAATTAAAAAACTAATTAAATAAGGAAAATATTATGAATTCCAGCAAATCAATATCAAGGATATACGGCGGCGGCGATGCCGAAATGATTCAGAACTCAAAAACTATGCTCGGTTCCTTTACGGAAGACCTGGCGGTATTTACCGGTTATGACCCCGACTTTAACGAGGCTTATGCACAGGAATGGCAGGCAGAAATAGACGCCGCCGAGAATATACAAAAAGAGAATTCGGTCGCGGATATTTTAACCGGGCTTACAAAAAAAGTAAACGACGGCATGGCGGAATGCCAGAAAAAATTCCAGTTGACAAAGCATTTTATTGAGAAGGCATTCCCGGGCAACAAGGCAGTGCAGAATGAGTTTGGTTACAACGATTATTCCGGTGCAAGGCAAAGCCAGCCTAAGATGATACAATTTATGCGCAACTTTGATAAAGCCGCTAACAAATATTCCGAACAATTAATTGCTGCAAATTATACTGCGGAAAATATTACAGAGATAAAAACTATTGGGGATAACCTGGATGCGGCAAATACCGAACAGGAATCTTACAAGAAGAACCGCCCGGTATTATCCCAGGATAGAATAACCGCCCTTAACATGTGCTGGCAAAAATGCGCCAAGGTAGGTGAAACGGGCAAGCTGCTGTTTGCAGGCAATGCAGCAAAATATTCTAAGTACTTATTGTACGAAAAGCAGAGTGCGCCGCAGCCGGAAACGCCTGCGGATGGGGGCAATGCATAATGCATTAAGTAAAATTAATTGCGGGGAATGTTTTTTCCCCGCAATTAAATATTATAAATTACTTCAGCAATAACATCTTCTTTGTCGAAATGAAATTGCCGGACTGCAGACGATAAAAATATATGCCGCTTGCGATATTACCAGCATTAAAATTTATATCATATCTTCCTTTGGTTTGATATTGATTGACTAGGGTTTTTACTTCTCTACCTAATTCATCATAAACTTTTAGAGTAACCAATCCGTTGTTCGGAAGCTCATAATGAATATTAGTGGAGGGATTGAATGGATTTGGATAGTTTTGATTAAGTGAATAGTTTTTTATAGGGGTATTACTATTTAATGAAATTTCTTCAAAACTACTTTTCTGCATAATAAGGTTTTCAGAGCCGTGTATCTTTAAAAATGAATATTCACCATTAAGATTGTCCTTTTCAATTAATTTTAAAACTACTTCACGGTTTCCAATGTTACTAATGTTTACTTTATAACCTATGTTTTTCTTATTTTCAATTAGATTTTTTGATTGATTGATATTTAGTAAAGTACCTAATATTTCGCCGGTAATATTATCAATAAGTACAAGATTATAATTTATAAATTCATCATTTGATAATTCGTATTTAACAGCCGAAGAATCATTAACACCATAACTTACATAATAGACTAATGATGAATTTTCGGAAATAGAAAAAGGTTGTGTTTGCATAAACTTATTTATTAATTGACTGCTCTCTGTTCTTACAGTATCATCCTTTTCTTTAAATTCAATGCTTTTTCCATTAATACTTACATCACCAAAATTAAAATAGAACCCTGCATAATCTTTTATAATTGAACAGCCTCTAGCTTCTGAAGGTAGATTATTATTCTTTAACAAAATTACACCGGCATTCGAAAATGTATAAGGCACTGTACTATTATTAAATGTAATAATATTCATTCCCATCCAGCCCTCGGGGGCATTAGATATTTGTAAGTCGCGGAAATGACTATTTAATGATTGAATAGAAGATAAATTTGTACTCTTAACATATTTATTTGTGGTTGTTGGATATGCTGCTTCACTATATACAAAAGCAAAATAATTATCATATTCGGTACTGTTTATATTTATACTGTTTATTTCAGATCCATCATTTGACCAATATAAATGAAAATTATTCCAGGTTGTTCCATATTGCGAGTTGTTTTTATCCCTAAACGCCGCGCTATAATCCTGGCCACAGAAGGAAGCTTTCCAGGCAAGCTTCGGTGAATCATAAGAATATTCCGGTGTGGCATTTGAGTTAATTACAGTTATAGACGGATTAGTATTGCACGATAAAACAATGCCGGTGGACGGTGTTTCAAGGCTGCCGTATTCGGAAAGTCCTCCCAAATCATCGTGATTCCAATTATCTGCTATTCCTCTATATTTAATTTGTGAAGTACCTTGCTGCCATGCAACATGATTTAATATACTTCCAACCGGGTTTTTATAAACAGCAATAGTTGGGTTTGAAGATTGTGCATCGGTGGAGGTAAATTTCTGCGGCGGCAAATAATAGAATGTTGCATTATTTCCGTTATCTATACCTCCATAATAATATAATCCGCTTTGGTAGCTTCCTTCTGTCTGCTGACGCCATACGATTAGAAATTTAGGTTTATTGCTTGCTAAGCTATAAGAATGTGAAACAGCAATAACCGGTGCAGCATCAAATGCTGAATAATCAATTGTAGAAGTAAAAACATCCAGATTGAACATCTTTTGGCCGCTGTCATTAAATTTAGCAACTTTTATTTTGTATTTTCCGTTAGAAGTTTTTTGCTGATATGTTACATAAATATTGTAAGAGATACCTCCATTTGTTGTCACAAAATCAATAGCCGGACTTTTTGCTTCCGGCCCTTCCGACAAATCATTGACCGGTGAGTTTCCTACAATAGACCAATTGACACAATCTCCGCTCTTTTCCAGCCAAATATTATTTATGCTTGTATATACTTTGTAGAAATAACCTGCTGAAATAAACTTTTTTTGACTGCTGTTTGCAAAAGTAGCTGAAGTATTTGAATGATTTACATACTTGTAAATAGCAGTATAAGCTTCGTTACCTTGAGGGGTAATTGTTCTGGGATTTGAAGTATTACCATCATTCCAACCAGCAAAATTATATGTTTTCCCGTTTTTAGTTATTTGCGATGGAGTTGAAATTGATGTTGCTTCGCCAATAAATCCATATTGTACTGGTTCTTGATAATTACCGTCAAACTCATAGCTTTCTGTTACATTAATTGTCGCGGGCTGAGGCGGTTCAGGCCAATTCCCCGTACCGGCATCGACTGCATCTGGTTCATATGTCGCTATCATTACAATGGGTTGAGCATAAGGGTCATCAACTCTATGTAAAACAGCCTTAATTTTTACAGTTATATCAGATGAAACACTACCAGTTGGTGCTTGAATTTTTTGATATTTAAAAGAATGAGCAGGAACAGGAATTGTTCTAAAAGTAAATCTATTATCTATGCTAGATTCTAATTGCAATTTGGGATTTGAGCCTTCTGTCCAACTAGCCATTAAGTTTAAATCCTTATCATTAGAAGGATCTCCGGGATTAAGTGTTTCTGTTGGATCAGCTACAAGCCATGCCATAATACTGTCAACTACTAATCCACTGTTTGGATTTAGTGCAATTTGTAAATTATCTGCAGCCTGCCAATCCCAATATTCACGGCCTGTTTGTCCATCTATATGCCCTTGATTATAACTTTTATATTTTACAACCGGTGTAGAAGTCAAATTTAAGATACCAACATTATTATTGTAAACTATTGGCGTCTGGCTACCAAAAACAGCAACATTAGGATTTAATTTAGATGAAGGTACTTGAATTCTTTTGGGATTTGGCAATTTTAGTCGTGTTGTAATTGTTCCTTTCAAACCTATATTAAATCCAAAGTATGTTGGTCTTGGCTCCTCTGATTTTTTGCCTCCGCTTACAAAAAAGTCTACTAATCCAACAACTCCGCCAATAAAAGGAAGACCTTGAACAAGCCAGGTATCTTTTATATTATTAATCCATAATTTAAAATTGTTATTTGCTAAAGAAATTGGACTTGGTTCTGTCATTATCGGCAGTTTTTTATTTAGATCATCCAGTGAAGTTTTCCATTTATCCCAATCCGATGCTGTCCCAAACACTTTCGTTTTTAAAGTTTGCAAGTCTTTTGGAGATTCGCCTACATTCGGCATACTTTCAGAAAGAGATACAGCACCATTATTCGTTCCGGTCATAAAATCTCTTACTTGTTTTTGAGTACCGTTTACCCCAGTTCCTGTACCGTCAATTACAATATTACCTTCTGTTGTTCCAATAACCTGAAAATCTAACCATGCTCCTTGTTCAGTTCCAATGATGGTTGGATCATAAGCCATCGGATAATCTGCCCAAGCCCAATTGCCATTCATTGGTGTGGTCAAAGCAGATCCAACATTGTCTTTTACCATATTTATTTTGTCTATGGCATATGCACGTGGCTTAAGATGTGTAAGTGTTGCAGTTTTATAAGAATTATCACTATTAAATTTAAATTCTATAGCTCCCGAGGATAAATCTTCATTTGATACAACGCGAATAAAAAATCTTAATATTCCTTTATACTTGTTATACAAAATAAAATATGGAGAGCCTTGTTGATCATCGGCATAAATTGCTCTGTAAGGTGTGCCAAAATCTCTGGAAACTAAAACCCAACCGTCTTCTTTTCTCATGTCCTGCAAACCAATCCACGCATTTCCCTGACCCCAAGGTGCGTTTTTTGCTTGAGCAACTATTCCATTGTCGGTTTGAATATACATTTTATATTGAGATGAGGGATATGGCGCTTGAGGATAATCTCCATTTATCCAATCCCAATTAGGATCGGTATTGGGATCTGTTTGTGAAAAAACATTAATGTTAAAAAGAAATAGTATTGCAAAAGTGAGATATTTTAACATAATTTACTCCCGTTTATAAAATTATTAAATGATTATTCTTGCGGAGTAATTATTTCTTGAGAATTTAGAAATGTAAACAGAATCTCTTTTAGTTAGCCAGACTGTTAGAATCGCTTTCTGTTTACATTAAAGCCCCATTCCGGTGCCGCAATCACCGGAATGGATTAATAATTTTTACTTTAGCTTTTTCCTCATTTTTTGTTATCAATTAATTTTATACTTATAAACACCTATCCCTCCCCACGGCGCATACCCCGGATCTCCATAAGCTGCAATCAATATATTTTTCATTGATTCTAAAAAGACTATAGGATAATATAAATCCACCCAACTGTACGACAACAATCCTTTTGAGAATTGAACCCAACCCGAATCCTTTTTCCATTCCAAAACCCCTAAAGCATCTGTTGATACAAACATCTTATCATCGACGAATGTAATTTCTGTGGGCTCCGTGTTATAAATCTTATTTCCTTCTTTAGTCAAAGGCAAAGGATCAGAATAATTTGTCCAGATATTATTATTAAGGAATTTAATCTCCCCTGGATATCTAAATCCCGCAAATAATGTATCATTCTTTATCTCCATTGAATTTGTTGGAGGATAAATCCATGATTCATTGGTTAAGCCACCTTTGATTTTTGTAAATATTTTCCCGTTAAAAGAATAAAATCCCCCCTTATAATATTGACCTCTAACATAACAATATTCAGCATTCTCTAAATTTTTAATAAATTTTGCTCCTCCATATGAAGGTCCTATCTCGGGTAGTACGGAAATATTTTCTACAGTTCCATCAAAATTAATCCTATATGTTGCAACTGCATCGCTAAAAAATGTTTGCATTGCATATAATTTGTTTTTCAGAAAAATCATTTCAGATACTGCTTGCACATCACTTGTTAGGGGTTTTGGTTGGCAAACATTTTCCCAAATTCCCAGGGGAATTATATACCTAAAAAGACTATCTCCTAAACAATAAAGTGTGTCTCCATGTGTAGTCAAAGGTCCAATGGCTTTTTCAAATGTTCGGAGCATAGTCCAATTATTTCCGTCATTGGTTTTCCAAATAACGCCTCTATAATCCCTATTGGATACAACCGCGGATAGGTACAAGGTTTTATCATGCTTTAGTATGTATCTTACACTAAGATCCGATAATTCTAGGATTGGCTCCCATTTATTTTCCGGTTTATTATCAATCGGTGGTTCAACAGTACTACAACTTTGAAATGACATTATAAATAAAATGATAAAATAATTAATATAAATTTTCATTTTAGTCCTTTTTAAAAATTAAATTTTAATATTACTACTAATTGTTAATATCAATATAGAGGTATGCAGGTACTGCATAACTGTTGATATTAAAACAGTAAATATTTTTTTACTTATTTATACTTAGAGACAAAATTTTAGTAAATAAAAGGTAAGAGAGAAAAAAACTGATTATAAAGAAGGTAAACCTGGAAATACAAAAAATACATTTCATAAAAGCCCCTTTTATGTAATTGTTAATGCAATAATAATTATTTAATTACTAATACTCAATAACCTTAATATACCTTTGGATAATAATTTATCCTAATTGGTTCGGTTATTCAAAATTTATTAAGAGCAAAATTGAAAGGTTCCTCTTTGTAAGCAAATGCTACAAAAATTATGCTAAGCAAAAATATTTTTGTTTTAATTGTTTTACAAATCAAATGTATAAATTTTACATGTAAGAATTACGGATTAGAATTGAGGCACCCGGTTTCAATAATAAATCGGGTGCATATAAACAGTTACAATTTACTTTAGCAGCAGCATCTTCTTTGTTGAAATGAAACCTCGGGACTGCAAAGTGTAAAAGTAGACACCGCTTCATAATTCGCTTGATGCTGGTTCGGAGTGGAAATCTGGATTAGCGTGGGCTATTATCGGCGGTTTAATAAGCTCTATGTTCTTAACTCTTATTTTAGTGCCTGTTATTTATATGAAAGTTGAAACCTGGCGTGTGACAGTTCCAGCATTCTTTAAGAAAATATTCAAAAAGAAAAACAAACAAGAAGATTTAGGTTTCGAAAGTAAATAGTTCATTTTATTGGGCGGAATTAATCCGCCCATTAATTTTTGCAATCATTTTTCAATCAAAAGTCAAAACAATTTTAGCCAGTTTTTTTAATAGGAGGACTTCTATTTCCCATAACTTTTACTCCTTTATTATAAGGTTTTAATAAATATTAATTTTTATCTGTGCCCGATAGTTATAACTGCCTTCGTATCAAGGTCGCCGGGTTCTAGGCTTTCACCAACAGCAACAACTAAGTTCCCTTTTACGGCAATGCTTCCATAAGACCCGTTTGTAAGTGCAGTTGTTTCCCTATATGATTTCCAGGACGCTCCATTCCAATGAAGTAGTTCACCAAAAGACCCGCCTACAAAAACATCGTTTACTCCATTACCCCTTACACATGTTGTATAATATTGCGTAAATTCAAGAACGCTGTCTGCCCATTTATTATCAGAGAGTAATCCCTTTTCATAAATGCCGCTGCCTACTACATAATAATGCTTACCCGGCACAAACCATACTCCTTGAAGTGTATATGCAATTGGATTGTCAGATATTCTGGTTACCATATTGCCTTGAATATTTAGAATTGCTCTATCAAAACTAACACCGGGATCAGATGCAACTGCAAGTATCTCTTCTTCACCAGAAGCCGGATTATTAGCACCCCATATATCTTGTATATCCAAGCTTGTTCCGCTTGCTATCTTTTGCCAACTGCCGTTTTGATAATGGCCAATTTGTCCAATTGATCCAACTGTATAAACTTCATTAATGTTTGCAGCCCACATTTTTGAAACTGAAACAGGAACACACATTATTTTAGTTTGCCTACCGCCATTCAATATCGCTATTTGAGAATTAATTGACGCAATCCAAACAACTGAATCTCCCAAGGATACAACAGCATTTACTGGATAAGAACCGGTTTGCTGTTGTCCGCAGAATGTGTAGAACTGTATCTTTTTCAATTCCCAGTTACTTCCATTCCAGTGCACAGCATTGTATGCATTTGGGTCCGGCACTCCATTTGTGGAGTCAAGATAAACAGCGCCCACACACCAAATGTTAGTATCGCTTATAATTGCTACATCAGACAAATGGCTACTTCCCGCATTTGATGCACCAAAAGTAAATTTTTGCCATGTAAAATTATTACTTGTTGTATCAGGCGGGTTGTTTTGCTTGGGTGCAGTTGGGCTGTTGCAGCTAAACTGAAAAATGGTTAGTGTAAGAATTATAACTAAAACAAGTAACGGCAGTTTTTTCATATTAATAGCCTTTCACACACAGAAAATAAATTGAAGATTTCTTTTGAAATGTCTTGTATAAATAATTTATTAAAAATGCAAAGGTAGGAATTGTGTTCATTCTTCCATAAGAAATGTGGAAAACTTGTTCTCTAAGAAATAGCCCCTTTTCAAATTGTATAAAATAATTCATAAAACCCCCATCGAATATTTTTCAATAACAAATTGCAATATAAAACTGTTAACTTCAATTAAGTTTATATTAAGCTTTTAATTTAGTGTTTTAAATCAATTTAGACAGCCTCTTTCCATTTTCTCATCTTTAACAGTTCTAAATAAATTCTTATTAAATATTTTTTAATTATTAATTATACTTTTCAATAATTGTGTTAACGGTCATTATTGGAATTTAAAACGACCTTGATACTACCGCTTCGATAAAATATTTTTTTATCCAGAATTTTGAAAGAGCCGCTCATATTAATGAACGCCTTATTTTAGATAGATTTTGAAGTAATGTTTCTTTATCAGATTAATATGAGGCGGCTTTTCATAAATTAAAAAAGGGCAAAGATATCTTTTAAAGGAGTTTGTCCTAACCTAACTTACATATCATTAACAAGCGGAGTTAAAAGAATGAAAATATCCCGCCGAGAGTTTTTTACAAAAACTGCTCAGGGTGCGGCTATATTAGCAGTCCCGGCTATTTTAGGTCCTATTTTAGAAAGCTGCAATCAGGCAAACCCAGCGAGCGCAGGTTCATCTTCCGGTTTACAAACAATTAACGTAACACCGAGCAACAACACTATATCTTTAAATATAGACTCATCTTCACCGCTGGCAAATGCAGGCGGTGCAGCTCTTTTACAGTATCAAAATAATTATCTTTTGGTAGATCACCCGAACAAAGACACGTATAATGCTTTGTCTGCAATTTGTACTCATCAAGGCTGTGTAATTACCGATTTCGATTCTTCTAATCAGCAGTTTGTTTGTCCGTGTCATGGTTCCAGATTTAACACAAGCGGTCAGGTTACTCAAGGCCCGGCAGGCTCTCCGCTTTCAAAATATCAAAATCAATTGATAAATAACCAATTGCAGATTAAGTTATAAAGTAAACAATATTTTATAATGAATTTAATTTCCTTACATATTTAATGGAACGGGGCTCACGCCTTTAATAAAACAATTAGTTTATATTAAATAAAAAGTAAGTGGTGTTTGACTCAATCAAAAAGATTTAGTCAAATACCAATATTTATTTCATATTAGAAATTTCAGCAGGTAACAGAATTATGAGGGAAATAATAATTGAAGATATCAAATTAAATGTTTCAGACGGAACTTCAATGACGGCTTTTGCAGCCAGGCCGAAAGAGACTTCTAATTATCCGGGATTGATGGTCTTTCAGGAAGCTTTTGGCGTCAATACTTATATTAAGGACATAACCGAACGATTTGCCAGGGAAGGATTTATTGCTGTAGCTCCGGAATTATTTCACCGAACAGGCCCGGGTTTTGAAGGAAGCTATAATAATTATGATGAAGTTAAAAAACATACACAAGCAATAACTGTTGATAATTTGATTGCAGATATTTCAGCTGCTTATAATTGGTTGAAAGATTATGCTAGAATTTTGCCTGATCAAATTGCTTCTATAGGATTTTGTTTGGGAGGCAGAGTTTCTTTTCTTGCAAATACTTCATTTAAATTAAAAGCTGCTATATCATTTTACGGCGGTAACATTACCAGTATACTTAATCGGGCTGATAAAATGGAAGCTCCGCAATTAATGTTTTGGGGAGGCCTTGATAAACACATTGGACAGGATCAAGTTTCAACAATTACTGGTACGCTTAAAGAAAAAAATATTAATTTTGTTAATGTAGTTTTTTCAGATGCCGATCATGGGTTCTTCTGCGATGCACGTTCAAGCTACAATCCCGATGCATCAAAACAAGCATGGGCATTAACTAACTCATTTTTAAAAACATATGTAAAAATTAATTAATATTGTCCTCTCCTTTTAAGGAAAGCACTATTATATAGATAAGGAGAATTATAGATGAAAAAAAGAAAATTAGGAAATAATGGTCTAACAGTATCAGCTTTAGGATTAGGCTGTATGGGAATGTCGGAATTTTATGGTGAAAGAAATGATAAAGAATCAATTGCAACAATTCACAAAGCAATTGAATTAGGTTTGAATTTTTTAGATACTGCGGATATGTATGGTGTCGGCCATAATGAAGAATTAGTCGGCAAAGCAATTAAAGATAGAAGAAATAAAGTAATTTTAGCAACAAAGTTTGGAAACGTAAGAGGAAATGACGGAAGTTTTCTTGGTGTTAATGGTAAACCGGAATATGTTAGAAAAGCATGCGAAGCAAGTCTGAAAAGATTAGGTGTGGATGTTATTGATTTATATTATCAGCATAGAGTTGATCCAAATACGCCGATTGAAGATACGGTCGGAACGATGGCTGATTTAGTAAAAGAAGGTAAAGTAAAATATTTAGGTTTATCGGAAGCTGCACCTCAAACAATAAGAAGAGCAAATAAAATTCATCCGATTGCTGCTCTTCAAACAGAATATTCACTTTGGACGAGGGATCCTGAAGACGAAATCTTATCGACCTGTAAAGAATTAGGAATCGGATTTGTCGCTTACAGTCCGCTTGGCCGCGGTTTTTTAACCGGCAATTTCAAAAAGATTGACGATTTGCCTGAAAAAGATTACCGGCGTTTTTCTCCGAGATTTCAGGAAGAAAATTTTGAACATAATGTTAATACCTTAAATAAGATTGAAGAATTTGCCCGTGAAAAAAAATGCACGGTTCCCCAGCTGGCATTGGCCTGGCTGCTGGCTAAAGGCGATTATATTGTTCCTATTGCAGGAACTAAGAGAATAAAATATCTTGAAGATAATTTAGGATCATTAAAAGTTACTTTAACCGAGAGTGATCTTAAAAGATTGGACGAAATTGCACCGAAAGGATTTGCAAAGGGATTGCGTTATCCTGAAAGAGCTATGAGTGCCGTAAACAAATAATTGGTAGTGTCCTAGTTCGCCTATCCAAGTCATGGTTCGACTCCGCTCACCATGACATATAGATTCAAATTATCATCCCGAGCGAAGTCGAGGGATGATTTATTAGTTAGTAATTTGTGCAAATTAGGACATTACAAAATAATTTTGCAAAATGAATAATCATCAAATTGTAATATCTTATAAAGTTGAAGAAGAGGAACGTCCAATTTATAAAGAAGTTCTTGATGGAAATGCGAATTATTTTTCTAAAAGATCTTGAGGAACATGAACGAAATTCACTTGTTCAGCAGTCTGATATTTTGCTTGCGTGGAATCCTCCCAGAGAATTAAAGTCAATTGACAAAAGTATCCTTTAATAATTTAAAATTTATTCAGCTTCTTTCCGCCGGATATGATCATTTAAATTTTGATATGTTTCCGAAGGATTGCATAATTGCAAGCAACCAGGGCGCTTATGCCGAACCTATGGCAGAACATACCGTTGCAATGATTCTTGCATTGGAAAAATTACTTTTATTAAATCATAACAAAATGATCGGCGGAGAGTTTGATCAGAGAACAAATACACAGAACTTTAAGAGGAAAAATTTGCGGTATTATTGGTTTTGGAAGTATCGGCAAAGCAACTGCTGATTTATTAAAAGGATTTGGAGTAAAAATTTATGGAATAAATAGCAGCGGAAAAACTGAAGAAAAGATTGATTTTATTGGTACGTTAACAGACTTAAATTATGTATTAAAGGAATCCGATATTTTAATTATTTCAATTCCGCTTAATGAAATTACGAGAGGATTAATTGGTAAAAAAGAATTTGATTTAATGAAAGATGATGCGGTTTTTATTAATGTTGCAAGAGGAGCAATCGTTCAAGAAGAAGCATTATACGAACATTTAAAAACTCCATCCGGATTTTATGGCCGGTATTGATGCATGGTGGTACGAGCCTTTTAATTACGGAGAGTTTAAATTGAATTATCCTTTCTTTGAGCTTCCGAACATACTTGGTTCCCCTCATAATTCTGCTATAATTCCCGGAGCTTTAATAGAAGGGCAAAAACGAGCTATTGAGAACATTTCTAATTTCTTAAATGGAAACCAAATAAAGGGAATCATTAAAAGATAATTGGCAGTGTCCTAATTTATTAATCTAAGTCATGGTTCGACTCCGCTCACCATGACAAATATATTTGAATTGTCATCCCGAGCGGAGTCGAGGGATGATTTATCCGCAATAATTTTAGTAAATTAGGACACTACCAGATAATGGTTATTCGCCATTAATAATTTTTTGTTTTTATATTTGCCAATAAAATCGATTTAGATATAACTAAAGGGATAAAAAAATGTCTCATTACTTTAAATATTTTGTAATATTATTTACCGCGGCTTTATTATTAGGATTCCAGCAATCAAATAGCAAAGATTCTAAAAAAGGCTCCATGCATAAATGGTTATTGCTTAAGTCTGAGGATATTTCTGCAAATCCTTATAACCTTAATCATCTTAAAAATTATGGGAAATATACAGAAGGTTATAACCTTGAAGTTTTAAGAGCTGTTGATTCTGTTCAGTCTCATGCAATGGACGGAGGGGGATATTTTATTGGGAAAGATTCAACTCCAACAGAATCTCCCATAGGTTATAATTTAAAATTATTCAGCCATTCATTAATAGCACCGCCGAGAACAACAAGTTATTGCAGCGGGTCATCATATTCAGTTTTAATTACTGCTCTGAATTTTATCTTACCGGACGGCTCGGAAAAAATCTCTGATAATAGAATCGAAGCAATGAGAATGCAGGAACCCGACGGCGGGAGAAGAGAAGACTGGATAAAATACTGGGGCATCTGGAATGCTGATGGTTTCGGCAGTGAATATGCACTCGTTCAATATGCTGATATGGGTAAGGTCGTTAAACCGGAAGATGCAAGGCCGGGAGACTTTATGAATATTTCCTGGAAGACCGGAATAGGGCATTCCGTAGTTTTTCTTGGCTGGTATATTGATAAAGATGGAAACAAAAATGTTGTATATTGGTCAAGCCAGAAAGCTACTAACGGAATGAGTGATCAAATTGTACCGTTAAGCAGAATAAAAGATGTAAAGATTGTAAGATTAACAAACCCGGAAAATGTATTTAAATTTAATGTTGAACAAAAGATCGATAAGGATGTACCTGGCGATCCTATAAATTTATAATTTACTGAAGTTACGCAGAAATGCATTTTGAGGTCCGTTATTGTCATTCTCACGAAAGTGAGAATCCATTTTTAGCTTATTTTCGCATAGTGGATACCCGCTTTCGCGGGTATGACACTCGTTTTCTATCATCTTGCGTAACTTCAGTAATTTAAATAAATCTACTATTAAACAACCGGGCAGATTATTGAAAATAAAGATCATTGTCCGGTTGTTTCAATTTTTAAAAATATTATTAATGTTTGCTATAAATAAAACGGAGTAATTTATGGAGTATGCATATCTCGGAAGAACCGGATTAAAAGTAAGTAAAATATGTTTAGGAACAATGAATTTCGGTTCATATACTTCGGAAAAAGACAGTTTTAAAATAATGGATAGAGCGTTGGAATTAGGAGTTAATTTCTTTGATACTGCAAATGTTTACGGAAATGATAAAGGTGTTGGTTATACGGAAGGACTTATAGGCAGATGGCTTGAACAAGGCGGCAGGAGAGATAAAATTGTTTTGGCTACCAAAGTTTACGGTAAGATGGGAGAAGGAGTTAATGATTTAAAACTATCTGCTTATAATATTCGCAAAGCATGTGAAGACAGCTTAAAAAGATTAAAGACTGACCATATTGATCTATACCAGATGCATCATGTTGATAGAAATACTCCGTGGGAAGAAATCTGGCAGGCGATGGAGCAGCTGGTAAGGGAAGGAAAAATAACTTATGCCGGCAGCAGCAACTTTGCGGCATGGAATATTGTTGAAGCAAATTATATTGCAAAGCAAAGAAACTTTTTGGGATTGGTTTCGGAACAAAGTATTTACAGTTTAAGGAACAGGCATGTCGAATTGGAAGTTCTGCCTGCTTGTAAAGCAATGGGTGTTGGGGTAATACCCTGGAGTCCGTTAGGCGGCGGTATTCTTTGCGGAGTTCTAGGAAAAATAGATGAAGGTCAAAGAAGAAGCCGGGAAGCACTTCAGAAGTCTGTAGAAAAACTTCGTCCCCAGATCGAAGCTTACGAAAAACTTTGTAAAGAAATTAATATAAAACCTGCTGATGTTGCTTTAGCCTGGATGTTAAATAATCCGGTTATTACTTCACCTATTATTGGTCCGAGAACTCTGGAACAGTTTGAACAGAGTGTTGAAGCTGTTAAAATTAAACTTTCTGAGGATGTTCTAAAGAAACTCGATGAGATATGGCCGGGACCTGGTAATCAAGCACCGGAAGCTTATGCATGGTAAAATTTTTTGAACTAATCATCACCAACTTTCTGAAAAAAGTATGGATATTAAATATTTAATTTTTATAGTTTAACCGATTAAAGAAATCATAATTTAGATCCTAGTGGTATTAAATGGTTATCCGCTAACTAAGTAAATTCTTTTAAGCTGAAATATTTAAATCTTGTTTGATTGTAAAGTAAATTAATAAACAAAATTTCTTAATTAAAATTGTAAAGATTTGGAAATAATTGAAGAAAAATATTCCTTTAAAGGTGATGATAAAAGTAAGAAACAAATATTGCTGGTCAATAGTACTGGAATTATTGGTGCAGTAATTATATTATTATTGATCCAAATTACTTTGATATCAAATGGATTTTATTCTGTTTCTGCTGATGAATCAATTCATACTTTACAAGCATATCAATGGAGCAGGCATTTATTTCATGAAAATTTTGTCTGGCTGCCTTTTTACAAATTATTTGTAGGGTCTTTTTTTAATTTCTTTCACAATCTTTTAATTGTGCCAAGAATTATAAGCATGGGTTTTGGCATCCTAACCTTGTTGGGCATAACATACTTATCCCATGAATTATTTCACGATCAGATTATCACGATTATAACCGCTTTTCTTAGCTCCATATTTACCCCGGTACTGATATTAAGTGTTTTACCTTTAATGGAGATTATGTTTTTCTTCTTTATAGTGGGCGCCTTTTCTTTTTTTGTTAGATGGTTAAATAAAAAAGATTTGGCTTCATTAATAATTGCATGCGTTTTTCTTTTCTTTTCAGATACTGTCAGATATGAAGGATGGATTTATTCTTTTAGCTTTCTATTTGTATTAATTTATTTTCAGTATAAGGAGAAAACCTTAAATAAAAATTATAAAGTAATTTTAATCGCTTCAATTATTCTGTTTAGTTTTCCTGTTGTCTGGATAATTTTGGATTATTTTGAATCTGGTAAACTATTTGGATTTGTAAGCATTGTTACAGGGGAATTTAAACCTAAGACATTCATTGATGGTTTAAGTTATAACCCATTAGTACAATTCTTTAAACTAAATCTCTTGTCTTTGAATATTATTGGTATAGTTTCATTGATCTTGCTTAGCTTAAAAAATAAAATTATTAGTCAATATTTGATATTATTCTTCCTATCCCTCTCTACCATGTCATTGTTCGCTTTATTGGGGAAGACTATGCCTTCTCATAATTATTGGCGAATTGCTTGCAGCTGGAGTATTTTGTTATTGCCCTTTTCATCGCAGCTTTTAACTTTATTCCTTAGAGAAAGATTTCCAATTAAACATCTTAATGTTATAATTTTTAGTATTATATCCCTTATATTGATTTTATTCTTTGTTAAACAAGATTTAATGCATTCTTCAACTTCATATTTTACCTATTCTGACCTTAAAACAGGTAAGTACATAAATCGTTTAGTAAATGAGAATATTGACGATTTCAAGAATAATAAAATTTTGATTGTTTCATTTGATTGGCATTTTGTTGATGTAATGGTTTCATCTCAACTCCGGATTTATTTAAAAGAGTTGTAAGGCCTCTGAAGGATAATAAATTTTTAAAATTTAATAAATTGGCTAAATTTGATATAAACTATTTAAAAGAAAATTCAATTAAATATTTAGTCCTACCTAATGCTATGTTTAAATATTATAAAATAGAAAATTTGAATTTGTTAAATATGGAGAAATCAGCATTTTGGAGCGTTTATAAAATATTGTATTAAAATTACCGGATAAACAAATGAACTCAATTAAAGATGATCTACTTTTAAAATGGCGGGAAGAATTTCCAATACTTAATACTAACACTTATTTAATTTCAAATTCACTTGGCGCTATGCCAAAATCTGTTTATACTAAGATGCATGATTATGCTGAAATTTGGGCAACGAAAGGTGTAAATGCCTGGGAAGAAGAATGGTGGGGATTATCGTTAAAAGTAGGAAATATAATAGCTCCATTAATTGGCGCATCACCAAATGAAATCTCAATGCATCCGAATATTTCAACTATGCAGGCAATATTAATATCATCTTTTAATTTTAAGACAAAGAGAAACAAGGTAGTATATTCAAATTTAGAATTTCCTTCTGACATGTATGTTTATGAAAAGCTTGCGCAAAATGAAGGGGCAATAGTTGAAATATATAAATCGGATGACGGCATCACTTTCCCGACAGAAAAAGTACTTAATGCTATTGATGAAAATACATTGCTTGTTCCAATATCTCATGTCTTATTTAAAAGTGCATATATTGTGGATGTAAAATCAATTGTAGAAAAAGCTCACTCGGTCGGCGCTCTGGTTATTTTGGATGCTTACCATTCTGTCGGTACAATTGAGATTGATGTTAAGAAGTTAGGAGTTGATGTATTAATCGGAGGCGTATTAAAATGGCTGTGCGGCGGACCAGGAGGTGCTTTCCTCTGGATTAAACCCGGGTTTAGAAACACACTGGAACCTAATATTACAGGCTGGATTGCCCATAAAAATCCTTTTGCATTTAATGAGAAAATGGAATATGCAGATAATGCTTATAGATTTATGAACGGCACTCCTTCAATCCCGGCTTTATACTCTGCACAGGAAGGGCCGAAGATTGTTACTGCTGTTGGAGTAGATAAAATAAGAAATAAGTCAATTCATCAAACGTCTTTAATTATTTCCGAAGCTCAAAAAGAAGGTTATAGAATTAATACTCCTTTGGACTCTAAAGTTAGAGGCGGAACTGTAACTCTTGATATGCCTGATTCGTATGAAATATCTAAAGAATTAATTAAGAGAAATATATTAATAGATTATCGTGAAGGTGCTGGAATTCGCCTGGCTCCGCATTTTTATAATACTGATGATGAAATTCTTTTTGCACTTGATGAATTAAAAAATATAATCAATACTAAATCATTTAAATAATTACATAAATGGGAAAAGAAAAATGAAGTATTCAAAAATCCACATAATTTTTTTAATTACCTTTTTTCTTGTTACAACAATAATAAATGCACAAGAACAGACAGAAGAGTTAAACTTAATGCCTGTCCCTGCAAAAACAATTTTAATGCAGGGTAAATTCAGATTGGATACTTTATTCTCAATTTCTGTATTAGGAAATCCAAATAAAAGAATGTATGGAGCCGCAACACGAATGTTAAGACATTTATCAGGCAGAACGGGATTATTCTTTCACCAGGATTTTATTACGGACACAAGCAAAAGCGATACTTCAAATTTTATTATTAATTGCAAAGAACCGGGAAAACTCGGGATTCATGAAAAAGAATCCTACACACTTTTAGTTACTCCGCAAAAAGTTGAATTAAATGCAGAGACTGATCTCGGCGCTATTCACGGGCTGCAGACGTTTATTCAATTACTGAGTGTTGATACGGAAGGTTACTATATACCGGCGGTTAAAATAATTGATCATCCGCGTTTCCCTTGGAGAGGTTTAATGATTGATGTAAGCCGCCATTTTATGCCGGTTGCTGTAATCAAAAGAAATCTTGACGGAATGGCTTTTTTAAAGATGAATGTTCTTCATTTACATTTAAGTGATGACCAGGGATTTAGAGTTGAAAGTAAAATTTATCCCGAACTGACAAAGCTAGGTTCCGACGGCCAATATTTTACACAAGCACAAATTAAAGATATAATTGCTTATGCTGATGCAAGGGGAATTAGAATAATACCGGAGTTCGATGTGCCTTCTCATACTCAAAGCTGGTTTGTTTCCCACCCGGAATTAGCAAGCGCACCCGGGCCGTATTTTGTAGCTCTAAGCTGGGGAGTTTTTAATGCTGTTTTTAATCCTACTATACCTGCCACATATAAATTTCTGGATAATTTATTCGGAGAGATGGCAAAGCTTTTTCCCGACGAATATTTTCATATTGGCGGCGATGAAAATAACGGTAAGGATTGGAAAGCAAATAAATCGATTGTAGGCTTTTATGAAGAAACATAAAATCCCTACTACTGCCGATCTTCAAACATATTTTAATAAAAAGATTCTTAAAATTTTAACAAAGCATCATAAAAAAATGATAGGATGGGATGAAATACTTCAGCCGGGAATGCCCAATAATATCGTAATCCAGTCATGGCGCGGGCAAAAAGCATTGTTTGCTGCTGCAAGAAAAGGCTACATGGGAATTTTATCAAATGGATATTACATCGATCTTATGCGCCCGGCATCTTATCATTATTTAATTGATCCCATTCCGCCGGACTCTAACTTAAGTGAAGATGTAAGGAAAAATATTTTAGGAGGAGAAGCAACTCAGTGGGCCGAGCTGGTTACCCCGGAAAATATCGATTCAAGAATTTGGCCTAGAACTGCTGCAATTGCTGAAAGATTTTGGTCACCCGACTCCGTAAGAAATGTTGATGATATGTATAGAAGGCTTGATATAATAAATTATGAGCTTGAAGATTACGGACTTACCCAAATTAAAAATTATGATATGATGCTGAGAAGATTGACTAACAACCATGACATAACTGCGTTAAAGAATTTTGTAAATGTTGTCGAACCGGTAAAAGGCTATCGCCGTCATTCCCAGGGAATACATTATACAGCCTATTCACCATACACGCGAGTTGTAGATGCAGCCAGGCCGGAATCCGAAATTGACAGACATTTTAGGAACTATGTTGATGAATTCTTAAAAGGTAATAATGAGTTTAAGGAAAGTATTACTTTCTGGCTGAATCTTTGGAAGGACAATTATTCTGATCTTGAAAAGACAATAAATGATTCACCGATATTAAGAGAGATAGAACCGATGTCCGAAGAATTTAAAAGATATTTCAGATGCCGGTTTAGAAGCAGTCAAACTTATTTCAGATAATAAAACAGTTGATACAAATTGGGTCGATAAAAAAATGGAATTAATTAAAGCTGCAAAAAAACCTTATGGACAGGTAGAACTAGAAATGGTTTCAGCCATCGAAAAATTGATTAAAGCAGTCAAGACAAAATAGTAAGAAGCATGGCTGCATGAAATTTTAAAACATGCATTCATTCAAACATGCAACCATACAGCCATGCATTCATGCTTATTTTAAACTCCCGTTGCAAATCTCGACATCACAACTATAATTCCTATTTGCATTAGTCCCTGTATTGCAACTACACGTACATAAGTCTTCATTAACTTTTGAATTCTTTGCCCGTCCGGTTTTACTTTTCGCATCTCGAAATAAATTTTAAGATTTGTAGGAAGTAAAATACCAAGTCCTTGTATTGTTAATATCGCTACTATTGAAAGCGCTGCAACAAGCCACCATGCGGTTGGGAACGGCAGCGTAAAAAATCCCAGCCATTCGGCCATATACCAGCCGGCAGTTGTAGTAATTATAGCAAGAAGAGGCATATAAAAAAGCATCTTCGGCATCAGACGGAGAATAACTTCGCGGCGGGCCTGTATAGTTATCCTTCTCATTATCGGGCCGATCATAAAACCCATAAACAAGTCTGTGCCTGTCCATAATATTCCGCCTAATACATGAACGAAATTAATAAACCAGAGTACATGACTTATTATGGCAGCAATCATAATAGCCAGAGGAATTAACACCCACCATTGTTTTGTTACTTCTATTTTGGATACAAAAGTATCATTAGGAACAATCCCGATTTCTCCTATACTCATATAAGTTTCTCCGTTAAAATTTAATAGTATTATTAGATCCGCTACGTGGTTTAATTTTAAGGGAATAAAATAAGCGTTATTTGAACTTTCGTCAATCGTTTATTTTAGTTTTTTCCGTGCAGCAAACAAATGTTATAGTGTGTCACACGAACTAAAAAAATTATTTCCTCCGCGTTTCTCCGTATAATAAAAGACTTATTATGCTGGGCTAAAAATCTTGCTCTTTAAAATTATTTCTGTTTTTTATGAGAAAATTATTTAAGTTATAACAACATTTATCTAATGACCGCGTAATAATGATGATTGGGGGTGATGGTTAGGATTAGCCACTATAAGTACAAATCGAAAAGAATTATCCCCGGATGATAGGTATGCAGTTGCATGCACAACTACGTTTCTTAGTTAAATAATACATGCAACATTAGTATAGTTATGTACAATGTTATTATTAAAATTAGATAATTTAATGTGAAAAATAATTTAGCATATTTACGTACCGAACGAGGATTATCGCAAGAAGGACTGGCAAAAATATAAAATGTTTTCCGTCAAACTATAAATGCAATTGAACCTGGGAAATATGATCTAAGTTTACAAATTGCTCTTAAAATATCAAAATTGTTCAGGAAATTAGTTGAAGAGATATTTTTTAATTAGGAGAAAAATGAACTTAAAAAAAATATTTTTTATTGAATTGTTATCTGGAATTATATTTATGATTTTTCCAGTAATTTGCTTCTTTATCCATATAACTACAGTAGTTTTAGACATTGCTTATGCAATATACTTTTTAGTTTTCATGTTTTTTGTGAACTTTTTCCAAAGGAAAAAGCAAACTCAGAATGAAATGAATTGGGCAATATGGAAAGTTGCGTTGGGTTTATCTGCAATTTTACCATTAGTTTTTTTAATCTTAGGATTTTTCTATGGAAATAATATTAAAACTTATACTGGGCAATCCTTTAAACAATTTTTACCGATATATTTAATACCATTGTGGTTATTACTTCACTCAATATTCGGTTTAATTATGTTTAATCTGGGATGGGCAGAGAACGGTATCTCAAATTTTAGAAAATCCATTATCAATTTATTCAACTCTGATTCGTATATCGAAATAAAACGAAGCTTTTTTATCTTAATTATTGTCATAGGAATTTTCTTTTTTGGTTTCGCTTATTATCAAATTCTCGAGGGCAGTCTATATACTTTTGTATACCCTCTTCTTTTGATTGTCTATGTTTATGATTATAAAAGCAAAACTAAAAACAAGCAAAAACGAAAATTCAATGAAAGGGAAAAGTACTTTCTTTATAAAACAATAAGCATAGCTACATTTTTTCTGTTTATTTTACTTTCAATTCTTTTTATGCTTGGGAAAGACAAGCTTTTCGGACATTTATTAAATGAAATGTGGGGAATGTTAGTATTTCCTCTTTTCTTTAGTTTATGGGGAATTATTGGATTAGTAATGCTTAAAAAAGAATAATACAATAAATTAGACAAAAATAAAATTAAAATATTTTTTTATTTAAACTAATTTTGTACATAACATTTTTAATAAATTAAAGGTCAATAGGTAATATAATATCCTGGCAAAAATAATTTGTTAAAAAATAGTTTTAAATTTGGGCGGGCAGTCGGAAAGCTATGCTGTTATAAGCTTTATTATATTTTAAGCGCGGGCTAGGTATAATAACTCAAAGTATTAAAAAAGGCGGCCCGTTACCGGACCACCTTTTAACCCACACTGATAAACTTGCCGATCAACGAGGGTAAACAATAAATAATTTTATTACCAATTTTTCAAAGGCACTGAAATCAGGCTAAATCAAATCGGTCAAGGTTCATCACTTTATTCCATGCAGCCACAAAGTCCTTTACAAACTTCTTTTTAGAGTCTTCACATGCATAAACCTCTGCGAGGGCACGAAGTTCTGAGTTAGAACCAAAGATGAGATCAACACGGGTGCCTGTCCACTTAACTTTGCCTGTTGCACGGTCACTACCTTCAAAAACTTCTTCGGAAGTTGCCTTCCACTTTGTATTTAAATCCAATAAATTAACAAAAAAATCATTGGTGAGTGTTTCCGGATGCTTTGTAAACACGCCGTGTTTAGACCCATCAAAGTTTGTGTTAAGAACACGCATACCGCCAACCAGAACCGTCATCTCGGGCGGGGTAAGCGTTAAAAGCTGTGCACGGTCAACCAGCATTTCCTCAGTTGAGTTCATATATTTAGTTTTCAGATAATTACGGAATCCGTCTGCATTAGGTTCAAGTACAGCAAAAGATTCCACATCGGTCTGCTCTTGCTGTGCATCAGTTCGTCCCGGTTTAAAAGGTACTTTTATATCGTAACCGGCTTTCGTAGATGCCTTCTCAACTGCTGCGCATCCGCCCAGAACGATGAGGTCAGCAAGCGAAACTTTCCTTTTACCGGATTGAGCGTTGTTAAATTCTTTTTGGATACTCTTAAGCTTCTTTAGCACTTTCGCAAGTTGAGCCGGGTTGTTAACTTCCCAATCTTTCTGCGGGGCAAGTTGAATGCGAGCACCATTTGCTCCGCCGCGTTTATCGGAACCGCGAAATGTAGATGCTGATGCCCATGCTGTAGATACAAGTTGTGAAACGGACAAACCCGAATCCAGAATTTTACCCTTCAATTCTTCGATATCTTTTTTGCCAATTAGTTTATGGGTAACAGCCGGAATCGGGTCTTGCCAAATCAGTTCTTCCTTAGGCACCTCTGGACCAAGATAGCGTGCAATTGGGCCCATATCGCGGTGTGTTAGTTTAAACCATGCACGGGCAAACGCGTCTGCAAACTCATCCGGATGCTCATAAAAGCGTCTTGAAATTTTTTCGTAAGCAGGATCAAACCTAAGTGAGAGGTCGGTAGTAAGCATTGTCGGCGGATGTTTCTTTGACGGATTGTGAGCATCCGGGACAGTATTTGGGCCATTCTTAGCCACCCACTGTTTTGCACCTGCAGGGCTCTTAGTTAACTCCCATTCGAAGCCGAACAGAATTTCAAAGAAGTTGTTGCTCCACTTGGTCGGAGTTGTAGTCCAGGTTACTTCCGGTCCGCCGCCAATTGTATCATCACCATGACCTGAGCCAAAACTGCTTTTCCAGCCGAGTCCTTGTTCTTCAATGTTTGCACCTGCGGGTTCCGGTCCGACGTATTTATTTGGATCAGCAGCGCCATGGGCTTTGCCGAATGTGTGTCCGCCTGCAATAAGCGCCACAGTTTCTTCATCATTCATAGCCATTCGCTTGAATGTTTCGCGAATGTCACGTGCTGCTAAGACCGGATCAGGATTTCCGTTAGGCCCTTCCGGGTTAACGTAAATAAGTCCCATCTGAACTGCGGCAAGCGGATTCTCGAGATCACGGTCACCCGTGTAACGCTTGTCTTCAAGCCACTCGCCTTCCGAACCCCAGTAGATGTCTTCCAAAGGCTCCCAAACATCTTCACGCCCGCCGCCGAAACCGAAAGTTTTAAAGCCCATAGACTCGAGAGCACAATTACCGGCAAGGATTATAAGGTCGGCCCATGAAATTTTCTTTCCGTACTTCTGTTTAATAGGCCAAATCAGCCTGCGTGCTTTATCGAGGTTCACATTGTCAGGCCAGCTATTGAGCGGTTCAAAACGCTGGCTTCCCGTTCCGCCACCGCCGCGTCCGTCGGTAATACGGTAAGTACCTGCGCTGTGCCAAGCCATACGAATGAAGAACGGTCCATAATGACCGAAATCAGCCGGCCACCAATCCTGAGATTTAGTCATTAGATCGAAGAGGTCTTTTTTCACGGCATTCAGGTCGAGTTTCTTGAACTCCTCTGCGTAATTAAACTCTTCACCCATTGGATTAGACTTGGAAGAATGCTGCCTAAGAATATTCAGGTTTAACTTATTTGGCCACCAATCACGGTTTGTTGTACCGCCGCCTGCGCCATGCCCTACAACCGGGCATTTGCTCTCATTATTATTATTTCCGTTTTCCATTTTTAATACCTTTTTGTTTATAAATAATCATTTAAATTTTTTGTTTATTTAATAGTATTATTTATTTTACAATCAATCAAATTGATGTTTTCTATTATATTATAAATAATATCTATAACATGAATTTACAGCAGTTGGAATATTTAATAGCGGTCGATTCCCATCGTCATTTTGTAAAAGCGGCAGAAGCGTGCTGCGTCACACAACCCACGTTAAGTATGATGATCCAAAAACTCGAAGATGAATTGGGTATAAAAATATTCGATAGGAGTAAGCAGCCGGTAATACCAACCGAAGCAGGCAAAGAAATTATTCAGCAGGCAAAAACAATCTTAAAAGAAGCAAGCGCTTTAAAAGAAATCGCCCATTCATTAAAAGGAGAATTAAAAGGAGAGCTGAGAATCGGAATTATTCCTACTGTAGCTCCGTTCCTTTTGCCGATCTTCTTAAGACAATTTCTGAAGAAATACCCGGAAATAAAAGTAAAAATCTGGGAATTAACTACTGAATATATAATCGAAAAGCTTGAGAAAAATATTCTTGATGTCGGAATTCTTGCAACACCTCTTAATAATTCATCAATATTGGAACAGCCATTATACAAAGAAGAATTTTTTGTTTATGCTTCAAAAGGCGAAACCGTGTTGAATAAAAAATATCTACTCGCAGAAGATATTAATCTTAATCACTTGTGGCTCCTGGAAGAAGGGCATTGTCTCCGTTCACAAATTGTTAACTTGTGTGAACTGAAAAAGAAAGAAATTACTAACAGCAATCTTGAATATGAAGCAGGCAGCATTGATTCGCTAATCAAAATGGTTGATCAATATGAAGGTATAACGATTCTTCCGGAATTAGCTGTTGAACATTTAAGTGTGAAGCAAAAAAATAATATCAGAGAATTCAAGCCTCCTGTGCCTGTTCGTGAAATCAGCCTTATTACTTACCGGCATTTTGTAAAAACAAGAATGCTTGAAACTTTGAAAAATGAAATAATTGGTAATGTTGTTGAACATTTATCACAGAAGAAAAAACAAAAAGTGATTGAGATATAATCAAAAACCTTAAGGGTTAGCAGGGCATAATGCAAGCCCCTCTAAATTCCCCGAATCATTCTTGGCGAGGCCGAGCCTCGATGGAGGGGTGACTTTATATATTCCAAATTTTTAGTTTTTATTAATTATGATATTGAAAACACTTTATTAATTTATATACATGTTAGTTCAATTTGATATAGTTTACAGAATTATTGAAAGTGAACAAGGTATAGGATCATCTGGAAATCTCCGAAGGGATCCTTTAAATAAAGTAAAATTATTTTCTTTGTAATTATCTGAGTAACAAAAGACATTATTAATTTAAGCTATAATTCGTGTCTTTTAGATTAATTTCTGTTTTTTATGAGAAAATTATTTAAGTTACACCAGTTTTTATCTAACGACCACGGAATAATGATGATTGGGGTTTATGTTTAAGGGTGAGGACACTTTAGAAAAAATCAAAAAACATAATATCACCTGGATTATAGATATGCGGCTGCATGCATATTTACGTGTCTTTAATAAATAATACATGTAGTGTAACTTATAGTTGGAGGTATTTGTAAATTGCTTAAAGATAGAGAATCGATTTTGTCCTTTTACTTTTTTTTAATAAAGTTGTTAAATTAGAATTAACGATTTGAGAATATTATCCCAACTAATTCAGTTTTTAAAAATTAAAGTATAAATAATAAATGCCAAAAATTAAGCCGGAAATTCTTAAGTGGGCTAGAGATAATTCGTTGCTTTCTAAAGAAAATGCAGCTCGTAAGCTAAATATGATAGACAGTAAAAAAATGAGTGCAGTAGAAAAACTTACTTCATTTGAATCTGGCGAAAAAGAACCTTCTAGGGCTTTGCTTCTTAAAATGTCTAAACAATATCATCTACCTCTCTTAACCTTTTACCTTGACAAGCCACCAAAAATTGGTGATCGAGGTGAGGATTTTCGTACCTTGCCAGCACAGTTTGATGAAAATGAGAATGTAAACGTAGATATTTTAATACGTGATATTAAAGCACGACAAAGCACGGTTCGGGAAACACTTATTGACGCGGATGAAGAAAATCATTTAGAATTTATTGGTAAACATACAATAGATGATGGAGTTGCTAATGTTGTTCAAACTATTCGCAATATTCTTAATGTTAACCTCAAAGAATATCGCATTCAATTAAATCATAAAGAAGCATTTCGATATTTACGGCAAAAGGTTGAATCACAAGGCATTTTTGTTCTGCTAAAGGGGAATTTGGGTTCATACCATAGCAATATTGCGCTCACAGTTTTTAGAGGTTTTGCGTTATCTGATGACATCGCTCCATTTATTGTAATTAATGATCAAGATACTGAGTCAGCTTGGTCATTTACATTAATGCATGAGATGGCTCATTTAATCTTAGGTCAAACTGGTGTTAGTGGTGCTTATTTTGATCAGGAAATCGAAAAATTTTGCAATAATGTAGCGAGTGAATTTTTGCTGCCAGCGATTGAATTTGAACAATTTCATGTTCTTAATTATAGCTTTGAGCATCTAAAAATTGATATATCTGATTATGCTTCTTTACAAAAATTGAGCAGTACACATATTGCTTATCGACTTTATAAACGTGGAGATATTGACAATTCCTTATGGGAAGGCTTGCGAGATTTTTATCATAATAAGTGGATCGAAAATCGCAAAGTATATCAAGATAAAAACAGGAAAAAAGAAGGTGGACCTAATTATTATGTGATAAAAAATTATAAATTAGGTACACTGGTTGGGTTGGTTCAACGTTTAACTTAT
The DNA here is from genome assembly GCA_963710735.1 of uncultured Bacteroidota bacterium. Taxonomy (GTDB): domain Bacteria; phylum Bacteroidota; class Ignavibacteria; order Ignavibacteriales; family Ignavibacteriaceae; genus FEN-1297. The sequence continues at coordinate 299,016 of CAVQBN010000006.1, read as the reverse complement.
GCAGGTGCTTTAACAACTACAAAAGCTGGTATGTTGTTAGATATCAAACCATTGAAAGTTCATCGTTTATTTCAAATAGATCAATTCACATAGGAGATAATACCACTTTGTTATACCTGCTTGATGCCAACACGCTTATTGATGCAAAACGTGATTATTACCCAATTTCTCGCGTCCCTGAATTTTGGGAGTGGATTATTTATCAGGGGGAACAAGCAAAAATCAAAATTCCAATTGAAGTATATGAAGAATTTTCTGATACTAAGGATAAAGATGGTGAAAAAGATGCGCTTGCAATGTGGGCTGAGCAAACAAAAGTTAAAAATTCACTATTACTTGAAGAAGCAGTAGAACAAGATTTAGTCGCGCGGATAACTTATGGGGGATATGTAGCAAATCCTACTGATGATGAATTAGAAAAGATGGGTAGAGATCCATTTTTACTATCCTATGCACTTAAAGATATACAAAATAGATGTGTTGTGACAACGGAATCCTCAAAGCCTTCCAGAAATGGCGCTAATCGACACATACCAGATGTATGCAAAGATTTTAATATTAGGTGTATAAATAATTTCCAAATGATCAGAGAATTAAATTTCAGTACTGATTGGAAAAAATCTTAGCTATAAACACATTATTAAGATTAAAACTGCTAACCTTGTTATTAAGTAGAAATTCAGTTGTACAATATAACCCAACAACAAAAATATTTTGCAGAAAAATAACAGTATACTTTTATCTAAATTCATTTATGAAAAAAAACATAGAAGTACCCGCAATCGGTAAAAATAATAACCTTTCATCCTCTGGATAAAAGTCGATGGAAGGATTTTGAATTACTCTTTGGCGAAAGGAGCGCGCGGGAGCTGCGGTGCATGTCGTGGCGGTTAAAACATTCCGAGTTCGAAAAGCAGAAGGGCGATGATGAGATATTATTTATAATCCCTATGTTCTAACTTAGTTTTTTTAAAGCTTCAATTCCTTCCTTGCTGTACTTCTTAAGAAAATATTCTTTCATTTCGTCAAAAGGAAAATTGTCATTGTCTATCATGTATTGCAGTCCCAGTCCGTCGAACAATGCGGCGAACATTCGTGCCTCGTAATGCGCGTTTTTAATTCCTATGGATTTAAACAACATTTCAATGCCGCCGATAAAAGAATTGAAAAAACCCATGGTCATTATTTTTGCAGTTTCTATAATTTCCGGCTGCAGTGCCATACTTATATAAAGCCGCCAGTATTCGTCATTATTCTTGGACATATTTAAAGTGCTTTCAATAAGAAATTTAAGTTTTTCATATGGGTCTTCAATTTTGGAAATCTCTATTTCAAGAAATTTGGTTACATCAAAGGCTTTGGCAAACAAAGCCTCAACTATTTTCTGCTTACTGTCGAAATAGTTATATGTAAGTCCTTTTGATATTTTTGCGGCCTTTGCAATATCATTTATTGAGGTCCCATGAAATCCTTTTTCAGCAAAAAGTTTTAGTGAAGCATTAAGAATATTCTCCTTAGTTTTGTTTCTTATTTCTTCAAATTGTTCTTTAGACCTGGGCATTTAGGACTCACCAAATAAGTTTATTGATTAAATGTTCAGTCATAAAATATCTGTAAAATTTAACTAAATCAAGCATTTTTTGTGATTAATCATATAGTTTATAAAAAAATAGATTTGGTTATTGACAAAATCTGCAAATGTTTTTAAGTTTTGACTGAACGTTTAGTCAATTATAAAATATGGCAATAATATGAAAAACATACTTAATCAATCAGCTTTTTTAGTTATCTCGATGATGCTGATAATGGCAGGAAAAATTTATTCACAAACGGCAGAGGAAATAATAAGTAAAGCAGAGAATGATGTAAAAGGAAAATCAGCATATGGTACGATTGAGATGATAATCAAAACGCCGGATTACACACGAACTTTAAAAATGGATTCATGGTGGATAGGGAATGAGAAAGCATTGATAGTTACAAAATCCCCGGCAAAGGAAGCAGGCAATAAAACTTTAAAGATCGGCGACCAAATTTGGACTTACTTGCGCAACACAGAAACCACAATTAAAATTCCGCCTTCAATGATGCTGCAATCATGGAACGGATCTGATTTTACGAATGACGATCTTGTGCGCGAATCAAACCTGGTAAAAGATTACGATTTAAAAATTTTAACTACTGAAAAAATAGCCAACGAAGAATGCTGGAAAATACAATTAACTCCAAAACCCGATGCTCCGGTTGTTTGGGGAAAAATTTATTACTGGGTAAGAAAAGTAGATTACCTTCCTGCCGTCGTTCAGTACTTTAATGAAAGGGGAGCGATGGTAAGATATATGGTTTACTCGGATATAAAAGATTTTCATGGCAGAAAGATGCCGTCAAAATGGGTGATGTATAATGTCGCCAAGAAAGGACATTCAACCGCAATAATAGTGGATGATATGCACTTTGATACAAAAATTCCTGACAGAATATTTTCGTATCAAGAACTGGAAAGAGGCAACTAGAAGCCCCCCATATCCTCCAAAGGGGGACTTAAGTAGGACTAATAAAAATGAAAGTGATATTGAACTATCAGTTAAAATTATTAAAAATGTTTGCAATACTAGATTTTAATAGAGATTGTTGTTTGGATTTTTTAAGGAAAATATTTAAAAAGTAAGAAATTAAAATGAATAGAATAAAAATTAATCTAAAATTAGGTTTATCAAAGTCTCCCTTTAGGGGAGATTTAGAGGGGCTTGCTTTATGCTTTTGAAATTAGCATGGAGAAATATCTGGAGAAATAAAAGGCGGTCGTTAATAACCCTTGCTGCAGTTATTTTTGCTACCGTAATGGCAATAGCTATGCGCGGTATTCAAAAAGGTACTTATGCATTAAATATTAGATCTGCTGTGGAATTATTTTCAGGATATCTTCAAATCCAGGAAAAGAATTATCTTGATAACCCTTCATTAACTTCAAGCTTTGTAATTAATAAAAATATTAGGGATGCACTAAAAACAACAAAAGGTGTTTTAGCTTATTCACCAAGAATTTATGCCGATGGTTTGATTAGCTATAAAGATAACTCACGCGGTGCGGCGATTTTTGGTATAGAACCGGGCAGGGAAAAAAACGTTACAACATTTGTAGAAAATATTAATTCAGGCAGATTTTTTACTTCCGATTCATCTAATGAAATTGTTGTCGGAGATCAGCTTCTGAAAAATCTGGATGCAAAGATAGGTGATGATATAGTCATCCTTGCCCAGGGTTTTGATGGTACTCTTGGTAATCAAAAATATAAAATTATCGGAACTGTAAAATTCGGAATGCAGGATGTTGAATCCGCTTTAATATTTATGGGATTAAAATCAGCACAATCGTTACTGGCAATGGGCAATAGAGTGAACGTGATTGCAATTAAAGCCGACAATTTAAATCACATTAAAGAAATTCATTCCGCATTAATAAGTAAAATTAAAAATCCGGATTTAAAAGTATTATCATGGAGTAAAGTTAACCCCGAACTTGAGCAAGCGATACAATTGGATAATATCAGCGGAATATTTTTTCTCGGTATTCTAATCGTCATAGTAGCATTCGGAATTTTAAATACAGTTTTAATGTCGGTTATTGAAAGATTCCGGGAATTCGGAGTAGTACTTGCTATTGGTATGCCCCAGGTTAATCTTACTTATTTAGTTTACATTGAAACGATATTCATCACGGTAATCGGTTTAATTATAGGAAATATTCTAGGCTTTGCTGTCAATTATTATTTGATTATTCACCCGATAACTTTCGGTGGTGAAATTCAAAAACTATATGAAATATATCATTTTCTGCCGCAGATGAAATCAACATTGCAGCCGTCTATTTTCTTTAATGTATCAATCTCAATATTAACAATCTCGGTGCTCTCGTGTCTGTACCCGGCTTACAAGGTTTATAAACTTGAACCGCTGAAAGGAATCAGGCATACATAAGAGCTCCCTAATCCTCCAAAGGGAGGTTAGGAATTTAGAGTGACGATTTTATAGAAAATTTATTTAAGAATATAAGAAATGAAAATAAATAAAATTAGTATAAAGTCTCCCCATTGGGGAGATTTAGAGGGGCTGACATTATGTTATTAAAATTAGCCTGGCGGAATATTTGGAGAAATAAAAGAAGATCTTTCATCGTTCTTGTCTCCGTGGTCGTAGGCTTAACGGCAATTGTTTTAACTGATGGATTATCTAACGGGATGATGAGGCAAATGCTTTTTAATCAAATTAATCTGGATATATCGCATATACAGATTCATAAAGAAGGATTTAACAATAATAAAATAATTAAGAATTATATTCCTGATTATAAACATGTTGAATCATTGTTAAATAAAAATCCGGAAGTTAAAGCTTACAGCAAAAGAGTTTTTGCAACAGGTATTTTAAGCAGTGCTAACAATTCATCAGGTGTAATAATTTATGGTATTGATCCATCAGAAGAAGCAAAGGTTTCTATCATTAATAGTTCAATTATTAGCGGCAAATATTTGGGCAATGGAAAAAGAGATATAATAATCGGGAAAAAACTTGCAGAAAAACTTGGTGTTGAAGTTGGAGATAAAGTAGTTGCAATGGCTAATACTTTAAAAGGAGATATAGGCTCCGAAGCTTTTAGAATAGTTGGAATTTTTCAAACATCAAGTTCGGAATATGATAAAATGGCTGTCTATGTACAGGCCGCAACCGAACAACAAATGCTAGGCATCGGAAATAATTATCATGAATTTGCTGTAATAACTAAAGACTATAACAAAGTTACCTCAATAAAGAAAAGTCTCGAAGCTGATCTCGGCAAAGGGTATGAAGTCTTTACTTATCGTGATCTTCTCCCAATGCTGATTTATCAGATGGATCTTTACAAAGAATCAATGATGATATTAAATGTTATCATTGGTCTCGCATTAATATTCGGAATAGTTAATACAATGTTGATGTCGGTATTCGAACGTATTCGGGAGTTCGGTGTTTTAATGGCAATTGGAATGAAAAACAACAGGCTTTATTTAATGATAGTAATTGAGGCATTCATTCTCGGTATAATTGGAACTTTTGCCGGGTTGGTTCTTGGCCTGCTGCTTGATATTCCGCTTTCACATACGGGAATAAATTTGAGCATGTTTGCTACAGGGCTGGAATCATTCGGCGTCGGAGCAATAATTTATCCCGTTCTTTCAATTGGCAATATAATTAATGCAGTTATATTTATGCCTTTTGTTGCAGTACTTGGAGCACTATACCCGGCTTATAAAGCAATAAAATTAGAACCGATTTACGCAATAAATTACGTATAATTTTTTTATCAATAAATTAATATTTAGAAAAAATCATGGAAATTGTAAGAGCAGAAAAATTAGAAAAAACTTATCAGGACAACGGAGTTCCTGTTAAAGCATTAAAAGGAATTGATATTTCGGTATCTAAAGGTGAGTATGTTGTAATTGCCGGACCTTCAGGTTCCGGAAAAACTACACTTTTAAATCTACTGGGCGCACTTGATAAACCAACAAGAGGTAAAATTTATTTTGAAGGTGAAGATATTACGATGAAGGAAAAGAATGAGCTTTCAAAAATAAGACTTCACAAACTTGGATTTATTTTCCAGGCTTACAATTTAATTCCGGTGCTTACTGCAATTGAAAATATTGAATTCAGTATGATGCTGCTTGGCATACCCGATAAGGAAAGAAAAGATAAAGCTCTTGCATTAATGGACGAACTTGGAATAAAGGAACTTGCTAATAAACGTCCTAATGAAATGAGCGGCGGACAGCAGCAAAGAGTAGCCGTTGCTAGGGCAATTGTGAACAATCCTTCACTTGTTCTAGCAGACGAACCAACAGCAAACCTCGATTCGAAAACTGCCGGTCACTTGCTTGATTTAATGGAGCAAATGAACGCTGAAAAAAACATTACATTCATTTTCTCTTCTCATGATAAGCAGGTTATCGACCGGGCAAAGCGGCTGGTTATATTAAAGGACGGAATGATTGAAGGGTAGGCATCGAAAGTTTTTCTAATTTAACCTAACTATATAAATTGTTGTATTGTTGAATTGTTGAGATATCATTTCAATGGATAATATGACTGTTTAACAATTAAGATTACATATTGATTAAAACAAAATTATTATTGATGAAAATATTTTTTATACCTCTGATATTTTTTATAGCTATTTTATTTTTTGATAGTTCTTTTGCACAAATTGATTATTCCTTTTCCGGCTATGTAGTTGACCTTCCGGTTTATTCAATTAATAATAAGGATCTGTCACAATTCCTTTCTATGGATCAAACTCAGTTTTTGAATTTAACTAGACTAAGATTAAGGCCTGAAGTTTATTTATGGAGCGGTGCAAGATTAAATTTGGAGTATGAAGCGGATATTTTGTATTCCAAGCAGAATTCGTTTTTGTTTATAAATCAAACGAGTACAAACCGCCAGGTTTTAAATTTAAAATGGGATTTAATAAACAAGGATAATGTTGATGTTTCACATTACATAGATCGGCTGTATCTACGACAAGGATTTAATTGGGGAAATATTATTGTTGGCAGACAAAGAATTGCCTGGGGAGTTGGCAGAGTTTGGAGTCCTACCGATTTATTCAATCCGATCAATCCGGCAAACTTCGGGAAGATAGAAAAGGATGGTGTTGATGCCGCATCATTAACATACAGCTTTGGAAATTTTACTGATTTAAATCTTGTCTATAATCCCCAGGAAAAATTAGGATCCAGTAATGCAGGCTTTAGATTCAGAACAAATTATGATCAGTATGATTTAGCTTTAGTTGGTGGTTACTTTGATAAAAGGCTAATTGCCGGCGGAGATTTTGCCGGTAATTTTTTTGACGCAGGTATCCGCGGTGAAGGAATCATATCTATGGATAAAAATATTATAGCTGATAATTTTATAAGGTGTACTTTTGGTATGGATAACCAGTTTACTTCAAAATTGTATGCACTATTTGAGTATCAATTTAATGGTGAAGGAAAAGCAAATAAACTGGATTACGATTTACTTGGAATATTAAACGGGAATATAATTAATCTAGGTAGAAATTATTTTATTGTTAGCGGCAGTTATTTATTAACTCCTTTACTGACATTAACACTTGCAAATAATTGGAATTTGAATGACGGCAGCGGTTATGTAAATTTAACGGCTGCTTATTCTGTTTCAGATAATGCAACAGTTACTGCCGGTGGATTTATAAGATACGGAAGTCAATTTACGGAATACTGGTATTACCCCGATTCGTATTACCTGGAAGCCCAATTGTTTTTTTAATTTGTTCCAATCGCTGCCGGTACGCTCCGCTTTTCACAACAGCTACGCCAATAAAAATTACCACCGCTGCCAGGACGATTAACCAGTTCATCTGCTCACCTAAAACTAACCAACCCAGGATAAGCGCTATAACAGGATTAACATAAGCGTATGTTGAAACAAATGATAACGGCAGATGTGTTAATGCATAAATATATGAACTGTAGCCGACAATTGAACCGAAGATAAGTAAATAGATAAATGCGATAAAGCTTTCTTTATCAAAAGAAAATTTTGAAGCTTCTCCCAATATAAGTCCAATTGAAATCTGTACAATACCTGCAATAACCATTTGAATTGCCGCACCCAGTAAAGGGTCAACATTTACTTTTTTGTATTTAGAATATACCGATCCAAACGACCAAGATAAAACAAGAAAAAATAATCCTACCATTCCTTGAACGTAGGATTTTTCAAGCAGACTTTTCCAGTCGTGCCCTATAATTAAAAATACTCCGAATAAACCAAGAATCAAACCGCCAATTATTCTTATATTAAGTTTAGGACCGGAAGGTAATGCAGATTCCATTCCTACAATCCAGAATGGGATTGTTGTTATAAATAGAGAAGCTATACCGCTCGGGACATATTGTTCGGCATAATTTAATAGTCCATTTCCTATTCCTATTAAACAGACACCAACCACCGATATGTGAAACAATTCAATTAAACTGGGAAATTTTCTTCCTTTCAGAAGAAGAAATACAAGGAATAAAGATCCTGCAGCAAACCACCGCAATCCGCCGAATAAAAACGGAGGGACATGCGACACTCCGATTTTAATTGCTAGGTAAGTTGTTCCCCAAAAGATACATACACTTACATAGGCGAGATATGCTTTAAGATTTTCCTTCGGCATTGATATTAGCTGAACTTTATTTGAAAAACTGTGAATGAAAATATAATTAATATTACTTAAACCGCTAAATGATCGGCAACTATTAAGCGATTAGGTGTGCTTGTAATTTATATATATAAAATCACTTAATAATGTTAAACTATTAATTTTGGCAGCTTATAACCTTTCTTTTTCTTCAACCTTTGCCTAATTTTGTTATAGAAAATAAAAGGGTTTTATTCTATTTATTTATTGAGTTATAATTTATTTAAAAAGAATTAGGAGTTAATAATGACAACTATAGTTGATGTTTTAGGAAGAGAAATACTGGACTCGAGAGGTAACCCAACACTTGAAGTTGAAGTACTTTTAGAAAGCGGAATAATCGGCAGAGCAGCTGTTCCAAGTGGTGCATCTACCGGAGAACACGAAGCGGTTGAGTTAAGGGATGGAGATAAAACCAGGTATAATGGTAAAGGTGTTTCAAAGGCTGTGGATAATGTTAATGATAAAATTGCGGATGAATTAATCGATTTTGATGCGGTTGATCAGGTAGAAATTGATCAATTATTAATTTCTCTTGATGGGACACCTAACAAAGCAGTTCTTGGTGCAAACGCAATTTTAGGTGTTTCTCTTGCTTGTGCTAAAGCAGCAGCAGAAACATTGGGTCTGCCTCTGTATCGTTATATAGGCGGAACCAATGCACGCACTTTACCTGTACCGATGATGAACATTCTAAACGGCGGCAAACACGCTGATAATAATGTTGATTTCCAGGAATTTATGATTATGCCTATTGGCGCACCTAATTTTAAGGAAGCATTAAGAATGGGTGCTGAAACGTTTCATGCTTTGAAATCTGTCTTGAGCAAGAAGGGTTACAATACTGCCGTTGGTGATGAAGGAGGATTTGCTCCGAATTTAAAATCTAATGATGAAGCAATAGAAGTAATTCTTGAAGCCATTAATAAAGCAGGCTATAAACCAGGAACAGAAATTGCGCTTGCTTTAGATCCTGCTTCAAGCGAAATGTTCCTAAAAGATAAAAATGTATATCAATTCTTTAAATCTGATAAGTCGGAAAAAACATCCGCACAAATGGTAGACTATTATAAACACTGGATTGACCAATACCCGATAATTTCAATTGAAGATGGATTAGCAGAAGATGATTGGGATGGCTGGCAGCTTATGACTGAAAAATTAGGTAATAAAATTCAGTTAGTCGGTGATGATATTTTTGTTACAAATACTGAGAGACTTGAACAAGGAATTGAAAAAGGAGTTGCCAATTCAATACTGATTAAAGTAAATCAAATTGGTACGCTTACTGAAACTCTGGATGCTATCGAAATGGCAAAGAAAGCCGGTTATACAAATGTAATTAGTCATCGTTCGGGTGAAACAGAAGATACAACGATTGCTGATATTGCGGTTGCAACAAACGCCGGACAAATTAAAACAGGTTCTTTATCAAGAACAGATAGAATTGCTAAGTACAATCAATTATTAAGAATTGAGGAAGAATTAGATACAACAGCAATATTCTTGGGACTTGCAGCAGTTAATTATACTGCTTAACATCTTAATTAAATGACCCGGTTTTCAAAAGAAGCCGGGTCATATTCATATTAAAACCCAAAAGGTAAATTATGTCCAGTACCCCTCTACAAGTATGTAATAATCTCATTAAAAAAAATAAAATTGAAGTAATCGACTTAAAATGTATTGATTTAACGGGACGGCTTCATCATATATCGCTTCCAGTCTATCCAAATATTTTAGAAAAACTTCTTTCTAATGGAGTGGGCTTTGATGGATCGAGCTATGGGTTTAGAAAAGTTGAAAGCAGCGATATGATTCTAAAGCCTGATCTTAGTGCAGCTGTTATGGACCCTTTCAGAGAAGTTCCTACATTAAGCTTTTACTCACATATAGTTTTAACTGATGAAAAGAGGACTCCATTTGCACAAGATGGTAGATTCCTGGCAAAAAAGGCAGAACTGCTGTTAAAGCAAACAACAGGCGCTGATAAATCTTGGTGGGGTCCTGAATTCGAATTTTATATTTTTTCAAATGTTGAATACGATACCCGGACTTCAACTTCATTTTATAAAGTAGAACATGCTGAAGAATTTTATAAAAACGCATATCATGCAGCTAATCCTTTTGATATATATGATGACTTTAGGGATGAAGCTTGCAAATATCTAAAGAAGTTTGGCATCAAAGTGAAATATCATCATCATGAAACAGGCGAACGCGGGCAGCAGGAAATAGAAACTTATTTTAGCGATTTGCTTACCACCGCCGATAATATTGTTTCTACTAAATATGCATTATTTAATCTTGCCAGGCAAAAAGATTTATTTATTACCTTTATGCCGAAACCAATGTACCATCAGGCTGGAAATGGCATGCATCTGCATTTATTTCTTACCAAAAAAGGTAAAAATGTTTTTTATAAAAAAGGTGAATATGGAAATGTAAATGAACTCGGAAGATATTTTATAGGCGGAATGCTGAAACATGGCTCGGCTTTATCCGCTTTTACAAATCCCAGTACAAATTCATATAAAAGGCTTGTGCCGGGGTTTGAAGCGCCTGTTGCTCTGACTTATGGACAAGGAAATAGAGCATCAGCTATTAGAATACCTCAGTATGTTTCTAATCCGGAAGAAACACGATTTGAGTATAGGCCTCCAGATGCAACTGCAAATCCGTATCTTGGTTTAATTGCAATGTTATTAGCCGGGATTGACGGTGTAGTTAATAAAATTGATCCGGTAAAAGAGGGATATGGACCATACAATAAAAATTTTAATGAAAATGAATTACCCGAACCAATACATTTTCTACCAAGAAATTTATCCGAAGCATTGGATGCTTTAGCAGTTGATAATGACTTTTTAAGAAGAGGAAATATTTTTACAGATGAATTATTGGAGCAATGGGTTAAAATAAAACATGAAGAGATTATATCGATAGGCACGATGCCTCACCCGTTTGAGTATAAAATGTATTTTAATTTATAACATACTTCTCCTAAGTAGAAATTTGATTAGAATATTTAATATTTTTCAAATGCGGATATTGAGATATTAATTCTAACAGGATAAGCTGCTCATTTAATTAATAGTTGAGATAATAATTTTCTCTATGGTTGGAAAAATAAAAGAAATATTAGAAAAATTTCTTATCCATATAGCAGTATGGTTAACATTCTTACGAAAAGAACAGCAGATTAAAAAATCAGTACCTGGTAAAAGGCAGCTTGGTCTTATATTCAAAGGTTTTAATAGCAAAAGAATTATACCATATGATTTTAAAAAATGGAATTATAAAGATTACATTTCTGATTTAGAAACAATTAAGTTAACATACATAAACCGTCCTCATAGTAAATTACTAAGAGATAAAATTATTTTTTCTAAATTTTTCAGAAATTACTTCCGAACACCGGAAAATTATTGCCTTTTATCGAAAGGTAAATTTATACCGTTAAGTATAAATTATAATGTAAATTGTTTTGATCAATTACTTCAATCTCTTAACATTAAAAAATATATTAATATTAAAACCTAATTATAGCTCACGGGGTAAAGGAATTATTATCATCAAAAAAGAAGGGGATGATTTTAAATATAATGCAAAAAAAATAAGTTCTTTGGAGCTTGATAATTTTTTAGCTAGTCTAAATAATTATTTAGTTTGTGAATTTATTGAACAGGGAGATTTTACTAAAGGTCTTTTCCCTTTAACTACTAATACTATAAGAATTAATAGTTTTCACAATCCGTTAACAGGTGAAACCTTCCTAAATTTTCCAATGCTAAGAATGGGAACTTCTGCTACATTTCCAGTGGATAATGTGTCACATGGCGGTCTTTTTGCATTCATTGATGTCAACTCAGGAATATTACAAGAAGCAAATCAAATCGAGCATCCCGGTAAGCTTAGAAAATTAAAGTATCATCCCGAATCTTCTGCACAAATTCAAGGGGCAAAAATTCCAAATTGGAAAGTGATTAGAGATTCTATTTTAAAAACCACAGAATTAATTTCTCCTCTTATTAAAATAGTCGGCTGGGATGTTGTGGTAACTAATGACGGTTTTGTAGTTCTGGAAGGAAATAATGGACCTGATTTTACACAGCAAGGAGTTGACAATCCCATGGGAAATGATAAAGATGTCCAAAAATTTTTAGCTTCTGTGAGCGTTAGATAATTTTGATTATTTTTTTACGAATCCTAAAAGTCTTTTCATGAAAGGCATTGGGTCCTTCAAATCAAAAACTCCAAATGCATGTTTACTAAAGTATGGGCGCATTAATTGTTTGAATGAATATTTTTCTTTTTTTCTGAATTGTATGCTTCTGATTAAATCTTTTGCCCAGTCAATCCAATATATATCTTCTTCGCATTGTGAATTATTTGGTAATTGATTGTTCACTAAATGATTGTAAATAATAAAAGGGTAATCTATTCCGCCTTTTATTGCTTGCTGGATGCATCGATTAATCCTAGGATTTATTTCCATAAATTTATACTCGCCGGATTTTCGGTCAAACTTGAATTCGACATTTGCATATCCTTCATAATCTAATTCATTTAGTATTTTTCTTGCATACGGTATAAGTTCGGGAATATTTTTAGTGACTTGAACTCTAGGAGAACCAGTTTCAGGCGGGTCATTCCGTACCTTTCTTGCAGTAGCTTCGCTAAAAAATTTACCTCCTGTTCGATATCCCCAATAACTAAAATTTGCACTATCGGATCCGGAAATAAATTCCTGTATCATTACTTCAAATCCACCGGCATTTGCTTTTTTTAATTCTAACAGGAGTTCTTCTTTATTTTCTACCTTAGCCATCTTTTTCCCAAAATAATTAAAATAAGTATGGCTCTGGCTGGGTTTTAAAAGACATGGATACCCTATCCTATCAGCAAAATTAGCTGCAGTTTTATCATCAGAAGTTGTAATATGTATTGGACAGGGAATATTGTGCTGATCGGCTAAATCATAAATCAATTTCTTATTAATTAATTTATCAATAATTTTAATATCATTACATGCTACCTTAAAAAATGGACTGAATTTAGGTTTGTTTTTTGATATGGTAATTAGAAACTCATCTTCGGTAGGATAAATTACAGCTCCTTTGTACTTCTCAGATAAATCTAGAATTTTAGAAATAAAATCTTCCTCATGATTTTCCGGGTGGGGAAGTTTTATTTTTTCTGATAAATATTTTGAATGAGTTGCAAAATCTTTGGAATCATGGTAGATAAGTATTGTATTAATTCCTCTTTTAGCTAAAGAACGTATAGCAGCCAGCCCCATTATTCTACCCCCCAGGATTATGGCTACGGGTTGGTTATTGATCATATTTTATTTACGATTTTAAAAGTTGGTAAAGAATAAATTAATTAATTCTTGAATTTGTAAAATTATTTTACTTAAAAAATTAACTTAATTATAAAACAACGAACCTAATAAATTCTAAGTAGTTGGAAAATTAATGTTAGTTCAATAAACTCTCATTAATCGCACATAATTTTAGACTAGTTCCCCACAGTTTTTCCATTAAATCATCATTATAAGATTCTTCTGATGATTTTACAATCTCCATTTTCTGAAAATATTTAGCAGAAACGTTCTCAACTGTTTTTGATGTCGATAAAAAAGTTAGTCCTTCTGCCGCTTTTGATGGAGAAATAAGTGTCCCTTTTAAAATATAATAAATATAATGTTTCAACCAGGCAATTAGTCCGTTGTTCCTGGCAATATTCGTCGCCACTCCTCCTGGATCAATTGCATTAACTGTAATATTAAACTGATCAACTTTTTTTGAAAGTTTATATGTAAATAAAACTAAGGCTAATTTAGATTGTCCATATGCAGTTTTTCTATTATAATTTTCAGGATTGATAATATTATCTAAATCAAGTTGAATTCCGAAATGAGAACTTGATGAGACATTAATAATTCTTGCTTTGGAGGTTTTCTTTAATAGATCAAGCAAAGATAATGTCAACAGAAAATGGCCTAGGTAGTTTGTTGCAAATGTAAGTTCTATTTCATCCTTCGATTTTTGAAATGTATCAAATCTAGCTCCGGCATTATTCACCAAAACATCTAAACTCGTATATTTATTTTTAATTTTATCAGCTAATAATTTTACTTCGTTTAAGGATGAAATATCTGTTGTAATAAAATCCGCATTAACTTTATAGTTATTCTGTATTCTTTTTGAAATTTTATTTCCTTTAATCTCATTTCGTCCTGTTAAAATAAGATTGAATCCTGCATTTCCTAAAGCAATTGCAGTCGCTCTCCCAATTCCCGAAGTCGAGCCTGTAATTAGAGCTGTTTTTGATCCCATAAATTTTAATCTTAAAATTGAATTATATTCTAAGGACAATTTATTTATAATTAATACATAATTCCAATATTAAGCAGATAAGGATTGTGTTATTTTTAATAAATTTGATATCAGCAGTATCTTAATTTTCCTGAGTAAGAATTATTCTTTAATTTTTCCTGCTGGATTTTATTGTTAAATATTTTTAATCCTTTTTATCCAATAACTTATAACTTATGGCATACCTTGGAGAACTTAGCGCTTTATTAGCTGCTCTTTGCTGGTCGGGATCTTCATTTGCTTTTTCTTCGGCTTCAAAAAGTATAGGGCCTTTGCAGCTTAATATTAACCGCATGATAATTGCGGTAATGTTTCTCTTCCTAACAATTTTAATCATGAATATAAAAATTGACCTTTCATCATTCCAGGTGACACATTTAATTTTAAGCGGTGCAGTTGGATTGGTATTTGGTGATACTTTTTTATTCAAAGCTTATCAACACGTTGGCGCGCGTATAAGTATGCTTTTAATGTCTATCTCTCCGATTTTAAGTGCTCTTCTTGCTTATTTATTTTTAAATGAAATTATAACAGCCTGGGGAGTAATTGGCATGACTATTACTATAGCCGGAATAGCTCTAGTTGTATTCGAAAGAAGTGAAATTCCTTCATCAAAATATAAAATAAGTAAAGTCGGAATATTTTACGGGTTAATGGGAGCCCTGGGGCAATCTGTAGGATTAATTTTTGCTAAATATGCATTCAATGCTGGAGAAATAAATGGATTTGTTGCCACATTTATTAGACTTTTGTCAGCTGTTCTATTGATGCTGCCGGTCGCTTTAATTATGAGAAGATATAAAAATCCAATAAGGTTATTTGCAAAAGATTTAAAAGCTTTGAAATCTACTTTAATCGGAACAATACTTGGACCTTATTTCGGAATAACTTTTAGTTTGATTGCAATTGAAAATGCAAAAGTCGGAATAGCCGCTACGTTAATGTCTACAGTTCCGATTTTAATGCTTCCAATAGCAAAATATGTGTTCAAAGAAAAATTGAATTGGCATGCAATAGCAGGAGCTATACTTGCCGTTAGCGGGATTGCAATATTGTTTTTAAGATAATGAAATCTAAAATTGAATGCTTCAGAAATTAAATAGAAGTAAGATTTTCAATTTCTTTTTTGTAAATATTAAAGTTTTCATTATCGTAACAGACAAAAATTATTTTTTCAATCGATGTATTTATTTTTAAAAAGTTGCTAGTTTCCTTTATGGCAATTTTTGCAGCTTTTTGAAGAGGAAAATTATAAATACCGGTGCTGATTGCAGGAAAAGCTAAAGTTTTAATTTTATTTTCAAGAGCTAGTTGTAAAGAATTTTTATAACAACTTGCTAGCAATGTATCTTCATTTTTATCTCCGCCTCTCCAAATAGGTCCAGCAGTATGTATAATAAATTTTGCATGTAATTTAAATCCGGGAGTTATTTTTGCTTGACCGGTAGGGCATCCATCCAATTTCCTGCAGTATTCCAGTAATTCATGTCCGGCCGCACGATGTATTGCACCATCAACGCCGCCGCCACCAAGGAGAGAAGTGTTGGCGGCGTTAACAATAGCCTCTACTTTTAGCCCGGTAATATCACCCTGAAATATTTCTATTTTTTCTTTCAAGGAATATGGTTTTCCAATTATTTGGTCTTATCGTCCTACTAAACCTGCCTTTTGAAAAACTCAGTGGACATTTTTTCCCAGTTACTGTCATCGAATTGTTCAAATTCACCAAAATACAATTGGTCATCGGCAGCAGGAGCATTTTTGCCTACAGGAATAATATTTTTTCTAAGTTCAATAAAATGGTCTAAATCATCTTGGTAAAAACTGACCGCAGCTCTACCAAGTTTTAAGTTTTTAATTTCAGTATCTATATCATCTGCGTCTATGATGCAAATCCAATTAGTATCGTATGGAGTAATATCTAAAGCTTCAAGATTAGTATTCAGTAAAGTATTAATTCTTGTAATTTTGCCGCTAACCGGAGAATTAAATGTTATTGATCGATTACCCTGTTTAATTGAGAATAATGGCTGTTCGCTTTTTATATTCATTCCTAAATTAGGTAACTCTAGTGAATCAATTTTACCTATAAGTTTTTTAGCAAAATCATCCAGACCAACTTTTGCTGATCCATCCTGATCTAAACTTGCCCAGCAATGTCCTTTAGAAATAAATACACCGCCGGGAATTGCAAACTCGTAAGAAAGAAAATGTTTTGAACCGGATAAATTAGTGATATGTACTTTTGGTTTTAGTTGCTTCTGAATTCTATCTTGTCTTCTAATTAAAATCTTCTTAACAAAATCGAGTAATTCATCTTCGGTGAATGGTTTCTGAACGTAATCCATTGCACCGAATTTCATACACTCAACTGCTGTTTCAACAGTGGCATAACCCGTAATAATTACAACATCAATATCCGGACGTAAATGTTTTACCGACTTTGTAACATCAACTCCACTCATTTCAGGCATCTTTAAATCAGTAAAAACGAAATCATAATGATGAGATTGTATTAGCCCTAAAGCTTCCTGCCCATTTTCTACTGTATCAACGCAATATCCATCAAGTACAAGAATTTTTCTAAAACTATCAAGGATAACGGGTTCATCATCAACGCAAAGAATTTTTGCTTTTGGATTTTCAACTTCAACTCGCTTTAATGATTTAGCTTCTCTCGTAAAATCAAGATTTAAACTGACTACTAAAGCGGCTTCGCGGTCCTTCCTCAGTTGTTTTTCGCGTATATTTTTACCGAAATATCTGATTAGGACATCTGCGATTATAAATAATACAACAGCTAATATTAGTAATGGCATTTTAAGTTCTCCTTTGGAATATTTTTACTACAATTATTTTTCAATAATTAATAATTCATTTTATATTTATGTTAACTAAAGCCGGTCCGAACTACAAGGAATAAGGTGTTTTAATTCATAATCACTTTCTGAGGGAATTATTCTATAGAACCAGCCGTTGAAATACGGATCTTTTTCTACAATACTATTATCTATCAGTAAAGGTTCATTTCTTTCAATTATTCTGCCTGTAACCGGACTTAAAACTGTATGACTTAAACCGTCTTTCGATTCTATTTGTGCACAAGGATTGCCTTGTACAATTTCATCGTCTATCTTAAACAATTCTATACTTCCAATAGTATCAACCGTTTTTATATACAAATCTGTTATTCCTATCAGGATAGACCCTGTATTTTCCAACGAAGCCCAACTTGAATATCCGAGCCGATAGTATTTTGCCGGACAGGGAACATAAATTATCGATGCGTCATCGGCTTGATTAGTTGAGCTTAGAATTTTTTGAATCTCTAAATATTTTAAACCACGTGAAACAGAATTAATTAACTCGTCGGCAGTAAAAGGCTTTGGAATAAAATCAATTGCGCCGTTATAAAGCGACCGTACCGCATTTTCAACGGTTGAATACCCTGTAGTCATTATAACAGGAGAGATTAGTTTACTTTTTGAAACTTCATCTAAAAATTGGAACCCATCAATTTCCGGCATCATAATATCGCAGATTATCAGATTATAGATATTTTTTTTTAATTTTAAAAGAGCATCATTAGCATTTATAGAATAATCAACTTTATAGCCCTCAGCAGTGCAAATTTTATTTACGGCATCAATTATAACTTGTTCATCGTCTACAATTAATATGTCGAATTGTTTATTCATTTTATCTTATCTGTTTCAATGGCAGCCTAATAATAAATGTGGTGCCCTGGTTTATTTCACTTTCAACAGTAATTGTTCCGTTATGATTGTCAACAATTCCCCAAATTACTGCTAATCCTAATCCGGTTCCCTTTTGTCCCTTTGTGCTATAAAATGGTTCAAAAATTCTAATTAAATCTTCTTTAGAAATACCGCATCCAGTATCAGAAATTCTAATCTCTATATAATCTTTTTGTCCGCCTAAATCAACTGCATCCCACTTTTGCCAATCACAGGATTTATTTATACAACCTTCAAAATATCCTTGCTGCGGAACTTCGAAGGTATAGATTGGAGAACCGCATTTGGGACACTTTTTCCCTTCCTCAATTAATGAAGTATTGCATTGAGGACACATAACCTGAATATTTTTTTTATAGTCGATTTCTAATCCATATAAATGACGGCGTTTTCCATAAATTGGATCGAGATTTATAATACCCTCTTGACCATTTGAACGTACTTTTATTTTTACGGACGGCATGCCTTCAATTTTCACTTCATTGTCAATTAAATCGTGCCTTTTAGGGCAAACTGCTTTTTTAACATGCGTAATTCCATAAGGAGATAAGCTTAAAAGCAAAGATGATATAGTAATTGTTCCGCCATCTTTTCCAACAGCATCAGAAGCATTTACAATTAGATTTATAAAAACCTGTTGTATTTGATTTGAATCCACCGTAATAGTAGGTAAAGACGGTTCTAAGTTTTTGACAAGTTTTATATGGTTAATTGAAAGCTGATTTTCAACAACGCTAATAGCATGTTCAATAATATCGTTTATTTTTGCTTCGTTTTTTTTAGGAACGGATTGTCTTGCGAAATCCAATAAGCTTTTAACAATTTCACGGCTTCTTTTTGTTTCGCGAACAATTACTTTTAAGTCTTCCTGCAGTTCATGATTATCTTGCGTCCGTTTAAGCAGGAAACTGCTGTAAGTTAAAACACCCGTCAAAGGATTGTTTATTTCATGAGCAACACCGGCAGCTAATCTGCCGAGCGAAGCCATTTTATCAGATTGAAATAACTGCAGCCTAGCTTCTGAAAGTTTCTTCGTCATATTATTAAAAGACCGTGCTAAGATGCCTAGTTCATCATCTCGAATATTTTGTATGGTATAGTTAAGGTTACCTGTTCCCACCTGATTTGTAGCGTGCAGCAATTCTTTCACTGGCTTATCAACCCATCTTCTGACAAAAAAACCGATGATAAAACTTAAAGCGAGAACTGCTGTAATCGCAAAAATTACTATTTCAATTTCGCCCTGTTTAATTTGTTTGTCGACTTCCTCTAGAGAAATTGTAACGTCTAAAACTCCCAGCACCGTTTGAGACTTTAGATGTGCATGACAATCGGCAGACCAGCACGATTGCTCATTATAAATAGGGCTTATTATCCCCAGAACCCGCGGAGATTTAGCTGATGTTCTGAAAATTCTTGTTCTATCTTTTATTGCTAACTTTTCAAGCGGTTTATTTGCAGCATGGCAGGCGTAACAGCTCTCAGCTTTTTTATCTACCATTTTCCCAATATCGTTCTGGTTTGAAGAATAAATAATTTCGCCGATTTTATTTAAGACTCTAACACCTCTAATTCCCGGTTGCTGCCCGATAGTATTTATAATTATATTAATACGATCTCTTTGGTTTAAAAGCATGTCATATCGAGTGCTGTGTTTCACGGTTTCACTTAGTTGATTAGCACTTCTTTCAACCTCAGCAAGCAAGCTGCTGCTATGCGATTGAATATTAAAATAAGAGAATATTCCAATCGTCAATAAAGCTGTTACACCTACGCCGACAATTAATTTAAATCCAATTTTCTTAAACATTTTAAAACCAAATAATAAATTTTCTCATTTATTTCTAATAAATCTAAAAATATTTTTAATCCAAAACTTTTTTAATTAGATAACTTAATTCTCTTGAATTTTTTTGTATCTACTTCTTTACCTGGTTTATCTTTTGGGAAACTTTTATCATCGTGACAACCAGTGCAAGTTGGAACCTTAGAAAAATCTTTATTTTGATGACAATTATCGCAATCGAGTTCGGAATGATTTTCACTAAGTTTTAAGCCTGTAACAGCATGGTCAAATTTTCCCGAGACAAAGTTCTTGTGACAATTAGTGCATGTCGGATTAAGTTTTTCATATTTTCCTGATGAACCATGGCAATTAGAACAAGCAAGGTTCTTGTGAAAACGATTTAAAGCCCAGCCTGTCGTTACTTGATGATTAAAAGGACCGGTCTCTTTGTTCTTATGACAACTTGTACAGTTATCATCTTGATGGCATGTAAAACATGGTTTATGATGTTGATCAGCTGATTTGTGAATTTTTACCGGAATGCCATTTGAAGAAATTGCATTCATTGTCGTTTTTCCTTTATCGTGGCATTGAGTACAATTTTCATTTTTATGACAGCTAATGCACTTAACTCCAAAACCATTTACATGTTCATCATGATAGAAAGTTACAAATTTGCCTTTGTTATAATTTGTTTCGAAGACAATTTTTTTCGGTTCTTCAATCTTTGGGTGGCTTTTTCCGCTAATCTTTTCTATAGTAGAATTTAGATCCACTGCCTGTTTAGAATTTTTAAGTGCATGACAAGATACACAATTATTTTCATGGCTCCATTCTCTATGGCAGTTTATACATTGACGATGATAAGCAGCTTCCAAATCCGGCTTACTTAGGTCTTCTCTCTTTCTCTCGGCATTATGACAATTCTTGCACGGCTGTATTAATCCAGTTGTATTATAATGGTGGCATGTTTTGCATCCACCGGACATTTCCGACATTTGCGCATGCAGTTTGTGGGGAAATACTACCGGCATATAACGATTGGACAATTCTTTAAGTACTTCAACTTCCGGTGCTAGGTCAGGAGACTCATCTGCAGGAACCATCTGCGCTCTTGGGCAAGGATTTAAGCATGGGTCCTTTCTTGTGGGCACTTCGCAAGAATGGCATGTTTTACATGTTAAATCAGTTGATGGATGATTTTTGTCTAACTTACTTTGACCAAAAGTAAAAACTGTTATTAATGTAGATAACAATAGTAAATTAATTTTCTTAATCATTTTTCACTCCCCTAATAGCAAATTTTGTTTTTGGAGCTAAACTTTTATCAGGTAAACTGATTACCGGGAAATTTATAACAATAAATCTATAAGCTAAAACCAATAAAGCAATAAAACCAAGCGTAACTGAAATTTCACCGAATGAAGGAAAATAAGCACCGTATGAATAGGGAGGTTTATATGCAACTATAAAATTATCTATTCTATTTAGCAACACTCCTAATATTACTAGTGATGATGCAATAAACAGCAGTACTTTAGATTTTAAAACTGCTTCGGAAAGAAACATTCTAAGAGGAATAATTGCTCCGAATAGTACTTCAATAATAAACATGACACTTTGTAAATTAAATTGAGTTAAGTATACAAATGTTCCTCGTATTACCATATCTCCGATTTTGAATGCTAAAAATATTCCCAGAATCGGTGGAACCATTCTGCCTAAACCGGATAAGGTTTCCATTTCAGCTTTTATTCCAAATGAACGAGAGGCTATAATAGATTCAAAAATAACCATTGGGAATCCAACTGATATAGCAGAAAGTAAAAACAATAAAGGAAGTATTGGAGTCTGCCAGAGAGGGTGCATCTTTGGTCCGGCAATTATCATCAATGTTCCTAATGATGATTGGTGTAATGTTGATAGAACAACTCCCAAGATGATAAAGAAAAACATTACTTTTGACAATCCACTGTCAAGGATTCTTAAAAGTTTATCGACAGGTTTATTAAGAAATGAAATAAAGCCTTTTAATTTTACACTCCCAATAAATCTTTCGGTTACAACCGGCAGAAATTCAATATATAAAGTTGTTAGGTACATCATTACACAAATACCGACTTCAAAAAGTGCTGAACTCCCATTCCAAAAAATTAGCGGATGCCAAATATCGTACCATCTTCCTATGTCAACAGAAACTCCGAATGCTACAAATGTGTAACCTAACATTGCAGTTAATAGTGCAGGCCTGGTTATTACATGATATTCTTCTTTATGAATGACATGACTTAACGCAGCGGTTGTGAATCCTCCGGCAGCAAGTGCTACTCCAGCGGCTACATCTACGCCAATCCACAATCCCCATGGATATTGATTATTTAAATTTGTAACAGCTCCTAATCCGAAAAAGAACCTGCCGGCCAAAAATGCTAGACCGTTTAACGCTACTATAGCAACTATAATAACGCCGGGTGTAAAAAATTTTTTTTGAATCGGAACCGGCTTCATATAATTTTCCATAAATTTTTCTCCTATTCTGATTCATTTCGTTTTTTAGTTATCCACATAATGCCTCCAAGGATTGCATATAACGAAACCGGAGGAACAAAGTAAGCAAATATCCCGTGTTGTATTGATTCTGAAGTTCCAGGCATGGGTTTATCACCGGGTTTAGGAAAAGCCAATTTTGCGAAATCCTGGTTTGCCAAGTACATCCATGATGTACCGCCAGCTTCAGTTTCTCCATATATATGATTTATGTATCTATCCGGATTTCGTTTTATTTTTTCTCTAGCTATTCTTATTAACTCTGACCGCGGACCATATGTTAAAGTTTCAACGGGACAAATCTCTACACATGCAGGCAGTTTACCTTGTTTGGTTCTTTCAAAACAAAAATCGCATTTCATTATTTTTGGATTTAAAGCTTTGTCGTATTGGAAAGATGGTATTTGAAATGGACACGCAACCATACAATATCTGCATCCTATACATTTATTTGTATCCCAAATTACCGAGCCATTTTCTTGTTTAGACATTGCTCCGACTATACATGCAGAAACACATGCAGGGTGATCACAATGCATACATTGCACTTTAACGTCTGTAGGCAAATATACATTTTGAGGATTGGAATATTCATTTACAACCGTAAGTGCTCTTTCATTCGGTCTTCTCATCTCTTTAAAAACAGACCTGTCTGAATAACTATCTCTTGACGGAGTTTGGAGATCATGTGCGGTTTTACATGCCCACTCACATTTTCTACAACCTATACAGACTGTTGTGTCTACCAAAACACCCATTCTATCATCTGATAGAATTTCTTTTGGTTTTGCTTTTGTTTTGTTAGAGGATAATCCCGCAATTGCAGTACCTAGTATTGCACCGGTTTTTAAGAAATCTCTTCGATTTTGTTTTTGCATTTTATTGCCCCTATAATCAGGATTTTAATAAGGTTTGTTCATTTAAATTACTTGCTTATAACTATTGTTGTTAATATAAAACTATGCCAAAAAACGCTGTATATTTAGCAAGTAATTTATTTCTGGTTTAACTTTCAAATTTGAATGGGGGCTTATAATTTCATAATTTTTTTGAAGTTTTAGTGTTGATTTGTTTCTCGGAGTTGGTAAAGGATGTAAAAATTATTTACTGTAATTGAGAAACAAATTTAAAGCTTGTATGAAAATTATTAATTTCTCTGTTTTGGAAATACTTGTATAGACTTGTCAAATAATAATTATTGCCGGTTTGCAATTTAATTTTAAAAAAATATTGTCGAACTTTTTTTTAGTAAAATAAATTTACGCTTTTATAGATTTCAATTCTTGCAGAATAATTCAACACAGCATTGATGAATTTGCTTACAATTTTTTCTATCTAAAGTGCATATTAATTATCCACCCCCTCTATAACTCCCTATAAATTAAAAGATTACGGCAATCAAAAAATACTAAGTAAAAATGGTATGCTAATTGACCTTATATAAACAGAATTGAAAAAATGAAGGAGAAAAATCATGCTTACTTTTTTGTTAATACTGGTTCTTGTTTTTATAGCAGTTGATCTTTTTGTTAAACTGATTATTGATCCACTTGCATCAAAACAAAATAAAAAACATCAGAAAAACACAACACCTATCACTGCTGATCCTTTCATTGGTCTAGTTGGGGTTACATTATACGATGGAGGCGAATTGAAAGATAAAAAACAAGAAAATAAAACAAACCCGGAAAACGTTTCTAATGAAAAACCAGGTGAAACTAAATAATAGTTTGATACCGGGAATTAACATTAATTTTTAATCAGAGAAAAACATGGTTGCGATTTCTGTAGTACTTGCGTTTTTATTTTTTATCATTATTGATATAGTAGTTCTTAAATTTCAGGGAAAGACACACCCCGCTTTTGAAAATCCTGTTAGAGAAAAAATGGCTCCAATATTTGTCAATGGTTTTGATTTGCCTGAAGGAGTGTTTTTATCAAAAGGACATACCTGGGTTAAAAAACTTCCACATGATTTGTATCAAATTGGCATAGATAATTTTATTCTTCAAGCCTTCAAAAAAGTTACTGTAAACAATGTACCTGAATTTGGAAGCGAATTGAAAAGAGGAGATATAATAATGGAAGTAGAGGCGGGGAATAAAATTTTAAAATTCCGTTCCCCCGTGGATGGAATAATAAAATCTATTTATAATATAACACAGGAAGAAAATAAAATATTAAATCCTTATTTACAGTGGCAAGTAATGATACGGCCGTTAAATGAAAATGAAGCACAAAAAAATTTGTTATCCGGTAAAAAAGCTTCTGCATGGCTAAAAGAAGAATTTAAAAAATTAAAAGAATTTGTCTCTGTTCGCGCAGTTAATGTAGAATTAGCTGGCGTAACAATGTATGATGGAGGTAAACCGGTAGAAAATGCAACCCTATTAATTCTTGAAAATAATATAAAAGATTTTGAAAATGAATTTCTCACAATATAGTCGGAGTAGAAAATGTTGAAAGGAAAAGGGATTCTCTTTGATGCATCACTTTGTATTGGTTGCGGTGCCTGTTACGAAGCATGTAAAGAGAAAAACAGTTTACCTAAAACAAATAATGAATTTTTGAAAGATCATCTTTCCGGAAATACATATACTGTTGTTGAACAATATGGAAACAACTATGCTCGAAAACTTTGTTTACATTGCGATGAACCATCTTGTGTTTCCGTCTGCCCGGTTGGCGCTTTAAAGAAAAATGATTTTGGTGCCGTTATTTATGACGCTGATAAATGTATAGGCTGCAGATATTGTATGCAGGCTTGCCCACATAAAGTTCCACGTTACGAATGGAATAAAACTCAGCCGAGAGTGCGCAAATGTGACATGTGCAGTGATAGAATTAAAGCTGGTGGATTACCTGCTTGTGCTGAAGCATGTCCGACAGAAGCAACTTTGTTCGGCGATATGGAAAAGTTAGTGGAGGTCGCGAAGAAAAGATTACAAAATAATCCTTCCAAATATTATCAGCATATATACGGACTTGAGGAAGCGGGGGGCAGCCATGTCTTAATCATTTCTCCAGTTCCATTTGAACAACTAGGCTATACTTCTAAACTTCCGCAAAAGCCAATGCCTGAACTTACTATGCAAGCCATGGAAAAGATTCCACCAGTTGTTGCAGTCGGAGGAGTCTTTTTAACCGGTATGTATTGGTTGACAAAACGAAAAAATCAGATTGCAAGAGAAGAAAGAAAACTTTCTGTTAAACATGAAAATAAAAATAAATGAAATTAATCATGAAGCATAACGACATTCTTAAACCAACATTTTGGAAAGTAGTTTCAGTAATTATAGTTATTTTTGGAGCTTACTCAACTTACTATAGATTTTCGCAAGGGCTTGGAGCTTCGACAAATCTTTACGACACTAGTCCGTGGGGATTATGGATAGGATTCGATTTCCTTGGTGTTGGATTAGCTGCAGCCGGGTTTACTATTGCCGCAACAGTTCACATTTTTCACATTCATAAGTTCGAGCCGATTGTAAGGCCAGCGATTTTGACGGCATTTATCGGCTACTCCCTAGTTGTGTGTCTTCTAATTGTAGACCTGGGCCGTCCCGAGAATTTCTGGCATCCGCTCGTTATGTGGAATATTCACTCTGTAATGTTTGAAATTACATGGTGCATTATCTGTTATACAACTGTTCTTGTACTCGAGTTCGCACCTGTTGTTCTAGAAAAATATAATTTAAAAACGCCATTAAAGATTTTAAAGAAATTTTCTATAGTATTTGTGATTGCGGGAGTTTTATTTTCAACACTCCATCAATCTTCTTTTGGCTCGCTATACTTAATTGTGCCTGGAAGGCTGCACCCTCTGTGGTATTCTTCTTTATTGCCGGTTCATTTCTTTATTTCTTGCATTGGTGCCGGACTTTCGATGATAATCTTCGAATCATTTTTAAATGCACGGGCTTTTAACATTGGCATTCGAGTTAATATTCTTTCCAGTGTAGCATTTGTGGTTTTAATAGATCTGATAGCAGGTTTTCTTTTAAAATTTATTGAATTTTTTGGAGCTGGAAAACTGACTTTTCTTATGATTCCATGTACCGAAACTTATCTTTTCTACCTTGAAATTTTAATCGGAACATTTCTGCCGGTTTACATTTTGAGCTATAAAAAATTCAGAGAAGATAAAAAATGGTTATTTATCTCATCTATCCTTGTAATTTCCGGATTTATTTTGAATAGGATGAATGTAAGTATAACCGGTCTAGCAGCATCTTCCGGAAGAAATTATATACCTTCATTTGATGAAATAACTATAACGATGATGTTAGTGGTATTAGCTATGTTTGCTTTTAGGCTGGTAGTGAAAAACTTCCCCGTTTTTGTTGATGAAGAAGATTTTCAAAATGTTACAAATGAGTCTAAAGCAATTAAAGCCAAACAAATTATTATAAGTGAATAATATGAAAGATGAAAAAGGGTTATATCATAATTCTTACAATATGCTAAAATGTGTCTGGATGGATTCGAATGTAATTGATTATAAATTGTGCGATAAAGAGTTTGACTGTGAAAACTGCCAGTTTTATAAGGTCATGAAAAACCCAACCAACGAGGTCGAATCTCGGACGGGTAAAATACAAAACCTGATTGGCATTGCTGAAAATAAATTAAACTCAGTTAAGTTTGATGAAACATTTATTTACCTGCAAAATTGCTTTATTATGAAGCAAGTACTACCAAATACTTATTATCTTGGTATTAATCCAATCTTCATAAGCTTTTTGGATAATGTAGGTATAAGTATAAAATATGTTCAGAGTAAAAGTTTTTTAAAAGGACAGCCAGTTATACAATTTTTCGACGAGTGGGGATCAATCAACTTGTCTGCGCCCATGAATTTTTCAATTTATGATAGAGTACAGAATAACACTTACGATCTTGTTAGGTCAAAATGGATAGCAATAATATATGCAATTCCACAGGACGTTTCAATTGGCTGTATTGATAAACAGGCATGGGAAAAGCTTCATAAAAAGTCAGTGGAAATATTGGAAGAAATAAAATCAGATTATCCAGAGGTAGGACCAACTATGATGGACGGCGGGAATCAAGTAAAATATCTTCATCAGCTTATAGGAAAAGAGAAGTTTTTAAGAATACTTAATTATTTAACCCATTAAAAGAAGCGCTCTTTTCTATCAAAAATTATCCAACCTTTTATAATTAATTTATAATATAATTGGAAGTAGAAAAAGTAATCCCTAATTTTACATTAAGGAAAAAGGGGTTTTATGACGACCAAATTGATAAATAAATTAAGTGTAAGACTAATAATTTCCATCTCATTAATTCTTTTCAGCTTACTCGCAGTATATACTTATTTTCTTGTTAAAAACCTTGATGGCTATTTAACTGAATCGCGTTTTGACAGCGCATATAACATAAGCGACCTAATAAAGAAGTCTACCCGTTATAGTATGCTGTTGAACCGCCGGGAGGATGTACATGAAATTATTAAAACGCTCGGTACTGAAAAAGGTGTCAACGATATCAGGATATATAACAAACAGGGAATAATAATTTTTTCAACAGACAGTTCCGAAATTTCCAAGAAAGTAAATCTTTCGGCAGAGGCTTGTATAGTCTGCCATAATAGTAAAATTCCATTGAGCAGCTTAACAAACCAAAAAAAAATCAGAATTTATAAAAATAGGGAGAGCAAAAGAGTTCTTGGGTTAATAAATCCGATTCAAAACGAACCAGACTGTTATAACTCCTCTTGCCATGCACATTCTCCAAATGTTCAAATATTGGGTGTGCTTGATGTTGTGGTTAGCCTTGATAAGTTAGATTCAATTATTGCAAAGAATACTAAAGAAACGATACTTAATGCTTTACTGATTACGATTGTTATCTCTTTCTGCAGCGGTTTATTTATAATTGTACTCGTTAACCGGCCGATTAATAAATTTACAAAAGGAATTGAAGAAATAGGGAAAGGCAATTTAGCCTATAAAATAAATCTCAGTACAAAAAACGAACTTGGGCAACTTGCGCATCGTTTTAATGATATGTCTAGGAAGCTTAATGATGCATATGAAGAGATTAAGAATTGGTCGGAAACACTTAATGATAAAGTAACTGAGAAAACTGCAGAGCTGAAAAATATTTATAACCAGGTGAATCAAATTGAAAAGTTGGCATCACTTGGAAAACTTTCAGCTACTGTTGCACACGAACTTAATAATCCGCTTGAAGGAATTTTGACTTACAGTAAACTCATAATAAGAAAGCTGCAGACGAAACAAAAAGATTCTGAATATTCCAATTTAATTGAGTACCTTGAATTAATTTCCGGTGAATCTTATCGCTGCGGGAAAATAGTTAAAGATTTACTTTTATTCTCTCATGAAGAAAAAGATGAATTTGCAAAAGAGGATCTCGCAAAGATAGTCGACAAGAGTATTACAGTAATAAGACATCATCTAGAAATATCTCATGTTGAAATCGAAAAAGATTTTTCATCGGATCAAATCGAAATATATTGCAGCGGACAAAAAATTCAACAGGCGTTAATGTCGCTATTAATCAATGCAATTGAAGCTATGCCGCAGGGGGGAAAAATAATTGTTCAATGTATCTGGGAAAATAAAAATGCAATTATCAAAATTATTGACGAAGGGACAGGAATATCAAGCAAGGATTTGCCGCATATATTTGAGCCTTTCTATTCGACAAAGGAAGCCTCAAAAGGAACCGGACTTGGTCTGGCAGTTGCTTATGGTATTATAGCAAATCATGCTGGTACGATTGAAGTTGAAAAGACTTCACTTAAAGGAACCACTTTTAAAATAACATTGCCTCTAAATGAAAATATTTCTTAAGAGTTTCATATGGATAAAACAGAAAAAATATTAATTGTAGACGATGAAAAAATTGTAAGAGAATCTCTTTTTCACTGGTTTGAAGAAGAAGGCTATGAAGTTGACACTGCGGAAGATGGAGAGATCGCTTTAAAAAAATATGAAGAGAATAAATTTGATTTACTTCTTGTCGATATGAAAATGCCGGGCATGAGCGGCATCGAACTTTTAAATAAAATTAAGGCAATTGATAAAGACTCTGTTATAATTCTTATTACTGCCTTTGCATCAGTTCCAACTGCAATTGCAGCTCTTAAGAGCGGCGCATACGATTACGTTACTAAGCCTGTTGATCCAGATGAGCTAGCACATTTAGTCAAAAATGCTCTTGAACAAAGAGCTTTAAAAATTGAAAATATTCATTTAAAAGAAAGTATTGACGAAATTGTAAGACCGGATAACTTGATTGGTGAAAGCAATCAGATGAAAAAAATCTATGATCTTGTTCAAAATGTTGCGCCTACTGATACTACGGTAATGATTAGAGGTGAAAGCGGAACAGGAAAAGAGCTTGTTGCAAAAGCCATTCATATAAACAGTAAGCGAAAATATTTCCCAATTATCCCTGTTAATTGCGGTGCTTTAGCTGAAACAATTTTGGAAAGCGAACTTTTCGGTCATGAAAAAGGTGCATTTACCGGCGCTCAATTCAGACGTAAGGGAAAGTTTGAACTAGCCGATGGAGGAACAATTTTTCTTGATGAGGTTGGTTCTATCTCAATCAAAATGCAGATTGAACTTTTAAGAGTAATTGAAACAAAACAATTTAACCGCGTAGGCGGAAACGAGTTGATTAAAAGCGACTTCAGAGTAATTGTTGCTACTAACGAACCCCTTGAAGAACTTGTTAAAGCAGGAAAATTTAGGGAAGACTTATATTACCGCCTCAATGTGTTTTCGATTGTAATTCCACCTTTGCGTGAAAGAAGAGAAGACGTTCCGCTTCTTGTAAATTTCTTTATTAATAAATTTTCCACTTTGATGAATAAGCCAGTTAAAAGTGTATCAAAAGAAGCAATGGATTTTTTAATCAATTATGATTGGCACGGCAACGTTCGTGAATTGGAAAATGCAATTGAAAGAGCCATGGTTGTAGGCAAGAAAGAATCGATTCAGGTAGAAGATTTGCCGTTTCATCTTTCTTCCAATAATTTGTATATCGATGACGGCAATAAAAGCCTTACAGCTATGGAAAAAAAGCATATAAATAAAATTTTAAATGAAAATAATTGGAATATTTCCCGGAGCGCGTTGGTTCTAGAAATAGACAGAGTTACATTGTATAATAAGATTAATAAATATGGTCTTAATAAAAACGATAATTAATGGATATATTTCTTGCACCGATAAGATTTTCCAATGCCCAGCTATTAAGAAATCTTTTAGCTGAATTATCAAAAAGGTTTGCGGATCCTTTCAAAACATTAGAGCTTCAAATTGAACTTCAGAAATATTTTTCGAAAGAAAGAGGCCAATATTTTTCCACTCAG
Organism: uncultured Bacteroidota bacterium; assembly: GCA_963710735.1. Lineage (GTDB taxonomy): Bacteria > Bacteroidota > Ignavibacteria > Ignavibacteriales > Ignavibacteriaceae > FEN-1297. Next base: position 267,914 of record CAVQBN010000006.1, on the reverse strand, counting down.
ATAATTGCCGAAGCAATGAAACTGACTGATAATTTAAACGGCAAAATTATTTTATTAAGTGAGGTTGATATTTTTGTGCCGGTACTTACTTTTGTTTTTGGTGAAGCACAGCTTGGTGGTAAACATTCTATTGTTTCCGTATGTCGTCTTCATGAAGAATTTTACACTGGCGAATCAAATGATAAATTACTTTTAGAAAGAACTGTCAAAGAAGTTCTTCATGAGTTGGGTCATAATTTTGGTCTCCGCCATTGCTTGAACTGGGATTGCGTTATGCATTCTTCACCAGGAATTGAGGAAGTTGACATTAAAGGGAGTGACTACTGCAGCGATTGCGGAGGAAAAGTTGAAGGCTATAAATATTTACATTCCTAATCAATAATTCTCAGTCCTGGTAAACCTATCAAAAAAAAATTTCAGCTAGTGAGAAAGAAATTATCATTATATGAATAATTTAGAGAATTTGTTTTGCGGAATTAAGCAAAAAATTTTTAAAAATTTATTAATCATCAATAATTGTCTGCTTGCAATTAATGCTTTATAAATAAATAAAATTTCAACAACATCCTTCCAATTATTCTTAATTTCAGTTCTTGATTATACAAAAAGACAACAGTATTGATCTTTAAAATTTATTTTTCATTACTTAATTGAGGTATCTAAAAATTATTGGCTCGTTGTTTGCTTAATGAATTGAGAATATAATTGCTAATAGGGGTTATTACTATGTCTACTCAACCTTTTAATTCTGGAACTAAAATCCCATCCAATACATACTTTTTGAAGACGTATATCTGTATAAGAAAAAATATTTGCATGTTAGCAAAAATAGGTGTCGATGATTCTATAATCATTTATAAGAATAATACTTTATCATGGTTACACTGAGTCAAAATATTTATGAAAATGCTATTGGCGGTCTGGATTGTATTTGGATTGGCTCAAATATTATTGAAGACAAATTATGTAATCGAAAATTCGACTGTGAAAATTGTCCTCTTGATAAAGTTATGAAAAATCTTTTTGGAGATTCCGATAAAATGAGCAATTATAAATTAAGAGATATTGCTTTTATTGATGTAATTATCCATAAGATTGAAGAGACAAATTATGATTCTAAAATAATTTATTTACAAAATAATCTTGTTGTGAAAAATATCTATGCTAACATTTATTATCTCGGAATAAATCCTCTAATTGCAAATTTATTTGAAAACTTAACACAAGTTAGAGAATATATGCGGCGGGTCTATTTTGTAAACGATAACAAGATATTGTCAATTGACGGCGAGTGGGGAAGTATCAGCCTTACATCATCGATAAATTTTTTATTATTAGACAAATTAAACTGGTCGCCGGAAGCGATTTTAACAAATAAATGGATAGCACTTGTTGCAGTAAATCAAAATGAGCTAACAGACGTAAAATTATCACATAATCAATTTCAATTACAGCAAGTGAAAATTTTAAATATGCTGAATGAGTACCGAGATTGTTGTCTCTGTATTAAATCAGATTTAAATGATAAGGGAGAGCAAATAAAATATTTCTATCAGCTTATCGGCAAAGATGAATATATAAATATCTTAAATAATACAAATATTGAATAGAGATATTCTTGGTGATGCGCTTTCAATTGATTAAATAAAAAGTTGAGATTATCATGAATAAAAAGGAAAAAATCTTAATAGTCGATGATGAAAAAATTATAAGGGAATCATTACTTCATTGGTTTGAAAACGAAGGTTACCAAGTAGTAATTGCCGAAGACGGCGAATATGGATTAGCAAAATTTAAAAATGAAAAATTTGATCTTCTTCTTGTCGACATGAAATTACCAGGAATGAGCGGCTTAGACCTTTTGAAAGAAGTAAAAAAAATTGACAAGGATACAATTGTAATAATGATTACAGCATTTGCCTCAGTGCCCTCTGCAATCACTGCATTTAAGGAAGGTGCGTATGACTATGTTACAAAACCAGTGGATCCTGATGAACTTACTCATTTAGTGGAAAAAGCTTTGGAACAAAAAACCTTAAAGTTTGAATATAATAAATTAAAAGAAAGCATAGAAACAATTGTAACATCAGGCAGTTTAGTAGGAGAAAGTTTTCATATAAGAAAGATAAATGAATTAATCAGGACGGTTTCATCATCAGATACATCCGTTCTTATTAATGGAGAATGCGGGGTTGGTAAAGAATTGGTTGCTAAAAAAATTCATTTAAGCAGTAAAAGGAAATATTTCCCCTTTATTTCAGTAAAATGTGGTGCACTAACAGAATCTTTACTTGAGTGCGAATTATTTGGTGAAGAAGCTGGTGCTGAACCCGGAAGTCAAATAACAAAGAAAGGTAAATTTGAAATTATAAATGGAGGTACTTTATATCTTGATGAAGTAAGTTCTATTTCGCTTAAGATGCAGGTGGAAATTCTTAAAGTATTAGAAACAAAGCTATTTTCCAGGATCGGAGGTACCGAGTTAATTAATACGGATTTTCGGCTAATTGCAGCTTCTAATGAAAGAATTGAAAAACTGGTTAAAGAAGGAAAATTTAGAAACGATTTGTATTATAAATTAAATGTTTTTTCTATTCCAATCCCGCCTCTTCGTGAAAGGAAAGAAGATGTTATTTCCATTGCTAGTTCTTTTGTTAAGAAATTTTCAACAGCAATGAATAAACCAATTAAAGAGATATCTGATGATGCTTCTGATTTTTTATTAAATTATGATTGGCCGGGTAACGTTAGAGAATTGGAAAATGCAATTGAGAGGGCTGTCGTTGTCGGTAAAACAGAATTGATCACAGTTAATGATTTACCTTTCCATGTGGCTTCAGGCCCAATTGATATTGATGAAGGTAAAAAGAGTTTATCTGCAATTGAAAAAAAATATATTTTGAAAGTACTGAATGAAAATAATTGGAATATTTCCCGAAGTGCTCAAATACTGGAAATAGATCGTGTTACTTTATATAACAAAATAAATAAATATAGGTTGAGAACTAAAGTACATTAACGTCCACTAAAATTTTTTAGCATATATTTCAAACCCGATTTCATTTAGAAATCGGGTTTTTGCATAATTCAACAAACAGTTTAAATATCAAATTCTTCTTTTACCTCTTTAAACATTTTTATAGCAAAGTCTAAATCTTCTTTTGAATGAGCAGCAGAAATTTGAACTCTTATTCTGGCAGTTTCCTTTGGTACTACCGGGTAAAAGAATCCTATTACATAAACACCTTTTTCCAACAATCTTGCTGCCATCTTTTGTGAAAGGGAAGCGTCTCCGACCATAATTGGAACAATCGGATGAACACCCGGTTTTATATTTAAACCAGCTTTAGAAATACCATCACGAAAATATTTAGTATTATCTTCTAACTTATCTCTTAGTGCTGTAGATGATTGAAGTAGTTCTAACACTTTTAAAGAAGCAGCAATAATACTCGGTGCAACAGTATTAGAAAACAAATACGGCCGAGAGCGCTGACGAAGCATATCAATTATTTCTTTTCTTCCGCTTGTATAACCTCCGCTGGCACCACCCAGTGCTTTACCTAAGGTTCCAGTTATTATATCGATTCTTCCTATTACATCATTATATTCGTGGGTGCCTTTCCCATGTTTCCCCATAAATCCAACTGCATGAGAATCATCAACCATAACCATTGCATTATATTTATCTGCCAGATTGCATATATCTTTCAGCTTTGCAATAAATCCATCCATAGAAAAAACTCCGTCAGTAGCAATTAAACGAAATCGTGCTGATTGAGCTTCTTTTAATTTTTCTTCCAGGTCATTCATGTCACTGTTTTTATAACGATATCTTTGTGCTTTACATAATCTTATTCCATCAATAATGCTTGCATGATTTAACTCATCGCTTATTATTGCGTCTTCTTCGGAAACAATTGTTTCAAAAAGTCCGCCGTTTGCATCGAAGCATGAAGTGTAAAGGATGGTATCTTCGGTTCCCAGAAATTCAGTAATTTTTTGTTCAAGTTCTTTATGAATTTCCTGCGTTCCGCATATAAAACGGACAGATGAAAGCCCATAACCCCATTTATCATAGCTTTCCTTTGCTGCCTTTATTATTTCAGGATGATTAGCTAATCCCAAATAATTATTTGCACACATATTTAAAACTGATTGGCCACCCTTAACTTCAATTCTTGAGCTTTGAGGACTTACAATTATTCTTTCTTTCTTGAAGAGCCCTTCCGTCTCAATTTGTGTAATCTGCTGTTTGTAAAAATTTTTAGTTGATTCTGTCATAATAAATTCCTTTAACTTTTTATTAAGTCAATTTTAAGATTTAAATTTTTATAAATCAAAAAAATAATTATCTGAAATGTTTAAAAGAAAAAATCCCGGCTTTATCTTTCCGGGATTTTTTTTAGAAAATTTTCTTTAATGATAGTAGTTTTATTTGTATGTAGATTTAAAAAAAAGTATATGTACATAAAAATTAAAAATATTTAAGCGTTAATTAATTCCATTTGTAATATTATAACCATTCAAGAATAATTTTACCGGAGTTACCTGACTTCATTAGTTCAAAACCATCTTTAAACTTATCATAAGGAAAATGATTAGTTATAATTGGTGAAATGTCCAAACCAGTCTGTATCATCACAGTCATTTTATACCAGGTTTCAAACATTTGTCTGCCGTAAATGCCTTTTAAAGTCAGCCCGTTAAAAACAACGGTTTCCCAATTGATAGCGGCACTGCTAGGAAGAATTCCAAGTAAAGCTATTTTACCGCCATGACACATTACCGAAATCATACTTTTAAGTGCCTCGTTACTTCCGGACATTTCTAAACCTATATCGAATCCTTCTTTCATCCCGAGTTCGTTCATAACACTTTCGAGGCTTTCTTTTGTAACATCAACTGTTCGAGTAACACCCATTTTTTTTGCAAGTTCCAAACGGTTAGGATTTATATCCGTTATAACTACATAACGAGCGCCGGCATGTTTGGCAATGGCCGCTGCCATTATTCCAATAGGTCCAGCGCCTGTAATTAAAACATCTTCTCCCAGAAGATCGTATGATAATGCAGTATGTGTGGCATTGCCGAAAGGATCAAAAATTGAGAATATATCTTCCGGAATAGAAGGATCGCAGTGCCATACATTTGAGACGGGAATGCAAAGATATTCAGCAAAACAGCCGGGCCTGTTTACTCCAACACCCATGGTGTTCTTACATAAATGTCTTCTTCCGGCTAAGCAATTTCTGCAATGTCCGCATACAATATGTCCTTCTCCGCTTACAAGTTCTCCAATACTAAAGTCGTGTACATTGCTTCCGATAGCTTCTACAGTCCCAACATATTCATGGCCAGTTACCATTGGAACCGGAATTGTTTTTTTTGCCCAATCATCCCAATTGTAAATATGGATGTCTGTGCCGCAAATTGATGTTTTATGAATTTTTATTAAAACGTCATTTATTCCGAATTCTGGCACAGGCACTTCATCTAACCATAAACCTGGCTCAGCATGTTTTTTTACTAAAGCCTTCATCTTTTTCATTTATTTTCCTTTTTGAAAATTATATCGTGGATTCTCTGCAGCTATTATATGAATTAAAGAAAAAATAGATTGTGATATTAAAATTATAGATTAGATGAATAAACAACAAATAAGGAAATTTAAATTGGTGAGATAGACTGATTAAAGATGCATAATTTTATAATTTATGAGAATGTAGAAATGAATTTTGGTCTCCTAAAAAGGTAAAACTTCTAAGGAGATCCTAGTTAAATAAAATTTTTGGGATTACTAAATTATTGAGAAAAGGGCAAATTCAGAATTAGAAATAGTGTTTGAAGAATCTTTTTGTCTTTTGTATTTATCTTCAAACCATTCTTCCACTATTTCATTTTCTACTGCAGTTGCCTTAAGCCATCCGATTTCTTTTTCAGAAATCATCATATCCGAAAAAGCTAGTCTCAATCCATCGGAAATAAATGATTCGGCAACTTTTTTGCATGAAAATTTTATAGGGTCTTCTAATATATATTTGTTTGACAAAAGACTTCTTAAAGTATCTTCATAAAAATCAGTGGCAAAACCCAATTTTAGTGCAATATCTCTAAGGATTTTTTTCTCCGGTTCAGTTAACTGGTTATCCTTTTTGGCAACTATTAATAACCCTTTCAAATAGCTGCTTTTATCTTTCAAAGTAAGTTCCATTAACAATCTCTCTTTCTTATAGAACAAAAGTACAAAAAAAAATCTAATTTGCTGCAACTTTTTCTGCTATCTTTTCGAATAAAGTTGTTAATTTTCTGTTAATATTTTTGTCTCCGACTTTTTCCAATTTTTCTAAAATTTCGATTTTTCGTACTAAATACATTAAAAAATGCATTAATCCTTAACATTGAATTATATTGAAATTATAAGGGATGAAGAAAAAATTAATTTTAAAAAAGTAAAAACAATAATTATTATATGCTAATTTAATCCCAAAAGATATTTCATTGCAAGGAAGAAAATAATCTGACTTTGGGCTGATTTATGGTTAAATGTGACAAACCTAGTTTACGTTTCAATTAATTGATTAAAGATTATGTGTCATTACTTCTTCTTCATCAAAATAGAAGAACTGCGGATAATTATGCAATACAGCTTTGCCGATTATCTGTGCTGCTTTTTTATAGCCGAATAAAGCTGTATTTATAACCATATTATACAATAAAGGATCCTCTACCTCTTTGTTGAAATATTTTTTCAGATAATTCTTTCTGGCAAGATCTTCTTTCTTAATATATTCAGCTGCCTCAGATCTGGATTTATCGAATTTTTCCATTACACGCTGGATCCTGACATCAAGCGGCGCAACCAATCTGACATGAAAAGAATTTTTTAACCTTGAAGCAATAACATTACCTGCGCGTCCTACTATTACACAATTTCCAATTTGTGCAAGCTGTAGTATTGTGTTGCTGGTTTTATTAACTAAAATCCAGGTATTCGGATGCAGCCCGAGCAATTCATTTACAGTAGATTTAAGCTCAGATAATTTATCTTCAACAAAGTACCGGCTAAGTGTTTGCGGAAGATGATGATCTTCTAAAACTTTTTCTATCAGGTTTTTGTCAAAGATAGTCCACGGTACAGAAAACTCATCTGAGTAAGGCTGAAAAAAGTCGATCAATTCTTCACTCACTATATCTGCGCCGGCACCGGTTTCTCTTGAAATTGTAATACATGGACCGTGTTTTTTCTTCTTAAATTTTGAGTCTGAATCTTTGGAGTGTGATTCGATATAGAATTTTGCTTTCTCGAATGCCCCTTTTACTCTCATATTATTAAACCTCTTTTTAATTAACTGTTCTTAATTAATCAGGAGAAAGGTATAACTAATTTTAATATAATGTTTTTTTTGATGAGTCTAAATAACATTATTAATCCTACTACTAACGCATTGATTTTACTTGCTTTAATATTTGTAAAATGATGGAGAGCAGAATAATTTAATGATAACTTGAATGGTAATTAAGTGGATCAATTAAGTTAATAATTTTGAAATATTTTATTAGTTTATTTTAATCGCCGAGGGAAAACATTTCAGGGAATCTTTTCATTACTGCTTTGCCTATAATTTCGGCGGCTTCCTCATCAGTAATCATATGAGTATTAATTACTAAGTGATAAAGCAGCGGATCATTTATATCTTTATGGAAGTAATTCATTACATAATCTTTTCTATCAAGGTCTTCTTTCTTAATGTAATCAATTGAATCTTTCCTTTCAAAGTTATAAAGTGTTTGAACGTGGTTAATTCTGTCCTCTAACGGTGCAACTAAACGGACATGAAAAGAATTCCAAAGTTTGGAAGTAATTACGTTAGCTCCTCTATCTAAAATTATTACGTTCCCTATTTGCGCAATCTGAAGAATGGTTTCAGTTGTTTTATGCACCAAACTCCAGATTGAAGGTTGTCCACCAAGTAATTCTGCCGCAATGGATTGAACAGCCGAGTATTTCTTTTCTTCCATTAATTTACTTAATCTTTGCGGCAGCTGATGATCTTGCAATACTTTTTCAATCAGATTTTTATCAAAAACTGTCCATTGAATAGGATTGTTATTATAAAAATTATTAAAGAAATCAACTAACAATTCGCCTATTATATTTGCACGAGCTCCCGGTTCCCGTGATACAGTAATACATGGGCCTGGTTTTATTTTCTGATTTTTTTCTTGAAGATTATCTTCCAGCTTATTCTGAGATTCTATATACATTCTTGCTTTCTCAATAGGGCCTTTGACGAGCATAATGTGCTTCCTTTCCAATATAAGAAATGAACCGATAAGCCATAAGAATGGTCTTCTCAGTTAAAATTATATTAAGTTTTATTTAAAGATATATCCGCAATAAAAATAGATTAACTTTCCGCTAAGATTGAAAGTAATTCTATTTTCTGAAAAATTAAGTATTTTGCTAATATTATAGTTTTTACTTCTATTTCTAGAAATCATTTCAACTTATTTACTAATTTCTAAATTGTTTGAAAATATTTTGTGATAAAAAACAAAAAGCTAAACTTTCTAAAATATTTTTTCATCTTAGAAAGCAAGTCAAAACTAAATTATTCACTATATAAATTCCTTATTTAAAAATAATAGTTGATCATAATTATCAATAAATTATTGTAAATTATATATATGAATTTATAGCTTGGGGAATTATTTAATCTCCCCGAATAATATTTAATAGAATAATATGGAGTTAAAACTTATGGAATTCAGAATTGAAACCGATAGTATGGGTGAAATGAAAGTCCCTACTAATAAATATTACGGCGCACAAACAGCCAGATCATTAATGAATTTCAAAATTGGTGGAGAGAGATTTCCACGTGAGTTAATAAGAGCACTTGGTATTTTAAAAAAAGCTGCCGCATTAACAAATAAGGAGCTTGGCATTTTACCGGCGGAAAAAGCCGAGTTAATTATTAAAGCAGCAGATGAAGTAATAGAAGGAAAACTTGATGAGCATTTCCCGCTTGTAGTTTGGCAGACAGGCAGTGGTACGCAGACAAACATGAATGCTAATGAAGTAATTTCAAACAGAGCTATCGAAATTGCGGGCGGAGTTTTGGGCAGTAAAAAACCGATTCATCCTAATGATGATGTTAACAAAGCTCAATCATCGAATGATACATTTCCGACTGCAATGCATATTGCCGCTGTGGAAGAAATTCATAGAAGATTAATCCCAATGGTTACAAAACTTAGAGATGCATTGGATGTAAAATCAAAAGAGTTTAAAGATATTATCAAAATCGGAAGAACTCACCTGATGGATGCTACACCATTAACTCTTGGGCAAGAATTTTCAGGTTATGTTCAGCAGCTAACCAACGGATTGGAAAGAATTCATGCATGTTTAACCAGACTATATGAACTTGCTCTCGGTGGAACTGCGGTTGGAACTGGATTAAATACTCATCCTGAATTTGCAGTTAAAGCTGCGGCGCAAATTGCAAAACTGACAAATAAGCCTTTTGTTTCTGCTCGAAATAAATTTGAGGCTCTTGCTGCACATGATGCATTAGTTGAGACAAGCGGAGTTATGAAAACATTGGCGGCTTCATTAATGAAAATTGCCAATGATATTCGATGGCTTGGTTCAGGTCCCCGCTGCGGAATAGGTGAATTGCTTCTTCCTGAAAATGAACCTGGAAGTTCCATTATGCCCGGTAAAGTTAATCCTACTCAATCGGAAGCGATGACGATGGTTTGTACTCAGGTAATTGGAAATGATACTACCGTTACTATTGCTGGTGCAAGCGGTAATTTCGAATTGAATGTGTTTAAACCGGTTATCATTTTTAATGTTCTTCAATCAATAAGATTATTAGCCGATGCTTGTGAAAGCTTTACAGATAATTGTGTGGTGGGAATTCAAGCAAATGAAAACAACATTAAAAAACATCTTAATGATTCTTTAATGCTGGTGACAGCATTAAATCCCCATATTGGTTATGACAATGCAGCCAAAGTTGCAAAAAAAGCACATAAAGAAAATAAAACATTGAAAGAAGCAGCAGTTGAATTAAATTTATTAACTGCAGAAAAATTTGATGAAGTTGTACGACCTGAAAAAATGATAGGCCCAAAAGCCTAGGTTATTATAGGATTTGTTTTATCAATAACTTTAAATGAATAAAACCAATTTGCATTTCCCAATATATGAACCCGTTTCCAATTTGGAAGCGGGTTCTTTAACTAATAGGGATAATTATTTATGAATTGGAACGGAATTATTTCTCTTTTAGTAGCTTGCATTGAATTCATCTTATTCATCAATTTGTTAGTCTTTGCAGAAAAAAACGTTGTTAATAAAATGATAATGATATTAATTGCAATACTGGCAATTTATCAAACGCTTGAATTTGCAATGTGCAATTTGGATCTTAAATATTCTCTATTAGCTTATTTGGCATTTGTTGATATTTCCTTTTTACCACCCTTAAATTTATTATTTAATTTCAGATATTTTAAATACAACCAAAAGTCATTAAGATTATTTTTTATTCCGTCAATTTTCTTTATCATTTATTATCCATTCGTAATTGAAAAATTTGGTGTGGTAAATTGTACGGTGTTATATGCATCTTATAATTATCCTTTAGGAACTTTATTCGGATTTTTCTACTACATGCCGATAATTATTTCGATATTATTTTTGTACTTTAATAAAAGTAAGTTAAGGGATGTTAAAAAAATAAAATTGATTAACATCTTGCTGTACGGCGAACTGTTTATTTCAATCCCTGTAATAATTGCATTCATTATGTCTGCATTTAATTCCTATAACTTATTGAACAGTATTGAAAGTGTTATGTGTAAGTTCGCATTTGTATTTGCAATTTGCCTGGTTTATTTTGCCTTGAATAATAAAAAAGCTTTTGATGAATGAAACTATTTTGAATATTTACCTGATTATCAATAACGATCTTGTTGTTGAGTTCAGAGCAATTGGATATGAAATGGAAGGCGGTGACGATAACAAAATAAAGTTTTTAAAAAGTAAAGCTGTGGAAGATTTTTCACGCGCTTACCGCTATGACGCCCCCACCAATAAAAAAGGAAAATTTATGCCCTATAAAAAGTTTTCCAAACTGGAAAAAAGAGGCAGGCAATTCGAACTTTTTGAAGAAATGTTTTCAAATTTTGATATTCCGCAAAACCCTTTAATTTGCGTAACTCCGGTGTTGAATGGAAAAATTTTAGCTAGCGAATAAATGAAAGCTGAAAATATTTTATTCATTGACAAAATAATATCTGGTTAATATTAAAAAATACTTGTTATGCTTTAAACAAAATTAAGATATAAAAGAGAACTTCCGTCTTTATAAAACTGAATCACTAAAGTATTTTAGTTATAATTATATTTTAGTATGAATTAAACCTTGGCTTTTAATTTTATTGAATTGTAATTTTCACATGTAAAACGTTAGATTTGATACTTTGTTTCTGATTAACTATTCCTGATTCTCCTTCGGTTATAGGAGTAATGTAATATGAAAAAAATAAACTTATTAATTCTATTTATCTTTTTAATAATATCCATAAATAATTTAAAGGGTACTATTGTGTTCGTAAGCGATAAATCCAAGCCAGATGAAGAAGTTATAAGATCAGGTAATCAATCTGTTAAAAAGGATTTAAATAAATATTACTCAACAAAAAAACTTGGTTCATTTGTTGAAAATGGTAAAACATACTTTAGATTATTTGCTCCGGATGCAGACGATGTAACACTTGTAACATTTCAGAAACCGGAAGATAAAAACGGTACGGAATACAAAATGGTTAAAGATGATGAAGGTGTATGGGAAACTTCAATTAATGGAGAAAACTATGGATTGTACTACGGCTATAAAGTTTTCAATCCAAAATATCCTTCAACTAAAAATGTGGTTTGTCTTGATCCTTATGCCAAAGCAGTTGCTTCATATAATACTTTTTATACTCCCCGGCGGGCAATTGTTGTGAAAGATGGAAACTATGACTGGCAGGGAGATCGTTGGATACAGCGCGATTGGAGAGATCTTATAATTTATGAAATGCATGTAAGGGATATGACTGCCGATCCTTCTTCCGGATCAGATAAACCAGGAACTTATGAAGGATTGGTTGAACATGGGAAACCAGGCGGTATAGATTATATAAAAAAATTAGGTGTTAATACTGTTGAATTACTGCCGACTCAGGAATTTGCGAATATAGAAATCCCTTATGAAGATTCTTTAAACGGAAGTTATAACACATGGAATCCGTATGAGCGCAACCATTGGGGATATATGACCGCCGCTTTCTTTGCACCGGAAACTTATTACAGTGAAGGTAAATTAGAATGGAATAAGTGGTGCGGAACTTCTGCAAAACCAATCAATGATTTTAAAGATATGGTTAAAGCGTTTCATAAAGATGGTATTGCCGTTGTAATGGATGTTGTTTATAACCATATCTCCGAATACGAGCTTGGTAATCTTAAACAAATTGATAAAGACTATTACTTCCGGCTGGACAAGAGAGGAAATTTTATTGCACAAAGCGGCTGCGGTAACGATTTTAAAACCGAAAGGCCGATGGCCCGCAGAATGATTGTTGAAAGCATTCTTTATTGGATGAAGGAATATCATGTTGATGGCTTTAGGTTTGATCTCGGTAAATTAATAGACTGGGAAACTGTTGAAGAAATTACACGCGAAGCAAAAAAAATAAATCCAAATGTAATTCTGGTTTGTGAGCCCTGGGGAGGCGGATATGATCCTGCAGGATTTTCATTACGCGGATGGGGAAGCTGGAATGATCAAATTAGAAATGGCATTAAAGGTGAAAATCCTATCGATGGTCTCGGGTGGATTTTTGGCCATTGGTACGGAAATAATGACCTAGCCAGGATTAGAAGCTATGTTAACGGAACTTTAGTCAGAGATACATTAGGATTATTTCAGAAAAAGGAACATTCCGTAAATTATCTGGCTTCGCATGACGGTTATACACTCGGTGATTTTATAAGAATCGGTACCGGCGCAGTTAAACCTGATGATGTAATAAAAGATGTTGATTCCTTTGTAAAGCTTACTCCGCTTGAGCTTAAATTGAATAAGCTTGCTGCGTTGTTCCTATTTACCTCCCAGGGTATTACAATGTTTCAGGAAGGGGCGGAGTTTGCAAGGACTAAAGTTATTCCTTATAATGAAAATATTGCCGATACAAATAAAGGAAGAATCGATAACAATAGTTACGATAAGGATAACGCGACTAATTACATCAACTATAAACATGCGGAAATTAATTCCGGTCTAGTTAATTATTATAAAGGATTAATTGCTCTGAGAGAAAAGTATTCTGCCTTTAGAAGAGCAAAATATAACGATGTAGTTTTCTATAATACAAATGATAATCCGTTTGCTTTAGGTTATCATCTTAATTATAAGGATGAGCGCTTTATAGTTTTGTTTAATGCTGATCGACAGAAAACCGAAAGCTTTAATCTGCCTGAAGGTGAATGGGAAATTTTGGCTGATAAAGATAAGGCCGGTATAGAGCCGCTTGGTAATGTTTCAAATAAAGTTGATATTTTACCTTCAACGGGGATGGTGTTAAAAAGAAAATAAGAAATTATATTTAGTTATATTAAACAGCTAATGATTTATAATTTCAAATTCGCTTAAAAATATTTCTTATTAACATTTCTAAATATTTTATTAAGTTTTTTAGTGTTATATTATTAAATCTAAATGGGGCTCATTTCTATGGCTATTCAAATAAAAAATTATACCCCTAATAATTCATCTGCTTATTGGTTCAAAATAAAAAGGAGGACAAAATGAGTGATGATGAAAATACTACGGTTTATAAGAAAGAGAAAAAAAACATACATGATAACGGCATGGCAAGCGGGATATACGGAATGGCGTTTATCGGTGCGGCAATTTATTTTATTCAGCATGCACCTACATTTTGGATGGTATTGCTGGGCATTCTCAAAGCCATTATCTGGCCGGTATTATTGATGTATAATTTGTTAGATTTTTTGAAGATGTAAATATAGCTCAAACCTACTCAACCATGATTACATTCTCAACCGTGGCCAAGGATTACCTGGGTTAAAAATATGGGTAATTTATTTTAAAAATTTATCCCTCACAGTTTCCCTTCCCGGTGTCTTTTAACCTTCCGAAAGCATTATTTTCCATTCGAATTTCATGTCAGATATAATATTATCACCACTTATGCAAAAATAATTTCTAAAAACAGAGAAGTAACTTAAATTCTAACTTCATATAAATGCCTTACCAATACAAATTTTTAAGATTTGACCTAAAAGTCTTTATTATTTTTGATGGAACACTTTTTGCCCCTTAATAATATAATTTAGTTTTAAATGGGAGATGATGTTGATTCTAATTGAAATTGGGGATTAGAAATGCCGACCGACTCAAAATATGAAAGAAAACAAATAGCGGTAATGGGAAAACAGGGTGTTGGTAAATCCTCTCTGGTGAAAGCATTAGCTGTAAAGAATAAAAATATTGTTGGTAACAATTCCGGTACTGATCAAAATCAAAACGAACAAATGATGGAGCTTTTACCTTTTGCCCCTTTAGTTTTAATAGATACAGTTGCTATTGATAAAAAAGATGAGCTCGGTAAAAAAAAAGTAAGTGATACTATTAAAACAATTTCTAAAACTGATTTAGTTATCCTCGTTTTGGATGCAAGAGAAAATATATCCAGCAAGGAATGGGAATTACTGAATTATCTATCCAAAGTTTCCGTTCCTTTTATACTAGCAGTTAATAAAATTGAATATGGAGTTAATCCTGATCTTCTTTCTGAAATTAAGTTATTAAATACTACGCATTATGAAATCTCATGTACTGAAAATGTTGGTATAGACAGTCTAAAGACAAAAGTAATGAGAATGCTGCCCCGGGCTGATTATCAGCCGTTCATAGGTGATATAGTTAGTCAGGGCGATGTTGTTGTAATGGTAGTTCCGAACGATTTGGATGCACAAAAGCGAAGACAAATAATTCCTCAAATTCAAACTATTAGAGAATCACTTGATGAAGACGCTACTATTGTATTAACTAAAGTTAAGGAATTAAGATCGACACTTTATGCTTTGAAAAGCCTTCCCGATCTCATCCTAACTGACAGCCAGGCCATAATAGATACATTTGCAGAAGTTCCTGAAGATATAAAAATAACTACTTTTTCAACCTTAAATGCCCGAAAAAAAGGGAACCTTAAAACTTTTATAAATGGATTAAAGGCGATTGAAACTTTAAATGACGAAGATAAAATTTTAGTGGTTGAAGCTTGTGCCCATCATAATAAGAACTACGATATGGGACGCGATCAAATAACTGAATGGTTAAGGCTTCAGACTAAGAAAAAATTAATTTTTGATTACAATAACAGCGAAGATTTTCCGGAAGATCTTTCCGCCTACAAACTTATTGTTTATTGCAGCGGCTGTATGTATACTAAAAAAATAATATTAGCCAAAGTTAGACAAGCAATATTATTAGAGATTCCAATTGTAAATTATGATATTATTATATCCTATATAAATGGCTCACTTCCACGCATATTATTTCCTTTTGAAAAAGCTTCAAATGAATGGGAAAAAGCTAATCTAATTAATTCCCAACTGTAAATAATTTTTGATTATTTATTATTTATTCATGAGAGGATGTTAAAAAACAAGTTGGTTCGTTGCTGATTGCTAAATGTTAGCTAATACAAATTGAATATCTCTTTTGATAAATAAAATTTCCATTCTTAGGAAAAACCTACTATTAACACCCACCTACATCCAAATTATTATTTAAAATGATTTTAAATCTAATATTTTATGGCATTCAATATGAATGTAATTATGTGAATAAAATGAGGAGATAATGCACTCGCATATTTTTGAACATTATGAAAAGAATGATAAAAGCAGTTTGATACCATTACTGCAAGATATTCAAAGTATATATGGTTATTTACCTGAATCAGCCCTGGAAGAAGTTGCCGGTTTTGTTGATATGCCTGTTAGCCGTGTTTATGGTGTGGCGACATTCTATAATCAATTTAGATTAATACCGCTTGGCGAAAATACAATTAAAGTTTGCCGCGGCACTGCATGTCATGTAAAAAATTCCGCAAATATATTAATGGCGCTTGAGTCTGACTTTAAATATTAAAGCAGGACAAACTACGCGCGACAAAAAATTTACACTTGAAATTGTTAACTGCATAGGTGCATGCAGTATAGCGCCTGTTATTACCGTAAACGACGAATATTACGGACGCTTATCTGTTAAAGATATTCCTAATATAATTAAGAAGTATTCAAAGGCATCTAAGCAGAAACAAGCTGACCAGCCGGAGGTGAGCTTTGCATGAATACTTTTATGGAAAAGTGCTGTAGCGAATGCTGGCATAGTCCGGAAAATCCCTGCGACCTTTTTGTAAGATGCTGTACCGAAGGCCCTCTTTGCCATCACGATAAAAATTGTGAAGACAAAATAAAATCTCTTAACAACAGTCTTCTTTATAAAGAGCATGATCTGCCGGTCATCTTTATTGGTAAAGGAACATGTGGCCTGGCAGCCGGCGCTCAGAAAGTTGAAGACGCTATAAAAGCGGAACTGGCAAAGCAAAATATTAACGTGAAAATTGAAGCAACGGGATGTGTAGGATATTGTGCTAAAGAAGTAATAGTTGATATTAAGCTTCCGGGAGAAGACAGAATTTCCTATTGTGAGATAACTCCGAAGATTGTTCCTAAGCTTATACAAAAAACCTTGGTGGATAAAGGAATATTTAAAGAAAAACTATTAGGCACATATGGAAATTCAACCGGCGATCTGCCTGCAATAAATGATGATCCGTTTTTTAGGCATCAATTAAAAATAGTTCTTAAAAATTGCGGGATAATTAATCCTGCCTCTATAGATGCTTACTTGGCTAACAACGGTTTTAAGGCACTGGATAAAGTATTGCTCTTAATGAAGTCTGAAGATGTTATTAAAGAAATTATATCCAGCGGATTAAGAGGAAGAGGTGGGGGCGGTTTTTTAACGGGTAAAAAATGGGAGCTTGCTTATAAAGAAAAAGCAGATCAAAAATATTTAATATGTAATGCCGACGAGGGTGACCCCGGTGCATTTATGGATAGATCCGTGCTGGAAAGCGATCCGTTTAGGGTGGTCGAAGGAATGATTATCGCGGCGTATGCTATAGGAGCAACCAAAGGATTTATATACTGCCGTGCGGAGTATCCTCTAGCTATTTTAAGATTGCAAAATACAATTGAGCAATGTTTGCAATACGGGCTTTTGGGCAAAAATATTCTTAACAGCGATTTTTGTTTTGAAGTAAAAATTAAAAAAGGCGCGGGCGCTTTTGTCTGCGGTGAAGAAACTGCTTTAATAGCCTCAATAGAAGGAAAGAGAGGAATGCCCAGGCCGCGTCCTCCTTATCCAACTGCTGCGGGGCTTTGGGGAAAGCCTACTGTTATAAATAATGTTGAAACCCTAGCAAATGTTTCCTCGGTTATTCTTATGGGCGCAGATAAATTTTCTTCTATAGGAACCGCTACAAGTAAAGGAACAAAAGTATTTGCATTAAGCGGGAATATTAAAAACACAGGACTTGTTGAAGTTCCAATGGGGATTAAGCTGGAAGATATTGTTTTTGAAATAGGCGGCGGAATTCCCGACAACAAACAATTTAAAGCTGTGCAAATAGGCGGGCCCTCCGGCGGATGTTTGCCGGACAGCGTTATGGCAACCGAAGTAGATTATGAATCTCTTAAGAAGGTCGGTGCGATGATGGGCTCCGGCGGCTTTGTGGTTATGGATGAAGACACCTGCATGGTAGATGTTGCAAAGTACTTCTTAACTTTTATTCAAAGCGAATCGTGCGGAAAGTGCGTTCCCTGCAGGGAAGGCACTAAACGGATGCTTGAAATTATCGAACGGATTCCGACAAGCTACAAAAACACAAAAAATAAATTGGATGAGCTGCAAAGATTTAAAGGGATGATTTATCTTCAAAGACTTGCAGACGTAATTAGGGATACTTCATTATGCGGACTCGGGCAGTCGGCGCCAAATCCGGTGCTTTCCGGATTAAGATATTTCAGAGATGAATATGAAGAACATCTTTACGACAGAAAATGTTCGCCGGGAGTTTGTAAAGAATTGCTGATCTATAATATAGATAATAACATATGTACAGGTTGCGGAGTATGTATCAAGAAATGCTCTTCGGATGCTATAATAGGGGAGAAATCTCAGGCTCATTATATAATTGAAGATAAATGTATAAAGTGCGGTATGTGCATTGAGTCCTGTCGTTTTAACGCGATTACCGCTAACTAAATACAAATGACTTTACCGGAGAAATAAATGGTTCAATTAAAGATAAATAATATAACTGTAAATGCTGAAGAAGGAATGACGGTTCTGGATGCGGCAAAGTCCGTAGGAATTTATATACCGACACTTTGCCATCTTAAGGATTTGGCTCCTACCGGTGCGTGCCGTATGTGTGTAGTTGAAGTTGAAGGGCAAAGAGGATTGACGCCTTCATGTGCGTTCCCCGTATATGAAGGAATGAATGTGGAAACGAATTCGCATAGAGTTAGAAGAGCAAGAAAAACTATTGTAGAACTGCTTGTGGAAAATCATCCGCAGGACTGCCTGGTTTGCGTGAGAAACAAAAATTGCGAACTTCAGGACCTAGCGGAAAAATACAGCGTAAGAGAACATCGTTACATCGGGGAAACAAAAAACCACGCTATTGATGTTTCTAGTCCTTCGATGGAAAGAGATCCTGCAAAGTGCATTCTTTGCGGAAGATGTGTAAGAGTTTGTCACGAAGTTCAAAAGGTTGGCGCAATAGACTTTACGAAGCGTGGTTTCACAAGCATTGTTACAACTCCTTATAACAAGGGCTTAAGTATAAGTGATTGTATTTTGTGTGGACAGTGTGTGCTTGTATGTCCCACTGCTGCGCTTAGAGAAAAAAGTTCACTTAAAGAAGTTGCCAATGCACTTAACGATAAAAATAAATTTACAATTGTTCAGATTGCTCCCGCAGTGCGCGCAACTTTAGGTGAAGAATACAACATGCCTTTAGGCACCGATGTAACAGGCCAGTTAATTACCGGCTTAAGAAGGCTCGGATTCAAAAAGGTGTTCGATACAAACTTTGCGGCAGACTTAACAATAATGGAAGAAGCAACCGAGCTTATAAACCGGCTAAACAACGGGGGTCCGGTGCCGATGTTTACAAGCTGCTGTCCGGGCTGGGTAAAATATGCGGAACAAAATTCTCCGAAAATTCTGGACTACATTTCATCATGCAAATCGCCTCATGAAATGGAAGGCGCGGTTTTGAAGACTTATTATGCAAAAAAGATGGGTATTAATCCTCAAGATATTTTTGTAGTTTCAATTATGCCGTGTACCGTTAAGAAGTATGAATCGAACCGTGGCGAATTGAAAGAAGGTGCTTTGCCGGATGTTGACGCAGTACTAACAACAAGAGAACTTGTAAGATTCTTTAATATAGCGGGGATAGAGTTTAATGATTTACCGCATGATAATTTTGACAATCCGCTTGGTGAATCAACCGGTGCTGCCGCTATTTTCGGAACAAGCGGAGGCGTAATGGAAGCGGCTTTAAGAACAGCCTACTTTAAAATTTCCGGGAACGAACTTGATAAGTTGGAATTTGAATCTGTGCGCGGGAGTGATGGAATAAAGGAAGCGTCGGTAAATATTAACGGATTGAATTTAAATATTGCTGTTGTTAACGGAATAGGAAATGTTAAAAAAATAATTGAAGATGTAAAAAACGGTACTTCTAAGTATCATTTTATAGAAGTAATGGCTTGTCCCGGCGGGTGCATTAACGGGGGCGGCCAGCCGATTCATCAGAAGCCTGAAAAAATTCAGAAAAGAATTAAGGCCTTGTATAATATAGATAATATGATGAAGTTAAGAAGGTCTCATGAGAACGAATCGGTAAAAATTCTTTATAAAGAATTTTTTGTTGAGCCGAATTCTCATAAAGCGCATGATATTTTGCATACAAAATATTTTAATAGGAAGAATTAGGGAGCCGGCGTTTAATAATACCGATGTGAGTGTTTAATATAAAGATAAGAGAAAATTTTTCGCGGTATACTTTTGAATAAGTATCCGGGAAATGTAAAGCATGATGAATAAAGGAATCGTAACTACAATACCCGACAGATGCAAAAGATGCTATTCGTGCATTAGGGAATGCCCGGCTTCGGCAATAAAAGTAATTAACGGCCAGGCTGCGGTGCTTGAGGAAAGATGCATCGCCTGCGGGCATTGTGTAAAAGTCTGCTCGCAGAATGCAAAGCAGATTGTTACTGATGTAGATAGAGTGATGAACGAGATTCTATTCAATTATAAAACTATCGCAATTGTTGCGCCTTCTTTTGCAGCTTCTTTTCCAAATGATTATTCCAAGTTTCCCACGGCATTAAGAAAGCTGGGGTTTGATGAAGTAGTAGAAACTGCATTTGGTGCGGACTTAATAAGTGAAACGTATCTAAAAGAATTTGAATCGGAGGACAAAAGAACAATCATCAGTTCCGCATGCCCGGCAGTTGTAAATTATATTGAAAAATATTATCCGTCTCTTGTCCCAAATATTGCGCCAGTTGTATCTCCAATGATTGCCGTCGGTAAGTTTTTAAGAACAAACTCAAAAGAGAATATAAAAATAGTTTTTATAGGTCCGTGCATTGCCAAGAAACAGGAGTACATTGACAGCGAAGTTAACGGAGTAATTGATGCGGTTCTTACTTTTACCGAAATAAAAAAAATGTTTAAGGATAACAATATCATTATTGAAACTTTGGAAGAAAGCGATTTCAGTCCCCCGCATGCATATATGGGCAAGGTGTATCCTCTTGCAGGAGGGTTATTAAGGACCGCCGAAATTCCAAGTGATATTCTTGAAAAAGAAATTATTGTTGTTGAAGGCAAAAAAAACGTTACGGAAATAATAGGCGAAATAGCCAACAACCATATCAAAGCAAAGTTTGTTGATATTCTTTTTTGCGAAGGATGTATTAGCGGCCCGGCTATAGATTCGGATTTAAATTATTATGCAAGGCGCGAAAAAGTAATCAACTTTATTGAGAAGAAAATTCATTCTACCGATAAACAGATATGGAAGAGTAATATTTACAACAGCAGAAACCTGGATTTTTCCAGGACTTTTACAAGTAAAAACCAGCGCCGTCCTTTTCCTTCGGAAGAAAAGATTAAAGAGATACTGGCAAAGACAAACAAATTTACAACGCAGGACGAATTGAACTGCGGAGCCTGCGGTTACAACACTTGCAGAGAATATGCAGTTGCAATTGCAAAAGACCTGGCGGAAAGTGAAATGTGCCTGCCGTATCTTATAGACCAGCTTAATAAAGCATACAACGATTTGAATAATGCACAGGAACAATTAAGAACTGCAGAAAAGCTCGCGTCTATCGGTCAGCTGGCAGCCGGGGTTGCGCATGAAATTAATAATCCGCTAGGTTCAATCATTTTATATGCTTCTTTATTGAAAAAACAATTAGCTGTTAGTCTGGAAAATCATCAGAATTCCGAGGACTTAGAGACAATTGTTGAAGAAGCAAACAGGTGTAAAAATATTGTATCAAATCTTTTAAACTTTGCACGGCAGGGTAAGCTTAATGTGACTTCAGTCGATTTGTTCTCACTTATTGAAGGAATAATTAAAACTATAAAATTAAATCCTCTTTATAAGGCTGTGACTATAAATATTTACAAAAGTAATGGTGCCGCTACAACAGACTGCGATGAAGACCAAATTAAGCAGGTCTTCTTGAATTTAATAAACAATGCTTGTGAGGCGCTTGAAGAAAGTATTGTAAAAGAAATTACCATTAATCTTTCTTCTGAAAATGGATTTATTGTCGCCGATATAACAGATTCAGGACCTGGCTTACCCAGGGAAAATTATAATAAAATATTTACTCCGTTTTTTACTACTAAGAAAATAGGAAAAGGAACAGGGCTTGGCTTAGCTATCAGCTACGGCATAGTTAAAATGCACAGGGGATTTATTTCATTTAAAAGCGAAATAGGGAAGGGTACAACATTTACGGTAAAACTTCCCAAACACAACAATATGCAAAACATAAATCTACATGCAGCAGATGCATGCAGATTTGATTTAAAGGAGCAAAAAGAAAATGCAATCCGATGAAACAAAAAAAATATTACTTGTTGATGATGATGTTGATTTGCTGGAACAGAATAAGATTTTAATTGAATCCAAAGGCTATAAAGTAATTACCGCGGAAAACAGTAAGGAAGCGCTGGAATTGTTTAAAACGCAAAAACCTGATGCTGCGGTTATAGATTTGATTATGGAAGAACATGATTCGGGTTTTATTCTGTGTTATAAAATTAAAAAAGATGAGCGCGGAAAAAATATACCGGTTTTTATTTTAACATCGGCAACATATGTAACCGGCTTTAAGTTCGATGCATCTACAGAAGAAGAAAAAGAATGGATAAAATGCGACGGTATGTTAAATAAACCGGTAGTTATTGATGATCTTGTACAAAGACTGGAATCATATTTTAAGTTAGAAGAAAGCAAAGCTTAAATTAAATAACGCCGGAATTTTATCCGGTGATTAAAAAGGTTATGCAAAATAATCGTAAACCGAAAGTATTAATAGTAGACGACGAAAAAGCTCTTCGTGCGGGAACAAAACGCCTTCTTGAAAGTGAAGGCTATGAAGTTGATACCGCTGAAAACGGCGCTGAAGGAATTAAGCTCGGAACTTCCTGCGATTATGATATCGCCTTGATTGACCTTAAAATGCCGGACATTGACGGTATACAAGTTTTGCAGAAAATTATAAAGGCTTTTCCAAATACTGTCTGTATAATTGCTACGGGATATGCCAGTTATGAAACTGCTATTGAAGCAGCAAAAATCGGAGCCTTTAGTTATATACCGAAGCCCTTTTCACCTGAAGAAATATTTCAAAAGCTTAAGGAAGCTTTTTATAAAAGGCAGATACTTCTTGAAGCGGAAAAATTGAAAAAGGAAAGAGGAGAAAGACTCCTTGAGGTTGCTTTTGAAAAGACAAGACTAAATACAATTATTAATTCCATAACCGACGGTTTACTGGTTGTTAATAAAGAAGGACAGGCGGTTCTTTACAATCCTAGTGCGCTTAAATATCTTCAGCTGGATAATATAAAAATTGAAGAGTACATTCTTGATAAGCTTCATCCGGAAATTACCGGGCTGATAAATAAAATATTATCAACTCAAAAATTTGAGCATAAATCTTATTCAACGCAAATAGACTTAAACCGCGAACATCAAATTTTTGTTGAGGCTACGTCATCCCCTGTCCCTCTTCCCAATGGTTCATTAGCCGGTGTTGTGGTTGTGATTAAAGATATAACCGGCTTAAAAAAACTTGAGATTCTAAAATCACAGTTTGTGTCAATGGTATCGCATGAACTAAAAGCTCCCATTGCCGCGGTTTACGGATATTTAAAATTGTTCTCCGATGAATCAATTGTTATTACCAAAGAACAGGAAAAAAATTATATACTCCGTTCACAGGGCAGGCTCGACAGTCTTTTGAAAATGGTAAATGACCTTCTGGATATTTCTAGAATGGAGATGAAGAAAGTTAACAGGGAAATTAAAGCGCTTAAAATATTACCAATAATTAATTCCGTAATTGAACTCTTCCAGAATGAGCTAAAAGGAAAAGAAATTTTTTTGAAACTTAATTCTTCAGAAAATATTCCTTTTATTTATGCAGATAATGATGAAATTACAAGAGTGATTAC
This sequence comes from uncultured Bacteroidota bacterium, assembly GCA_963710735.1. Lineage (GTDB taxonomy): Bacteria > Bacteroidota > Ignavibacteria > Ignavibacteriales > Ignavibacteriaceae > FEN-1297. Next base: position 243,969 of record CAVQBN010000006.1, on the reverse strand, counting down.
AAATCTTATAAGCAATGCTATTAAGTACAATAGACCCGGCGGGACAATTAATATAAATTTAGATTCAACTGCAAGCTACCTCTCGATAGAAATTACTGATACTGGAATCGGAATGAAGCAGCAGGAAAAAGAAAAGCTTTTCCAGGAATTTTTCCGCGCAAAGAATGAGATGACAAGAGATATTAACGGGACAGGTCTCGGGCTTTCTATTGTAAAACGCATTATCGATTTCTATGCCGGTAAAATCGAAGTTGAAAGCGAGTTTGGTAAAGGAACTAGTTTCAAAATTAACTTACCGTTAAGAAGCGGGATGTTTAAAACAGAAAAAGAAGGGCAGATAGTATTGAATGAAATATAACTCATTACGAATAAATAATAATAAATCAATAAAAAATAGGGAATCAAAATGTCTATAATAGCAATCATTGATGATGATCCTGATATCCTAGATGCGAGCAGCTTAGTACTTACATCTAAGGGATATAAAGTTATCACTGCTACTAATCCGGATGACGGATATAAAATTGTTAAAGAAAATACTCCAGACCTTATAATCTTAGATGTAATGATGAATGAACCGGACGATGGTTTCTTTCTTGCACAAAAATTTAGAAGAGAAAAAATAGATACTCCAATTATTATGTATACTTCTGTATCTAAATCTTTCGGAATGGATTATGGAGTAAATGAAATGGTACCAGTGGATGAATTCGTTGAAAAGCCAATTTCCCCAGAACAGTTAATTGAAAAAGTAGAGAAATTGTTACAAGCAAAGGTAGGGAGGTAAATATGTTGGTATTGGAGAAGAACTCACTTTCTGAGGAAATTGAGGAACTTGTTAAAAAATATGGAAGCGAACGCTCGGCGTTGCTGCAAATCCTTCAATCAATTCAAAGGAAGCATAAATATATTTCTGATTACGCTCAGCAAGAGGTAGCCAGGCTTATGAACATTCACCCTGTAGAAGTTTACAGTGTTATTACATTTTATTCTTTCCTTTGCTCTCAACCAAAAGGAAGAAATATTGTTCGTCTTTGCCGTACCATATCGTGTGATCTTGCCGGTAAGGAAGTGGTTGAGACTGCAGTTAAACGGGAACTGGGAATTACTTTTGGTGAGACAACAAAAGATAAAAGGATTACTCTGGAATATACAAATTGTCTCGGTATGTGCGATCAAGGGCCGGCCATGCTCGTTAATGAAAAAGTTTATACACACCTTGATCCTGAAAAGGCCGTCAACATTTTGAATGAAATAAAGTAGAGGAAATATGGAAACAGTATTTGAAAAAAATAAAAAAAGAAAAGGACCTGTTATATTTTCAAAATATACCAGGGGCGAAGGAATTAAAAAAGCGCTGGAGATAGGAAGGGAAGACATTCTGTTCGAAATTAAAGGCTCTGGTTTAAAGGGACGGGGCGGCGCCGGTTTTCCTACCGCAACCAAATGGATGTTAACCGCTGCTTCAATAACGGATAAAAAATTTATAGTCTGCAATGCCGATGAAGGAGAGCCCGGAACTTTCAAAGATAGAGTTCTTCTGCTCGAATATCCTGAACTTGTTTTTGACGGAATGGTCATAGGCGGCTTTACAATCGGTGCAAAGACTGGGATAGTCTACTTGCGCGGTGAATATGAATATATGCTTAATGAACTTGAAGAATATCTTATAAAGATGAGAGACGATAATCTTCTTGGTAAAAATATTCTCGGCAGGGAAGGATTCGATTTTGATATAAGCATTCGCCTTGGATCGGGTGCATATGTTTGCGGGGAAGAAACTGCTCTTATAGAATCACTTGAAGGTTATAGAGGCGAACCGCGCAACCGCCCTCCTTACCCGGTTAATACTGGCTACATGGGTTATCCTACTGTAGTTAATAATGTTGAAACACTAGCTTCGGTTTCTCACATTGTTGTTAAAGGAGGAGACTGGTTTAAGAAACACGGTACCGATAAATCTACGGGTTCAAAATTATTTTCAGTTTCCGGCGACTGTGAAAAACCCGGAGTTTACGAATTACCCTGGGGAAGCAAAATTAGTGAACTATTGGAAATAGTCGGTGCAAAAAATACAAAGGCAGTTCAGGTAGGAGGTGCGTCAGGTACCTGTATCCCAAAATCTCAATTTAGCCGTATCCTAGCTTATGAAGATGCTGCCACCGGAGGATCAATTATGATTTTTAATGAAAGCCGTAATATGATTAAAGTATTAAAAAACTTTATGGAATTTTTTATAGATGAATCTTGCGGACAATGCACACCTTGCCGAGTTGGTAATTTTAAACTTATGGAAGGTATTGAGAGAATAGAAAAGGGCGACTATACTTTTTCTTACATCAATAACCTTAAAGAACTCGGAAGAACTATGCAGGTGGCTTCAAAATGCGGGTTGGGACAATCGAGTCCTAATTCGTTTATTTCTATTTTAGAAAACTTTAAGGACGAAATCTTCCACACAAATGGGAAAGGTAATTAATATGGGAAAGCGTGATGAAAGAATACCGGTAAGCCAGCAAGCTTTGATAGTAGAAAAACCTCATGATACTTCAGCTATTGGTGGAATGATATCGATTGAAATAAATGAAAAAAAAGTTTCAGTACCAATGGGAACGACAATCCTTGAAGCATGTCAGCAGAATCAAATTCATATTCCAACATTATGTCATCATCCTGATTTATGTATTGCGGGAGTTTGTAGAATTTGTGTGGTCGATGTTGAAGGAATGAAAACTCTGCAGACTGCATGTTCATTTCCCATTACTAATCCTATAAAAATTAGAACTTCTACACCAATGGTAAGAAAAGCCAGAAGACATATAATAGATCTGCTTTTAAGTGAACATTACGGAGAATGCTATTCATGTTTTAGAAACGGAAATTGCGAACTTCAATCCTTAGCGAAAGAATACGGAGTTGACAATTATACTTTCGGTCATTCGGAAAAGCCTCGATATGAAGTTGATAAATCATCGGCATCGGTAATTAGGGATATGAGCAAGTGCGTGCTCTGTAAGCGTTGTGTAAGAACCTGTATTGATTTGCAGGAAGTTGGAGTACTAGAAGCAATAAATAGAGGTCATGAAACTCATATAGGTACTTTTCTTGATAAACCATTGGCAGATGTAATTTGCATTAACTGCGGACAGTGTATAAATCGTTGTCCTACGGCAGCGCTCCGTGCTAACGATCCTTCGGATGAAATTTGGAAGGCAATAGACAATCCCAAAAAACATGTAGTAGTTCAAACCGCTCCTTCACCTCGAGCGGCAATTGGCGAGGAGTTCGGTATTGAGGCGGGGCATTCTTTTACCGGCGAACTGAACACGGCATTAAGAAGAATCGGGTTTGATAAAGTTTTTGATACAAACTTTACTGCCGATCTTACAATAATGGAAGAAGGCACAGAACTGCTTAACAGACTTAAAAAAGCTATAGTTGATAAAGATGAATCTGTTATGCTTCCGCAGTTTACTTCATGCTCGCCGGGTTGGGTAAAATTTATTGAACATTTTTATCCCGAATACCTGGATTATTTATCAACGGCAAAATCACCGCAGCAAATGTTCGGTGCGATAATGAAAACTTTTTACGCTAAAGAAGCGGGTATTGATCCGGCAGATATTGTTACAGTTGCTTTAATGCCCTGCGCCGCTAAAAAGTTTGAATGCAACAGGCCTGAAATGACGGCCTCTGGATTTAAAGATGTTGATTACGGTTTAACAACCCGAGAGATGGCAAAGATGATTAAAGAAGCCGGCATATATTTACCTGAAATGCCTAAGTCTCATTTCGATGATCCGTTTGGCGATGCATCAGGAGCTGGATTAATTTTTGGCGCAACAGGTGGTGTAATGGAAGCCGCATTAAGAACAGTCTATGAATTAGTAACAGGCAGAGAAGTTCCATTTAAAAATTTGGTTATTGAACCTTGCCGCGGCTTTGAAGGTGTAAAACAAGCATCGGTTAAGTTGGAAAATTGTGTTGATAAATATAATTTCCTCGAAGGTGTTGAATTAAAATTTGTTGTTGCTCACGGAACTGCCAATGCTAAAAAAGTTATGGAAATGCTTAGGAGCGGTGAATTAAACGATGTACACTTTGTTGAAATAATGGCTTGCCCAGGCGGATGTTTAGGCGGAGGCGGTCAACCCATTCCTACAAATGAAGAAATTAGGAAAAAAAGAGCGAAGGCAATTTATGAGGAAGAAGCAGCTCTTCCGGTGAGAAAATCGCATGAGAATCCACACATAAATTATATATATGAGAATTTTCTAACTGAAGGACCTTGCAGTAAACTTTCACACAAGCTGCTGCATACTCATTATACAAAAAGAGGAAAATATATTTCCTGATTTGTATATTATATTAAATAAATTTACAATTTCCCTTTCCTAAAAAAGAGAGGGAAATTTTTTTCAGAGATTCATATTTATAAAAATGATTTTTGAAAAAAATAATTATTTAAAAATTCGGGGAATAAATGATATCTCTTGTTCCTTCCTGGGCTAATCGTTACGTAGAATATTGGGATGCCATACGACAGCGTAATTTATGGCTTATAAAACTTCGTTATGGCGCCGTAATTATGTTGTTTCTATTTCTAATTTCCTCTGAGTTTATTCTTGGACTTAAATTTACTCGAACCCAAAATATTGCATTATCGGTTATTGATATTTCAATTTTATTTTATAATATAATTTTACAGTATGTAAGAAAATTTATTAAAAGCGTACCCGGCCGATTTAACCCCCTCCATTTTTCGTTATTGCAAATGATTCTCGATTTAACCGCTCTGGGATCGATCGTTTATTTTACAGGAACAATTGAAACACCGCTGTTTATGCTATTTGTCTTTCACATGATCATAGGCAGTTTAATTCTTCCTGAAATAGTTATTTATTCTGTTGCAGGAATTGTAGTTGCCTTTTTTAATATCCTTGTTTTTGGAGAGTATACGGGAATTATTCCTCACCAACCGATTCAAGGGTTGCTCTCATTCCCTCTGTATAACAGCATTAAATTTTTAATAGCTTATGATTTTGTATTTACATTTGTAATTTTTGTAAGTGTTTTTCTTGCTAACAAAATTGCCAGACAATTATATCAAATCGAACAAGAACTTATAGAAACAATTGATAAATTAAATAAAGCCGAAATTGAAAAACAAAAATATATAGTCGGGATAGTTCATGAAATTAAAACACCTCTTTCCGCTGTTCATTCTTATCTTGACGTTATTCTGAATAAATTCCTTGGCCCTTTAGATGAACAAGTAGAAGAAAGATTGAATAGAGCCAAAGTCAGGTCGGGTGAAGCTATTGAAATGATAAATGACGTCTTAAAAATTTCTAAGTTAAGACTGCTTGATGAAATTTCAATGGAAGAAGTTGAACTTCATAAAATTGTGGTTGCAACCATTAAAAAACTGGTTGCAAGCATTAAAGCTAAACACATTATGTTAAATTTTATTGATGGAAGAACATTCAAAGGAATTGTGAAAGGAGACAAATTCTTATTTGAGATTGCTTTTTCAAATTTAATCGGGAACGCTGTGAAATATGTCGGGAATAACGGCTTAATTGAAATAGCATTTACAAATACACAGAATGAAGAAATAATTACAATAAGCGATAACGGAATTGGAATCCCATCTAAAGATTTGGAGAAAATATTCAGAGATTTTTATAGAGCATCCAATATAAAAGAAAAAAGTTATGAGGGAACCGGTTTGGGATTATCTGTTGTGAAACAAATTATCGAAAGGCATAACGGCAGCATTAGTGTTGAAAGCCCATCCAATCTTGCTTCCGAAAACAAACCCGGGTCTACTTTTACAATAAAGCTACCTTATACTAATTAATTTAGACTAAACATTTCAAGCTTATGAATTTCCCATAATCCCTTTTTTAAGAGATTTTTCCACTGCTTGTTTAAAACTATTTAGATTAACTGGTTTTTGAAAAACATACTCGATGCCCAGTTCATGATACTCTTCAACAATTTCTCTGTCTAAATCTCCGCTTAATATTATTATAGGCGGTTTGCCTTTTATTTCAGCTTTTTTGATTTCCAAAACAAGATTGTATCCATTCATATTCGGCATTAGATGATCTGTGATTACAAGAGCAGGAGTTGTTAATAGAATCTTTTCTATAGCTTCTTTTCCGTCGGATGCGATTTCAACAGTATAATCAGGAGTTATACTTTTAAGAATTTTTGAATAGAGCAGCCTGTCCGTCTTGCTGTCGTCAACAAGAAGAATATTTGCCGAAGCAATTGGAAGAGTGAATTTAAATTCTGAACCATTGCCAAACTCACTTTCTACCCAAACTTCTCCGCCATGCTTATCAATTATTTCTTTTACAAGTGAGAGACCCAACCCGGTTCCTTTTTCACCCTCCGTTCCTTCTGAAGTAAATTTTGTATCTACTTGAAATAATTTTTTAATATCATCCTGTTTGATGCCGACTCCGGAATCCTTAACCGAGAATTCAATAAATCTCATTCGTGCTGAAGATTTAACTGAAATGGTAATCTTTCCATGCTGAGGAGTAAACTTAATTGCATTTGAAATAAGGTTATTGAAAACTTGCAGCATTAAATCTTTGTCTACAAAAACAACCGTATCTTTGCTTACGTTAGAAGTTATTTCAATATTCTTCTGGAATGCTACTCCGGACAAAGCATTCAAAGAACTTTCTATAATTGTATACGCCTCTATTTTTTCCGGCTCAAATCGGATTCTTCCGGTCTGAAGCCGTGTCCAATCAAGTAAGGAATTGACTAAAGACAACATTGATTTTGAAGATTCTTTTATGAACTCGACATATTGTCTTTTTTCTATTTCCGTTAGTTCACTGTCGCTTAAAAGTAAATCCGTAAAACCGAGTATAGAACTAAAAGGTGTTCTTAGATCGTGAGAAATAATTGAAATGAATCTATCTTTCGTCTCATTTAGTTTTACTAAATTTTCGGTGGAAAGCTTCAATTCATCTTCGGCATTTCTTCTTAAGGAAATATCACTTACCAGTCCGTATATTTTTTGAATCTTACCTTTGTTATCACGGACAATATTTACTTTATTTCTTATCCAGACAACATTTCCATGTTTGTTAATTATTCGAAACTCTAATTCGCCAGATAACTGTATTTTACTTTTTAAAAGATTACCTAGCCTTTTTTTCACTAACAAAAAATCATCAGGATAAATGAGTTTAAAAATTAACCTGGAATCTTCCAAAAAGTCAGTTTGATTGTAACCTGTAATTTTCTCAACAGAAGAAGTGTAAAACACAGGCCTTAAAATTGAGCCTATTTTTTCGAAGGTAAAAAGGAAATCATCAATGTTGTCTGTTAAATTTCGGTACTTTTCTTCCGATTCTTTTATAGCTTGCTGCGCTCGTTTGCGTTCTGTAATATCTCGGGCAACCATAACAACATATATTTTTTTATCGCTTTCAAAAGCAGATAAGGAAATCTCAGCATAAAAATTTGAATTATCCTTTCTCTTTGCAAGAAATTCGAACCTCTCTGGGATTTCTTTATTTTTCCCGATCATTTGGAAATAGCTGGCTACTTTAGAAATATCATTAACTGAAACAAGATCAAATAAATCTTTATCAATTAATTCTTTGGAATTGTTGTAACCGAAAATTTTGGCAAATGCTTCATTTGATAATATTATTTTCCCTTCGCATTCGGCGGCAACTCCATCTAGAAAGGCATTAAACATTGAAAGGAAAATCATTAAATTCTTTTGCGTAACCTGTTTTTTTGTGTGATCGGTAAAGATTAAATTATAGTAGCTCAACCGGTTATTCTGAAATGCCGGGGAAATTATTGTATCAAGATAAATTGTCTCCCCTGTTCTTGTTACGCCTTCAAGTTCAAATTCTTTGGGGCCTGGTTTTTCAAACGTCTTTATATTGAATCCGTGTTCTGCTAAGTATGATTGAGAAATGAGGTCTTTAATATTTATTGTTAATATTTCATTTTCAGTATATTTGAAAGTGTTTATAAAAGCAGCATTCGCAAAGATGATATTTCCATTTACATCTAAATTGCAAATTAACTCGGATGCCAAAGAGACAATGGATTTAAATTTTTCTTCGGATGCTTTAACTATTTGTTCGGTTGTAGCTCGTTCAGTAATATTGCTGCAAACAACAACTATTGTCCCGGAAGAATTATCAGCTAAGGAGAACTTTGCTTCAATAATTTCTTTTTTGCCGTCTTTCTTATAAACGGTTAAAATAATTTTCCAGAATTTGGATTTATCTAATTGTTCTTTAATCCCCTCAAAGTATTCTAAATCAAAAACGTCAAAAGCTTTACCGAAGAATTTTCCATAAACTTCGCTGCGTGTATAACCAAAAAGTAATTCCGATGCTTTATTCCAGAATATAATATTTCCGTTTGAATGTAAGGCAAAGATTGCATCTGAAACGGTATCGGTTATTAACTGATATTGTCTTAATTCACCGATTTCGCCTTCCAGCAATTTCTTTTCTTTAATAAAATCTGAGATATCTCTAAAAAAGAAAAATAAAAATTGAATTTGTTTCCGCCAGTTTACCAGGGGTTCAATTCTGCATTCAAAAGTAAGTTCTTCATCATTAATTTTTATGTGTGTAATTAATTTTTCTGATCTTTTATTTATTACCGCCGATTCAAATCCTTTTTGAATATTTTCATTTACATCAACACTGAATAATTGATTTATCTGCAAATCATTTAAACTGTAAACGGGTAAATTTAATTTATCAATACTTTTTCCAAATGAATATTTTATTTTACCGGAGCTATCGGTTATAAAAACAAGGTCGTTAATTTTAGAAAGTATATCCCCAATTTGATTTGTTTGTATATCTTCTTTTGATCGGACAGTCGGTACTATTTTTAAATCTTCAACAATTAATATTCCCCCGTTAAATTGATTAGCTTCAAATAATGGCGAACCTTTAACAACAACACTAATAGTACCTTTGTCTATTGTGCTGATATTCCTAATCTCTTTTTCAAATGAAATGCCGTTCTTTAATTCAAGTAATTCTTCTCTAAGGTCTATTTCCGGAAAAAGATTTGTTTCAAGAATATTTATCCCTTTTAGTGATACATGCTCGAACTGGTAAAGAATTGCATACTTAACAAAAATTTCATTGTAATAGTTAATTTTCCAATCAATTGAGAAAGTTAGAATTCCTACAGGAGCCTGAACTATTAACTCAGATATATAATTATCCTTGTTCATATCACGTAAATTTTCAGTAGTTCGTTCCATGTTCTTTCTATAAGATAAGGGAAATACATATTTTACTGCAATAATAATGCTAAAAACTTAATAATCTTAAACTAAAAATTGAAGGGACTTTTTTTACCTTCATTATTATTTGGGGAATTGTTTTAATCCCTTTTATTACAATATCTTAATATGATTAAATATATTCCGTTTAGTGAATTAGTGTTAAAACATTTAAGAAATCTTTTTTTTGAATGAAAAAACAATGTATCATTTTGGATTTCAATGCTTAAGAATGAGCTACCAGTAAGCCGGAAAGAAGATCCCAAAAATTAACTTCCAAATAGAAAATATTTTTGTTGTTTAGGATTAATTTGAAAAAAAATAGTTATTGCGATAATCAAGATAAGAAAAAGTGGAGATATCTTTTTTATTAATTAAATTATTCTTATAAAAAGTGAACTGAGAATTAGATTTACTTTGCAGAAATATTTTGTCTTTAATATCTAAAAAATAAAAATAGAAATACATTTAATTTTTATTAAATTGAAATAATAAAATTCTGTATTTATTAGTGATTAAAAAATTTTTACAAAATCTAGGTAAAAAAACCTTAAATTTTTTTAGGGAAATCGGGCAAATTTCCCAATTGTTTTGGGGTATTGTAAAAAGTTTCAGCATGATACCGCGCAGTAAGGATATCATTGTTTATCAAATGGAACATATCGGTGTAAACTCTCTTCCGTTAGTTTTAATTATTGCAATATTTACCGGTGCAGTAGCCGCCTGGCAAGCAGCTTATCAATTGAAAGGCATTGCGCCATTATCATTTCTCGGCGGGTCAACAAGCAGAGCAATAATTACTGAACTAGGTCCGGTACTAACCGGTATTGTTATTGCCGGTCGTGTTGGTGCTTCCATTGCTGCAGAATTGGGAACAATGAAAGTTACCGAACAAATAGATGCTCTGGAAACTATGGCCATAAGCCCGATCAGATATTTAGCAATGCCCAGATTTTTAGCTTCTGTTATAATGCTGCCTCTGCTGGTTATATTTGCCGACACAATTGCGGTGTTCGGTGCTTTTATAGTATCAAATTATTTTTTGGGAGTTTCATTTTCCGTCTTTTTTCTTTCTGTTAAAAGGTTTTTTCTGATGGGAGATTTAGTTGCGGGATTAGTGAAGACGGTTTTCTTTGGAGCTGTTACTGCGCTGCTTGGATGCCATATCGGATTTAGAACTGAAGGCGGCGCCGAAGGTGTTGGATTGGCAACAATTCGATCATTTGTTATGTCGTCTGCTATGATACTTATTTTAGATTATTTCCTCTGGACTTTTCTCTTTTGAATTAAAATAATATTTCTTCAAGTATATAATTTATGGCATCGGAAGAATATTCCCCGAAATAAATATCTGCATAAAAAATTATTGATTCTAACGATTTTATATGTTAATTTCTAATTAATCCGATTCATTAAGTTTTACCCCCCCTTAATGAATCTTTTCTATGCCCGGTAGCCCTCCACCGGGCACTATAATTTTAAATTATCAATTAATTTTTGTAAAATGTAACAAAGAATTTTTATTCAATAAGAATCGGTAATCATAATGGAAAAAATTAAATATGAATTGGTAGAAAGGAAAGGACCGGTTGTTATCCCTGAAAATCTAGGCTTTGGAAAGATTTTTACAGATCATGTATTTGAAATGGATTTTAATACGGATAAGGGGTGGCATAATCCAACGATTAAAAAATTAGAAAACCTTTCGTTACATCCCGGTACAATGTTTCTGCATTACGGTCAGGGCATCTTTGAAGGTTTAAAGGCCTTTAAGACTGATGCCGGTGAAGCAGTAATTTTTAGACCGGAGAAACATATTAAAAGATTAAATAATTCAGCTAGAAGAATCTGCATTCCGGAAGTTGATCCTCAATTTTTGCTTCATGCATTAAATGAATTAATTTATGTTGAAAAGGATTGGATTCCATCTAAAAAAGGCGAGTCCATGTACATTCGTCCTTTTGTGTTTGGTAGTGAACCATTCCTTGGTGTAAGGCCTTCTAATCAATATAAATTAATAATAATGCTTTCACCGGTCGGTGCATATTATCCGGAAGGCTTTAAGCCGGTTAAAATTTTAGTTCAGGATGAATATGTAAGAGCGGTTAGAAAAGGATTAGGTGAATGCAAAACTCCTGCAAATTACGCCGCCAGTTTACTTGCTGCCGAAGAAGCTCATAAAAAAGGATTTACTCAAGTGCTTTGGCTTGACGGTGTTGAACAAAAGTACATTGAAGAAGTGGGTACCATGAACATCTTTATCAGGTTTAAAGATGAAGTGGTTACGCCAAAATTAAATGGCAGCATTTTACCAGGCGTTACTCGCGATTCGGTTATTCAAATTTTACAGGATTGGAACCTTAAAGTTTCAGAACGTTTAGTCAGCATTGATGAAGTTATTACTGAATATAAAAAAGGTAATGTTGTCGGTGTTTTTGGAACAGGCACAGCGGCAATAATTTCATCTGTAGGATGGCTGAATTATAAAGGTTTTGAGATGACTTTTAATAACGGAAAAGCAGGCGAACTGGATATTAAACTTTTTGAAAAGTTAACATCAATTCACTACGGCCAAACAGAAGATAAACATAATTGGTTAACTCATGTTGAAAGAAAAGAGATTGAAGTTTAACTAATTTTAACTTCAATAAATTAACTAAATCTAATTTTATTTGAAGGCATTTTATAATGAAAAATTATGAAATGCCTTTTTATTTTTTAAACTCTAATTCCCTGTCTGATGAAACCCGCATATTCCGGATAAAATTGTAATAAAATTCTACTATTGGTATTTCGTTATCGCTGTATCCAAATTTTGAAGCGCTTATAATACTGCTCACCTGGTTAAATGGCAGATTAAAATGTTCGGCAGCTGCTTCTATAGCATTTTTAATTATGTTTCTATGAAGGCTGTCGTTCTTCAAAGCTACCCGCAAAAGCCATGTGTGTACATCAATAAACTTTTGCAATATTTCAGTTTGTCCTTCCATCAGGATTCTTTCGTTTATCAGTTAATACAATAAGCAATTATATCTGAGCTTTTAAACCGGTTTCAATACATGCCCATAAATACCGGTTTCCCCCTGATGAATAACTTTTGTTTTCTATATTGATAATCGAAAGAATGCAAAATTTATTTAGCGGAATTGTTATCGATAAATTATTTTTCTTAAAAGGATTTGTTTTTAATAACTTAGCAGCAGGTTTAGTTTACTGAGAAGTTTTGAATAGGAGTTTTACTTTTAGGAATTAAAGGAATGTTTTATCATGTCTAATTTTAAAAAGCGGGTGGTAGAATTTAAACCTTTGCTTTTTCTTTTTTTATTATCCTAAAATAAATTACTGCCATAATTATCCACGAAGTAACTTCAAGATAAATTGCCCATGGCTGCCATCCGCCACTGTGCTTGTGAATAAAATAATCTTCTGCAATATGAAGGTTCCAAAATGGAACCAGATAAAGGTACCACGTGTTGTGTGCCCAATGATAAAATAAATTCCAATTACTTGGATCAGATTGAAATAACCTTCCCAAATCCGGTGCGGCGCTTAGAACCATTGCTGAAATTATCAGCCATTTCTTCTTTGTCCATCTAGTGAGCAGAAAACCCTGAGCTATGTGATTTGGTGTTGTCATTAAATCGCTAATTGTTTTTAAAGATCATATAGAAAAAATATAAAATAACTTGGCTTGTGTAAAATGCAAAATCATCTTTATGTAAAGAAAATCCATAAATTCTGTGGAAATCATCACAAAATAAATTATATAAAAACTTGACAAGTGAACATCTGAGCACTATATTTGCAGTGAACAAATGAGCACTAAAATGAAAAATGAATTAACTGCCAGACAAGAAGAAATACTCAATTTTATAAAACAATTTCGGGAAGAAAACGGTTATCCGCCTACTTTAAGAGAGATAGGAAAGAAGTTTGAAATTTCTTCAACTTTTGGTGTAAAAAGGCATCTTGATGCTCTTGTTAAAAAAGGTTACCTGAATATTGAAAGCAATGCCAGCAGGGGTATTTCTTTTCAGCTTGATACGGTTCATAATCTTAACAGCATTCCTAATCTCTCCGAAAGGAATGAAAATTTTAATAAAATACCTATTGTAGGCCGGGTTGCTGCAGGTTCACCTGTTTTAGCTATTGAAAACATTGAAGGCGATGTAGTTATCGACCCGAGTTTTATGAAGAAATCCGAAAATAGTTTTGCATTAAGAATAAAAGGGGACAGTATGATAAATGCAGGAATATTTGAAGGAGATTTGGTTATCGTTTTACCTGTAAAAGATGCTGCTAATGGTGATATTGTTGTTGCTATGATAAACGACGAGGCAACTGTAAAAACATATGAAAACAAAAAAAATAAAATCAGACTAATACCTGAAAATGAAAAGTACAGCCCAATTGAAATAAATGATTTATCAGAGTTTTCAATTATAGGCAAGGTAATAGGCGTGTTAAGGTGGTTAAATTAAAAAACGGAGCTATTATGAAATCTGAAATTTTTTCTACTGCAATTCATAATCGTAATAAAATTAAATTTTTATACGGACTGAATGAAGTTTTATTGGATCCTTATTATATATCGAGAGAAATGGGCGGTAGAAAAGTAATTTACGGCAGAATGTACAACTCCAGTGAAATAGGAAAGTTTGAGTTTAAAAAGATTACGAATATTAAAGTACTTGAGAATAAAAAGTTTTCACCAATTATTCCAATAATTTCGAAAGTTGTATAAGGGTAAGGAGGTAATTATGTTAGATCTTATGAAACGAAACACAGTTGATTTATTAGTTGAGCAATTTTGGAAACATGGATATTTGACAGTCAGCAGAAAGTTTGGTACTTATTTACCCGAGCCCGCTAAAGTGGGGCAATTTGATGTTGATATAATTGCAAAACATAATAATAATTATGCAATCGGTATTACATTAAGTCTGGAAGAACTTAATGATCCTCAAATAATTAATAGGTTAAATTTTCTTGCAACACGACAAACCAGGTACACAAATAAAAGAGTATTATTGTTTGTCGGAGTTCATGTAAGTTGTTTTAAAAATGCTAAAGTTCTTGTAGATATGATGAATCCAGATGCAAGAAAAAATATTCGCCTATTTCAAATTAATGAAAAACCGGTTGCGACGGTTAGAAAATCAAGAGAAAAAGGGAAAGTACTTTTCTCTTAAAAAAATGTTGGGAAGCAACTAAATTGGCTGCTTCCCATAAAATGTTTTTGCCCCTACTTTTTACCTTTCCTAAAAGCACACTTCAAAGTAATTTTTATTATTAAATTACATCAAATAATATTGAATTTTTAATAAAAAAGTTATTTATTACTTACCTTGACATTAAATAGTCATAAAGTTAATTTTACACGCTTTATCATTTTTGAGGGCGAATTTGAGTAAATCTCAATCGATATCCGATAAAAAATTGCAGTTGGAGCTAAAAAAATCCGGCGATATTCCTGTTCATATCGCAATTATAATGGATGGAAACGGAAGATGGGCTAGAAAAAGAGGTCTTCCAAGAGTAGCCGGCCACAAAAGGGGTGTGGATACTGTTAGAGAAATTACCGAAGCCTGTGCTGAAATAGGAGTTAAGTTTTTAACTCTTTATACTTTTTCAACAGAAAATTGGAAAAGGCCAAAAGATGAAGTTTCTACTTTAATGCGTTTATTATTGAGAAGCATTAGAGATAGATGTGATGAATTAATGGAAAATAAAATTAGGTTAACAACTATCGGCAATGTTAGTTCTCTTCCAAATGAAGTACAAAAAGAACTTTATGATGCAATTGAACGAACGAAGAATAATAAGAGAATGACTTTAAACTTGGCATTAAGTTATAGCGGCAGATGGGAATTACTGGAAGCCTTCAAAAAAATTGCCGAGCTGACTAAAGAAGGCAAATTGAAAATTGATGAAATTAATGAAAAAAACATTTCGGAACATTTAACTACTAAAGATTTTCCGGATCCGGATCTTTTAATAAGAACAAGCGGTGAATTTAGGGTTAGTAATTTTCTATTATGGCAAATTGCATATACTGAATTTTTTATCTCGGATGTTTACTGGCCCGATTTTAAACGTAAACATTTATATGAAGCTATAAAGAACTTCCAAACCAGGGAACGCCGATTCGGTAGAGTAAGTGAACAACTAATTAAGAATGACAAAGGCTTAAAGAATGTCTCAAACCTCCCCAAAGAAACTGTTTAAATATTTAATCCCATTAACATTATTTTTTATTTCTTCTTTTACATATGGTCAGACTGCAACTAAAAGCTACAAAATATTAGGCATTTCAGTTGAAGGAAATCAAACAGCTGATGCAGCAACCATTATAGCTAACAGCGGTTTAAAAGTGGGAGATGAAATTCAAATTCCATTCGATCAGACAATTGCAAATGCTATTAAGCAATTATGGTCGCTCAATCTTTTTTCCAACATCGATGTCTTAATTGATAAACAGATTGGTACCGGTGTATTTCTTTTAATAAAAGTTTCGGAATACCCCAGGTATGAGAAAGTAGTTATTCAAGGCAATGACGAACTAAGTACAAGCGATATCCAGGATAAAATAGATCTTCAGCGCGGACAAATTTTAAAACCTCAAGATGAAACCAGAATTAAAAATGAGATAATGAAATTATATGATAAAGATGGATATCTGAATGCCGAAATAAAAATGGAGCATTTTATATATTATACGGCTGATACAACTAAAGATAACATTGATGTTGTTTGGAGAAATGAAAAAGATTTTTCAGATGAATACACAGTTAATTACGATCGCAGCGAAAATTCCTATATGAATTTAATCGATAAAATTAAAAACAGAATTTTGTTGATGATTAGAATTAAGGAAAACCAAAAAGTGGTTGTCAGAAAAATTGAATTCACCGGGAACAAAGCATTCAGCGACGGTGATTTAAGAGGGCAAATGGATAACACTTCGGAGAAAGTGTGGTGGAAATTCTGGAATAGTGCCGAGTTCAATCCTAAAAAGTTTGAAGAGGATAAAAAATCAATAGTAAAATATTATCAGGAACATGGATATAGAGATGCACAAATTGTTTCTGACTCACTAATTTATTCCGATGATAAAAAGGATTTGACAATTCTTATTAATGTTTATGAAGGCCCTCAATATTATGTTCGAGATATTACCTGGGACGGCAATACTGTTTTCTCTGATAAAGTTTTGAATGAACGCCTGGACTTTAAAAAAGGCGATATTTATAATTATACTAAGTTTGAACAAAATTTAAAAGGAAACAAAGCTCAAACAGATGTTTCATCTCTATATCTGGATAACGGTTATTTGATGTTTAATGTTACGCCAACCGAGACAAGGGTGCATAAGGATTCGGTGGATATAAATATAAAAGTTGATGAAAAAAACCAGTTTAGAGTAGGGCGTGTTAATATAGCAGGAAATGATAAAACAAAAGATAAAGTAATCCGGAGAGAACTGTTTACAATACCCGGAGATTATTTTAATAGAGGCCTATTATTAAGGAGTGTTCAGCAGCTTGCTAACCTTAAATATTTTAATGTCGAAAAACTTTATGGGCCTGAGGGAATAAATACATCTCTTAAAAATGACAGTACAGTTAATGTTGGTTTTAATGTTGAAGAAAAATCAAGCGATTACCTGAATGCTTCTGTAGGTTATAGCGGAAGCTTTGGATTCAGCGGTGCGGTGGGTGTAACATTATCAAATTTTGCAATAGATCACCCATTCTCTCTTGGCGGCGGTCAAATATTAAGTTTCAATTGGCAGTTCGGTGTAAGCAGTATTTACCGAACTTTTGATATCGGGTTTACGGAACCATGGTTTATGGATACGCCAACACTGGTTGGTTTTAATCTTTTCGATACAAGACAGCAATATTATTACGATATGCGGCAGTCAGGCGCTTCTGTTAAAGTTGGCAGGAGATTAAAATGGCCGGATGATTATTTTTATGTGCAGGGCTCATTTAGATATCAATATAACAATGTTATTAATGGACAACAATTTTATGTCCAGGGTATCACGCATCAATATACTTTGGGAGCCACAATCAGTCGTAAAGATATAGATAATCCTATCTTTCCTTCAACAGGCTCCAATCTTCAATTAGATGCACAAATTTCAGGCGGCCCATTCCTGCCGGGTGATTTGGATTATTATAAAATTAATTTCCAAACTGAATGGTACAAAAGATTATTTAATACCAACAGAGTTGCCTGGTATACTGATGCGGAATTTGGATATTTACACGAATTAAACCAGCAAACAATTCCAAGGATAAATCCTTTTGATCGTTTCTTTATGGGCGGTAACGGTTTAGTAATAGCTACAATTCCTTTAAGAGGATATGATGATCGTTCAATTGGGCCGCAAAGCGGCGGTGATGTTTATTTAAAGTATACTACTGAAATTCGAGTAGCAGTTACATTGGAACCAGTTCCCATATATTTATTAACTTTTGCCGAAGCCGGTAATGTATTTCTGAATTTACAAAAGACGGATCCGTTTAATTTAAGGCGATCTGTTGGTATAGGCGCAAGAGTTTTGATCAATCCTATAGGTCTTATTGGCTTTGATTTAGGTTATGGATTTGATAGAAAATTAGTTAACGGACAGGCGCCGGCCTGGTTGTTCCATTTTCAGTTTGGTAAAGGATTTTAATTTTATTTAAATGAAAAATTAATTGAGGTAAATCTAGTGAAAAAGTATCTTTTAATTGCATGTCTGTCTTTAATAGGAACAGGATTCCTTTCAGCGCAAACACAAAAAATAGGTTATGTAGATTCTCAGGTAATACTAAATCAAATGCCTGAGGCCATTAAAGCTCAGGGCGATTTAGACGCATTGACTAATGCTTGGACGTCTCACCTTGACAGTATGACTGCAGATTATCAGAAAGGCCTTGCGGACTACCAGAAAAAAGCGAATACTATGAAGGATAAAGAAAAGTTAGCTTTGCAGCAAAAGTTAGTAGGTCAAGAACAGGCTATAATAGATTATCGTAAAATTAAATTTGCTCAGGGTACTGGCGAAATTTATAAAAAACAAGATTCGATTTTTGCTCCCGTCAAAAATAAAATTTATAAAGCCATTAATGATGTGGCTAAAAAAGAAAATATGAAATTTGTTTTTGATAAAGCAGGCGATGTAGTTCTTCTTTATGCAGATCCGCAATATGACATTACATATAAAGTTTTGGATAGATTAAAAACCGGCGGTTATTAATATTTTTCTAGCAATGTTTTTTTATTGCCGGTATATTTGGTACAGACATTACAGAATTTAATTAATCATTCTATATATAAATTTATCTTTTACAAATTGTTTTTATTAAATTCTTAATAAACAAATTATTCATAAACAAAAGAGGGACATAATTTAATATTGATACAATTCAAATTTATTTTTATGATCAATTTAAATTAGTTGACGGAGCTGATATGAAAAAAATTATTTTATCCCTCTCAATTTTTCTTTTCATTTTTTCTGGCTTCTCATACGGCCAGCTCAAAATTGGTTATGTAGATTCCAAAACAATTATGAGTAAACTTCCGGATGCCCAAGATGCTACTCAAAAACTCGATGCTTTAATACGTGAATGGCAAGCCGACTTAAATAAAATGGAAGCTGATAAGAAGGCCAAAGAAGAAGACTATGACAGAAGAAAGCTTATAATGACTGAACAGATGAGGAATGACTTAGAGTCTGAAATTAAAAAACTCGATCAGCAGATAAACGATTATCGGGATAAAAAGTTCGGCACTAACGGTGAACTTTTCCAAAAGCAGACAGAATTAATGAAGCCGGTTCAGAATAAAGTATTTAATGCAATCCAGGATGTAGCAAAAGAAGAAAACCTTGATTTTGTTTTTGATAGAAGTAACGAAGTTGTTCTTCTCTATGCTAAAGATAAATTTGATATTACATCATTAGTACTTGATAAACTTAAACTTCAACAATAAAATAAATTATTTCTTATGGGCATAAACCTGGTAGAGGCGGCAGCCTTTGTTGGTGGGGTTATATCGGGTAATGAAAATGTTACTATTAATAATCTCGCTAAAATTGAGGAAGCAAAACCGGGTGATCTTACCTTTCTATATATGCCCTCATATGAAAAATATTTTCCAGGTACAAAAGCTTCGGCAATTTTAGTTAAACCTGGTTTCAATAAAAGTCGTAATGATATTACCTACATAGAAGTTAAAGACCCAAATAAAGCTTTTTCAAAACTGATCATTAAATATTTTTCTCCTGAATTTTCCTTAAACGGAATAGACTCAACGGCATATATACATCCGACTGCAACGGTTGGAAAGAATATTGCCTTAGGAAAAAATGTTGTTATCTCAGCCGGTTGTAAAATCGGAGACAATGTTAAAATATATCATAATACTGTTCTTCTTGAAGATGTTGAGGTAGATGAAAATTCTCTTTTATTTCAGAACGTAAGTATAAGAGAAAAATGTAAAATCGGTAAAAGAGTAACCATTCATCCCGGGACTGTAGTTGGTTCCGATGGTTTTGGTTTTTTCACTGATGAAAAAGGTATTTATAATAAAATTCCTCAGATTGGAATTGTTATAATTGAAGATGATGTTGAATTAGGTTCTAATGTTTCTATAGATCGCGCGGCTATAGGGGCTACTGTAATAAAAAGAGGAGTTAAAATTGATAACCTTGTTCAAATTGCGCATAATGTAGTTGTTGGGGAAGACACTGTGATTTCTTCGCAGACAGGGATATCCGGCAGTACTAAAATTGGGAACCATTGTATTATAGCAGGACAAGTTGGTGTGGTCGGTCATATTGAAATCGGGGATAATATTATAATAATGGCACAATCCGGTATTTCAAAATCAATCAACAAACCAGGTCAATATTTTGGAACTCCGGCTAAGGAATTTAAAACAACATTAAAGCTTGAAGCACATATTAGAAATCTTCCTGAATATGTGGATAGGATTAAAGATCTTGAAAATCAGCTTAAAGTTTTAAAAGAAGAACTGAAAAAATTCAATAAGTAGAAAAAATAGAATATCTTACAGTTTAGAGATTGCTCACTTGCGCGGTACATTTTTTGTATTTCATACCCCATCTTGCTATTTTGTAAACTTATTTCAAGTAATTTTAGGTTAATAAAAAACGGAATTTATAAATGTTAGAGTTACAAAGAACAATTGCAAAAGCAGTTTCAATGTCCGG
This sequence comes from uncultured Bacteroidota bacterium, assembly GCA_963710735.1. Taxonomy (GTDB): domain Bacteria; phylum Bacteroidota; class Ignavibacteria; order Ignavibacteriales; family Ignavibacteriaceae; genus FEN-1297. The sequence continues at coordinate 223,432 of CAVQBN010000006.1, read as the reverse complement.
CATTGGGTTGCATACAGGTACTTCATGTACTATGACCTTTAAGCCGGCACCGGAAAATTATGGCATTAGATTCGTTCGTGTTGATTTAGGCGGTAATCCGGAAATTCCTGCTAATGCAGATAACGTTGTTGATGTTTCTAGAGGCACAACTTTAGGTATTGGAGAAGCAAAAGTTCATACGGTTGAACATGTTCTTGCTGCGATCGTTGGGCTTCTGATTGATAATATAATTATAGAACTGGATGGAAATGAACCGCCCGTTGGTGATGGAAGTTCAATGCCTTATGTAGAACAGCTGTTGGAAGCAGGATTTGTTCAACAAGAAGCCCCAAAAGATTATCTTATAATTGATGAAACGGTGATGTTTCATGATGAAGAAAAACAAATTGACATTGTAGCTCTTCCTTTGGATGGCTATAGGGCTACAGTTATGGTAGATTATCAGAATCCCGCTTTAGGAAGCCAGCACACCGGACTTTTTGATTTGGAAAAAGAATTTGTGAATGAGTTTGCCCCAGCCAGAACTTTCTGCTTTTTAAGTGAAGTGGAACAATTGGCAAATATTGGTTTAATAAAAGGCGGCGATATTGATAATGCTGTTGTAATTGTTGATAGTAATTCTGATGAAGAAGAATTGGACAAATTAAGAAATAAACTTGGGATAAAAGAAAAGGTAACAATAGGCAAGAATGGGATTTTAAACAACAAAGAATTAAGATTTAAAAATGAACCTGTCCGTCATAAACTTCTGGATTTATTAGGTGATCTTGCATTAATCGGTGCGCCTATCAAAGCACAAATTTTAGCTGCAAGGCCTGGACACCGTTCTAATGTGGAATTCGCAAAACAAGTTAGAAAATTATATCAGCAGAAAAAACTTGTCAAGAAATATCAGTTTGTAAAAAAGGAAGGCGTAGTATTTGATGTAAATGCAGTACAAAGAATTTTACCTCACCGGTATCCTTTTCTGTTAGTTGATAAAATTATTCACTTGGAAGTGGACAAAAAAGTTATTGGAGTAAAATCGGTTACTGTAAATGAACCGTTTTTCCAGGGTCACTTTCCCGGTCATCCTATAATGCCTGGTGTACTTATAATTGAAAGTATGGCTCAGACCGGTGGAATATTATTGTTAAATTCATTTCCTAATCCCGAAGAAAAACTTGTCCTTTTTATGCAGATAAATAATGCCAAATTTAGAAAGACTGTTGTGCCGGGAGATGAAATGTATTTAGAAGTAGAATTAACAAATAAAAAAAGTAAAGTAGTAGCTATGAGCGGAAAGGCATTCGTAAATAATAATTTGGTTGCCGAAGCTGACTTTATGGCTGCTATTGTTGATAGAGAATCCGGTAATGGGGAACAAAAATAAATAAAATGAATAACATTCACTCAACTGCTATTGTAAGTAATAAAGCAAAGTTAGGAAATAACATAACTGTTCTGCCCTATGCCATTATCGAAGATAATGTTGAAATAGGCGATGACTGCTTAATCGGTCCGCATGCGGTAATATACAACGGTGCCAGAGTTGGAAACAGAGTTAAGATTCATCAATCTGCTTCGATTGCTCATATACCTCAAGATTTAAAATTCGGAAACGAGGAAACTCTTTTTTTTGTCGGTGATGATACTGTAATTCATGAGTTTGTAACACTTCACCGCGGAACTAAAGAAACAGGATTCTCTAGAGTAGGTAACAATTGTTTATTGATGGCTTATTCGCATGTTGCACATGATACTGTAGTCGGCAATAATTGTATTCTTGCAAACGGAGTTCAAGTTGCCGGCCATGTAAACATTGAAGACTTTGTAATCATCGGCGGTATGACGCCGGTGCATCAGTTTTGTTTTGTGGGCCAGCATTCAATGATTGGAGGAGGATTTAGAATTACACAGGATGTTCCGCCGTATATTTTAACTGCAGGCGAACCGCTGAAATATTCAGGATTAAATGTTATCGGATTAAGAAGACGCGGATTTTCAAATGAAGACATTACTACTCTAAAAAAAGCTTACAGCTATATTTATAATAATTCTTTAAATTTAACGCAAGCAAAGATTAAAGTTGCGGAAGAATTCGGAGAACATCCATTAGTAAAAAATGTTCTTCATTTTCTAGGACAAGGTAAACGCGGAATAATTGGAAAATGAATTGGCAGTTTATAAATACGGGCTTTAATACAGGCAATTATAACATGGCCTTTGATCTTCATCTTTCCAGATTGTGCAAATCTGATGAAGCTTTTTTTAGGCTGTATAGATGGAAACCGTATTGTATTTCACTGGGAATGAACCAAAATTATGATGCGATAAACATAAATAAAGCAAAACGAGATAATATTGATATTACTAAAAGGCCGACTGGCGGAAGAGCTATTCTTCATGCTGAAGAATTAACCTATTCTGTAGTTATGCCGATAGCTCAAAATTCGTCTCCAAAAAATATTTATCAGGAGATTAATACTGCTTTGGCTTTAGGACTAAAATTTTATGATAAAAGTTTATCTGCTGTTGAACTAGAGAATTCCCAACCGAATTTTCGTGAATTTTATAAAGAAAAAAGCAGTGATGTTTGTTTTGCAGTTCCAGCTAAAAGCGAACTTAAATATGAAGGCAAAAAACTTGTCGGAAGTGCACAGCATAGATTTGCAAACATTATTCTGCAGCATGGATCAATTTTATGCGGTGATTTTCATAAAAAAATTGCTGATTATCTTAATACTTCTGATGAAGATCGTCAGTTAATTATCAAACTGCTTAATCAAACTGCGGATTTATATTCAATAACGGGTAAGACTGTTGATTACGATCTTCTTAGTAAATCGCTAATAAAAGGATTTGAATCATACTATGAAATTACTTTTTTAAATTCTAGCCATGAAGATTTTTCTTTTATTGAAAATGAATTTAGTTATTCTTCTTAATAATTAAAATCAATTATAAATTATGAGCACGGAAAAAGAAATTAAACGGGTTACCACAAAGACCTTATACCTTCTGAAAAAGAAAGGGATAAAAATTGCTGCGTTAACGGCTTACGATTTTATAACTGCAAAAATTTTAGATGATTCCGGAATCGATGTTATCCTGGTTGGTGATTCTTTAGGGAATGTATTCCAGGGAAATGATACCACGTTGCCAGTAACAATGGATGAAATGATCTACCATACTAAGGCTGTGTCTAAAGGTGTTAGCCGGGCTTTGATAGTTGTTGATATGCCTTTTATGTCCTATCAATTAAGTACGGATGAGGGATTTAGAAATGCCGGTAGAATAATGAAAGAAACACCCGCAGGTGCTGTAAAACTGGAGGGAGGCATAAGAGTTGCCGAGACCATTAAGAAAATTACTGATGCCGGAATACCGGTAGCCGGACATATCGGATTAACGCCCCAGAGTATCCATCAATTTGGAAGTTATCGGGAAAGAGGGAGAAGTGAAGAAGAAGCTAAGGAAATTTTGGAAGATGCTATTGCAATTGAACAAGCCGGAGCATTTGCTGTTGTTGTAGAAAAAATTCCAGCTGAACTTGGAAAAAAAATATCTGAAAAATTAAACATACCTACAATAGGAATTGGTGCGGGTGCTTATTGTGATGGTCAGATACTTGTAACTCCGGATATGCTTGGACTAAATACAGATTTCCATCCACGATTTGTAAGATACTATGCAGAGCTTGCAAATGAAATTTCCGGCGCCGTAAAAAATTATATAGAAGATGTTAAACAAACTAAATTTCCTTCCGAAGAAGAAAGTTATTGATGAAATAAGATTTCTACATCAGTAAATTAAATTTTATGAAGATACGTTTTTTCCTATTTATTTTTTTTATTACAGTAATATCTCATTCAGTTTTCCCACAAGTTCAATCCCAAAAATATCTTAAAGGAGCATCTATTACATGTATTGTGGATGCCGGTAATTTCCTTTGGATTGCAACTTATGGACAGGGGATATACAGTTACGACAAGGCTACTGATGAATGGTCGAATTATTCTACATTAGAAAAAAATGGATTGTCAGACTTTTTCTTTACAATAGCAGCAAATAAAGATTATGTCTGGGCCGGTGCTGCAGACGGCTTGTATATTTATAGTATGAAAACTCGCCGCTGGAGAAAAAGGAAGTTCGGTTTGGGAGGCGAAATGGGCAACTGGATCCGTGCTTTGTGCTATGACCCGTCTCAAAATATTTTATGGATTGGAAGGTTTGAAAACTTAACTAGGCTTGATGTTAGAAGACAAAGGTTTACCGATTTTGTTTTGACCCAGGGAAAAGATGCAAAATCCGATAATGTTAAATCAATTAGACTTGATGGTGATAGTTTAGTTTGGTTCGGTACTGAATCCGGAGTTTTTAAGTATAAAAAGAAAATGAATATTAACAATAAAAACGCATGGCTTTACATAAATAATAAGGATGGCGGTTTTTTAGATGAAGGTAATTCAGTTTCAATTTCTGATATGGTATTTGATCCTGAGAAAGTTTGGTTTGGTACCGATGAGTTTATAAGTTATCAAAACCCAAACTTCAATGTTGGGGGCATTTATCTTTACAATAGGGGACATAATTGGGAAAGAATATCTATCAACAACGGCTTGCCTGCTGATGGAATTTATTGCCTTGAAAGAACCGGGAATAAAATTTGGGCGGGCGTTTATTACTTCGATAAAAAAGAGAAGAAAGATTACGGAAGAGGTTTGGTCTTGATTGATAGACTTAGTTATAAAGTTACACCAATTAATCTTAATGATATTAATATAGAATCATCAAAAATTTTATGCATGTATTTTGATGGGATGAATATGTGGATAGGAACAGATGATGGATTGACTAAAGTATTAATTAGTAATCCGTTAGCAAACTGGCCTGGGAAAAAGTTAAAACCTTCCAAAATAGAATCATCAAAAAAGAGAAGAAGAGTTAAGAGATAATCTTTTGAAAGCAAGTCATTCAGCTTTCCTTCCACTATGTAATACTTATACTAAAATTTAATTTAGTAAAGAAGTAGGGGGCCTAAATAATAGATTTTTAAGGAACTTAACACTAAAAATTAACCATTTTATTAATTATCCATTTCTAAATTCAACTATATTTTTTTCTTAAAAAAAGACAAAAAGGGTACAAATGGATTATTGACTTTACCTAAAATATTAAGTAAAATATAAATACATGCTTAATATCAATTAATTAAAAGCGGAAAAGATATTAAGGTATTCTAATCTAATCTTCTATTGTCCCTAAAAAATCGGTTACTAAAACTGAAGAGCAATCGATAAGCTGAATTAATCATCATATTCAATTGTCGTTGTTATCAAGCTAAAGAGAACAAGAATTTATATGCGGGGTACATTATAATCATATTCAATGTATTTACGTGTTTCAGTAATAAGGTATAGATATGATACTTATAATTAATTTATTGTATAATAATAATTAGGAGGGTATATGTTTCGCTTGAATACTGTTAGAACGTGTGCATTGTTTTTATTTTCGTTTTTTACATTCATAAGTGCTCAAAATATAAATGTCCCTTCCAAGGTTACCGCTGCTTTTCCTTTTACGGATAATGCAGAGGACACAACCGCATCTTATGCCAACTGGTCGCGCGATGCTTCGCAATGGCAGGTTAAAATTGTAGGCTCCCATAGCGGTACTCAATCTTGGGTAATGCAGCAAGGCTCAGGATATAATTATATAACCTTATCAAGCGGTATGAATTTATCAGGTACTGCCAATCCGTATATTCAATGCTGGGTAAAAAGATCTGATGGAAATGGTGGATATATAAGTTTAGAAGCTTCTAGTGATGGGGGTTCAACTTGGAAAGCTTTGATACAACCAAATTTTACTGGTTCTAATTATACCCGAGTTCAGGCTTCATTATACAACTACAGGGAGAGCAATGTCTTAGTAAGAATAGGCTGCTACGCAAATTATGGGTCATATTATGTTGATGATATTTTAATTGATAATGCTCCAACTCCTCAATCTTTTGTTTTGTTAAATCAAACTAACAATGGGATGGAAGTAAAATGGGGACAGTCCACAGCTGCTGATTTTGGATTATATAGAATTGTTTTATCAACCAACCAAAATGATTTAAATAATGACATTAATAATTATAATGGTAATAATGGATTCTATGTTACAACAGATATAAATGGTCGGAAAGAATCAAGAGTATTTGACGTGACTAATAAGTCAACGGTTGATACTGTTTTAACGGATCTTACATTTACTAACACTACATACTATGCTAAGATATATGAGAATGATACACAGGGACTTGTAAATCAAGGGTCAGATAGAGCAGACTTACAAACAACATTTACAGTTACAGCAGAAACTCCCCCGTTTACAGAAACATTTGAGGGAACTTATAAATGGGCTGCTGATATTCCCTGGGCTGTTACAACCGATGATGCGTCGGATGCCGGGCATAGCACCAGTCATGCTTATGAAGATTCCCCTGGAGGAAATTATCCCGCTAATGCCGACAGAAGGTTAGTTGCTCAGATAAATTTTGGTAACATACAGCACCCGGTTTTAAGATTTAATCAAAAATATTCTTTTGAGCAAAATAGTGATCAGGGTTATCTTGAATATTCCACGAATAATTCAAACTGGACTACAGTAACCGGCTTTACGGGAAGTACCGGAGGTTTATGGGAATCAAGAGACTTTGATGCCGGAATGCTTAAAGGTACAAGCGGGTATGTAAGATTTAAAACTACTTCCAATGGTGCGGGTGTTCAGCAGGATGGATGGCATTTAGATGATATACAGGTATATAATAATACCAGAACTACCGCATTCCCATTTTTTGATGATGTAAGTGTTGATACAACTTCACAGAAAAAATGGATACCTGGTGCATGGGAAATAAAAATAGCTGGAGATCATTCCGGTGATAGTCAGGTTTGGTATTTGCCACAAAACAATGGCGGATACGTCTATTTAACACTTGGCGGTCCGATGAATTTATCAGGGGTTCCCAATCCTTATGTTCAATTTTGGGTAAAGAGAAATGATAACGGAGGAGGATATGTAAGTGTTGAAGCTTCGGATGATGGTGGACAAACCTGGAAAGTTTTACAGCAGCCAAACTTCAATGGTGCTCAATATACTAGGATACAAACTTCTTTATATAATTACAGAGCGAACAATGTTATGGTAAGGATTGGTGCTTATGCTCCATATGGTTCTTATTATATAGATGATATCTTAATTGATAATGCGCCAACCCCGCAATCATTTGTTATGCTTAATCCTACTAATAATGGAATGGAAGTTAAGTGGGGTAAATCAACAGCCAGTGATTTTAGTTTCTATAGGGTTGTATTATCAACTAAGCAAAATGATTTAAATAATGACCTTAATAATAGTAACGGCAATAATGGTTTTTATGTTACTGATGATATAAATGGCCATAATGAGTCTAGAGTATTTGACATAAGTAATATAGAAACAACGGATACTATTTTAACAGATCTTACATTCACAAATACTATCTATTACGGAAAAATCTATGAGAAAGATACTCAAGAACTTGTAAATCAAGGATCTGATAGACAAGACTTGCAAACAGCATTTACAGTTACACCTGAAGTAGCACCTTTTAATGAAACGTTCGAAGGCTCGTCGTTTAAATGGGCTGCAGATATTCCTTGGACTGTTACACAGGCCGATTCCGCAGCTACACTACATTCAGCAACTCATGCTTTTGAAGATTCGCCTGAAGGTAATTATGCACCGTATTCAGATAGAAGATTAGTAGTACAAATGAATTTGTCTTCAATTACAAGGCCGTTACTTATGTTCAATCATAAATATACTTTTGAACAGAACAATGATTATGGCTACATCGATATATCTTCTGATAATGCAAAGTGGACCAATATAGCATCATTCACTGGTAATAGCGGTGGCGTATGGGAGGCCGCAGAATTTGACTTAGGTGCTTTGTCTCAACTGTCTGCAGCTTATTTAAGATTTACTACTAGTTCAAATGGCCCTGGTGTACAGCAGGATGGATGGCACTTAGATGATATTCAAGTTATGGATAACAAGAAAGTTACTGCCATTCCATTTATCGATAGTGTTGAAGTGGATAGTGTTTCAAAGAATTACTGGACTACTGGGACTTGGGAAATTAATGCTGCAAATGCCCATAGCGGTTCACAAGTTTGGTACTGTCCTCAAAACAATGGTGGTTATAATTATTTAACTTTAAAAGGTACAGTTGATTTATCAGGTGCGCCTAAGCCTTACATTTCATTCTGGGTTAGAAGATCAGATGGCGGCGGAGGCTACTACAGCTTTGAAGTTTCTAACGATGGAGGACAAACCTGGAAAGTTATTAAGCAGCCTAATTTTAACGGAGCTGCTTATACTCAAGGTTTATATTCATTAGCTGATTATAGACAGAAAAATGTACTAGTTAGAATAGGCGTCTATTCTAACTATGGCGCTTATTTTCTTGATGACATAGAATTTGAAGATTCAACCGGATATGTTACTGGTATGCAGGGAAGCGGATTAAATAACAGACCAAAAGAATTTTCTTTAAGTCAGAATTATCCTAATCCATTCAATCCTTCTACTACAATTAGATATGCTGTTCCCTCCGAAGCTAAAGTAAAACTTAATGTGTATAATTTATTGGGGCAAATAGTAACTAATTTAGTGGATAATGTAGAACAGACCGGATATCATGAAGTTGTTTTCAATGCAGCAAATTTAGCATCCGGTATATACTTCTATACAATTGATGTTAAATCAACAGATGGGAAACATAATTTCCAATCTGCTAAAAAATTAATCTTAATGAAATAGATTTATATCTAAAAACTTAAATAAAGGGAGCTAATAATTGGCTCCCTTTTTATTTTATTCCCCTCAAATATCTAACTTTTACTCAAAAGATTTTATCATTATCTTTACTCTTATTCTTTTAAACTAATGGATTATTAAATAATGGTAAATCTTTCTGCTAAAAGGCTTAATAACTTAAAATCTAAATTTAAAGGATTAAAAATAGCGGTCATAGGAGATATGATGCTCGACTGCTATTTCTGGGGCGATGTAAAAAGGATTTCTCCGGAAGCCCCGGTCCCGGTGGTTGAAGTCGAGAATGAATTTTATAGATTCGGCGGAGCTGCAAATGTTGCATTAAATATCTCAAGACTTGGCGGTATACCGAGTCCTATTGGCGTAATTGGATACGATAATTATGGAACAATTTTTTCTTCCCTTGTAAACGAAAGCGGAATTCTAGATGACGGAATTATTGTTGACGAATCCAGGCCTACAACCGCAAAGACCAGAGTGATTGCAGACAGCCAGCATGTTGTTCGGATAGATAAGGAAAGTAAGCAATATCTTAATAGAGAAACTCAAAATAAAATTTATAGTTATATTCAAAATCATATAAAAGAATTTGATGGAATAATTTTGCAAGATTATAATAAAGGTGTCCTTACGCCATCATTAATTGAGAAGACCATTGCATTGGCAAATAAGCATAATGTTCTGGTAACAGTAGACCCGAAGTTTAATAATTTCTTTTCTTACAAAAATGTAACGGTATTTAAACCAAATCGTAAAGAAGCAGAAGATGTTCTTGGAATAAAAATTAAAAATGACGAAGATATCTCCGAAGTAGGAAAAAGACTCCTTGAGAAATTAAACGCAAAAAATATATTACTTACTCTGGGTGAAGGAGGCATTGCTGTTTTCGAAAAAGGGAAAGCGGAAAAACGTATGCCTACAAAAGCACGCAAAGTAGCCGATGTTTCAGGGGCTGGTGATACTGTTATTTCAACTTTAACAATGGCAATTGCTACCGGTGCTAATATTATGGAGGCTTCATATCTAGCAAATTACGCGGGCGGATTAGTCTGCGAAGAAATGGGTATTGTGCCGATTGAACTTGATAAATTATTTGATACAGTTTTGGAAGAAGGCGAATGAACGGATTAAAAACATTAGAAGAAATAAAAAGTATACGTAAGAAATTAAAAGAAGAGAATCTTAAAGTCGTTTTTACTAACGGCTGTTTCGATCTTATTCATGCTGGTCATGTCGATTATCTTTCAAAAGCTAAAGCACTTGGGGATGTTTTAGTAGTCGGATTGAATAGCGATATTTCAGTAAATAGAATCAAAGGGGACAAAAGGCCGATATTACTGGAAAATGAAAGAGCATTCATTCTATCAAACTTAAAACCTGTAAATTATGTAATAATATTTAAAGAAGATACTCCGGCACAATTGATCCAGGAACTGATACCCGATATATTAGTAAAAGGAGCTGATTGGCCCATTGATAAAATTATTGGCAAAGATATTGTTGAAGCCAATGGCGGAGAAGTAAAAACGATTGAGTTTATAAATAATCAATCGACTTCAAAGATAATTAAATCCATTTTAGATAAATATAAAAGTTAATAGATTTAATATATTATATATAATTTGAGTAATGCTTATATAATTAGATTAAAATTCATATCGGCAGATTTCAAAAGCGCTTAATAGTAAAAATTATAATTTATTAATCCATTCTCCTATTGAAAAAAAACAAAGACAAAATATTAAAAAAACGAACGTTGTTTCATAGGATTGTTAATGTATTTTTATACATTGGGATAATTATACTCGTTCTTTTCTTAATCGCTTTTGGATTTAGTCAAACATCGACATTCAGAAATTACCTAAGACAAAATATTGTTAACATAGCTAATAAGGAATTAAACGGACATTTAAGCATTGGCGAAATAGACGGTACGATTTTTACATCGCTTATATTAAGAAATACAAAAATAAATATGGGATCGGATACTTTACTCTATGCTAATCTTATTGAAGTAAAAACCAGCCCCTTACAAATATTTTTAAAAGAATTTATGTTAGAAAGATTTTAATATCAGATGCAAAAATTGCCTTTTTAGCAGATAGATCTGGGAATCTAAATATTACAAAATTATTTCCGCCGTCTTCACAAGATTCAACACACTCAAAATTTCCCTTCAAAATTGAAGTACCGGATTTAAATTTAAAGAACATTAACTTTAAACTTCAAGATTATGATAATGCTAATAGCAATCAGGTATATAATAATCTGAATATGCATGACCTAAGAATTAATAATATCAACCTATCACTAAGCGGATCAGCCGATATAGGAAAAAATGAGTATGAACTTAAGATAAATTACTTTTCGTTTTCACCGAATTTGAAAAACTTCGCTTTAAAAAATTTATCGGGCGAGTTTATTATCGATACAAATGAAGTACTGATTAATAATCTATCCTTAATAACAGATTCAACCGATTTGTCGTTAAGTGCGAGATTAAAAGATTTTAATCTTTTCGACAGTACAGCATTTTCTAAAATTGATAAGGCAAAACTTAATGTAAATTTAAAGGCTTCAAAATTTAATTTTAATGATTTATCTTCTTTCGTTACTCCCTTAAATATTTTACGGGGGACGGCTTATATTAATCTTGAAACTTCCGGTAGTTTTAGAGAATTAAATATAAATCATTTGGATGTTAATTATCTTAATACATCATTTAGATCTAAAGGTGAGGTAAGCAATTTATTAGATCCAGACAGAATGTATATTTCTGTTTCATTCTTCAATTCGCAATTAAAGCAAACTGATATTCATAATTTACTTCCTTCGATCGGTATTCCATCATTCAAAAATACTGAGATTGTTCAGTTTGATACTCTTAATTTTCATGGTAATCCGCTTAACTTTAATACGACAGCATTTTTAAGAATCGGTAACGGTACTGCTGGTATTAATGCATCATTAAATTTCAAAAAACCAAATCCAGTCTATAATATTAATTTAATTACAGATCATTTTGATCTTTTACCATTTACCGGGATAACAACCGACTTGACTTCTAAAGCCAATATAAAAGGCAGCGGATTCTCTACACAAAAATTAAATTCATCATTAAAATTTATCGCAGATGGCTCAACAATTGCCGGAAATAAAATTGATACATTAAGGTTTTCTGCTAATGCTTCTAATAAGAATATTAAATTCGATTTACTTTCATCTGCAGCCACTACCGGCGCTGACTTAAATGGATCTTTCAATTTTATTAATCAAGACAGACCTACTTATGAATTAAAAGGCAGTGTTAAAAATCTCAATTTGGCAGATTTCACTCATGATTCTACTTTAAAAAGCAATCTTAATTTTAAAATGGATGGAAGCGGTGATGATTTCGATATTGAAAAGACGAGCCTATTCTTGACAATGGAATTGGATAAATCTATGATTAAAGGGGTGAATATTAATAATGCCAGAGCAATATTTGATATTCGAAGTAACGATAACGGAGAGAGAGTAATAAATATAATATCCGATCTTGCTGATATAACAATAATCGGAAAATACTCAATTAAGAATTCAATCAATCTTCTTAGTGATGAAGCCGGATTATTAACTAATGCCTTCAAAGCAAAGATTGATAGTATAATGAACCCAGATACTGTTTTTAATCGTCAGCTAAGTACGGGCGTTACCGTATTGCAAAATCAAAAACCCGAACGACTAATGATTGATTCTGCCTCATCATTTAAGTATACCATAGAATTTAAAAATTTTGATTTACTTTCTCTTTTATTAGGAAGCAATCAACTTAGTTTGGATGGTGATATGAGCGGGGAAGTTAAAACAGATTCTCATGGAATAATGATGTCTGTTAATACTAATCTTAATTATTTAAAATATTTGGATGCTGGAAATGTCTTTTTCCTTTCCAATTTTAACCTGGGTTTGGATGTTTCAAATAATTACGATGCTCAATCATTATCGGATATAAACTGCAGTATAAAACTAACAGCTGATAGAATTTTTGAGGGAAGTGATTTCCATAATATTGCGTTTAATTTAAAGTTAACTAAAAACATTGCCTCACTAAATTTTTCCGGTAAATTGAAGGACAATATTGCAACAAGTATTGATGGATTTATTGATTTGCGAGATGATATAGTTAAGTTAAATCTTGATACGCTTAACTTTAAGTATAATAATTATAGTCTTATAAATAACGGCAATATTAAGATAAACTATTCTAGAGATAAAATTTTAGTAGATCAATTTAGCCTTATCAGGAATAATGGTGAGATTAACATTGGGGGGTTACTGGCAAGAAACGGAAATCAAGATTTAAAAATAGAAATGAAAAATATTAGTGGAAGCGATTTAACGGCAAATCTTTTAAATGTTAATCCTGAAAACAGTCTTGGGGCAAATATTCATTTAAACGCTGAAATTACCGGCAGCTATGCTGAACCATTAATGAGTCTTAATTTTGGAGCTGACAGCGTTAAGTTCAGAGATAAAGTTTTCGGATCGCTGGTCAGTAATCTTGTTTATAGAAATCAAAATTTATCCGTTGATGTTAAATTTTTAGACTCTTTACTTTATAAAGATATGCCTGCACTTCAAATTTCCGGAAACGTCCCGATTGATCTAGCCTTTTCTGGTGTAAAAGAAAGATTTAAGAAATCGGAGCCAATCGATTTGACATTAAACGCGAAGGAATTTGATTTAGGCACATTAGGAAATATTGTTCCAAAGATCAGCCAGTTAACGGGCAGGCTTATTGCAAATGTAAGATTAACCGGTACACCTTCCAGTTTAGATCCCTCGGGTCAGATTGAAGTTAAAAATTTAGGCTTCCGTGTTGATGTTAATAATTTATTGTATACTGCGGGTATAAAATTAAAAATTGAAAATCACAAAATATCCATTGACAGTCTGTTAGTAGCTAATGCACCCGGCACTAAAGGCGGCGGTATTATTACGGGAAGCGGCAGCATAAATCTTAAGAATTTTGAAATAGCCTCTATGAATGCTAATGTTAGAGGCAGTTTAAAAATACTAAGCGAGGATTCAAAAGCTGTAAGCCCGAGTTTATACGGAGATCTTGTAATTCAGACAGATAACCAAATCACTTATACAATGGATTCTAAAGGATCATTTGTTAATGTCCCAATAATAGTAAAGGAAGCAAAACTTACATTTCCGCCCACTCAGTCTACCTATCAAAATTCAGCAGATAATTTTGTGTACAGGTATGTTGTGGACTCCTCAAAAATAAATAAAAGTGAACTAGACTTTGAAAGATTGATCGACCTTTCAAAAAAGATGAATGCTGAAAACTCGGAGGAAGCAAAAGAACAGACCAGCACATTAGGATATAGCGTAAACATTAAAGTACAAAATGAAGCAACAATAAAATTTGTGCTTTCCAGGGAGTTTAACCAAAACTTAACTGCAGTAATTCAAGGCAACCTTCAATATGATAATGTAGAAGGAAGATCAAATGCTCAAGGGGAATTGAAATTGCTTGACGGTTCTACTTTGGAATTTTTTAAAACCTTCGAAGCTACGGGATCTATAAGATTTGAAAGTCAAATGAATAATCCTAATCTAAATATCCTCGCAACATATAAAAATTATTATACGCCTCCGGATCAAAATAAAGAAGAGCCTGTTGAAGTTACGATAAAACTTAGTGGTCCTCTGAAAGATCTTTCAAAGAATCTTACACAAGGGAAAAATAATATAAATGTTTATGTCGGCTCGGAAGATATTGCAAACAATAGGCCTGATCCTACAAAAGATGTAACAAGTGCAATGTTTTTTGTATTAACGGGTAAATTTGATTTGACTGATCAGCAATCACAAGCTAGTAACAATTCTGCCAATGCTTTAAGTGGTATTACTTCCAGTACTACAACTTCATTTGCCGGCTCTTTAATTGGTGGCGTATTAAACCATTATCTGGGAGATTATGTTAGAGGTGTTGAACTTAGGAGTGTCGGTTCGACAACGAAATTCAATTTAGTGGGGAAAGTGAAAAACTTTCGTTATTCCATCGGCGGTTCAACAGATGTTTTCCAGGATTTCAGCCAGGCAAACGTAATGATAGAATATCCAATTATTAAAAATTTACTCTTACGACTTGAAAGGAAGGAAGGGATTACACAAACTAGCGTTTCAAATCAAATGATTAATGAACTGGGTCTTAAATACAGGTTTGAATTTTAATGAAAAAGAAAATTATTTCATTCTTTAAAAAAAATCCGGGTAGAGAATTTAAAAGCAAAGACGTTGCAAAAAAGCTAAATATTAATTCCGATCACGAATATAGCTCATTAAAATCCGCCCTTTATGATCTATATCAGGAAAAATTCTTAACAAAAAACGGCAAAAAATATAAGCTGAATAATTTACCGGAGACAAACAAAGTTACAGGAGTACTTCAGATTGTTAATGGAGGATATGGATTTGTAGCTCTAAAAAATTCAAGGATGAAAGATATATTTATTGCGGCTAGAAATTTAGGCAACGCATTTAACGGAGATACGGTTGAAGCAGTTCTGTTTGCCAATAAAAAAGGTAAAAATTTTGAAGGACAAATTGTCAAAGTAATTGACAGGCATAAAAAAGAAATTGTCGGAACATTAAAAAAATCAAAATCATTTTATTTTATAGAGCCGGATGATACTGCTATTCATAAAGATATTTATATTGATAAATCAGACTTGGGAGGTGCTGAAGAAGGAGACAAAGTAATTGTCGGACAAATCTCCTGGAATAGTTCAATGCTTAATCCTGAAGGTAAAATTATTGAAGTCTTAGGAAAAGCCGGATCATTTGATACAGAAATTGCATCCATTGCGCGAGAATTTAATATAATATATAAATTTCCTCCTAAAGTAGTTCATGAAGCAAATGAGATTGATCCTGACATTACTCCGGAAGAAATTAAAAAGAGAAAAGATTATAGAAATAAAATAGTATTTACAATTGATCCGGAAGATGCAAAGGATTTTGATGATGCTCTTTCAATTGAAGAATTAGATAATAATAATTATTCGGTAGGAATACACATTGCAGACGTAAGCCATTATGTAAAATCCGAATCACAAATTGATAAGCAGGCTTTGAAGAGAGGGAACAGTGTATATTTAGTCGGTAAAGTTATTCCAATGCTTCCTGAAAAATTATCCAACAATATTTGTTCACTTGTTCCTGCTGAAGATAGATTGACTTATTCGGTAATTGTTGAAATAACTAAACGGGGAAAAATTGTCGGTTATGAAATTGCGAAGTCAATAATAAATAGTAAAAGACGTTTTAATTATGATGAAGTTCAGCAGATTATTGAAAATGGAGATGGTGAGTTTAAGAATGAGATTTTAATATTAAATAAACTAGCTCAAATACTGCGAAAGAAAAGATTGAAAGAGGGTAGCATTGAGTTCTTTACTCCTGAAGTAAAATTCGAACTCGATGTTAACGGAAATCCCACCCGTATTTATAAAAAAGAAATTAAAAATAGCAACATGCTGGTTGAAGAATTTATGCTTTTAGCCAATAAAATAACTGCCAAGCATATTGCATCACCGGACAAAGGACCTATAAAACCGTTTATTTATCGCGTTCACGATCTTCCTGACAACGAAAGGATTAATGAATTTGCTTTGTTTGTTAAATCATTAGGCTATTCTTTTGACCCAAAAGCTTCTTCCAGATCCAATCAATTTCAGCTTCTGATTCAAAATGTTAAGGGAAGTGAAGAAGAAGCTTTAATAAATGAACTTGCCATCAGATCAATGGCAAAAGCAATATACTCTGTAAATAACATCGGACATTACGGTTTGGGTTTTAAATATTATACACATTTTACTTCTCCCATACGTCGTTATTCCGATTTAATAGTACATAGGCTGCTGTATAAATATATTAATTCCGGTGAAAAAGTTAATTATTCTTTAAGTGAACTGGATGAAATTAGTGATCATATTTCCATTTGTGAAAGAAATGCTGTTGATGCTGAAAGATTATCAGTAAAACTAAAACAGATTGAATATCTAGGCGAACATTTAGGCGAAGAATTTAGTGCCATAATTTCTGGGCTTACTCATTTTGGAATTTTTGTTAAAATTATTGATATATTGGCAGAAGGGTTAATAAGACTGCGGGACTTAGAGGGTGATTTTTATATTTACGATGAAAAAAAATATGCATTAATTGGCAGAGCAACCAAAAAGCAATTTCGTTTAGGAGACCATATTCAGGTAAAACTTGTCCGGGTCGATTTAGAAAAAACAGAATTAGATTTTATAATTACGGAGTAGTTTAAGGTTTAATATGAAAAAAAATTTACTAAGCCTTGTATTAATTCTATTTATCTTGCCCATTAACATTTTTGCACAATTCGGGCAAAACAAAGTTCAGTATAAAAATTTTACCTGGTACTATATTCAAACGGATCATTTTGATATTTACTTCTCGAAAGACGGTTCACACCTAGCCGAATTTACCGCAAAAATTGCTGAAGATGCTTTAAAGTCTATTGAAAAAAGTTTTAATTATAAAGTTAATAATAGAATTACCATAATCGTTTATAATTCAACAAATGATTTTCAAGAAACTAATATTACCGATCAATATATAAGTGAGGGCATTGAAGGATTCACTGAGTTATTCAAGAACAGAGTTGTAGTCCAATTTATGGGTTCTTACCCGGAATTCCGGCATTTAATACATCATGAATTAACACACGCTGTAATGAATGATTTTTATTACGGCGGCTCTTTACAAAATGTAATCTCCAATAATATTTCCTTAAACTTGCCCCAATGGTTTAACGAGGGAATGGCAGAGTATCAATCACTCGGGTGGGATATAAATACAGATATGTTTATTCGAGATGCTATTATAAATGATTATTTACCTGACGTCCAACAACTAAGCGGGTATCTTGCTTATCGCGGCGGCGAATCTGTCTTTCATTACATTGCCGCTAAATATGGTAAAGAAAAAATAGGCGAGCTGGTAAATAAGATAAAAGGATCGGGTAGTTTAGAAGAAGGGTTCAAGTCCTCATTCGGCCTGACTCTAAAAGAATTCAATGAAAGATGGAAGAAACATCTTAAAAAAGTTTACTGGCCGGATATAGCAATTAGGAAAGACCCGGATGAATTTGCAAAGCGTTTGACTGACCCCGAAGAAGGCGGCGGATTTTATAATACAAGTCCTGCCATTTCTCCGCAAGGTGACAAACTTGCGTTTATTTCCAACAGGAATTTCTACTTTGATGTTTTCATTATGAGCACAATAGACGGTAAAATTATTAAGCGGCTTGTAAAAGGAAATCGAAGTGCAGACTTTGAAGAACTTAATGTAGTAACACCTGGTTTAAGCTGGTCGCCTGACGGAACTAAGATTGCTTTGTCTGCAAAAAGAGACGGCAGTGATATTGTCTATATTATAAATGTCAATTCGGAAGATAGAGAAACACTTTCGATTAAGCTGGATGGGATTAAAAGTCTGGCTTGGTCTCCGGATGGAGAATATTTAGCATTTATTGGTCATACTCCGGTTCAGTCAGATGTTTACATTTATAATTTTCAAACCAAAGGGTTAACAAATTTAACTAACGATATTTTTACTGATAATGATCCTTCCTGGTCACCTGACAGTAAAACTATTTTCTTCTCTTCAGATAGAGGTCATTATCTTACCTCCGCTTCTGTCCCAGATACTTTTAAAGTTTATAATTATTTACATCCTCACACCGATATTTATTCTATAAGCATTGATTCAAAGAAAATCGACCGAATAACTGATATGCCAAACAGTAATCAGTTTGCACCGGTTGTAGGTCCGCAAGATAAGGATATTTTGTTCATTTCAGATTATAACGGAATAAATAATATTTACAAAAAAAGGATTCAACTAAATAAGGATGACACAGCAAAAGATATTTCCCATCTTCCTTCCTACCCGATTACCAATTCATTAAATGGCCTTTATCAATTATCTATTTCTAAAGACGGCAAGAAATTGGTCTTTTCAAGTCTTTATAAGGGGTCGTATAATTTATTTTTGGTGAACAATCCTTTGGAAATTAAACTTGATACAAATAAACTAGTGCCTACTGTTTACATTACAAGCTTGGATCAAAAGGAAACAATGGTTAGAGAGGTTTCAAAGCATGTAATACACGAGGTTGACTCTGCTCAAATTACTACTCCAAATTTGAGTAATGAAAACGAATCTGATACGACACACCTATATGGTGATTCTGTTCAAATAGATTTTAATAATTATGTTTTCGGTGATACGAGTAAGGTAAAATCAGAAACTAAAAGTGATTCTGTTAATGCTAAATTTAACCTTACTGATAATCTTGATAAACATGGAGATTACAAGGTAAACAGATATAAAATTAATTTTTCTCCCGATATCGTTTATGCAAATGCTGGATATAGTTCCCTTTATGGATTACTTGGGACGACGGTTTTATCTTTTAGTGATGTTCTTGGTAATTATCGTATTATTGGGCAAACCAGTTTACAAATAGATCTAAAAAATAGTGACTACGGTCTGGCTTATTTTTATTTAAAGCAAAGACTTAATTATGGAATTGAAGCCTTCCATACTGCAAGATTCGTTTATCTTAATAGATACGGACTTGCAAATTTATTTCGCTTTAGAAATTATGGAGCAGTTATTTCATTAAGTTATCCTTTAAATAGATATTATCGTTTTGACGGAGGGCTAAGCTGGCTAAATGTATCGATGGAAAATTTAGATAATCCTGATGAAGCCTATCAAAAGGATACATACATTGTTCCATCGTTAAGCTTTGTGCATGATAATTCTCTTTGGGGCTATACTGCTCCAATCGATGGAACCAGGTATCGTTTTGATGTGCTGGGAAGTCCGGGAATAATATCAAAGGATTTAAACTTTTATTCATTTTTAGGTGATTATCGAACTTACTTTAGATTTTGGTATGATTATTCATTTGCTTTTCGATTATCAGGCGGGTTTTCGGGTGGGCATAATCCCCAAAGATTTTTCCTTGGCGGAACAGAAAATTGGATTAACCGGGAATTTGCTACTAACACTATTCCTCTTAATTCTCCATCCGATTTTGCCTTTCTTACGGCGGCATTGCCATTACGTGGATATGATTATGCCCAGGAAATTGGAACTAAATACGGGTTAATGAATCTCGAGTTAAGATTTCCATTAATAAGGTATCTTCTTTCAGGTGCTTTACCCATATTATTTAGAAACATAATGGGTGTAGCATTTGTGGATGCTGGAACAGCATGGAATACAGATAAACAACTTCAGCTTTTTGACAGAAATGAAAACGGCCGTGTTGTTACTAAAGATTTGTTATGCGGAACCGGTGTAGGAGCAAGAATATTTTTACTTTACTTTCTGGTAAGATTTGATGTAGCATGGGCTTATAATCTTAATACATTTTCGCAGCCGAAGTTTTATATATCCCTGGGTGCTGATTTTTAAGAAATTATATTATAATTGGTTAAAGAGATCTTTGAGAAAACTCTATGAGTATATCAATTATCCCCAACATTGTTTTTTAAATATTTCTGTTTAGGGTTTATTTTGATGAGGGTTTCGGTTTGCTTTTAGAAGGAGTTTTACCGGAAGAAGAGTTATTAGATTTATTTTTATAATCAGTTTCATAAAATCCCGTTCCTTTGAATATGGGACCTAATCCCGGCCCAATCAGCCTTTTCACATAACCATTACATTTTGGACACACTTTAACCGGCTCTGCACTCATAGATTGAAATAGCTCAAACGTGTATCCGCATTCACTGCATTTATATTCATAAGTAGGCATTTTAAAGTTACCTTAAAAAATTTCGTGGGAAACATAATGAAAAATTCCTAAAAATTCTATAAATTAACTTTGAGTGTTATCTTTATTACATATATTTTTACATCAAATCTTTACTGGTTTTATCTAGTTTCTAAATTAACTCTGTCTATAAACGTGAAAAAATTATTACTACTTCTGATTCTCTCACTATCCCTAAGCGGATGTATAAACTATATTCAAGATGTTCAACTTTATGCCGATGGTTCCGGTTCAATGAGAATTACTTTTTGGACCAAAATGCCTGACAATGAGAGTACCAAGATTCTCGATAAAATGGGAATCGGCATATTTAATGCGGATTCTATTAGAACTGAATTCTCATCAAAATTTACTACTATTCAAAGCATAAAAGTTTATACCGACACTTCAGATAGTACAACCCATGCAATTATTAAATTGTCCTTTACCCACATTGATTCACTTAATAAAACTAAAGCATTCTCTTCATCCGATTTTTCGCTAAAAGATGGTGCCGAAGGTCAAAAAATATTTACCCAATTCATTCCTCCTCTTGTCACCGGATTTGGTATAAATGGCAATGCTTTCCATGTTACTTATAAATATACTTTCGGCGGTGATATTATTACTGATAATTCAATTTCGAAAGACGGCAGAACCCTTATTTGGGATTATGCATTATCACAGATTGGAAGCGGGAAAACGATTTCCGTTACATTTAGACCGTTTAAATTGAAGGAAACACCCCCTTGGATTTATGCATTATCGGGATTAGTTCTACTAATTGTAATTATTTTTCTTCTTCGAAAGAAAAAAGATTAAAATGTTAGAAAGGGTAAATTAAATAGTAAGTAATTGAACTGGAATGATGTTTATTGACTTCCCAAATGGTTTTAATTATATTTATTTTCTATTTTAGAATAAATTGATAAATTTTTATAGTTTATGGTACCTAATGATTATAAGATTTTTTCAGGGAGATCTAACCGGCCATTAGCCGAAAAAATTGCTGAAAAATTAGGCAAGTCATTGGGGGCGATTGAGTTAAAAAGATTTAGTGATGGAGAAATCTGGGTTAAGTACGGTGAAAATATTCGCGGCTCGGATGTTTATATAATACAATCAACTAATCCTCCGTCTGAAAACCTTTTAGAACTCTTGATAATGGTGGATGCTGCAAGGAGAGCATCTGCAAAAAGAATTACAGCTGTTATCCCTTATTTTGGTTATTCAAGGCAGGATAGGAAAGATCAACCAAGGGTATCTATATCTGCTAAGCTAATAGCAAATCTAATAACCGTAGCTGGTGCAGATAGAGTTATGACAATGGATTTGCATGCTGCACAAATTCAGGGCTTTTTTGATATACCTTTTGATCACCTTTACGGTTCGCCTATGTTTATAGGGCTGCTTGAAGATATTAAGGATAACTTGGTGGTTGTTTCTCCGGATGTTGGGGGAATAAAAATTGCAAGATCATATGCGAAAAGACTGCATGCTGATTTGGTAGTTATCGATAAAAGAAGACCAAAACAAAATTTAGCTGAAGTTGTACACATAATCGGTAGTGTTGAAAATAAGGATGTTCTTCTAGTTGATGATTTGATTGATACTGCCGGAACATTTATCGGAGCTATCGAAGCGCTTAAGAAAAATGGAGCTTTAGATATATATGGCGCAATTACACATCCGCTCTTTTCAGGATCGGCAATTGAGAGGATAAATAAATCGCAACTTAAAAAATTATTTGTCTCTGATACAATTGAATTTAATCGAAATGGAGACTCGGATAAAATTTCTATTGTAACCGCTTCTGATCTTTTTGCAGAAGCAATTAAAAGAACGTATCTAAATGAATCAATAAGTTCACTTTTTGATATAGATAAAGGATAAAATTAGTACTTGGAGAAAAAATGGAAAAAGCAATATTAAAAGCAAATGTAAGAGAGACAGACAGTAAATCTTTTAGAAATAATTTGCGTAAAAGCGGTAGAATCCCTGGAGTATATTATTCCAAACATGGCAAGCCGATTTCAATCGACGTGCTGGATAAAACAATAAATCCGCTTATTTATACTACCGAGACACACTTAATATCACTTCAAATTGAAGGGCAAAATGACCTCGATTGTGTGATTAAAGATGTTCAGTTCGATCCGATAACAGATAAAGTTGTCCATTTCGATTTGTTGGGCTTAACTTCAGGTGAAACATTCCAATTTGAAGTTCCCATTAAATTCCACGGAAGTCCGGTTGGTATTAAAGAAGGTGGTGTGCTGCAATCATTTCTTCATAAATTAGATATTGAATGTCTCCCCGCAAATATTCCTCAGCATATTGATTTGAATATTCAGGATTTGAAAATTGGTGATTCAATCCACGTTAAAGACTTAAATTTAGATGATATTACAATCTTAAATCCGGATGACACTGTTATAGTTTCTGTAACACATCCTAAGGCTGAAAAAGAAGCAGTTGCTGAAGGAGTAGAGGAAGCACCTGCTGAACCTGAAGTTATTGGTAAAGAAAAGTCTGAAGAAGAAGAGTAAGTTTATTAAAAGTGCGAGTTATACTAGGGATTGGAAATCCTGGAAACCGGTATAAATTTAACAGGCATAATGTGGGGTTTATGCTGTTAGATTATCTTGCTGAAAAATATACTTTGAAAGCAATTCCTTCTAAAAATGATTATTATTTTTGCGAAGGAAAATTAAACAATTCAGAATACTCTCTCATTAAGCCTTCAACATATGTTAATAACAGCGGTATTGCTGCTCGCGCAGCTTTAAACCATTATGGTACAGATGTAACTGATTTACTTGTGGTTCATGATGACATCAATCTTGATTTTTCTGTTATAAAGACAAAAATTTCCGGCGGCGATGGCGGGCATAATGGTTTAAGTTCTATTATCTATCACCTAATTTCAGATCAATTTCCACGAATTAGAATTGGGGTTGGGAATAATTTTAAACAGGGCGAGATGGCCGATTTTGTCCTTTCCGACTTCAATTCCGAAGAACAACCTAAATTAAAGGAATTATTTATAACAGCAGGCCATTTAATTGAAGAATTTATCAAGGGCGGTATAAAGCAGCTTCTAGATGCTAATAGTAAATTAACTAAAAGTGATCAAGATAACTTATGAATTGCTCATTTATTTCGAGGAAATTAGTGTGTATTTTTAAAGAAAATCATAATAAGAAATACTTGTAATTACGTACTTAATTAAATAAATTTAGGGCTGTTTTTAATAAATATTTTTATAAACCCCTGCTCTCATGGAAGAATGAGGGCCTGATGACCAAAGGAGGTGAATTGATACTATGAATACGAACGTCTACGAAAGCGCAGTAATGATTAATGCTGCCTTGGATGATGAGCAAATTGAATCGATAATTTCTCGCGTAAAAGAAACCATTAAAAATAATGGCGGGGAAATTAGAGAAATAGAAAATTGGGGAAGAAAAAGATTGGCTTACGTGGTAAAGAAAAGTAAAATCGGATACTATGCCATCTTTAGGTTTAACGCTCCCTCAAATATTGTTTCCAAACTCGAAAGAACCTTCTCACTTGATGAACAAATCTTGAGGTATCTAACTATTAAATTAGATAATGATGCAATAGAGTATTTAGAAAAAAACAAACTAAACTCTATTAGCGAAGAAGCGGATAATTCTTCTGCTATTGCTAAAGAAACAATAAAAGAAGAGACTGAAGATGAAGAAAAAGATGAAAAAGAAAAATAATTAACAAATTACGATTATGTATGGAGGAAAAACCATGGCCGATTTGAAGATGCCCGAAGTGAACTATGTTATTGTTTCCGGTAATTTGACTAAAGACCCTGTATACAGACAAACTAACAATAACACCCCTGTTGTAAATTTTTCCATCGCATCTAATAGAAAATACAAAGATGGTTCAAATCAATGGCAGGAGGATGTTTGCTACGTAGGCATTGTTGCATGGAACAAGTTGGCAGATAGTTGTCATGCAAGACTTAGAAAAGGATCCGCCATTCTGGTTGATGGCGAGTTACAAAGCCGCAATTGGAAATCTGATGAAGGTCATAATAGAAGCATAGTTGAAATTAAGGCAAGAAGGATACAATTTCTAAATAGAAAAGGTAAATGGAACGGCGGCGATGACGGAGTTGAAGAGCAAAATGAAGAGGTTGATGTTCTCGCAGAAGAAGAAAGTATCGATTACACGGAAGATTCATTTGATAAATTTTTATCAAGTGAAGAATCTGATTTATTAAAGTAAATTGGTGAATAAAATGAGAAAAGAAATTAAAACAAAAAAAGTCTGTCGGTTTACTCAAAACAAAGTAAAGTATATTGATTATAAAGACGTTAAACTTTTACAAAGATATACAACCGAACAAGGAAAAATAATTCCTAAAAGAATAACCGGGACCAAATCTAAATACCAAAGACAATTATCAATTGCTATTCAGCGTGCAAGACATATGGCTTTATTGCCTTATGTTTCTGATACCGTTCGATAGCAAGTTAGAGGAGATAAAATGAAAGTAATACTAAGACAAAATTACGAATCTCTAGGGCAGATTGGCCAATTAGTCGATGTGAAAGATGGATATGCCAGAAATTATTTAATTCCTAGGAAAATCGCCTACGCTGCATTGGAAGGTAATATCCGTGCCCTGGAAGAAGAAAAAAAATCGGTTGAAAAGAAGAAAAAGCAGGAAATAGAAGCATCTGAAAAGCTTGGGTTAGAGCTTGAGAAAGTATCGGTTACTATTTCTGTTCAAGTGGGAGAGGAAGATAAAATTTTTGGTTCTGTAACTACCCAGATGATAGCCGATGCACTAATGGAAAAAGGTTATGAAATTGATAAAAGAAAAATTGAAATTGAAGAACCGATAAAATCTTTAGGAATTTACGGCATAACTATAAAACTGCATGCAAATGTGACAACTAACATTAAGGTGTGGGTAGTCAGACAGTAATCATTATTTGTTTAAACAAAAAAAGGAAAGCTTTTATGCTTTCCTTTTTTTTATTAATATCTATTGAAGCTAGATTATCTAACTCTTATTTCCTTATTATTAATAAGTCTAGCAATCCCAGACGTACCGCTTCTGGAAATATTTTTAATAGCTTTAGTCGAAAGTTTAATAGTAACAAATCGGTTCAATTCTTGTACCCAAATTCTCTTTTTCTGAAGATTAGGTAAAAATCTTCTTTTTCTTCTATTATGAGCATGGGAAACATGATTTCCAGTCATTGGACCCACACCGGTTACTTGGCATCTTCTAGACATTTAACACTCCTTATTACAACCCTAGTTTAAATTTGAACAACAAATATAATAAAATTTTTTAGAAAAAATAGCCCCTAATTAAATTTATTTGGTAATGTACCCGAAATTTTATTTATAATAAAAAAATACCCATCCTTAGGTGGTTGATTATTAATTTTACCTTTTTATATTGCAGTTAAACCAATGGATAATCTTGTAAAAATGAGTAATCTCTACAGGAACTTACCAAATTTGTAATTTTATATAAGTAATTAAAACGTCCTCAAATGAAAGGAGTTAAAATGGAGTATTATGAGCTTCATCCTGAAAATCCTCAGTTACGGTATATAAATAAAGCTGTTGAAGTTCTGCGCAATGGGGGGGTGATAATTTATCCTACTGATACAGTTTACGGCATTGGTTGTGATATTTTTAATAAAGAAGCACTTGAGAGGATTTTTTCGATTAAAAATGATAGCAGTTCAAAACTTTTTAGTTTTGTTTGTGCCAATTTAAAAGATATTTCAAAATATGCTAAAGTGTCAGATTATGCTTATAGAACAATGAAACATTTATTGCCTGGTCCTTATACTTTTATTTTGCCGGCTGCTAAACTGGTTCCTAAAAAATTATGGAGTAACAGAAAAACGGTAGGAATCAGAGTTCCAAACCATTCTATTACTTTAAAATTAGTGGAAGAATTAGGCAACCCGATTATTAGTACTAGCGCAACAAATAGAAAAGGTGAAATTGTAATTGATCCTTTTGAAATAAAGAATATATTTAATACTCAAATTGATTTAATGCTTGCCTCAGGCCATTTAGCAGGAAATCCATCAAGCGTGGTTGATTTAAGCATGGAAGAACCGGAAGTAATCAGGGAAGGCGCCGGAGATGTAAGCCTTTTTGCATAATCTATAATTTAATAATTAATGCTGGTTGAAGATATTTCACTTCAACCAGCTTATTTTATTTAGTTCGATAAACCTGTGTTGAAGAAGCCTGGGCTGCAGGCGTTAAAATTATTTCGTTAATGTTAACATGCGGCGGCCTTGTTGCACAAAAAAGAACTGCACCCGCAACATCTTCAGGTGATAGCGGAGTAAAACCTTCATAAACCTTTTTAGCTTTCTCCTCATCCCCGGAAAATCTGACATTACTGAATTCAGTTAAAACCATTCCGGGATCAACCTCACTGACTTTTATATTCTTATCAAGGACATCTAATCTAATTGATTGAGTCAGGCCTTTTACTGCAAATTTGGTTGCGCAATAAACATTTCCGTATGCGTAAGCTTCGTGGCCTGCAGTGGAACCTATATTAATAATATGCCCGCTTTTTCTTTCAACCATTTGGGGTAAAATGAATCGTGTAACATATAACAATCCTTTAACATTTGTATCAATCATTTCTTCCCAATGGTTTACATCTCCTTCATATATTTTACTGAAGCCGCGGGCGAGGCCTGCATTATTAATCAAGATATCAACCTTTTTAAATTCTTCAGGGAGGGAAGAAACACTTTCTTTCGTTTTATTTATATCGCGAACATCAAACTGGATAAAATGAGTTTTTACCCCGAAATCCTTTTTTATAGATTCGGCTAAATCTTTTATACGTTCCGAACGCCTGGCACTTAATATTAAGTTAGCGCCTTCTCTGGCAAATTCAAAAGCACACGCCTTTCCGATTCCGGATGAAGCTCCCGTAATAAAAGCAATTTTATCAGACAATAAACCCATAATGTATTTACCTCAATATTTTTATAAATTATTTTTTACCAATTATTGGAATAGATTTTCTTATTCTCTTGGTTAAGATATTAATATAGCCTAAAAAAATAAATAAGATCAAAAACATAAAAAGTAATTTCTGATCGTATGAAAGACTGCCATGGTTTAGCAGCATTGACCAATCTGTTTGAAAAGTTGTATGCAGCAGTATAGAGAATAGACCAATTACTGCCGTAAATATTAAATATCCGATATTAATTAATTGAAAAATTATAATAGACATTCTTAAATAATTATTCGGAATTTTATTATGCCATATTAAAGTGGCTTCTACCATTAATATACTCAATATAAATGGAGATATGATAAGTACGGCATATAAAAAGAAGCTGTGAATTTCACTAGTTGGGAAATAAACCGTTAAACGTAAACCGGTGAAATATATTTTTACTTCTTCGTTTAGAAAAAGATTCGCAAGCAAGCCCTTGAAAAGCTGATCCAGGAAAAGAACCGACAATAATCCGGCAATCAAACCTGCAATTATTGAATAAGTTTTCTTCAAAAGCTTCTCCTAAATTTTACGTTTATCTTTCTATCCAGCTTGGTCTTTTTGTGACAAAATTTGGCGCTATAATCTGATAAGGAGAATCTTTGGAAGTCACCTTTCTCCAATTCCTTCCATTGACACTCCCTTTCCATGAGCCTGGTTTCTTGTCATCGTTTGTATCAATATTTAATACTTTGTCTTTAAACTTAAAATAAGAAGAAATATTAACTCCGGCAGCACCATTGTTATAAAAGTTCTTTACCTTAATTAAGAAAGTGTTCTTTCCTTTTTTAAGATATTCTTTTACATCCAGAAGTTTTATCCTTTTGTATTCCACAGTTAATGACCCTGTTCTGCGGGCATATACTTCATCAACATATTTACCATTTATATACAACCTTGCAAAGGTATCGCCAATTAATTGAATATACGCTTCTTCGGGGATCTCATTCAAGCTTACAGATTTTTTAAATTCTGTTTTGTCTGCAAACTTGTTTCTGCCGGTTTTTAAATATATCCACTTCGATCTAATTAATGGTGAATATAATGTATCATCTCCGGCTTTTAGCGAATCTTTTATTTCATTAAAGTAGTCTTCCAGTCTGGCGAATTTATCATTAATCAAATTAAGATTTGCATTAATGTAATATCTCTGCCATAAATAATCATATCTTAATTTTAGTTTGTTAAGTGATGTTAAATCTTCATCAATCATATTAATAACATGATTGTCATTCCCCTGGGATTTTAAATAATTTTTATCGTGAAGGAAAAACTCCGTTAAGGTTTTAGATTTATACCAATAGTTGAGCGTAGTGATAAAACGCAGAAGGTCAAATTGATCTTTATGTCTCTTTACCTTCGGTTCTAAAGCGTTAATGTAGTCTAAAACATTTGGTAAAGTCCAGTTCATCCAGGTAATATTTACTACCGGGGATATCTTTGCCTGCCACCAGGTAGGTTCATGAAAATCCAAAAGAGGATGACGCCACAATTCATTCCACGTCATTTGGTTTAAAGGATTACTCAATGCCACATAAATTTCTGAAATTCTAGGATCGTTTATTCCAAAAAAGTCGTAAAAAAAGTTTTTACTGAACTGAGACAAATCACTTTCCTTGAAATTCCAGGAACACTGTGCCGACCATGCATATCCGAAATATAAAAACTCCTTAAAAGTTTCCGCCCCGAAATCTCCCCAGTTCGAGTTTATCATTCCTTCTGCATTATTTTCAATTCCTGCTTTTATTAAATACTTGATGTTAGGGAATGCATTAACATTAGTAGGAAATGTAGTTGAAAAATTCCAAACCGAAGGCGAAACAAGGTAATTAAAGCCGGCATCACTAAAAGTTTTAGCGGAAGGATAATCAAAATCCGGACGGTAGTGCCAGTCTACTATAGTTATGTCCTTGGGAATCATTTTAAGTATTTCCGGATGCCTTAAAATTATATCTCCATACATCATAACATCTTTGCCGTATTTTTTACAGATGTCATAAATCTTTTTATAATGATCAGCATGTACTTTTGCTATGCCATATTTTTTAACAAGATATTTACTTTTACCCAGGCCAACATCGAAGCTTTCATCGGCGCCCATGTGGAAATAATTTGACGGGAATAATTTGAAAACTTCTTTAAGCATGCTTTCGAGAAAAATGTATGTTGAATCATTAGAAACATTTAGTGAAGACGCACCGGGGAATTCCGCATACTTTAGAAATTTTTTTTGCGTAAGAATATTTTCATAATGGCCGAGCGTCTGAAAGATAGGTATTATTTCTACAAAATAATTTTTTGCATAAGCTACTAATTCTTTAATTTCCTCGGGAGATAATGCTCCTCTGTTCTTACCGATATCCGGATATTGCGGGAATTGAATCATGTCTTCCAGGTAAGGCATGTAAACATTCATTTTGTATCGTGCAATATTTCTGATGATCTTTTCGAAGTTCTTTAATGTTGACACCTGGCCGCGGCTTATATCGTCGGAGATGCCGCGCATTTTCATATCCGGCCAGTCGATAATTTTAACGCAAGGCAATTCAGGGGATTCGACTTTATCCAGCAGTTGGACCAAACTCATCGCTCCGTAAAACACACCTCTGGCAGTTTGTGATTCGATAATAATTCCGTTTTTACCTATTGTTAAGCTGTACGCCTGGTCTTTAACAGCTTCCGGTGCATTTGGAAATTTTAATGAAGGGTTTACTGCCAGAATAATATCAGCATGGATAGAATCTTTTTCAGTAATTGACGAAGAAATGTTTAAAGATTTTGAAAGGGTTTCTTTTATCTGTGAAGCAGTAAAATTAAGATCTTCCTTTTTACCGCTTAAAAATATTGCAGCATCATTCGGAAGACTGAAAGTGCCGCTTATTGTTATTATTATTTGGGGCGTAGGTACAATTGTAAAATTATTTGTCTGGGCATTTAAGGTTTTCATAAAAAGAAACGGGATGAATAACAGAAATAAGTATTTCATTTGTGCTCTGTAATTTATTAAAAAGTTACGTAAAAGATTTTATCAAGATGTATTACTAATATATTAAAAGTTAGAATTAATGATTTTAAATATTCTAAATTATTTCTGTTTTTTGTAAGAATATTATTTAATTTATAACCGCTTTAATCTAATGACCGCGTAATAATGATGATAGGGGGTGATGTTTAAGTTCAAGTCACTATAGGCACAAATCGAGAATTGAAAATAATGTTAGTTGAGAAGAATAACATATTATAATTAACGACTGGATTGAAAATCGCTGATTCGGCTTAAATTATAGTTAGGCTGCAGAAAAGGTGCTATTGATGCTTTTCAAAAAAATTATATGCGTATTTATACTGAGGCATAAACAATGATTGCAATCTTATTTCTGGCTATCGGATTATTTTTTTTCTGGATGGTTTTTAAAGCTATCTCTTCACAAGAAATCTTAGCACGGGGGTGGGGCTTCAGCATTCGAATATACAGTCGGGAGAATGAGCCCGTGAAGTACTGGGTAACTTTTTCATGTTACATAATATGTGCTGTTTGGGCGACTGCATTTGCAATTCTTATGCTACTAAAGTAATTACTATAATTCGCGTTCTAATCCGCTTAACGCCGACCGCAAAATCGGAGGAGGCGTGTTAGTCGCGGCAGTTAATACAAAGAAAATTTTTACGCAGAGTTCCGCAGAGAAGGCACGGAGGTACACGGAGAAATTCCGCCTCTGTGTTTCTCTGTAAGAAAATGGAGAACGGAGGACGGAACAAGGAGAGGTAGTGAACGCAAAGTTTGCGTACTCTACAAGCAAAGTTAAAATCTCCCATCAATCTCAGTTCCGCACTTATAACATTTTCCGTCTTTCATTTTGTTGGAAAGAACGGAATGCCAGTCTCTTTTTATTAGGGGAGTTTTGCAGTTAGGGCAGTATGTTGTTTGTCCGTCACGGCTGTGAATGTTTCCAACATAGCAGTATTTAATTCCAGTTGATAATGCAATATCCCTTGCGGCGCTTAAAGTTTTTTCCGGGGTGCGTTGATGATCGGTCATCTTAAAATCGGGATGGAAGGCAGTAAAATGAAGTGGGACAGAATCTCCAAGTTCGTTTAAGATCCAATCGCATTCTTCTTTTATTTCATCCGGCGAATCATTCTCATCCGGAATTATAAGCGTGGTTATCTCAAACCAAACATTGGTTTCCTTTTTTAACCAGATTAATGTATCCAGTACGTCATTCAGATGAGAAAATGTAAGTTTAAAATAAAATCTTTCCGTAAATGCTTTTAGGTCAACATTAGCGGCATCAATATATTTATAAATATCTTTACGGGCATTTTTATCTATGTAACCAGCAGTTACCATTACTGTTTTAATTCCTTCTTCTCTAGCCAGCTTTGAAATATCAATAACATATTCGCCGAAGATTGTCGGATCATTATAAGTAAAAGCTATTGATGGTGCATTGTAATGTTTAGCCAGTTGAATTACCTCTTCGGGTGAAGCATGATGTGAATTTAAGTCATCAAGTTTTGCTTTGCTTATTGACCAGTTCTGACAGAATCGGCAGCCGAGATTACAGCCTGCAGTACCAAAGCTTAATATGGAAGAGCCTGGATAAAAATGATTGAGAGGTTTTTTTTCAATTGGATCAATTGCAAAACCGGTCGGCCTGCCGTAACCTATTGTGTAAAGTTTTCCGCCGTGGTTTTGTCTGATAAAACAGAATCCCGGCTGGCCTTCACCAATCTTGCAGTAACGAGGGCAAAGTGTGCAGAGGATTTTTCCTTTTTCAGCAGGCTCCCACCAATCGGCTATTTTTAAATTATTTGTTTCCATAAAATATAAAATAATTTGTCAGGCAGTGTTCAACGGTGAAGGTTATATTCATTCTTAAATAACTTAACAAAACTTATTTAATCATTCAATGAGGAATGAGATATACTTAACATTGGATTTGAAAATGATTCGTTTTAGACAAGTTTAATTTCTAAATACAAATCAATTCATACAACTTTTTTTATGATATCTTTCCCATTATTATTTAACCCACCCCTTTCCCCTCCCGAGAGGGGACAACATTCTTTTTTAAAAATTTTGATGTAATAATAATGGATTTATTAATTTAATTATTAAGAAAAGATTAATTCCAATTCTCTTGTAATATTTGAAAAATATTAAATTACTTCAAATCTTAGCCAATTAGCACGGCTCTTTTCCGAATACGGTGCGCCTGCAGTAAATATAACTACATCACCTTCTTTTACATGTCCGGCTTCCAATATTATTTTTTTTGCTTTATCAATTGCAATATGTTCCTTATCGATATCTTCCAAAAACATTGGAGCAACACCCCATCTTAAGCAGAGATTATTCATGGTATCGAAGCTGTTCGAGAGCGCAATAATTTTTGATTTAGGGCGGTACTTGGCAAAATTTTTCGCTGTACGTCCTTGATAGGTAAATACAACTATTGCGGCAGCATTCACCTGGGAACTGACAGAGGTAATTCCTCTTCCAACGGCATCAAATAAATTTTCCTCTAATTTAGAAGGGATTACTACCTCCACTTCCCGTTTTAAGGGAAGATGCAGTTCAATGTTTTTTACAATGTCATTCATAATTTTAACAGTCTGAACCGGGTATTTGCCGACTGAGGTTTCGGCGCTTAGCATTACCGCGTCGGTTCCGTCCAATACCGCATTTGCCACATCAGAAGCTTCCGCACGTGTAGGGATGGGATTGTGAACCATAGACTCGAGCATTTGAGTAGCTGTAATAACAAGCTTGCCTACGGCATTACATTTTTTAATAATAGTTTTCTGAATAACCGGAACTTCCTGCGGAAGCATTTCTACTCCAAGATCGCCTCTTGCTACCATAATGCCGTCTGCCGCTTCAAGAATTTCATCAAAATTATCTACGCCTTCTTTCTTTTCTATTTTTGCGATAATAGGTTTAGATATATTTCTTTGCCGCAGCCATTCTTTTAGGTGAACTATATCGTCTGCTTTTCTGACAAACGAAAGGGCGATATAATCTACACGGTACTGCAAAGCAAATTCGAGATCGTGAAAATCCTTGTCGGTTACAGAGGGCGTGGAAAGATTCATCCCCGGCAGGTTCATACCTTTTTTCGGCCTCAGTATTCCGCCGTTTTCCACAACACATATTACTGATCTGGATTTCTTCTCGATAATTCTTAGTCGTAATAATCCGTCATCAATTAATATAATTTCACCAATTTGGGAATCCTGCGGGAGCGGTTTGTATGAAGTTGAAATTAAATCCTTTGTCCCTTTAACATCATCGATTGTAATTTCAATTTTGTCACCGTCTATGATTTCAATTTCCGGTTCACTTAATTCACCGATTCTTATTTTAGGACCTTGCAAGTCCATCAAAACAGCTAAAGGAGTATTCTCTTTAATACAAGCAGAATTTATCTCTTCAAATATTTTTGAATAAAAAGAATAATCTCCGTGTGAAAAGTTTAATCTTACTCCATCCATTCCGGCAAGAATAAGGTCATTAATTATTTTAGCATTATTTGTAGCCGGACCAAGTGTGCATAAAATTTTAGTTTTTGCGAATGATTCTAGTAACTTATTATTCATTTCCTCTTTTTCTTTTTTATAGTTGTCTGGTTATTGTTATTAGCCTTGCTGGCTCTGGATTTTGCATAAAGCTCCTTAATCTTTTTCTCAACAAGATTAAAGACACTGTTTTCTTCGTACGTCCCTTTGTTGTCACGCTTACCGGCTTTTACACCGGTTAATATTTCTATTCCTTCTTCAACTCTTTCAATAGCGTAGATATGAAATTCGCCCTTTTCTACTGCCTCAATTATATCCTCTCTGAGCATTAGCTCCTGAATATTTTGTATAGGAATAATTACGCCTTGCTTTTTGGAAAGGCCTCTGGATTTGCATACATCAAAAAAGCCTTCAATTTTTTCATTTACTCCGCCGATAGGCTGTACATCTCCTTTTTGATTTAATGAACCGGTAACCGCAATTGATTGTTTTATCTTTAAACCTGAAAGAGTTGAAAGTAAAGCAAAAATTTCCGCGCACGATGCGCTGTCACCATCAACCGTTCCGTAAGACTGTTCGAATACCAAATTTGCATTAAATGAAAGCGGCGTATTCTGCCCGAAGGTTTCTCTAAAGTAACCTGAAATTATTAGGACACCTTTATTGTAATGCCTTCCGCTCATTCCGGCTTCGCGCTCAACGTTTATTATGCTGCCTCCGCCAAGAGAAACAGTTGCTGTTATGCGTGTCGGCCTGCCGAATGAATAAAAGTCCGCATCGTAAACAGCCAGCCCGTTTATTTGACCAACGCGTTCGCCCTCGGTATCAATAAGTACCATGCCTTCTTCTATCATGTCGTTAATTTTTGATTCCAGCAAACCATGTCTATCCTTAGCCGAGTCGTAAGCTTTTTTTACATGAGCTGCACTGACAATATTAAAGCCGTCATCAATAGCCCAAAAATTAGCTTCGCGGGCAATATCAGCGATTTGAGAAAATCTGGCTGTAAGTTTATTTTTATTCCCGGCAAACTTTGCCCCGATTTCAACCAAATAACCAATAGCGCTTTTATCAAACTCGAGTAATTTTTCTTCTTTAATTAATTTTTTTATTACTCTTGCATATTCAACCAAAACCTCATCAGTGCGTTTTATTTCATAATCAAAATCCGCCTTTATCTTAAATATTTTTTTGAAGTCATCTTCGTAAGAAGTAAGAAGCGAATAAATATAATCATTGCCGGTAAGTATAACTTTTGTGTCAATCTCAATTGGTTCCGGCTGTAAACTTGAAGGAGCGATTTGAAATAAATTGTGTGAATCCTGGATTTCAAGTTTTCTATAAGTAAGAACTCGTTTTAAAGTTCTCCAAACGCTAGGCTCTTCAAACAGGTGTTTTACATTTAGTACAAGATATCCGCCGTTAGCTTTTAATAAAGAGCCGGCTTTAATTTTAGTGAAGTCGCTATACCAGCCGCCTCTGCCGTCATTTACTTTTTCAATTGTTCCGAAAAGATTAATGTAATTCGGAGAAGTTTCTATTATTACCGGACAATTCTTGGTTTCGCTGTTATCTAAGATGATATTAACTTCATATTCCTTAAAGTAGTCTATTTGGAATCCTTCGGGGGTTGTATCTCCTTCCGGTTTAATTCCTTTAAATATTTGAATATTTTCCAGAATATTTTTTTCAACTTCATTTATATATTCAAGGACTTTCTTGTCGTCATATTTTTCTCTTAAATTGTCAATGGCTCCTCTAAGCACAACTTCAACTGTTTCCTTTTCAAGTTTTGAAAGCTTTTCCTGGAATTCCTCGCTTAATTTTAATCCTTTTCTGAAGAGGGTATGTAAATCCTGCTGATAGTTGCCATATTTTTTTATAATCTCTTTTACATTATCCTCGGTCAACTTTCCCTGTTTTACAAGTTCTTCAAGCTGGTAAATCGGCACCGGTTTTTCCTCGATCAAAGGAAATATTTCAGGGCGAACTCCTTCGCCGACTTTTATCTGGCCCAGCGTAAATTTTTCTTGTTTTAACTTTTCATCGAACGCGCTCATTAAAGTTTGTTCTTTATCGTTGTAATGTGCAACTATCTTCTTTTTCCTGTTTATATATGAATCATTTTCTAATGCCTGGGGAATTTTATTCTTTAAAATATCTATAGTTGATAATAGGTCCTGTTTAAATGCTTTTGCCTTACCGACTTTAAATGTTAATAATGTAGGCTGATCATTATCTTTAAAGTTATTTACATAAGCATAATCATGCAGGGGCGGACAATTGTCGCTTATAGTTTCCAGCATTTTTTTTACAGTTGTAGCTTTACCGGTGCCTGACAAACCGGCAATAAAAATATTATAACCGGGGCTTCTTAAATCAACCCCAAGCTTTAAAGCTTTTAAAGCTCGTTCCTGGCCTAAAATGCCCTCGATAGGTTCAATATCATTCGTTGAATCAAATGCAAATACATCCTGGTTGCATCGCCATCTTAAATCTTCAGGTTTAAGTTTTTTAGGTTTGGGTGCTTTGGGATATGTCATATCTCGCCTGCAAATAGTTTAGAAAATTGGGTTTGTAACTTTCAGATGAAAAATTTTACTTTTAATTTCAAATGAAATGTAACCATAATCGAAATGAATTTCAAAAATGATAGTTTTTACTGTGCACTATAATATATAGATTACTTAGGGTACCCTCTAATTGTATTAAACCATTAAAACAGTTTTTAATTATCAATTATTTAAGTTATCAATTTGGCCAAATTATTAATTGATGTTACACCTGTTAGTCTAATTGTATGCTTCTCCTTTGGTGTTCCGGATTTGAGACTAATATTTTTATTACAATAATATCGTCCTTCAGACTTAAAAGGAAAAATAGACAGAATTTTCAATCATGGGTGGATGAAATAATTAACCTTGAAATGGAGAAATAAAAAGAACCAATAATTTTTGCGTAACTTCAATTAATAATAATTTTTTAGTCCTATACTTTTTTGTAAAATGTTTAATTTTGTTACTCAGAATATTTAAAAATATAAATCTATAAGTGAGCAATTATGGACATTACTAAAGCAAGAAACTATTTCCCTTATTTGAAAAGCGGTAAAATATATTTTAATCATGCATCTACGGGTCCGCTTTGCATTCCGGTTTTACAGCAAATCAATAAAATATTATATGAAAAAAGTGAAACGAGTATTGATGATTATGTAAAATTCCAGTCTGTTATTAAAGAAACAAAACAGGACCTATCAAGTTTGATAAATACAAAACCTGAACGAATTGCTTTTCTTGATAATACATCAAACGGTATTAATATTTTAGCGCAGGGAATTAAATGGAAGAAGGGTGATAGAATTTTATTGAATGATCTTGAATTTCCGGCGAATGTATACCCGTTTCTAAATCTTGAAAAGGAAGGTGTAATTGTTGATTTTGTAAAATCAAAAGACGGGATAGTTTCCGCTGAAGATATAATAGAAAATATAAAACCCGGAACGAGGCTTGTATCAATCAGCCAGGTACAATTTTTAACCGGCTATAGAGTTGATTTAGAAAAAATCGGGAAACCTTGCCGTGAAAAAGGAATTATATTTTCGGTAGATGCGATACAAGGTTTAGGTGCCGTTCGCTTGGATGTAGTTAGAGATAAAATAGATTTTCTTTCGTCCGGAAGTCAAAAATGGCTGTTAGGTCTACAGGGTATGGCATTTATTTATGTATCCGATAAGCTTCAGGAAAATATGGTACCAGGAAATGTCGGCTGGCTTTCAGTTGAAGATGCATGGAATATTTTACACTACGATTTAACTCTGAAAAAAACAGCTGAACGTTTTCAAGGAGGTACATTAAACACAATTGGTATTTATGCTTTGAATGCTTCACTAAAAATGTTTAAAGAATTTGGCTATGATGTTATTGAAAATAAAGTAATAGAAAATTCTTCTTATCTGATTAACAAACTTGAAGAAATTAATATTAAACCGGTATTAAGCAATTGCGATAAAAAAAATATAGCTGGTATAGTCAGCTTTAAGCATAAAGAATCTAAAAAGATTTTTGAAGAACTGGTTAAAAAAGATATTCAATGTGCGGTTAGAGAGGGCATGATCAGAATGTCGCCTCATTTTTATAATATTAAGGAAGAATCTGATAAAATTGTTGATGAACTGAAACAATATAGTTCGTAAAGAAAGTATAAAAAATTATACTTTAATATTATCTGTTGTGATTTTGAAAAATAATTATTTCAAAAACTCTTTCTGACTTTTAAAAGAAAACGATTTCCCATCAATCGCTCTGGAAACAGCAAGTATACCATTTAAATGGTCAACTTCATGCTGAATCAATTCCGAAAGGCTGTCCTCAAAATTTAATGATTGAAAATTCCACTCCATATCCCTGTAAGTAACATGACATTTTTTGTGACGCTTTACTTTTACAAGCAGATTCGGAAAACTCATACAATCATCCCAAAGTTCAAACATTTCCGCGCTGAGAATATCAAGAACCGGATTAATAAATACTATCGGTTTATCTATATTCATATATATCAACTTTTTCATATAACCGATTTGTGGTGCTGCAATTGCTCTGCCGGCATCATGTTTTGCTCTGAAACTCATTAAAGTATCATGAAGATCCTCAACTACTTTTTGAACATCGCTCAGGTCATTTTGAACTACCGGAGAACAACTTTCATATAACTTTGGATTTCCGAGTAAAAGGATTTCTTTGACTGCCATAATTATCAAATCGGCTTATTATTAATTTTTGTTAATCCGTAAAATTATTTAGTGAAATTTAAATAATAATTTATAAATTAATCCTTAAAGTTAAATTAATCGTGTAAAAACAGTAAGATATATTGTAAAATCGCATAATTTGGAGTGCCTTATGAGAAACAGAAACATATTTTTACAAATGTTCATATTAATGATTGGCATTTTTTTATTGATTGGATCAACTTCGGATGCACAGCAGAATAATAAAATGAGTCAGATGAATAAGAATTCTACGCGGGAAAATAAAAAATCTTCCATTCCTGATTGGAATAAAAAAGTAAGAATTAGTCCTAGAGCATTTTTAACTCAAACAATAGGGCTTACAGATGTAACTATATCTTATAGCAGACCTGGAGTTAAGGGACGAAAAATTTGGGGCGGATTGGTGCCTTATAAAAAAGTCTGGCGTGCAGGTGCAAATGAGGCAACAAAAATTACATTTAGTACAGATGTTTGGATTGATGGAAAAAAATTTTCTGCCGGGTCTTACAGCTTCTTTATAATCCCGAACGAAAATAAAGATTGGACAATTATTTTCAATAAAGTTGCTGATCAATGGGGTGCATTTGAATATAACGAAGCAGAAGATTTTGCACGTTTTAATGTAAAACCACAGTCATCAAATTTTCATGAATGGTTGTCATATACATTCAGCGATATGAAGGTAAATGAAAAGGGCAAAAACTCTGCTCAAGTCAATTTAAATTGGGAAAAAATCAAAGTTCCATTTACAATAGAAACAGAAGTTAAATAAAACCGTTTAAATGAGTAATGGCTAAAAAATAATGGAAGAAATATTTTCTTCCATTATTCATCTCTAATTGCTTTTAAAAGCTCTTTTGTCTTTTCTTCCATCAATTTAATATCGGCTTTACTTTCAACGTTCAATCTGATAATCGGTTCGGTGTTTGACATTCTTAGGTTAAATCTCCAATTATCATATTCAACGCTTACTCCGTCAAGATGATCAATCTTCCCATCAGAGTACTTCTTTTCAATTTCTTCAATTTTTTTTGAGGGATTATCAACTTTGGAATTTATTTCGCCTGAGCAAGGATAATTGTGAATCATTTCTTCAACCAATTTTGAAAGAGGTTTGTTTTCTTCAGAAATTAATTGCAAAATGAGTAAGAACGGTATCATGCCGCTGTCGGAATATGCGTTATCTCTAAAATAGTGATGCGCAGACATTTCACCGCCGTAAATTGCATTTACTTCGCGCATTTTCTGTTTAATAAATGCATGGCCGCTTTTTGAAACAACTGGCTCACCTCCGCTTTTTTTAACAATCTCAACTGTGTTCCAAATTAATCTGGGATCGTGAACGATTTTTTCACCGGGATGTTTTTTTAATATTGATTTAGCCAAAAGTCCGACGATGTAATAACCTTCAATAAAATTTCCTTTTTCGTCAAAGAAAAAACAGCGGTCATAATCACCATCCCATGCAACGCCTAAATCTGCTTTATTAGTAAGTACAGCATCAATAGTTGATTTTCTATTTTCAGGAAGAAGAGGATTTGGAACTCCGTTCGGGAAATCGGGATCCGGATCAATAAAAACTTTTACCATTTCAATGGGTAAATTAGGTTCAATTGCATTCAGCGAAAGTCCGGCACAGCCGTTTCCTGCATTAACAACAACTTTTAACGGCTTTATTTTATGAGGATCGTAAAAATTTCTTAAGTTATTAATAAAACCGCTCATTATGTGTTTTCTGTAGATATCTCCGGGCTCATGTCTTAAAGGTTCAAGGTCATTATTTAATATCATTTGTTCAACTTCATTTAAACCGGAATCATATCCAACTGGAACAGATCCTTGCCTAACAAACTTCATCCCGTTATATTCGGGAGGATTATGACTGGCTGTTATCATTATTCCGCCATCGGCTTCTAATTCAGGAGTAGCATAATAAATCATTTCGGTGCCGCACAGCCCAATGTCAATAACATCAACTCCGCTGGTAGTTAGTCCTCTTATTAGCGCATCAGAAATTGATTCGGAAGATTTTCTTATATCATGTCCTATCACAATTTTTTTGGCATTTATAAATCTGGCAAAAGCAATTCCGATCTTATATGCTAAATCAGGATTTAATTCGTTAGGTACTTTGCCTCGAATATCATAAGCTTTAAAACAGCTGATTTTATCCATTTTTTTCCGCTCCAATCATTTTAAATAAAAACAAATTGCAAAATTTGTCGTAGAATTAATTATGAATTACATTCAACTATCGTAGGTCATATTTTTGAACAATTAAATTTATAAAAATAATACATTGATTCAATTGAGAAAAAATAAAAAGAGAATTATTTTTCAATGGACTTTTGATGCAGAACTACTTACTTTTTGGACGTAAAAATTACATGGAGAGAATTATCGCTACTAATGATACTGTAAAATGGCACTTCGCTAGATGCAACAATTCTAAATGTAATGCTATTTTCCTTGTAAATCCGGATGAAACACCGGGGGAATTAGGATTCATTTGTCCAGATTGCAGCAAAAAAACAACTACTTCACACATTGTACAATGTTCAAGTTGCAAAACAATCTTAAACTTTGTACGTGCTACGCCAAATGAAGAAAAAGTAGTTTTTAGTGTCCCCAAGTGTTCACATTGCGTGGGTACTATTGAGGATGAATGGGAAATTGAACCTCTTTATCAGCCTGATTCATATATTTAATTTCCTTTATTCATTTTAGCTAATAGCAATCAGCAGATTGTTGACTTATTTCTTTTAGTTTAAGTTTAAATGGTTATTATAGACTAAAAATTTGCTTTAATAACCAGGGGGAATGTTACACTTATTTATATCGATTCCTTTCAAATCTTCAATTATTAAATCAAGAATTACTGATTCCCTTCAAATTTATCCAAATTTTTATGCTAAAAATGATAAACGGCAAAATAAGATGATGATTTGATTGTTTACACATAGTAGAAAAATTTAATTTTTTAAGTTAAAAATTAAATTTTAGTAAATTAATTTACTTTTTCCATTTTCAACTTATAAATTTGATATTAATTAGTAAAAATTACTTCAACTTTATGGCAACAAATTTTTCCTCTGAATCCTCAATTAAAATTAATCCGCAAGTTTTAAATTTATTAAATAACACTTAAAATGAATGTATTATTTATAATTATATAAATATGCAGTTATGTTTAATTTGTACAACAATATATAGGGTCAACAATGAAACAAATCATTGAAAGAATGAGCATTAAAATAGGGATAATCTTATCTCTAATTTTAATAGCCGGATGTGCATCAACATCCAAGATGCAGGAGAGTCCTACAAATAACCTCGGGAATAATAACTGGCTGAATTTAGATACTGTAAAAGCCGGTAAATTTGATACCGGTAAAATGTGGACTTTTGATTATCCACCGTTAAATTATTTTCAAAAACAATATAATTTTCGACCGACCGAAGAATGGTTAAATAAAGTTCGTATGTCTGCTCTTCGTTTTGCTAATTACTGCTCAGCTT
Organism: uncultured Bacteroidota bacterium; assembly: GCA_963710735.1. Taxonomy (GTDB): domain Bacteria; phylum Bacteroidota; class Ignavibacteria; order Ignavibacteriales; family Ignavibacteriaceae; genus FEN-1297. The sequence continues at coordinate 180,856 of CAVQBN010000006.1, read as the reverse complement.
CCTTTGTTTCTGCAGATGGATTGGTTATGACAAATCATCATTGCGGAAGAGCTTCGGTAGCAAAAGTTACAAAACCGGGTGAGGATCTTTTTGATAACGGATTTTATGCTAAAACACTTGCAGATGAAAGACCGGTGCCGGGATTATATGTTGATCAATTAGTTTTAATAAAAGATGTGACCAATGAAATTCAAGCAGCAATTGATAAAGGCAAAACTCCTGAAGAGAAGATAGCTAATCGAAAAAAAGCAATGCAGGATCTGGAGAATCAAGAGAAAAAAGAAACGGGTTTAAGAATTCAAATTGTAACATTGTATAATGGCGGCAAATATTCTCTCTATGGATACAAGAGATATACCGACGTAAGATTAGTATTTTCACCGGAAGCTTCTTTAGGTTATTTCGGTGGTGACTATGATAATTTTACTTATCCTCGTTACGATTTAGATTGTAATTTCTTTAGAGTTTATGAAAATGGAAAACCTCTTCAGACAAAAAATTATTTTCATTGGAGTCCAAATGGTGCAGAACCTGGAGAACCGGTATTTGTAGTTGGTAACCCCGGTCATACAGACCGTTTAAAAACCGTTGCTCAGTTAGAATATATGAGGGATATACAATATCCTCGGACACTGAATCTCATAAATGAATTAGTAAATATCTATACTAAAGAAATTAAAGAAAACCCTGAAAAAAAAGCTGAATTACAAAATCGTCTTTTTGAATTTTCAAATTCTCAAAAAGCATTTACGGGAATGTTGAAAGGATTAAGAGACCCGATTTTAATGCAAAAGAAAATTGATTTTGAAAAGAAATTTCAGGAAGCCGTTCATTCGAATCCTGATTTAAATACTAAGTATGGGGATCTTTGGAATAAAATTGCCGATACACAAAATCAATTACGTGGAATCAGCAACGAATATTTTGCACTTAATATGAATCCCTTCTTCAGTTCTCAATATTTTATTGAAGCACAGGATGTAGTTGATCTTGCTGATCAATTAAAACTGCCCGAAAGCGAAAGAGGCTTATCTTATAAAGGTACTGAGCTCGACTCCACAATTAACGATCTAATCCCTGAACATCTTACTTCGGATTTGAATAAAGAATTATTAAAAGCTGAAATTCACAGATTTTACAGCTATCTAAGCGACAAGAGTCTTGTACAAAAAATTACCGGCGGTAATACCGGTAACGATGCTGTTAATTATATGGTTAATAACTCGGTATTAAATAATTTAGATAAGTTAAAAGCATTAATTAAAGAGGGACCGGATGCAATTTTAAATTCTAATGATCCGTTTATTTATTTTATAGTTCATACGGAAGCTACTAAAGCTGATCTTCAAAATAAAATTAGTGAGATTACTTCTCAGGGACAGACATATTCTCAGGAACTTGGTAAAGCTCTGTTTGAGGTTTATGGAACCTCAATTCCACCGGATGCTACATTTACCTTAAGAATTTCCGATGGAGTGGTTAAAGGTTTTCCTTACAACGGAACCATAGCACCTCCTTATACAACTTTCTACGGCTTGTATAATAGATATTACTCATTTGGTAAAAAATATCCCTGGAATCTTCCAAAGAGATGGCAAAATCCTCCTTCAGATTTCAGTTTAGAAACACCAATGGATTTTGTTTCCACTAATGATATAATTGGAGGAAATTCAGGAAGCCCGGTTATCAATGAAAAAGCACAAATTGTTGGTTTAGCTTTTGACGGAAATATCCAAAGCTTACCTGGTAATTTTATTTTTACTACCGATGAAAACAGATGTGTCGCAGTTCATTCAGCAGGCATGATGGAAGCAATTAAAGACATGTATAAAGCTACCAGACTTAGCGATGAATTACAAAATGGAAAGATTGTTCCCGAGGATACGACAGGAAGTACCAGCAATTAATTCCCTATAGTTATTACATGAAAGCCGTCTTTAAAGGCGGCTTTTTATATTAATCAATGTTTATAAAAATTATTATAAGATATATTCTAAATTAAAATAAACAGAAAAATTCCTGACATTTGTATTCGTAAAAGTCAGGCCGTATTCTGTTCCTACACCTATTTTAAACCCGTTATTTTCCGCATCTCTTAAATCAAACCCGCTAGCTATAGAAAAACCAATTCCGAGATCCCATTCATTTATATTATCAAATGTTCTGTCATTTAATAACAACGGCCCCAGTCCTTCTTCAATATAGATATTATCTGATAGGGTTTGAGAGGTAACTGCCTTTAGTGAAATTCCTTTTATGAAAGGATAATACCTGCCTCTTGTTTTAGGAAAAAGTATATTAATGTCAGTATCATAAATAAAACTTAAACGTGTTAATACATTTGCCTTAAACCCCGGGTTAGCTTCAATAAAAATTGATGATGCAAAAGCACCTTGTGTGGGCAAATTTCCGCCTATTGTTCCGCCGCCTAAATTTAATCCTACTCCAAAATCACTTTGAGCCTCTGAACTTGAGGTAAGCGAAAGGAAAAAGATTATAATGAAGGAAAAAATTATTGTGATTAGTGACTTGTTCATTAAATATCCGGTTCAAATAAAAATAAATTCAAAATACTAAGTAACATTTTAATTATTTTTGAAATCAAATTATAATTAAAAATAAATTTTCTTAGATCAAAATACAAAAAAGCGGAAGTTAAATCATATAAGTTATCACTGAATGATTTATTTAGTAATAGAAAAATAATTGCTTCATAGAATTAATTATTCAAGGAATATTATAATTAAGAATTGAGATGTATCTTAAAAACAATTAGAATAATTTATTATTTTAGGATAATAAATTTTCAGGATTAAAATTGAAAGGTTGAGATGCCAAAAACATCGGAAATAAAATTTACTATTCAATTAGACGATAAAAAATTACCAAAGAAAATAGAGTGGGAAGCCAACGATGCGGGATTTGAAGGAAAAAAGCAATGTAGTTCAATGATGATTTCTCTTTGGGATACAAAGGAGAAAGTAACTATGGGAGTTGACCTGTGGTCTAAGGATATGCTGATTGATGATATGAATATACATTTTTTTCAAATCTTGACTAAGATGGCGGATACCTACCGCAGAGCTACTAACAATAATGATGTTTCACAAATGATTGAAGACTTCAGTAAAGAATTTGCTAAAAAGATAGAATTGTTAAAAGAGATAAAATAAATTTGTATAGATTAATTATTTACTGACTGTGTTTTTCTTCTCAGTTTTAAAAACTTTTAGTAAATAAAATAATGCGGGAAATATAATTAATGAACCTACAATTAAAGCCCACCCCAAGTAAGTTAGAGTAATTTCTGGAGCTGCCGAATTGTAGAATGTTAACATTTTACCGTCCTCCAATTTAACCAGTGTAGGGAAGTATACTATATAGAAAGCTCCGAGGATAAATAATAGTTGAGCTCCTACCAAAATTCTTGAAGGCCACTTTAATCTTTTTTCTAAAATTTTCCACAGTAAGGGTAAGCAGACAGTTGCAATTAACATTAAAGCAAGACTAGAGTAATTACTGAAAAAGTCTTCAAAGAAATGCACATGGTCAATCAAAGATGAAATAAACACCAGTAATCCCCCAATAACAACTACAATTATCGATCTCTTAGACTTCAAAATAAAATCATCTAATAATCTTTTATCCTTTATTTCACTTGTTAAGAATACTGAAGCAATAAAAGAAAACAAAGTAGCAACAAAAATTCCAGTTGAAATTGAGAATAAATTAAACCAGGGATTTATATAACCTTCATAAAAAGAGGAAGGATTAGTTACAATTTTTCCTGAGATGATACTTCCAACAACCAATCCGAAGAAAAACGGAACTGTTAAACTAGAGTACTCAAAAACTTTTGAGTACATTTCCTGTGAAGAATCTTTAATTGCATCGTAGTGTCTGAATGTGAATGCGGTTCCACGCAATATTATACCGATTAACATTAATATTAACGGAATTGAAAGTGAAACAAGTAATTGTGTGTAAACTTGAGGGAAAGCATTAAATAAAACTACCACTGCAATAATTAGCCACATATGATTAGCTTCCCAAATAGGAGCCATAGCCTCGGATACTAAATTTCTTGTTCTTTCTTTGAATTGTTTTTTTTCAATTAGTTCAATTATTCCTGCACCAAAATCAGCTCCGCCGAGAAGGCAATAAATGTAGATTGAAACTAAGAAGAAAAATATCACCACATAAAGCATTTAAACACCTGTTAACTAATATTCTTCATTGTAAAAAAATGTTAAGATAATTTTAAATAAAAACTTAAGCGCTCTCTGAATAATCAAAATTATCTAAGACTTTTATTTGTCGACTCATCAGCCAAACTGCCATAATTGATAATAATAAATAAACTATAAGAAATAGAATTAAATGAACTATTTGATAAGGAACTGGGGTTACAGCATTGGAAGTTTTCATTATATTATAAATAATCCATGGCTGGCGGCCTACTTCAGTTACTATCCAGCCTGCTTCAACAGCTATAAAGCCAAGCGGAGTACAAAGTGCAACAGTTTTAAGAAACCAGTTTGCTGTAAGTCTATCTTTCCATTTTATGCGGAATGCCCAAAATAGAACACCAATAAAAGCAAGTAAAAATCCAATTCCTACCATTATCTGAAATCCAAAATGTACTGGTAATAAAGGTGGCCAATCATCTTTTGGAAAATCCCGAAGCCCTTTTACTTCTGCATTAAAATTTCCATAAGCCAAAAAGCTTAAAAGCTTTGGAATTTTTATCCCGAAATTTGTTGTTTCAGTTTGTGCGTTTGGAATGCCGCCAATGGTAATTCCGGCTCCGTTTTCTGTTATGAAATGGCCTTCCATTGCTGCGAGTTTAATCGGCTGTCTCTGTGCTACATCTTTTGCACTATGATCTCCACTGAGAGGTTGGAGAATTGCAAAAATACTTCCAAAGCTTAAAGCAATTATTAATGCTTTTTTGTGCATAAGATTATTTTTGTTTCGCAAAAGTAATATTGCATGAAGTCCTGCTACAGCAAACGAGGTTGCTATAAATGCAGCTATTATCATATGTGAGGATTGACTTAGCCATGCCGGGTTAAACATAGCAGCAACTGGATTAATGTTTATTGCTTTTCCATTAACCCAATCAAAACCTGCCGGGGCATTCATCCATGCGTTAGCACAGACAACAAATATTCCGGACAGAACACCGGAGATTCCAACCAGCAACCCTGAAATCCAATGTACATATGGATTAAGTTTATTCCATCCATAAAGAAATAAGCCAATACAAATTGCTTCAACAAAAAATGCCGTACCTTCCCAGCTAAACGGCATACCTATAATTGCACCTGCGTGTTTCATAAAACCAGGCCACAATAAACCCAATTCAAAAGAAAGGACGGTGCCTGAAACAGCTCCGATTGCAAAAAATATGGCAACACCTTTAGACCAGGCTTTAGTTAAATTAAGATAAACTTCATCTTTCCGTTTAATCCACAGCCAATGCGAAATTACCATTAAAAATGGCATCGTCATTCCAATACATGCAAAAATAATATGGAATGCCAGTGAAATTGCCATAGTAGAGCGAGCCGCAAAAAGATTATCCAAACCAATCTCCCAATTTTTCCATTTTTTATAAAACAAAATTAAAGAAATATTAGTTCAACTTCGCTTAAGTGAAAATGAAATTTTATAAGAAATATTTAGAATGTTAGTAGAATTTTTAAATTTCTACCCGGACAGGGAGTGAATGTTTCTCAATTTCGATTTTTAATACTTATAAATCTGAATCGGCTTTTGGCATTACAACCCATAGAATTATATAAACAAGAATTCCCGGAAATGCTGCACTGAAAATTGATAAAAGTACATAGCCGACACGAACTATTGTTGGATCCCATCCAAGCCATTCGGCAATACCTCCGCAAACTCCGGCAATCATTTTATTATTGGATCTTTTAAGAGGCATAATATTTATTTCTTTTGTCTAAAGAATTTTCCTTTGGAACTAATATCATCTAATTAAAATATTATAGCAACAAATAGTATAATTTTTTTAAAACTCCATTTCAAAGAATTACCCGCCTTTATTTCCCGGTAATCCATGAATCTAATAATGATTGACTTTTCACGGGATCAAATTCGGTAAATTCATATTCGGCGCATTTATTAATACTATATGGATCTTTTTGAAAAAATATTTTTATTTGGTCAATCGATTCAGATCTTGCCGCAACTATCCCGCCAGTTCTTGGATTAAGAGGGCCGGAAAACAAAAGCAAACCCTGGTCATAACCGGTTTGTAAAAACTTTCTATGTTCGGGTAAAATTTCATCAATCCTTGAAAGCGGAACAATATATTTAATATTTATTATAAAATGTTTCATAAGAAATAATTTTTTTTGATAGAATATTTATTTACTAAATTCTTTTATGTTTTTCAATTATTTTTTTATGCTTTTAATCTGAATACCATCACCAATTTTATATTTTGTATTTGGAATTGATATCGGTAATTTTCCTGTAATATCATTTTCTCCCACGATAGCACTTATCATTGCCGTTTGCGAAACGGGAACATCACCGTAAGCACATAAATACGCTTTTGCTTTTGGGAAAACAGATAGAAGGTATGGATTTCCAAAACTTATTAATACTGACGGAACACTTAACGTTAATAATTTATTTATAAAGTCGGTATTTCTTTTAGATAAGTTTACAGTCCCCTGATAAGCTTTTACTTTTACAAATGAAGGAAGTAAAATTAAATCTGCCTGCCCAGCGATCTGATAAGCGTTTTGATAGCTCCTGGGGCTGTCTTTTCTATTAAGGACTATCTTCTTAACATTCCCGAATTTATCTTCAACCAGTTTTTGAAAAAGCAGATCACTTTCGGTTTCTATTTCATCTGTAACTGTAATGCATACTGTTCTTAGAGACTTTGCCGGATCAATAGGTATAATTTTTCTTTTATTTTGTACCAGTGTTATTGATTTTTCTGCAATCTCTTGAGCTAATCTGATATGAGAATTTTGACTTATTATTTTTGTCAATTCATCTAAATCAGCAAATTGATTTTGTCCGAGACGAAGCCATCTTTTTGCTGCAAGAATTTTTCTTACACTATAATTAATTCTTTCAATATTTATATCTCCGGATTCAACGGCTTCAAATATCGAATTAATTGCAACATCTTCATCAGGGGGCAGCAATATTAGGTCATTTCCAGCTTCAATTGCTTTTAGTGTGGCTTCTACTACTGAATAATAATTTGTAATGGCATTCATATTCATTGCGTCGGTTGCAATCAGTCCTTCAAATCCCATTTTTTCTTTTAATAAACCTGTGAGAATTGGCTTTGAAAGTGTTGCCGGTGTTCCGGTTGTATCTAATGCAGGAACATCTAGGTGCCCTACCATTATACAATGTACGCCTGAATTAATTGCGCTTTGAAATGGGGATAGCTCCTTGTCCGCTATATCTTTTTCTGTTCCTTTAATTTTTGGTAAATCCTGATGAGAGTCAATTTGTGTATTCCCGTGTCCAGGGAAATGTTTTGCAGTTGTTAAAACCCTTTCTTCCAATGTCCCTTTTATAAATTCGCTGCAGAATTCGGAAACAATATTTTTGTCCTCTGAAAATGATCTGATATTTATTATGGGATTTTCGGGATTGTTACTAATATCTGCAATCGGGGCATAATTTTGTGTAACCCCCAATGCCCTGCATTCAGCGGCAATATTTTTCCCCAATAGATATGATAACCTTGAATCACCGGTTGCCGCAACGGCCATATTAAACGGAAACTCTAATCCATCTGAAAGTCTCATAGCTAAGCCTCTTTCAAAATCAGAAGCGATTAAGAGAGGAATATCGGCTAACTTTTGCATTTTATTAATTGTGAGTGCTTCGTTAAGAATGCTTCCTCTGAAGAAAATTAATCCGCCAACCTTATCTTCTTTTACAAGCTTTTCGATTCTTTTAAATTCAACTGAGTCATTGGATAAATAATCACCCAAAACCCAGGGCATAACCATCTGTGCACATTTTTCCCGCAGACTCATTTTGGAAAGAGTTTTCTCAATCCATTCTATATCACCGTTGTTTAGCTGAAATACTTTTGGGTAGTTAAATGAGTTTTTGTTTCCCATATTTTTTTCACCTGCTTAAATTGAATAATTTGAAATTTTGGTGAAAAGATAATTCATAATGAAAATCAAATAATTTAGTTCGATTTTTATATTCAGCAAAAGTAATGAAAAAAATATCGGACTTCTTTTTTAAGAAAACTAATATCTCTAACATTACAAGAAATTTTTTCTGTTTACTAAATGGATATAATGAAATTATTTTTTCTCTATTGCGCGAATTACTGCATCATGTACTTCAGGCCTTACCTTAAAAATTTTATGATTATTTCTGGTTGGGTAAACTCTATTTGTTAAGAATACAACAAATAAATTTCTAGTTGGGTCAGTCCAAACAGAAGTGCCGGTAAAGCCAGTATGTCCGTAAGAAATATCGCTAAATAAATGTCCTGCTGAAGAATATTCAGGAGACTTTGACTTTGTATCCCAACCCAAAGCTCTGGAACTGAGATCACTTTGTTTTTTTACAAACATTTCCACTGTTGAAGCTTTTATATATCTTTTTCCGTGGTATATACCCTTTTGTAAAAGCATTTGGAGCAATTTTGCAATATCCCCTGCAGTAGAAAATAAGCCTGCATGTCCGGCTACTCCGCCAAGCAATTGAGATGTTTCATCATGCACAGTTCCTCTAATTTGACGGTGTCTCCAGTAATTGTCAAATTCGGTTGGAGCAATTCTGTAAACCAATGAATCGGGAGGATTAAACATTGTATTTTTCATTCCAAGTGGTTTAAAGATATTTTTTTCACAAAATTTATCTAACGTTAATCCTGTAACTTTTTCAATAATTTTTCCCATCAAAATAAAATTTAAATCAGAATAGACCATTTTAGTTCCGGTAGGATAAACAAGTGAGTCATTGAAGATTTCATTCATAACTCCCTGCTCTTTATTTTCAACAGAATCAAAAGCACGGTATGAAGGGATATCAGGGCGTAAACCGCTGTCATGGACTAATAAATTTCTTATTGTAACATTTTCTTTTCCATTTACTCCAAATTTGGGTAAATACTTTGCAACCTTATCATCAAGTTTAAATAAGCCTCTATCATAGCATATCATAGTAGCTGTTGTAGTGGCAATTACTTTAGTTAATGAAGCTAAGTCATACATTGTATTTAATGCAATATGACCGGAAGAAGGGTTATATGTGTAATAGCCATATGCTTTTTCATGAATAATTTTCCCGTTTTGTTGAACAAGAAGAACTGCTCCCGGAAATGCTGAATCGGCAATTGCAGCATTTACAACACTATCAACCTGAGCAAATTTATTCTTGCTGCTTGGAGGTACTAATTCTTTTTTATTAGTTGAGATTGGCTCATTTAACGACTTAATAAAATGAGTTCCATTGTTAAGTGCTGCAATATTCTGCGAATAAATATTTATTGTATTACTGCAAGCAAATACAGTTAGCAATATTATAACCGAAAATATAGATTTATGTTTCATTGAATTACTCCTTGGCTATTGAGTCTTTCTTACCGAATTCAGGATCGATATTTAATATTTTAATTATATAGTAACCTGGTATCATTGTAAGAAATACCCAAAGGAAAAAATGTTTGTATCCCAAAATCTCTTGTATCCATCCACTGAACATACCAGGGATCATCATACTTAATGCCATAAAACCTGTACATATTGCGTAGTGAGCAGTTTTAAAATTTCCATCGGAAATATATATCATATACAGCATATAAGCAGTAAAGCCGAATCCGTAACCGAACTGTTCACCAGCTACACACAAGTTAATAATTAAAAAATTGCTTGGCTGAGCATAAGACATATAAATATATAAAAGATGAGGAATATTTATTGCGGCAAACATCCACCAGATCCATTTTTTCAATCCGCCTTTTGCGGCAAGAAAACCGCCAAGTATTCCTCCGATAGTTAATGCCAGAATTCCCACCGTTCCATAAACAAAACCAATTTCTTCCAGCGATAATCCCAATCCTCCTTGAGCCCTAGGGTCGTATAAAAATGGCTGGGCAAGTTTTACTAACTGAGCCTCACCAAATCTAAATATCAGAAGAAACGCTATTGCTTTCCCGATCTGATCTTTTTTGAAAAAGATAACAAATGCTTCAAAAAAATCTTTAAATACGCCTTGGGTTTTATCACGAATAGCCGGCATATCTATTTTGGGGTATGGTAAAATAAATTTGTGATAAACAAAAAATGCTAAAAAGAGAAATGTTATAATATAAAATGTGTAGGACCATGCTACAGCTATACTTGATGCTTTTGTTTCAAAATATCCTGCAAGCATAATTAAAACGCCCTGGCCGGTTATCATAGCAAATCTATAAAAAGTGCTTCTGATTCCGATAAAGAATGATTGATTTTTTTGTGAAAGGCCGAGCATATAAAAACCGTCGGCAGCAATGTCGTGAGTAGCAGAACTGAAAGCCAAAAGCCAAAAGAAAGCCATGGTATATTTGAAATAGTGGTTAGTTGGAATGCTTAATGCAATACCGCCCAGACTGGCTCCAACAATTAATTGCATAACTACAATCCAGAGCCGCTTTGTCTTTAACATATCTACAATGGGGCTCCACAAAGGTTTGATTACCCAGGGCAAATAAAGCCAGCTAGTATAAAGAGCAACTTGAGCATTTGAAATTCCCATGCTTTTATAGAACATGACAGAAACGTACATAACAACTATATACGGAATTCCTTCTGCGTAATAAAGTGAAGGAACCCATGCCCATGCGTTACGGCTTACTGGTTTTTCTTTTGCCATATTTATAAATCTCCCGATATAAAATAATTCTTGTTCATATTAAGAATTAATGAGTTAAGAAGAGAAAATCATAACTTTAGACGAAACCCTAGTACTAATTTTATCTAAATAACTTTAAGAATTTCTTTAGCCATTAAAACAGCTCCCATTTCAGGCGGGGAGTCAGGTCCTTTTACATTAACATTTTTAAGTTTACTTTTAATTTTATTAAGAAATGTTATTGAATAAATATTCTTGTTAGTAATTAATCCTCCTATTAGTACAAGGTCCAGTTTGGGTTGATTAATCTTACTCAACATAGATTCTATATGCAATATCAGCTCATCAGTCTCTTCATCAATAATCTTTAATGCAGATTCGTCATTTTGATCTGCTGCGGTAATTACCAGCGGCGCTACTGAAGCAATATCGAAATTGTTTTTATAAATTTCAGTAATTAATTTTTCTGGTGTTTCAATTTTAAATTTTTCAGCGATTAGTTCCGATAGGATGGTGTGTCCACCACGTCCATCAAATTCCTTTGATACCGCAACCAATCCCTTTTTCCCAATTACATATCCGCTCCCTTCATCTCCTAAAAATCTTCCAAATCCGCCGACTCTAAGAATATTTCCATTACCATCTTTTCCAAACATTATAGATCCGGTACCCGCAATCAGAATACTGCCCGGTTTACCTGAAAATGCCCCTTCCAAAGCTATACGGGCATCGCTTTCAACACGAAAAAGATTAAACTTCACCCCTTTTTTTTCAGTAAAAGCAATAAAACTGTTTTCTAATTTTTTAGCATCATTTTCTCTGCCTGCCCCGGTTGATCCAATCAAAATTGCTTTGATATCATCGGTATTAATTTTTAATTGATTTTTGCATTCGACTATTAATTTGTATATAGTTTCCGAAACTTCCTCAGTTCCGCGAACTAAAAAGTTTGAAGCATTTCCGCTGCATTCGAATAATTTTTCCCCGTTTATGTCTGTTATAATACAGTGAGTTTTTGTCCCCCCCCCATCCATTCCAATGATGTAGTCCATAGTCTAGGTAGATTTTGTTGAAAAACGTGGAACAAAGATAGAGAAAAAAGAAGCAATTTAAAACTATGTTTAGTTTTGACTATTATGCAAATGTTCTAATATTTTTGCGAAAATATATTAAAGTCGATAATAAATTTTTTTATAGATTAAGTGAAACAAGGTAACATCTTTTTTATCTACTAAACTAGAGACGATAATTTAATTACAATAGTTGAAAAATTGTCCGTTAAAAATGCGGCTAACTTTATTAAAATATTTTAGTAAATTTAATAGTGTATAAATATTATAACCTAATTAGGCTTAGCTATGTTGAACTTAGAAGAATATTTTGAACCATTTCGAAAAAATACAATTGGCTGTAACGAAGTTTTTATTTCACCTTACGGAGAGAAAAAAATAGTTTATGCCGACTGGATAGCAAGCGGAAGACTATATGCCCCGATAGAAAACAGAATGATTGAAGTTTTTGGACCACTTGTAGGCAATACTCATTCTGAATCCAGTGTAACCGGAACTTCAATGACACTTTCATATCGCTATGCTCATGATCTGATAAAAAAACATGTTAACGCAAATAGGGATGATGTTATCATTACTGCCGGTTCCGGAATGACGGCACTTATAAATAAATTTCAAAGGATATTAGGATTAAAAATCCCTGAACAATTAAAAGAATATCTTGAACTTCCTAAAGAACTAAAACCGGTTGTTTTTATTACTCACATGGAACACCACTCAAACCAGACATCATGGCTTGAAACTGTAGCAGATGTAGTGGATGTTTTACCTGATAAAAACGGATTGGTTGATTATGGTGATTTGAGTGAAAAACTAAAAAAATATAAAAATCGAAAATTAAAAATCGGATCATTTACTGCCTGTTCAAATGTAACAGGAATTAAGACTTCTTATCATAAAATGGCGAAATTAATGCATGAGAACGGAGGCCTTTGTTTTGTTGACTTTGCATGTTCTGCTCCATATTCCGAAATAAATATGCATCCGGAAGATCCGCTTGAAAAACTCGATGCAATTTTCTTTTCGCCTCACAAATTTTTAGGAGGCCCAGGCACACCCGGCGTAATGGTGTTTGATTCTAAATTATATAAAAACCAGGTTCCCGATAATCCGGGTGGAGGAACGGTGGATTGGACAAATCCCTGGGGACAGCACAAATTTGTTTCAAATATAGAACTTCGGGAAGATGGCGGAACTCCTGCATTTTTGCAAACAATTAAAGCAGCACTTTGTATAAATTTAAAAGAAGAAATGGGAATTCAATTTATCGAAAAGAGGGAAGAACAACTTGTAAAAATTGCATTTCAGGAACTTCATAAAATTCATGGGCTTCATATACTTGCCGAAAATATTGAGGATAGATTAGGTGCAATTTCATTCTATGTTGAGAATATACATTATAATCTTATTGTTAAACTATTAAATGATCGTTTTGGTATTCAAGTGAGAGGAGGATGTTCCTGTGCCGGTACATATGGCCATTACTTGTTGCATGTAACTCCGTCTCAATCTAAACACATAACAGATAAAATTAATCATGGAGACTTATCTGAAAAACCTGGTTGGGTCAGAATGTCTATTCATCCGACAATGACTAATGAAGAACTTTATTTTATAGTTGATGCCATAGGACAGATTATAAAAAATATTAAAGATTGGGAACGAGATTATAAATATATTCCCTCAAGAAATGAGTTTATAAATATTATACATCCAAATGAAGTATCAGAAAAAATAAAAAATTGGTTTGATTTTGCATGGATTAATCAATTAAAAGAAATAAATAATTAGATTCTTAGTCCATAATATCCTTTTAATGTCATGGTTATTTTTTTGTAATTTTATAAATACCTTGAATTAATGTAATTAATTATCTGGATTCTGAGCCAAAATTTTTCGATTCCCGCCTATTTTTTAATTGATTGAAATATATTTAAAAAGAACTATTTTTATCTTTTTATAAGTGATTGTTGTCAAAATCAACAGGGGAATTTCCAATCTCCCAAAAGTGAGAATGCAATTTATTTCAAATTCTCAGATGTGGTTATTTCTATCAATTATAATGTTTTATTGCTCTTTTTAGAGAAAATTATTACGGCATATTCTTTGATTTTGTAAGGTAAAAATTTCATCGATTACAAAATTATTATGGCTGAAATAGACTTAAGGTGAAAAAAATTGAAAAAATATTATTCCCGTCGGATTTAACATCATCATCTTTTGTTGCATTGGAATATGCACTGACTTTTGCAAAATTATATGATGCTGATGTTTACGTTTTACATGTTTTAGATAGTACTCCTTATGAAATAATTTCAATGGAAAGTCCTGAAATGGGTGAAATGTTTTACCGGGTTGAAGAGAAAGCAAGAACTGAAATGAATAAATGTTTACGTGAGAGTTTAGCAACAAGCACTAAGATAATTCAAGTGATGAGATGTGGGGATATTCAAGATGAAATAATAAAATTTGCGGAAAAAGAAAATGTTGATTTAATAGTTATGGCAACATTTAGTTGGCCGGGTGTTCTTGATTTGAGATCGGATAGCATTACCAGTCGAATAGTAAATAAAACGAGTATACCGGTAATGTCGATAAACAAAACAAAGTTAGTAGGTAATCAGCCATACATTACTGTACCTGAAAAAGAATTTCAATTAAATACCTTTGGTAAGTTTTTATTTAATTAACTAAAGAAAAATTAATTTGATAAATATGTTAAGGAAAGTTATACAGAGAAGAGGATAGTAAAATGAAAAATATAATTATGTACTTACTTTTTGTATTCTTTATTGTAGCAATGTTTGGTTTTGCATTTATGATATGATAATTATAGAGTCCCGCTATTTAATATCAGTTCAGCATTAATGATATTATAAATCCGCAGTATATTAAAACTTTTTATAAGAAATAATATAAGTACTGTTTTTAATGCTTCTTTAAGTATGATTTATAAAATTAAAAAAAGTATTAATAAACTTCGCAAAGTCGAATCTAAATAATAAAAGGCTGGAAACTTTTACAACAAAGTCGAGAATAACTTTTAGTAAATTAAGTTGAAATCCAGATAAAATAGTTTTTACAGAAAATATAGAAATTGCAGGTAGCAGTCATGTTAGTTTTCAATTCGCAAATGGAAAGAAAAAAAAATCAAACAAATCCATTGATATCACTCCTTATAAAAAATAATCTTCTAGTCATATTATTGACTTCCTTTCTTGTATTGATGACTTCGTTTAAACTTAGTGCTCAATCTAACGATGACTGCCTCATGTGTCATAGCGATAATACTCTGACAATGCAAAAAGACAAAAAGACTGTTTCTTTATTTGTAGATGCTAAAGTGTTTAGTCATTCAGCCCATGGAAAACTTCAATGTATTGCCTGCCACGTAGGATTTAATATTGATAATATACCACATAAAAAAAATATACAACCGATAAACTGTGAATCCTGCCATAAAGATGCTGCAGTTTTGCATCCGTTTCATCCCCAAATGTTAAAAGCTAACGGCATTGACGGGACGAAAGATGTTAATTGCAAAGGATGCCATGGCACACACGATATAATTTCGCCAAAAGTTCCTGGATCAAAATTTTATAAGACAAATATTGTTAATGCATGCGGCAGTTGTCATCAGGAGAAGAAGAAAGAGTATTTGTCTTCAGCACATGCAAATGGATTAAGAGAAGGTATTAAAGGAGCTCCGAACTGTATTACTTGTCATAAAAATCCGATTGTATCTTTTACTACCGTAAAAGATTCGGCTAAATTAAAACTTGCACAGGAAAAACTTTGTTTATCTTGTCATTTAGATAATCCGGAAATTAGGGCTAGAACCTCTCCATCTGCTGGATTTATAAGTTCTTATGAGAATAGTGTTCACGGGAAAGCTTTAACTGCCGGTAATGGAAAAGCAGCCAACTGTGTAAATTGTCATACAGCGCATATGGTAAAAGGTCCGAGTGATCCGACTTCGACAGTAAACAGATTTAATATCCCTAATACCTGTGGTCAATGTCATTCAAAAATTGCTGATGAATATAGAGAGAGTATTCATGGTGTTGCGGTCCTAAAAGATGGAAGCAGTGATGCGCCTGTTTGTACAGATTGTCATGGTGAGCATAATATTTTGAAGCCTAGTAATCCGAAAGCTCCTACTTCATATGCAAATTTATCTCGGGAAGTATGTTCAAAATGCCATGCTTCAGTAACTTTATCCCAAAAGTATGGCCTTAATCCGAACAGATGGCAAACTTTTAAAGACAGTTATCACGGACTAGCATTGCAAGGAGGTGCAACTACTGTTGCAAACTGCGCTAGTTGCCATAGAGCCCATTTAATTTTACCTCCATCAGATCCAAGATCAAGTGTTTATAAAGGAAATCTTTCAAAGACATGCGGCAAGTGTCATCCTGGAGCAAATGAAAAATTTGCAATGGGGAATATTCATGCATCTACAACCAATAAAAAGGAAGAACCAATCCTTTATTGGATTGCTTTGATGTATATTTTAATGATTGTGTCTATCATTGGAGCAATGCTTCTTCATAATGTTTTGGATTTCATTAAGAAGGCAAAAATAAAGAAGCTTAAACAGATGGGAATGATAGCTGAAGAGAGACATAGCCACTCTCTTTACTTAAGAATGAATGTGAATGAGAGAGTTCAGCATGTTTTGTTAGCCTTTAGTTTTATTGTTCTTGTAATTACAGGCTTCATGCTTCAATTCCCTAATTCATGGTGGGTTTCGCATATAAGGGACTTAAGCGAAAATGCTTTTGAGTACAGAAGCATCCTTCATCGAATTGCTGCAGTTATTTTAGTCTTTACAAGTTTGTATCATATCTATTACGTATTATTTACTGCAAGAGGAAGACAGCTAATAAAAGACTTACTGCCAACAAGAAAAGATTTTTCAGATGCAATTGGAATGGCAAAGTTTAATCTCGGTATTTCAAAAGTAAAACCTAAACTTGAAAGATTCAGTTATGTTGAAAAAGCAGAATATTGGGCTCTGGTTTGGGGTACTATTGTCATGACGGTAACTGGAACAATAATGTGGTTTAATAATACGTTCATAGATATATTCACCTTATTGGGGTGGCAAATTGCCAGAACAGTCCATTACTACGAAGCTTGGTTAGCCACTTTAGCTATAATAGTATGGCACTTTTACTTTGTAATTTTCAATCCAGAAATATATCCGATGAATACTTCATGGGTAAAAGGATATCTAACTGAAGAAGAAATGGCTGAAGAGCACGCCGCCGAACTAGAAAAATTGAAAAATCAACAATCCGGTAATGATGAAAATATTAAAAAATAAAAATAGGGTAACTTTCTGTTCAGAAGCATTTTTTTTGAAAGAAGGAATTATTATCGGATGAATCTGTACAAATTAATTTATCGCGTTATTCCTGATTATAAATATTTCTTAGTAATAATATCTCTATTAGCTGTTAACAACTCAATTCTGTATGCGCAGGAAAATAGCGATTGTTTAATGTGTCATAGCGATAATACACTTACCGGGAAAAAAGATGGCAAAACATTCTCTGTATACGTTGATAGTAAAAAATTAGCTGAGTCAGTTCATAATGGTAATCAATGTATTGATTGCCATGCTGATCTTGCCGGATCTGATTTTCCCCATAAAACTAATGTTGCACCAGCTCAGTGTGCACCTTGTCATGATGACGAACAAAAACTGTATGACGAAAGCATTCACGGCAAATCTGTAGCTAAAGGAGACCCACTTGCTCCCCGCTGCCAGAATTGTCACGGTTCACATGATATTCTTCCGGTTAAAGATATACGTTCGGCTGTAGCTCCAATAAAAATTCCTTTTGTTTGCGGCTCCTGTCATAAGGAAGGTACGAAGGTTCAGATACAACGACATATTCCGCAGGATCATATTCTTGAAAATTATTCCGAAAGTATCCACGGTGTAGGATTACTTCAGAAGGGGCTTTCAGTAGCAGCAAATTGTGCATCTTGCCATTCTCCCCATAAAATTCTGCCGCCTTCTGATCCTCAATCTACAATAGCTCGAAAAAATATTCCCGCTACGTGTACTCAATGTCATCAAGAAATTGAAGTTGTTCACCGGAAAATTATTAAAGGTAAATTATGGGAACAAAAGCCACATACTCTTCCGGTATGTGTTGATTGCCATCCGCCGCATAAAATTAGAAACGTATTATATAAAGAAAGTGTTGGCAGTCAAGACTGCTTAACGTGTCACGGTAGAACTGATTTAAAATCCAGTGACGGACGTTCCATGTTTGTTGACGTTGTTAAACTGCAGAATTCTGTTCACTCAAAAATTTCCTGCAGTCAATGTCATAATACTGTAAATCCATCGTTAATGCGTCCATGTACTGGAATAACTCCAAAAGTTGATTGTTCAATTTGCCATGCAAATGAAGGCGATCAATATAAGATCAGCATTCACGGACAATTGTCTGCAAAAAACGATCCTAATGCTCCAACTTGTGAAGAATGCCATGGCTCTCACTATGTATTGAGTAATAAAAATCCTTTATCTCCGAGTTTCCATACTAATATTCCCAATCTTTGCGGTAAATGTCATCGTAAAGGAGAACCTGCAGCAGTTAGGTATGTGGGAAAAGAACATGATATAGTTGAAAATTATACAGAGAGTATTCATGGAAAAGGATTATTAAAAAGTGGCCTTACTGTAACGGCTACCTGCACAGATTGCCATACTGCTCATATGGAGCTTCCTCACAACGAGCCCAATTCAAGTGTAAACAGAAATAATATTGCTGCAACTTGCGGTAAATGTCATTATGGTATTGAAAAACAACTTGAGAATAGTGTTCACTCTCCAAACATTACAAAAACTGATAAGAAATTGCCGGTTTGTTTTGATTGTCATAGCGCCCATAATATAAGCCGAACAGATAATTCCGGTTTTAGACTTGAGATTATGCAAATTTGCGGTAATTGTCATAAAAATTATGCGGAATCTTATTTCAACACTTATCATGGACAGGTTTCCAGGCTTGGTTATGCTAAGACGGCCAAATGCTGGGACTGCCATGGTGCACACGATATTTTGCCAGTTGAAAATCCCAAATCGCATCTCAGTTTTCAAAATAAAGTTGAAACTTGTAAAAAATGCCACGAAGGAGCTACAAGACAATTTGCGGGATATTTTACTCACGCTACTCATCATGAACCAGCTAAATATCCTTTTTTATTCTGGACTTTTTGGGGAATGACCGGTCTTTTAGTAGGTACATTCTTTATTGCAGGGGTACATACTTTATTATGGTTGCCTCGCTCGCTTCAGTATAGGAAGGAAATAAAGAAATTATTATCTGAAGGCTCGGATGTTGATGAAACATTGGAGGATGAAAATGAAGGGGAAGATAATGAATAAATCAGTAGAAAATGTTGTTGATGAAAAGATGAATTCAGTTAAAGTAAAATCAGATGGAAAAAGTAAAATGCAATATCAGCGGTTTACCAGATTAAATCGCGTTTTGCATATCCTAATGATTGTAAGTTTTATTAGTCTTGCCCTTACCGGAATGACATTAAAATTTTCATATACAGGCTGGGCAGTCATATTATCTCATCTTCTCGGCGGATTTCAATCTGCCGGTTATATTCACCGTTTCTTTGCAGTGGTAATGCTCAGTGTATTTGTCATTCATATCATTGCACTATCAAAATTAAAAAGGAGAGAATATAAATCCTGGAAAAACTTGATATTAAATCATGATAGCATGCTCTTCAATAAAAAAGATTTTAAAGATATTATCGGCACATTAAAATGGTTTTTAGGTAGAGGTAAAAGGCCTCAATACGGTAGATGGACATACTGGGAAAAGTTTGATTATTTTGCAGTATTTTGGGGCATCTTTGTTATTGGCTCAACCGGATTAACACTCTGGTTTCCGGAAATCTTAACCAGTATATTTCCCGGCTGGGTTATCAATGTAGCTACTATTATTCACAGCGATGAAGCTCTACTGGCAACCGGATTTATATTTACTGTTCATTTTTTTAATACACATCTTCGTCCTGAAAAATTTCCAATGGATATTGTAATTTTTTCCGGAAGAGTTCCACTTGAAGAGTTTAAAATTGATCGGCCTGCCGAATACAAAGAACTTGTTGAAAAGGGTGAACTGGAAAAATACCTTGTTGAACCATATCCGCCGATTGTTATAAAAGCAATAAAAATATTTGGCTGGATCGCATTATCTATCGGCTTCAGTATAATTGTCTGGATTATTTATGCTATGATTTTTGCTTACAGATAAAGTTTACTTGGAATAAAAATCCTTTTTAGAAGAAAGAGAGTAAGTTTGTAATGAGAAAATGGTTGCCCGCTTCGTTTTATAATCCAATAACACTTATAGGAACCGCCGTTGCAACGGCAAGTTTCGCCATTATACTGTTATTAACAATTTTGGAGGCGTTCAGTTCGAAGCAATCGCCGTATTTGGGTATTATAACTTTCATTGTTTTACCGGCAATTCTAATATTGGGGCTTTTACTTATCGCGTTCGGTATATATCGGGAACACTTCAGGGAAAGGCACGGCAGGCATAGAGATGAAAGACTTCCTAAAATTGATCTGAACGATCCAAAGCAAAGAAGGGCTATCACCATTTTCACGGTTGGAACTATTTTGTTATTAATCTTTACTGCGTTCGGAAGTTTTAAAGCTTACGATTATACTGAATCTGTAGAATTTTGCGGTACGATTTGTCATAAGGTAATGAATCCTGAATACGTTTCACATGAGAACTCTCCTCATGCCCGTGTTGCCTGTGTAGCTTGCCATATTGGTCCTGGAACTACCTGGTATGTTAAATCAAAATTAAGCGGGGCTTACCAGGTCTATTCATATATATTTAATAAATATTCAAAACCTATTCCAACACCAGTTGCAAATTTAAGACCGGCTACAGGCACATGCGAGCAATGCCATTGGCCAAATGCATTTTACAGTAAGATGGAAAAGAAAAAAGTTTATTTTTTATCGGATAAAGAAAACTCCAGAATGACATTAACACTTCTGATAAATATCGGCGGAGGAAATGAAGAAGCAGGTGTAACATCCGGTATTCACTGGCATATGAATATTGCAAATAAGATTACTTATCTTGCAACGGATTCCGCACGCCAAGTTATTCCATGGGTTAAGATAGAATCAAAAGACGGTAAGGAAACTATTTATAAAAGCTCAGACATTCCTGTTTCAAAAGAACAATTAAAAAATGGTAATTACAGGACAATGGATTGCATTGACTGTCATAACCGGCCCACCCATGTCTACAGCCCGCCCGCATCATCAGTGAATGATATGATGGCAGACGGCTTTATCGATACAACGCTTCCATATATTAAAAGCATTTCTGTAAGAGCTTTGGATGCCGGATATTCGAGTAAACCGATTGCGCTGGATAGTATTAAAACTTATATTGAAGAGTTTTACCAGGGAAATTATCCGGCTGTATATGCTGCTAAGAAAGCTAGTATAGAAAAATCAATCAAGAAAATTCAAAAAATATATTCACTGAATTATTTTCCTTCAATGAACGTATCTTGGAAAAGATATCCTAATAATATAGGTCACCTATACTCTGCAGGTTGTTTTAGATGCCACGACGGTAAACACGTAAGTAAAGATGGAAAAATTATAACTAAAAGTTGCACTGCATGCCATACAATTCTTGCGCAGCAGTTTGGCAATGAAAAACCTGAACTCTCCTTAGAGGGGATTAAATATCGTCATCCCGTTAATATTGGAAATTCTTGGAAAGAAACTAAATGCAACGATTGTCATGGTAAAAACTGATTTGCATTTAAGAAAATAAATTAAGCGATTTTTGTTTTAAGAAATTAACAACATACGGACTCCTATTATTAAAATAGGAATTAAGGCTTTGTGAGTTTACTTTAATTGAAGGGTAAATGTCATGAATTATTCAAATGAAAAGCCGGTCCGAAAAACAAGACGCGACTTCCTGAAATACTTGCTGACTGGAGGAATTGCCGGTCTGGCGATTTCTATATTCTATCCTATAATATCCTACTTAAAGCCTCCTAAACAGAATGAAGTAGAAGTATCCAGCGTTAAAGTGGGAAAGTTAAGTGAAATACCAAAAAACAGTGGAAGGATCATCCGGTTTGGCGACAAGCCGGTAATTTTGATTCGCCTCGTAAGCGGTGAGCTCCGTGCATACTCTGCAGTATGTACACATTTAAATTGTACCGTGCAATTCAGAAAGGACCTTGAGTTAATCTGGTGCGCATGCCACAATGGAAAGTACAATCTGAACGGCCAGAATATTTCAGGTCCGCCTCCACGTCCCTTAGCTCCGTTCAGAGTCGTAATTAAAGGAGATGAAGTTTTTGTTTCAAAACTAACCTGAGGAGGCCATGGAAAATTTTTGGAAAAGTCTTTACGGCTGGGTTGACGAACGTTTACAGCTTGAAGATTTAGTTAAGTTTATGGGTAAGAAGTACGTTCCCGTTCACAGGTATTCTGTTTGGTACTATTTCGGCGGAGTATCATTATTCTTTTTTATTATACAGGTAGTTACCGGAATATTGCTGCTTTTTTATTATAAAGGCAGCGCAGACCTTGCTTTTGAGAGTGTTCAGTTTATAATGTCCAAAGTTCAGTTTGGCTGGTTAATAAGATCGATTCACGCATGGTCGGCAAACCTTTTTATATTTTCCATCTTCGTTCATATGTTTAGCGTTTACTTTGAAAAGGCATATAGAAAGCCGAGAGAAATGACTTGGATAACCGGCATGCTTATGTTTTTTATGGCACTCGGCTTCGGCTTCAGCGGATATCTTTTACCCTGGAACGAGCTTTCATTTTTTGCAACAAAAGTCGGTTCAGATATCGCCGGTCAGATTCCATTTATTGGAGAACCTCTTAAAGAATTTATTCGCGGCGGAGAGGATGTTACCGGTGCAACTCTTTCTCGGTTGTTTGGATTTCATGTAGCTTTGCTGCCCGGAATATTTACTATTATTCTTGGAATACATCTAATCTTAATTCAACGGCAAGGGATAAGCGAGCCCCTCCATCTTGAAAAAAGTAATTCACAAAATAAAAAGACTATGCCCTTCTTCCCTAACTTTATGCTAAGGGACCTTCTTCTTTGGCTTCTCGTATTAAATGTTCTTGCTATTCTTGCAGTGTTCTTTCCTGCCGCACTTGGGCATAAAGCGGATCCTTTTTCTTCAGCACCGGCAGGCATTAAGCCGGAATGGTATTTCCTATTCATGTTTCAAACCTTAAAGTATTTTCCAGCTCATATTTTGTCTATTGAGGGAGAATTAGTTGGCATACTTCTTTTCGGAGCAGCTGCGGTTTTATGGCTGCTGATTCCTTTCTGGGATAGGAAAAGCTCGAGAGGTGAACACAACCGATTTATAAATTACCTCGGCTTGTTTGCTATAATTTTCATCATAATCTTAACCATTCTGGGGTGGACATCATGAAAAAATTATTATTTCAAACTTTAGTATGTGTAACATTTTTTTTGCTCCTCTTCCAAACTAATTTATCTGCCAAGGAAGACCAATGTTATGTATGCCATTCCTCCGTTGGTGGTAAACCTGCAGAATTATTTAAGAATGATATCCATTTTCAAAAAGGAATTTCATGCTCAGATTGCCATGGCGGGGATAATCAATCAGACGATATGGATAAAGCAATGAGCAAAAGCGCAGGATTTAGAGGAGTTCCCAAAGGCAATGCTATTACAGCCACTTGTGTAAGATGCCATGCAGATAGTACAGTTATGTTGAAATATGGAGCAAAGATTCCAACAAACCAATTTGAGCTATTAAAAGGAAGTGTACACGGAAAGTTAGCTATTGATGGTACGGAAAGAATTGTTCAATGCATTACTTGCCATAATGCACATGGAATTGTTATGGTAGATAACCCCGTTTCGCCTGTCTATCCTTTGAATCTTCCTAAAACTTGTGGTAAGTGCCATAGCAATGCTGTTTATATGCGTTCATATAATCCGGCACTTCCAGTCGATCAATTACAAAAATACAGAACAAGTGTTCACGGTATGCGCAATGCTAAGGGAGACCCAAAGCCTGCTGAATGTGCAAGCTGTCATGGAAGTCATGGAATCCTTTCGGTTAAAGATGTAAGAGCTAGTGTATATCCAACAAATATTCCAGGCACTTGTTCAAAATGCCATAGTAATGTCGAATATATGAAGCAATATAAAATACCCACTGATCAATACGAAAAATATTCTAGGAGCGTTCATGGTATTGCTCTGCTTCAAAAGAATGATCTGGGAGCTCCGGCTTGCAACAGTTGTCACGGCAACCATGGGGCAGCACCTCCCGGTATAGAATCTATTTCAGATGTGTGTGGTTCATGCCATGCCTTAAATGCGCAGCTATTTTCTTCCAGCCCGCATAAAAAAGCATTTGACGAAAGACATCTTCCTGAATGTGAAACATGTCATAGTAATCATGATATAATTCCAGCAACCGATAAATTTTTAGGAGTTACACCTGGCGCTGTTTGTTTAAGATGCCATCAACAGGATAAATACTCCAAAGGTTACCTGGCCGCAAAGACAATGCGGCAATTAATAGATAGCCTTGAAGCTAGTGAAAAGTCCGCATCCACTTTGGTTAATGAAGCTGAACAAAAAGGAATGGAAGTGAATGAAGAAATATTTAAACTGCGGGATGCAAGACAAGCCCGTCTTGAATCAAGAACAATGGTGCATGCATTTGATGTAGAAAAATTCCGTAATGTTGTTGACAAAGGATTGAAAGTTACATCGGCTGTAAAAGTTGAAGCGGAAGCAGCAATTCACGAATATTATTTCCGCAGAATTGGTTTAGTTATTTCAGTTGTTATAATTAGTTTCCTTGCATTAATATTATATCTTTATATTAAACGAATTGAGAAGAAAAAAGAGAACACATAAAAATTAAAATATTTCTTGGTATTGATCCTTTGAAGTTTTTTTACTGATAAATTGGGTTTTCAAATAAATAATTGAGAGAACCTGTTTAATTCGTTTTGATTATAATGCAAGAGGTGCATTATGCAGGATTCTTTTCCTTCGAAAAATATATCTTCTGAAAATCTTGGAAATGAAGAGATAATATCTTTATTGAAAAATCTTGAGCGACGGATATCCAAAATTGAAAAGTATCTGGATCTTGAAACGGAATCAAAGACTGAAATTGTAACAAAAGCAAATGCTGTTAATATTGAAGTTCAGAATAAGGAAGAAGAACTGGAATATAAAATTGGGCAGTTCTGGCTTGCCAAAGCAGGCATTATCGTCTTAATAATAGGCATAGCATTCTTTTTAACTTTTCCATATAAAAATCTTCCTTTGTTTTTTCCTCCAATTATGGGGCTTCATGATCTCTGCTGTCATTTATGGATTTTCAATTTACTGCAGAAAAAATTATTCTTATATATGCGGATACTTATTAGGTGGAAGTTTAACACTGTTATATTTTACAACATTAAGACTTCACTTTTTTAGCGTAAGTGAAGTTTTAAATGAAATTTCAGTCGAGTTAATATTGCTGCTCATTGTTGTTATTCTTAGCCTTCTAATTTCTATTAGAAAGCAATCGATCTATCTTTCGGCTTTAAGTATAACTTTTGGATACATCACTGCAATAGTAAGCGATAACTCATATTTCTTATTTATAACAGTCTTGTTGATGTCTTCGCTAATAGTCTTTCTTAAATTAAAGTATAATTGGGAATATTTAATTCACTTTGGAATTATTCTAACATACTTCACACATCTCATCTGGTTTTTAAATAATCCGTTGGTTGGTAAAACCATCCAGACAATAACCTCACCGCAATTTAATTTAATATTTGTTTTACTATATGCATTAGTGTTTGCATTAGGAAATATTATTGGGGGTGAAAAAGAAAAAACTCCTTACATCATTAGTTCCATTATGAATGCGATTGGAGCTTATTCCTTGCTGCTAATTATAACACTCTCGATGGCCGGTGAAAGCAAAATGATTTACAATCTTCTTGCTTGTGTTTTATTTCTTACCTTAGCAATTATTTACTGGACAAAACATGAAAGCAAATATTCTACTTTTATTTATGCGATGCTTGGATACTTAGCTTTAAGTGTTGCAATAATATTCCAATTTAATTCACCGAACTTTTTCATTTACCTCTGCTGGCAGAGTTTACTAGTAGTTTCCACAGCAGTGTGGTTCAGATCGAAATTTATAGTATTAGCTAATTTTATAATTTATGTTATTATTTTTATTGCTTATTTAGCTATGGAAGGTAAAATTAGTTTAGTCAGTATTAGTTATGGTATTGTTGCATTGTTAAGTGCCCGGGTTTTAAATTGGAAGAAGGACAGGCTTTCACTTAAAACCGAGCAAATGAGAAATGCCTATCTTTTAACTGCGTTATTTATTATCCCTTATTCTCTTTATCATTCAATTCCGGAAGGGTGGGTGAGCATTTCCTGGATATCAGCTGCAATCCTTTATTACATGATGAGCTTAATTTTAAGAAATAAAAAATACAGATGGATGGCACTTCTTACTCTTTTACTAACTTTAGGATACGTTTTTATTATCGGTATTACAAGTTCGGATCCAACCTATAAAATTGTTTCTTTCATAGTGTTGGGAGCGGTTATGATCATCATTTCACTTTTATATACGAAATTTAAAAATTCATTTAAAAAAATACTGAAATCATAAATCGTGATTTTAAACTTCCTTCTATTTATTATTCTTAAAACTTTACCCTGTGTAGAAAAAATTTGAAATTTATTGAATTGTCGAATACTTAAAATTGAATTGAAAAGCTTAAACCCCCTAGATTATTTCCGACTAGGGGAGTCATGCTTGTACTTTGACTGCCAGTATTAGAAAACCTGCTTCGATAATATTTACCAATCGTTGAACCTACAGCGTATGACATAAAAGCTGCGGCGACAGCATCTGAGAACCAGTGCATTCCACCTCTGTGAAAAGCAGAAACACCAAATATTGTATAAGCCATTAAACTAAAACCGGCAACTTTTAACCACGTACTATTTGGATAATAACCCATCAGTGCAGAAACAACTGCGGTAGTTGCTGCAGTATGCCCTGAAGGCCATCCCCAAAATATTCCGCCCCTGTTAAACCCGAACCTAAATGTTTTACTTAACGATTCCATATCGTTTGTGTGCTGCCAGTCTGGATGCGGTCTGCCGGTAACTGCTTTTAGTAAAGAATTATATAGAAACTCTGTTATAGTTGCCTGCATAACTGCAAATGATGCGCCCAAAACTTCATTATCATTTTTTATTTTTGCATAAGCATAAAGAGAACCGCTTGCAATAAAAGGTAAAAACATTCCGCTGAATACAACTGGCCGGGCAATACCTGTGTATACCTCATGCTCGTTAAAATATTTTTCTACATGATAATCCGTATTGGTAGTAACAATTAAAGCTGTAGAAGCTATTCCGGCAAGCTGAAGATAAAGATTATCGCCTTTGAAACTATTTAAAAAATTCTGGCCGAAATGATCGAACACGCCTAAATTTGGATTTGCTGAAGTTGATTGATTTGCAACCGCATTATATTTAAGCTGATAAGGAACACTTACGTTTCTCTGGTTAAAAGCATTTCCATTTAATGGCGGAATTGGATTAAATTTCACAAATCCAATGCTTGAGAATAGATAAGGATTTTTAAACCCTTGCGATTGTGCGTTTAGTGTATTAGAAACAATAAAAATTAATAATAGAATTTTTATACACAAAAATTGCAATCTCTTTAGGCTATTCATATGTTCACCTGTAAAAATTAAAGTAAGAACTTATCAATTGTATTGAATAAATATAATGATTGAAATTACATCAGCGAAGCTATTCCCTATATTGTGAAAGTGTATTTATTTGAATTGTGTACTAAATTAAAGGCAAAATATATAGTATTTACATCCTAAAAGTCTAATTATAGTTTTTAGATTTTTTTTATTGATAGAAATATAATCTTAAAGTAAAGATTCTTTAAACCAAAAAATAGTTTTTATTGTCGAATATTGCAGAAAGAATACTTTTAATTAAATATGTTTACATTAATAAAGTTTTAAATAACAAGAATAGATCAATTAAAAGAAGGGGTTTAACTGTTCATAGTCTTCTCACGAACTTCTCATTATTTGAATTAGAATTAATTCGATTAAAGGGTTAATATGAAAAAAATTATAGTTATCTCAGTAATAGTAATTGCTTTGGTTGTTTCTGCGTATTTTTTATTTTTTAATAAAAGCGATACAGCCTATACATTCAGATTCGATAAAGTAGCCAAAGGAGATCTGACAGTCTATGTTACAGCAACCGGCACACTTAATGCCGTTACTTCAGTTGATGTCGGTACACAAGTTTCAGGAATAATTTCAAAACTTTATGCTGATTTTAATTCAATAGTAAAAGCTGGCGATATTATTGCACAAATCGATCCCCAGTTCCTGGATCAGGCTGTTAAAAATTCGCAGGCAAACTATGATAGGCTTCAAGCTCAATATAACCAGAGTGAAAGGACGTATGAACGTACTAAGACATTGTATGACAAGCAGCTTGAGTCGCAGTCTAATTATGATGCGGCACTTGCAAATGCCGAAGGGGATAAAGCCTCGTTAAAGCAGGCTCAGGCACAACTTGACTTAGCAAAACTCAATCTACAATATGCAACAATTTATGCACCGATAAACGGAGTTGTAATAAATAGACAAGTTTCTGTCGGACAAACTGTTGCAGCAAGTTTTTCTTCACCTACTCTTTTTACAATAGCAAACGATTTAAGTAAAATGCAGGTTGAAGCAACGGTTGATGAATCAGATATCGGAAGTGTTAGTGTCGGCCAGACTGCTACTTTTACGGTAGATGCTTATCCAAATGATAATTTTACAGGAAAAGTTTCACAAATCAGGCTTGCACCTCAAATAGTTTCTAATGTTGTAAATTATACGGTTATTATTAGTGTGGAGAACGATCAATTAAAACTTATGCCGGGAATGACAGCTAACGTTAAAATACTTGTCGGTGAGAAAAATAATGTGCTGGAAGTTTCTAATCTTGCTCTCAGGTTCCAGCCTCCGCCGGAATTAATTGATACCACAATGCTTAAAGAAATGCGAGATATGTTTAGATCAAGAGGAAGAGGAAAGACAGGAAGTGAGCAAGTTGAAGAGAAACAATCTCAAAATAAACAAATTATTGACAAACAGATCACTGGGAACAAAAATCCAAAGTTAACCGGTACACAAAGCAAATCTAAGCAGTCACAAACGGTTCAAAATAACCGAAGTACCGGAAATGAAATGGGTGGAAACATTAATAGAAGCAGATTTGAAGCTTTAAGAGATTCAATCATGAAAGCTCATGGCGGTAAAATGAGTAAGGAAGAAATGATGTCGGAATTTAAAAAAGCTTTCGACAAAATGAGATCCACAAAGCAAAATCAAAATACCAATTCTACCATGCAGTCGAAGCATGAAGCCGGAGCGAATCAGTATACAATCATAAACAAATATCCACAGTATGAAAAAAGTTCCTTTGTTCCCGCAAACCAGGTCGGACGTGGAAGAGTTTGGGTTCTGAATTCTAAAGGAAAATTAGAACCTGTATTTGTAAGAACTGGTTTGAATGACGGCAGATCTACTGAAATAATTTCAGGTAAAATAAAAGAAGGTGAAGAGATTGTTTTAGGTGCCGATGCTAATAGTGAGCAAAGTGATAATCAAACCAAAAACCCTCTAGGCGGACAGCAGCAGGGTGGCCGTAGGTATATGGGAAGGTAACAATATGAGTAAAATAATTTCACCTCCAATAACATCAGAATTGGAAAGTAAGTTTTCTGATGGAATAAAAGATACTGATGGTAAGCTAATTAAGATAGAGCATCTTACCCGAACTTACACTTTAGGCGAAGTTGAAGTTCATGCACTTCGCGGCGTATCGGTCGAAGTTTCAAAAGGAGAATTTGTTGCGATAATGGGCGCTTCAGGTTCTGGTAAATCTACATTCATGAATATTCTCGGCTGTCTTGATAAACCCACAAAAGGAACTTATACGCTTGATGGCATTGAAGTTGGAAAACTTACAAGAGATGAATTAGCATTAATAAGAAATAAAAAGATTGGTTTTGTATTTCAAGGATTTAATTTACTGAGTAGAACGACTGCACTTGAAAATGTGGAATTACCTTTATTTTACAGTTCGGTCTCAAATAAAGATAGAAAAGATAAATCTATTGCAGCGCTAAATATTGTTGGGCTTGAAGAAAGGATCTATCATTATCCGAATCAACTCTCTGGAGGACAACAGCAGCGCGTAGCAATTGCAAGAGCACTTGTAAATAATCCCTCCATTGTGTTAGCGGATGAACCGACAGGTAATCTCGATAGCCGGACCAGCGTTGAAGTAATGGAAATATTTCAAAAGTTAAATAATCAAGGTATTACAATTATTCTTGTAACTCATGAACCGGATATTGCATCCTTTGCCAGGAGGCATGTTGTTTTCCGTGATGGAAAAATAAAATCTGATAAAATTAATAATAGTCCAAGAATCGCCTCTGAGGTTCTAAAAACAATTCCTTCAATTGATGAAGAGGAGGAAGACTCATGAAGATATTAAATATTCTTGTTGCTGCATTCCGAGCATTGCAGCGAAATAAAATGCGCTCCTTTTTAACAATGCTTGGAATTATTATAGGTGTTGGTGCGGTAATAACTATGCTTGCAATTGGGCAAGGTGCAGAGTATTCGGTTAAGCAGCAGATTGCTGCGCTTGGTACTAATGTACTAATAGTTTTTCCCGGTTCTCAGCAGCAGGGCGGAATTCGATCCGGTGCCGGTACGATGACAACTTTAACGGAGGAAGATGCTCAGGCAATTCGCGACGAATGCCCTGCAGTCGCTTATGTTTCACCAGGAACATTTGCCGGCGGGCAGGTAATTGCGGGTAATTTAAATTGGGCTACTTCTATTCAAGGTGTTGGAGTTGATTACGGACAAATTAGAGAATGGGATGTTCAGTATGGCGATTTTTTTTCGGATCAAGATATAAAAAGCGCAGCTAAAGTTTGTATACTTGGCAGAACTGTTGCTGATAATTTATTTCCTGATACTGATCCGGTTGGACAAAATATCAGGATTAGGAATGTACCTTTTAAAGTTATTGGTGTATTAACCAAAAAAGGACAAAATGCAATGGGACAGGACCAAGATGATGTTATACTTGCACCTTATACAACTGTTCAAAGAAGGCTTTCACATTTCCCATACATTAGGCAGATTTTAGTTTCAGCAACAAGTTCAAATACTATAGAAACTGCTCAAAAACAAATTACTGACCTCTTAAGAATGCGTCATAAAATTGCTCGGTACGAAGGAGATGATTTTACTATTCGTAATCAATCTGATTTAGCTAATGCTGCAACTGCCACTTCTCAAATACTTACAATACTTCTTGCAAGTATTGCTTCAGTATCACTATTAGTTGGCGGTATCGGCATCATGAATATTATGCTTGTTTCAGTTACGGAGAGAACAAGAGAAATTGGAATTAGGATGTCCGTTGGTGCAAGAGGAAGAGATATCCTTACTCAATTTTTAATCGAAGCATTGGTTCTAAGTTTGCTTGGCGGGATCCTTGGAATTATTTTGGGTGTTACCGGTTCAAAAGTTATATCCAGCTTAGCCGAATGGCCTACTTTTATTACCGCATTTTCAATTCTACTTTCATTTGGCTTTTCGATTCTGGTAGGATTATTTTTTGGATTTTATCCTGCAAGAAAAGCAGCACTTCTTAATCCTATTGATGCACTTAGATATGAATAAAGTTGTTTCCCCAAACAACTTAGCGCCCTAGCGTCTTTGCGATAAGTAAAATATTCGCAAAGGCGCAATGACGCATTTTATAATTACCATTTATTATTATGAATTCTTGTTTTATTAAATCTATCCTCTGTTGTAATTTGTTCAGCCGGATACCCCAAAGATATAATTGAAACCGGAACTATATTTTCGGGAAGTCCATAATATTTTCTTATTCCTTCGATTGTTTCTTTATTTGGATAACTGCTTATCCAGACGGCGCCTAATCCCAATTCATGGATTGCAAGAAGTGCATTTTGAGTTGCTGATGAACAATCCTGAACAAGATAATCTATATTCATTTCTAATTTAGTATCACCGCAAACTATAATTGCTAATTGAGCTCCTTTA
Organism: uncultured Bacteroidota bacterium; assembly: GCA_963710735.1. Lineage (GTDB taxonomy): Bacteria > Bacteroidota > Ignavibacteria > Ignavibacteriales > Ignavibacteriaceae > FEN-1297. Next base: position 148,636 of record CAVQBN010000006.1, on the reverse strand, counting down.
ACCATATCTGCATGCGGATTAATATTGAATATTTGATCTATGGCCTCTCTTTTATCAATAACAATAAAATGCCATGGCTGATAGTTCATTGCTGAAGGTGCATACATTGCGGCTTTTAAAATTTTATCTATTTTTTCTTCAGATATTTCCTCGTTAGTATATTTTCGTATGCTTCTTCTATTTAGAATTGTTTCGAATGTATCCATTATTTTTCCCTAATAATTGAATAATTAACAAATGAAATTTAATTAATTTTGTAGTCAATCTACAGAAAAGAAATTTTTGCAGGGGGTAGTTTAAATTCTTAGTGATACTAATTTTTTACGATAATTAAATTTAGTGATTGCCTTTATACTCAACTAATCCTGCTCCGTTTGTAGAAATCCAAATATTGCCTCTGGAATCTTGCGCAACACCCGTTACATCATTAATATTTAACCCGGTGTTATCGTGATTAAAGACTGTAACATCTGCACTATTAGTAAATCTAACAAGTCCTTGGTCTGTGGCAACCCATTTAACATTATTTTTATCTATCAAGATTGCATTGGTTTGACTTGCAGGTGGTAAAACATAAACGTTCTGCCAGACGTTACCATCATAATAAGAAAGTCCTCCACCTGATCCTGACAATTTCCCAAAACCAACCCAAATTTCACCTAATGGTGATTCTGTAATGGCTCTAACATAATTATTTATTATAGAAGCGCCATTGGCGTAGTAACTTTTCCAATTATTATTAGCTCTTTTAATTATCCCTTTGTTCTTCATACCAATCCAAAGATTGCCGGAATTATCACTAAATATTGTTGTGATAAAAGTATCAGGTATAGTTTCAAAATTATAGGTAAACCAGGCTGTTCCGTTTGATGCTGTAAGGCCGCCCTGTGTTCCTATATACCAAGTATCAGAATTATCAAAACCTATAGCGTTAACCCAATAATTTGGCAAACCGGATGTTCTGAATCCATACATATGTTTACTAAATCCGTCATATGTAACAAATCCCCTGTTTGTCCCGATAAATAAAGTATCATTTTTATTTACTGTAATACAATTAACATTACTGCTGGGCAAAATACTAAACAGTTGTTCTCCGCCCCAAGTAATGCCATCAAAACTTATTACGCCAAAACCACTAGTACCCGTCCAGATAACATTTTTTTTATCAACTGTTATACATGTTAAATTATCTGTAGCTATAGGTGAATTCTTAGTTGTATAGTCATGCCATAATGTAGTATCAACTAAAATTAATTTAGTAATAGAAGACGATTTACCGCTGCTTACGGCAATTTTTATACTGTCGTCAAGATGATTTTTTAAATGATATCTAATTTTATAATATCCCGGCATGATGTTATTTAGAGTTGCCGGTGTAATTTTTCCGGTACTGGAATCGTTGATAAATATTTCGGCACTATCCGGCTGACTTGAACAAATAATATTTCCTAACATCCAGGGGTCCTTTGAAAAATCTACATAAGTAGATTTTTTCTCCCCTTCCACAACATTTACCATAAAAGAAGTGTCTCTAAAGAATTCTTTTTTTAAAGTAATTTGATATGTCCCCGGTTTTAACCAAGTAAGGCTGTCGGGAGTAGATCTTCGTCTTTCTTGTCCATTTAAATAAATTTGGAAACCTTCAGGGTAAGAATTAACAAAGGTGTATCCGTCCGGAGGAGGAGTATCCGGAGGGGTTACCGAAACTTTTTGATTGCATGCACCTAGTATAATTCCTAGGAAGAATAGGGTAAGCGGAATTAATATTGTCTTTAAAACTAAATTCTTTTTAATCAGTTTAATATTCATCAGTTTTATTAAAGCTCCAATAAAAGATCAGTTGAATAGTCACTTCATTCAATTTAAATTTTAGTAATTGCCTTTATACTCAACCAACCCTCCGCCGTATGTTGAGATCCAAATATTGCCTTTAGAATCTTGAGCAAGCCCTGTTGCATTATTAATATTAATTCCGGTGTTATAGTAATTAAAATTGATAACATTTGAACTTGTATTAAATTTTACCAGTCCTTGATCTGTCGCTACCCATTTAGTATTATTCTTATCTATTAATATTGCATAAGTTTGACTTGAACTAGGTATAACAAAAGAATTTTGCCAGGTCGTACCATTATAAGTTGCAAGTTCCCCTCCTAAAACTACCGAAGATCCAAATCCTACCCAGATATCGCCTGAAGGTGCTTGAGTAAATGTCCGGATAAAGTTGTTTATAATTGAACTGTTGCCCGTATAAAAGTACTCCCAATTATTATTAATATCTAATTTTGCAATTCCATAGCCATGAGTTCCAACCCAGAGATTACCTGCATTATCATAAAAAAGCGAAGTGATAAAAGGGTCGGGTATTACCGACTGAAACATCATCCAGATTCTGCCGTCTTGAGTAATTGATGATTCCATTAATCCTCCTTGAGTCCCTATATACCAATTTCCTAAATTATCAAACGCTATTGCTTCTATGGTAGGATTGGGTAATAAGGGTGCTGAGCCATGTAGTCCTGCTGAGTATATTTCCACTTGTGATCCGTCATAGGTTACAAATCCATTATTTGTACCGAAAAATATCATATTATTATTATCTACTGCAACACAATTGATATGCCAGTCTGGTAAAGCACCAGTGACCTCAGATCCTCCCCAAAGATTTCCATTAAAACTTATAACTCCATGGTCATCGGTCCCGATCCAGACAACATCGTTTTTATCAACACCTAAACACGTTAAATTGTTAGTCTTAATGGATGAATTATTTGTGGTGAAGACCTTCCATAATGTAGTGTCTGCTAGTGTCATTTTTATGTTTGATTTATTATAACTGCTTACTAAAACATTTAGACTGGCACCTTGGTAGTTTCTTAAGTTGTATCTAATTTCATAATTTCCGGGAAGAATATTATTTAATGTTGAGGGTGTGAGTTTCCCGGTACTGGAATCGTTAATAAATATTTCAGCACCCACCGGATTGCTTTCGCAATAGATACTACCCAGCATCAAGGGGTTTTTTGAAAAATCTATGTACATAGATTTTTTCTTTCCTTCGAGTATATTGATGGTAAAAGATGAATCCCTAAATAAATCTTTTTTCAATGTGATTTTATATATACCATTACTTAACCACGTAAGACTATCAGGAGTTATTCTTCTCCTATCCTTCCCATCAAGGTATATATCGAAACCTTTTGGATAAGAATCTATGTACATGAACCCGCTGGGAGGGGGTGCGTCGGGAGGTGTTACAGATATTTGCCTCCTGCAAGAATAAAGCACTATTCCGCTAATTAAAATTACAAGCAAATAATTTACTATCCTTTGAAATATTATTTCTATGTCTGTTTTAGTTTTCACGACATTTTATTCAAATCCAAGTGATTTTAAATAATTATATGAAAACCTGATAGCGTAATCTGTTCTAACATATGAACCGAATATTCCATATCCTCCCTGGATATTTGAATAATCAGGTCTATCAAGTCTAACTGTAAAATCATCTAATCCATTTTGTATTGATAAATAATAAGTCGAGAGATTTTCATCATAAGTGACTACTTCAACATTAAAAGTAGAAATTGAATAATCGCTTTTATTATTATTTCCGTGCGGTATTTCGTTTAAAGCTTGTACTATCGTTTCCATGCTGATTTTTACATAATTTAATTTAGTTTGTTGAGGATAAACACCAACAGATTTACCGTTTTCCGTAATATAATATAACGGTACAGGCCATTCTTTTTTTTCAGAAGAGCCTTTAAGGTAATAAATTATATTTATTTTAGGTGAATAAATTATATTGTTCAGTGCAGTCCATTTTACCATAACAAAATCCTTTTCTGGGTAAGAAGAAGGAGGGACAGATTTGTCATTATTTTGGTCAAAAAAAGTAACAGGATTTGCATCTGGAAGTTTTGTACTTGATTGCAAAAGAATTCCACTTGGCAGTAAAGCTTCTATATCAACATATTCATCTGCCTGCGGCTTTAAATTATTAACGTAATAACAGTGTACAGAATCCTTATAACGTGAAGTATCTTGCCTTGCAATGGTTGTATCTTTCATCGGATACAATGTATCTCTATACCACATATTTACCTGTGCACCAACAACGGCCGGGTCCTGATTATTCGATAAAGGATTAAAGTTACTGCCCAGTTCATAGCTTTTTGATAGTGTTACTATCTGTAATGTAGTGTCACTTCTCATAATACCATTTAAAGCATATCTTTCTCTAAAAGTTGCGTTCGGGTCAAAGGTATTGTTGCATGAATAATTTGATAGAACAACCACAATTGCAAATAAAAGTATTCCAAGTTTTTTCATAATTGGACTTTCAACGTTGCAGTAGGTAAAAAAGGTAACATATAAATGCGCTCACCGGTAACGCGGTTAAAATAAAAAATGTTCTTCCTATTATAAACATTTATAACGCTTACATCTATGCTAAATTTGAATGGTGAGATTTCAAAATATTTACTTACACTTAAATCTAACCGGTGATAATCCGGAAGGCGCGCCAAATCCTTATCAGCTAATATTCCATAAGGCTGGTAATTTTCGTAAATCTGCCAATTGGAATAAAAATCCTGGAAATAAAATTTATTGTAATATCCCATACTTTGAGTAAAAGGGAGACCGGAATTGAAAATCCACACAGCACTAGCCCGCCACCCTGCACCAAAGTTGTAATCAATCATAATGTTAAACGAATTTCTAATATCGTACCTTGGATAGTAAATCCATCCATCTAAATTTTTATAAGCCCAGCTTAATGTATACGAAGCAGTAATATTGAGCGGATCTTTTGCATATTTGAGTTGAAATTCCCAGCCATATGATTCACCGCTTGCTTCAACTAAATCGGGCTGCGAATCGAGTACTTTCTGATTATTTAAAGTAGGAATGTTTTGTAAAACCTTATAGTAGGCCTGGATATCAAGTGATAAGAAATCTGTAAAGTAAATATCCGCCCCGCCAGTATAGTGTATAGCGGAAGAAGGTCGTAAATAGTTAGGCATAATTATCCAGGGCTCGAATAATGATATTACATCATTCTCATCGGATAAAGTGGTAATCTGTTGATTATAAATGCCCCATGCGGCTTTAAAAGTAATTGCGGAAGATAGATTATATGTAAGACTAGCATAAGGCCCTAACGTAAAAGAGGAACCCGGTTGCTGTGACAATCCGGTTAACTCAATCCTAGTGCCGATATTAGCTCCGAAATTTGAGTAACGTAAAAACTTGTAATAAGTAAAGATATCCATATTAGTTCCTTGTGAACCAATATTAGAAACAGCACCTAATGAATTTTGCAGGAATAACTTTGTGTCGAGGTCTTTAATTTGGAGCCCAACATGTAATTCGTCTTTTGAATTGTATATGTAAGTAAATTTTGAACTAAACGAAATATCATCTACGTTATTGGTCTCTGGTCTAGTGCTGCTAAGATTTGGAATAACTTCACCCTTGAAATTACTCATAGATAAATCCATTTCATAAAATAAAGGACCGTCTGTAACCTGGAACCATCTGATTCCCAGAATATTATTGAACCATTTCATATCTTCAATGAAAGGATTATTGTTATTGATTTGATCGCCGCTGAAGAATCCGTCAATAATAAATTTAGAACCTTTAATGAAATTCGGGTTTGCGTAATTCAATTTAAAAGAGGCATCATAGAAATTAATGGGTGCATTTTGGTTATTCAAGAATTTTTTCAGTATTTCCGTTGAATAACTTTTCCTTCCGGTTATAATAAAAGAACCATGAGGGATAGGGCCTTCCAAAAGGGCTTTCCCCGTTATAAAACTGGAACTTGCCATTGCATTCAGCCTGTTTTTATTTCCGTCTTTTGTAATAATGTTTAATACCGAAGACAACCTGCCGCCGTATTCAGGGGGGAAGCCTCCTTTATAAAACTCAACACTATTAATCATATCCGGATCGACTACGCTGAATATGCCGAAAGCATGGAACGGGTTATATATGGTAATGCCGTTTAGCAAAACCAAATTTTCATTGCTTGGACTTCCTCTAACATAATATCTTGCAGAAACATCACCAGTTGATTGAACACCGGGAATATATTGAAGTGACCTGAAAATATCTGATTCAACACCTTTGGGAAGCATTTCAACACTTCTCATAGAAATTCGCTGAAGGCCTAAGTCAGTTTCATTCTTTTCAACTGTTCTATGCCCGATTTTTTCAACCGGCTGCAGCATAATGTTTGTCGGGGCTAATTTAACTTTGATATCAGTAATTTTATTCGGTAAAATATAAACACGAATAAATTTTGATTTATATCCTACATACGTAATGCTTACTTTGTAGTATTTGTTTGCTGGAATAGAAGGGATAAGAAAATATCCCTGAGAATTAGATGTTGTACCGGTTTTTAGAGAATTAATTAAAACATTACCAAAGGGCAGCACTTCTCCTGTTGTTGAATCAACCAGCACACCTCTTAATGTTCCGATGTTTTGAGCTTGGGACTTATTTGCAACGATTAATGAAAATATGGATATAATAAAAACAATAAATAACAGCTTAGTATTTTTTAATTGAAAATTGCTGTTATGTCTCTCCTTAAAATAATTCAACACTTTATTCCCACAATTTTTTTTACTAAAAGGGATTTAGAAAACACCATTCTATTTTTTCATTTTAAAGAATAAATATTATTACGGGCGGTCAACATAATACACACTATAATTTAAGGGCATTATTAAGTACCAGCGGTTATCATTATATTAAAAAAATAGTGGGTCAAAATTTTCCCCGCTTTTAAGTATATTAACTTGAGTGTCCATAAATTTATTTTTTAGCTTTTTTAATAAGTTAATAAAGCAAATAAAAAATTTGCAGATTATTTTAAGTATTTAATTGGCTTAAATCAAGTCAAGTTGAATTTTATTTTTAGCCTTTAATAAATTATTTTTTCTTATGATAAATAATATGAAATCATTTTTTATTTTTAAGACCGCAGCAATAAATGAATAATTTAATTTTCATTGCGCATCGTGGTGAATCGTTTGACGCACCGGAAAATACTCTTCAGTCTATAAACCTTGCATGGAAAAGAGATGATGATGCAGTTGAGATAGATGTCCGTTTAACAGAAGATAATAAAATTGCAGTAATCCATGACGGGAACACTAATAGGGTGGGAGGTATTTATTTAAAGGTTGCATCGCAGTCTCTTGATTCTCTTAAAAAAATAGATGTTGGAATGTATAAAGGAAATCAATGGACAAAGGCAAAAATTCCTTCATTGGAAGAAGTGCTCGATACTATCCCAAAGAATAAGAAATTATTTATTGAAATTAAATGCGGACCGGAAATTTTGAATCGACTTAAATTTATTCTTGCAGATTCAAACATTAAATCAGATCAGATAAAATTAATTGGATTCAGCTTTACTACTTTAAAAAAAGCCAGGGCTCTATTTAATGAATATGAAATATTTTGGTTGAAAAGAATTGAAAGAAGATTTTTACAATTTTGGAAGTTAAATCAAAATGAAATAATTAATATTGCATTAAAGAATAAGTTCGATGGATTGAATATCAAATACTCAAAATTTATAAATCGTAATTTAGTTGATAAAGTCAGGGAATCAGGATTAAAGCTGTTTGTATGGACTGTTAATGAAACTGAAATTGCCAAGAAATTAATAGATTATGGAGTGGATGGAATTACAAGTGATCGTCCAAATTGGCTGAAAAAACAAATCGGATTATAAATTTATATTCAAACTTAATTCCCCCTTTAAAGAGATGCTTTTTTATCTCTATCCTTTGAATATTTCACTGAGCAAAAACAGAAGTTAAAAACTATCTGAGTTCCACTTGCCGAGATCAAATTTTTTCTGAATAAATTTTTCAGCAGCTCTGCAATAAATTATTCTAATTGGTGGAATTAACATTGTAATTCCGGCAATATCTGTTAAAAAGCCAGGCGTTAGTAAAAGGAAACCTCCTATAAGAATGAAAAATCCACTTAACAATTCTCGTGTTGGAGCTTTTCCCTCTTGAATTGCTCGGTTAATTTTCCCTATTACTCTAAAACCTTCTTGTTTTGCCAGGAATGCACCTACGCTGGCAGTAATCAAGATTATAATTATAGTATTTAAAGGGCCAATAATAGCGCCTATTTTTAACAGAAGATAAAGTTCAATTATGGGCACTACTGCAAATAAAAAAAATAACTTTATAAACATAGTATTAGTGAATTTAAATTAGCTGAAATGTGTCCCCGATTTATAATTATTAAATATTCTAGTTAAGAAAATCATATTTAAAATTTATAAAGTCAAATATTTTTTTAGAAAAAGTATTTTTATTCAAATTTACGCTTGATATATGTAATTTAAACTGCTATTGAAAAATAAAGTTACTTAATAATTTAGGTGGTATAAAAGCAATTAACTAAAAATGAAAATACCGTTCGTTCTTTTATGCTTTCATATGATGTAAATCGTACATAACTTAAGCCCTTGAGCGCACATCAGATAGAATGTTTTTGACTTTTGATTATATTTCCTTTAGTTTATAAAAACCTAATGATCAATTTTTGACTTAAGCTTCTCTTAGGAGTGAAATTTTTAGTACTTAAATATTAAGATTTCACCTTAATAAAAAACTTTGTCTAATTTTTAAGTTAATAAAGAGGGGATTATTATTGGTTGTTGTGACATTACTAATTTATATAAATTAAAGAAAACATTTAAGGTTGTTCTACACATTTTAACCTTAGAAAGGAATAAATATGAAAAAGATAAGGGGGATGATATTATCTTTTTTTATTGTTTCCTTAACTTTTGCACAAGTTCCCAATGGAGGATTTGAGAATTGGACAAACGGGCAACCTGATAATTGGTCTACTTCAAATGCAAATACACTTTATACAAATGTAACAAGAACTACTAAAGCTCACTCTGGATCTTACGCGCTTAAGGGTGAAGTGATAGATACACCACTAAGCGGAATTCTTTCAATTATTAATCCGTTTATCAAAACAGGGGAAAAAGGAGAAGGGTTTCCAATTAGTCAGAGATATTCAAATCTAAATGGTTATTATCAATTTTCTGCGGACAGCGGGGATATATTCATAGTGAATGTTACCATGATGAAAGCCGGTAAGCAAATGGCTTTTAGTGTGGATAGTTTAAATCCTTCCTCTTCATATAAATTATTTTCGTCCAATATAACCTATTTATCATCTGAAGTGCCCGACACTTGCATAATACAGTTTACAATTTGGGGACCGTCCGGCGGAGTTGATTATCACGTAGGTTCTTATTTTATTCTTGATGATCTTTCTTTATCTGGTACAGCAACGGCAGTTAAACCTAATTCCAATATTCCCAAGGAATATAATCTCTATCAAAATTATCCAAATCCATTCAACCCGAGCACAGCGATCGAATATTCTATTCCCAAAAGCGGTTTAGTGCAATTGACTATTTATAATGTTCTTGGGAAAAAGGTGAGTACTTTAGTCGATAGATATGAACCTGACGGTATTCATCATGTAAATTTTAATGCTTCAAATCTGCCAAGCGGAATTTATTTTTATAAGCTGCGGGTAAATAATTTTACGGCAGTAAAAAAATTGATGTTGATAAAATAATTTTTAATAAATTTAAAAACATAAAAATATTACAAATTGTTTAGGAAACAATAAATAAGTATTGTCCCTCTTCTTTAGATATATTATTAACCTTTAATTAACCTTATTTCAATTATGAAAAATATAATTAAGTACGAAGAATTAGGAATGTTCTGTCTTACTTTATTCCTTTTTAACTTACTTGGCTTTTCCTGGTGGTTGTTTTTAATATTTATCTTGGCTCCGGATATTTCAATGCTTGGCTATTTGATAAATACAAAAATCGGAGCAATTTTATATAATACATTTCATCATAAAGGATTAGCTATTCTTATTTATTTAATCGGGAGTTATACTTTTAATTATCCTTTAATTTTTATTGGACTTATAATTTTCGGCCATTCCTCTATTGATAGATTTCTGGGTTTTGGATTAAAATATAGCGATGACTTTAAGCATACTCATTTAGGAATTATTGGTGAAAAAATTACTAATTAAATTTTATCAATAACAATTGTAATTCTGATTTGCAGATTACATCGATTCTTATGAAACCTTAAAAAAAATTTAGCATCCAATTGATAGTTTAAAGGAAGGAGTTATTATGAAATTCACTATCGAAGGAAGCGACATGAATTTTGAACATGAAGTTCTAAATTCAGAAGTTCCGGTTTTGGTTGACTTTTGGGCGCCATGGTGCGGTCCATGCAGAATGGTTGCCCCTATTGTGGATGAAATTGCACAAGAATATCAGGGCAAATTGAAAGTTGTTAAATTAAATACGGATGATAATCAGGATATTGCTGTACGTTATGGAATTAGAAGCATTCCCACATTAGGAATTTTTAATAACGGACAAATTGTGGATGGAGTTATAGGTGCAGTTCCGAAACAGATGATAGAAAGTAAAATCAAACCATTTATTCAAGCAGTTAATTAATTTAATAAGGGCAGGTGGCAACTTGCCCATATTTATTTTATAACCTACCCAAATCAATTCTCCTTTGCTTAATTAAAATAATTTTAGTTCCTAAATTTAGATCGGATTGATGAAGTGGATTAAAATTAGCAGTGAATCTTTTACAGCAGATTATTTTATTATCACACGGTTAGAGATTTCGTTTTTATCATCAGGCTTTATCGGAAAATGTTCAGCTAAAATTTTGCCGATGTTATCAATACCAAATAAAATCCCGTGACTAAAGTCCCCATTTATAAACATTTTTTGCATCTCTTCTTTAATTATATCCCATGTATTTTCCGGCACTTTTTTATTTATTCCGCTATCTGCAAGAATATAAAATTGTCGTTTCTCTAATAATAAGAAGATTAATACAGCAGTTTTATCTTGTGTTTTATGTAATCCAAGTTTTGAAAATTCTATTTCTGCTAATTCACGAATAGTTTTTTGTCTCTTAAAAAGAGATAAGTGTTCTTTTATATTGACACAAATTTCTCCGGCTGTAGTTTTCTCTACGTCCTTAATTCGATGAGAAATCCTGAGTAAATCATCGTCTGATAGGAAATGATATATCAAATGTTTTTGCATAATAAATTTTATTGCTTGAATAAAGCTAAGAAAGCGTTACAAATTTAACAAGGTTTTATTTCGTTGAATTAGGTTTATTCAAAAAGCGCAGTAAATTGCAATTTAGCATTACTGCGCTTTTCGACCATTACCATTTATCTCTTTTGAATGTTTATGTCTCCGCCTGAAGTTTTTACATAAAGAGTTTTTCCTCCGGAATTTAGATCTGCTTCATATTTTGATGATGAGATATGGTCAACATTGTTAGCCTTAAATTCACAATTTATGTCGCCTCCCGATGCATGCAGATCCGCATGAGCATTAAAATCACTGGGTAGTTTTGCTACAACATCTCCGCCGGATGATTTTAATTTGATTCCAAGATTTTTACCTGAGTAATTTAGTCTTACCTCACCGCCGGAAGTGCTAGCATTAATTTCTCCATTACTTCCATTCAAGCTTATATCTCCTCCAGAAGTTGAAGCATCAATATTACCATTAAATCCATTTGATTCTATATCGCCTCCGGATGTGCTTAACTTTTGATTTCCAACAGCATTGTCTAATGTAATGTCACCTCCGGAAGTTGATATATCAAGTTTTCCGTTTGTGTTTTTAATTGTTATATCTCCGCCTGAAGATCTTAATTTTATTTCTCCTTGCAAACTTGCAAGCTTTATATCTCCGCCGCTGGTAAAAACATTCGCATTATAATTTTTAGGAAGTGTAATTTCAAATCTAAGATTGATATTGTTAAATAAATTAAAAATATTCCACTTGTCTTTTTTCTTCGTTGTAACAGTTACACCATTACTTGTATTTTCAAATTCAAATGTAAAATTTTTCTGCGCCTTTTCATTTCCTAAAATTTTAATGTTAACATTCGGCGAATCAGTTGTTGAAATAAACACATCACCGGCAGATGCTTTTAATTCAAAATTTTTTCCAGGCGTTGTGTTAAAAGTTCTTTCTTCAAGAACCTTAAGATTACTATCACTTTTTTTATAATAAAAGTTGCCGGCTAGAGAAGAAAAGCTTAGAAATAAAAAGAAAACTAGGCTGAACATCCCAACTTTAAAAAAATATTTTTTTTTCATGCCAATTTACTCCTAAAATGTTTTTAAATTAGACTTTAAATCAAGGTAAAAGGTTACTGATAACTTCATTATTTAGTTTATAAAATACCTGAAATTTTAATGAAGCTGATTATAAAAGTGGTAAGTGGTAAATAGTTTAGGAGAATGGTAATTTCTAAAACAAAAAAAATAGAGCTGGTCAAGAAGAAAACGTAATTTAGGTAATAACCAATTTTAATTTCAATATTTTGGTGGGATATATCACTCATATTATTAAATACTAAGAAACTATCCCTATTTATAATTTTGAATGTATTTTTTAATGTAGAAAAAAATTAAATTTGACGGTTTTTTATTCCTTGTATATTGCTGGTCCTTTTCAATTAGACCGTATAAATTATTTTTATTATTAAAATAAGAGTTCTGGATGAAATCATTAGTATTGGGAATTTTAATTAGTACAGTTTTATTGTATTCTCCTTTTTCATTTAGCCAACATTTCGAGAGCAGTGCATTTGGTGCGCCGGTATTTAAGTTTACATCATTAAAAGGCCAGGGCGCATTGATTATTGGTGGACGCGGAGGATGGATGATAAATAAAAGTATTGTCCTTGGGGGAGGATTGTATGCATTGGTTAGCAATGTTAAATCCGGAATCGTTGATCCTAAAAGCAATCAAGATGTCTTAATGGGTCTGAATTATGGCGGATTGGAGTTTGAGTATATATTTTTATCGGAAGCTGTTGTTCATGCATCTTTGGATATGCTATTTGCCGGCGGCGGGGTCACCTTTTCCGTACCTAATAAAAACATTCCTCATACAAATTATTTTAGTCAGGACTTGCTAGTGTGGGAACCGGAAGTTAATCTGGAATTAAAGATTGTTAAATGGTTTCATTTAGCTGCCGGGGTTAGTTATAGAATCATCACTAGTTACGGTGTAAACTATGGAGTTAGCAAAGATGATTTAAAAGGGCTAAATGGCGTGTTAACATTTAAATTTGGAACGTATTGATTTTCTTAAGTAACATTTTCACTGAAGTATTTCTGGAATATTAAAATGCCGAATAAAATTGAACTTAAAAATTACAATCTTAAACAAATAGTTTTTACAATTATATTCATTACATTTCTCGTCCCATATCAAACTGTTTTTAGTTTTGCATTTAACAATATGTCCGATTCTACATTAACTAAAAATACTGAATCAGCCGATACAGTCACTTATGTCCCTCTTTCTGAATTTACTTATGCGGGTCAAAGAAGATATACCATGGATGGTTCTTTACCCAGGAGAATAACAAAAATAGAACCGACAACTACCGCTATTGTCGGAGGAGTCTACCTGGGAGCCATAGTATTTCTGCATATTCATCAACAGCATGCTTGGTGGAGCGGAAACAGAGGTAAATTCCATTTTGAGGAAGATTGGGTTTCTGCAATGCAAGTTGATAAAGCCGGTCATGCATATGGAGGTTATATTACCTCATATGTTATGAGTGAAGGTTTGATGGCTTCCGGTCTATCATGGGATGATGCTACTCTTTGGGGAAGCGTCTTTGGCCTTGCATATCAGACTTATGTGGAAACTGAGGATGGCTTCGCAAAGGAGTGGGGATTTAGCCCGTCTGATTGGTACTTTGATGCCTTAGGTCCGCTTTTCTTTTTGTCTCAGCATTATGTGCCGGCTCTTCAAAACATTACACCGAAATGGCAATACGTTCCTTCAGAATGGACAGGTGAGCCTGTCATAAACCGTCCTAGAACATTTATTGATGATTATAACAGCTCCACTTTTTGGTGGTCCTTAAATGTTTATAACATTTTGCCGGATAATCTAAAAAAATATTGGCTTCCATGGCTAAATGTTGCCGTGGGGTACGGAGCAGATGCAGTTGACGTACAAATCGATCCTAACGGTCCTCCTGATCAATTATCTCAGAGAAGATATATTATTGGACTTGACTATAACTTTGTAAAGCTTTTTCCTAAAGGAGGATGGTTTTGGAACTGGTTACGTCAAAGTCTAAATTTTCTAAAACTTCCTTCTCCAGCAATAGAATTTACAAGCTCCGGGACGAAATTTAAATTATTATATCCATTCCGAATCAGTTTGGGGAATCTAAAATTTTAAAAAATAAAAATGTATGAACATTGAATATACAATTGCTGCTGAAAATGATATCGATTTAATATTGGATATGATGTCGGAGTTCTATAAACATGAACAAATTAAATATAATAAAAAAATTCTTCGCCCAGTTATAATTGATATCATTCAAAACCCATCTCTTGGAAAGATATGGTTGATTAATGCGGATTCAGAAGTGATTGGTTATTTTACACTAACATTTATATTTAGCATGGAATATGGCGGAAGAAATGCACTTTTAGATGAAATTTTTATCAAGGATAGTTTTAGACGGAAGGGAATTGGAAAACAAACTCTCAAATTTATTGAACAGCAGTGCAAATTGAATGATATTCATGCAATTCATCTTCAAGTAAATAATTTCAATCCATCTGCGAAAAAATTTATATGAATTTTATGGATTTGAAGTAGTTGATAGAATTTTTATGAAAAAAGAATTTTAATAAGTATTATAAATAAAAAATTACATATATAAAATAATCCCTCTTCTCTCTATCCTTTAAATCAGCTACTTTATTTTTCAACAGATCTAAAATATTCTAAAATTTCTCTTGCATCATCTTTAGTTAATTGCTGATCCGGCATAACGATTTTATATTCATCAACTAATTTTTTCATTATAGGATCTTTTTTCTGCATATCAACAGTATTCAAAAGATAATTCATGATGAATTCGGGAGTATTTTTTTTAGTAATATTTCTTAATGGCGGGCCGACTAATCTTGTGTCAAGTTGATGGCATGCAACACATTTTGTGCTAAATATTTTCTCTCCCTTTTCAGCAAGACTTTTATTAAGCGGGCCTAATTTAACTTCTTTTATCGGTCCGATTCCATTATCGTCAGGGAATTTATATTTAGACTTTTCTGCGGCTTGAGCTGACTGGCTATTTGGCTGAGACTGAATAGTCGCATTATTCTGATGTTGAACTGGAGGATTTTCAGAAGTATCCGGTGCAGGCTGCTTTTCAGTTTGGTATTTATGATCTGCACAAGAAATATTGAGAAGTGCTAGCCCTATAATAAGCACAAAAATGTATTTAACTTTCATTAATTCCTCCAAAAATCATTGAAGACAAAATTTTATATCATCAACAATTCAGTTCTTAAAGTTTATGTGGCTGTTTATATATTTGTAATGAAAATGATAATTAAAGTTCCAATAATAAATATTTATAGCTAGTCAGGCAAGAAGTTATATCTGTTATAAAAAAGCATGTGAGATTACTCAATCCATTAAAAGAAGAATTATGGCTTCATAATTAATAAATCAAATTTAATGAAAAGGATTTAATATTACTTATTGGCAATGAATTATTCATTAAACAATGCTTTTAAAAATATCTTAAACTATTTTTCGTATAAAACCGCACTACTTAGTTTTTTTAAGAATAACCAGGCAGCTACCAACAGGCCTTTCACCGGTTCTATCTGAAGGATGATTTACAACCTTTCCATGTATTACCATTGTAGTTGAGCCGCCGCCGTCAAGATTTAATCCTTGATAAACACCATGAGAAATCATAAGAGCTGCAAATTCTTTTAAAGACATTCCGGAGCTGGATTCTTGCCGTCCATCAACAGTAAAGAAATATAAATATGTACTATCTTTTGAAAATCCAATACCGGTACGAGGGTGTTGTGTTACAGTAAAAGATTTTTTTAATCCGTTTAGCGTGTCAGATTCTTCAGGAAGATTTTTGCCATTTAAAACTATCCGAGGTAATCCGCCGGTTAAAGTATATATCTTCCCAGGATTTGGCTCCATACTTAATAAAATCTTTACAGTATCATTCTCTAATATTTTTTGCTCAAGCTTATTAGCAATATTATTCGATGCTGAAAGGATATATCCGCTTGGGGGAATATCAGTTCCGCCTTTATTATCCCACTTACCAGGAACAACAAATAATAATGTGTCGCCTAAACTACCAGCCGGCTGTAAGTATGTTTCGGACAAATTCCATCCATTATGTTTTTTAGGAGTCTCATTACCTTCATAATGATTGTAAAGAGTTATGCTTGAACTATCGGTTTTTGAATTTATCCTATTAATTTTATAAAAGGTTTTATTCCTCAGAATTAATTCACCATTAAGTGAAAATTTATCAATCAAAGGTTTATTGTTTTTTGTAAGAGCAAATTGAGAAAAAATATGGTTACTTCTTATATCAGTAAACCCGGAAATAGCTTTTACAAATGATCCTTTTGAAATCATATTATTTACAATCTCTCCATCCTGTTCCCAAAAGTCGGCATTAATTGCAGCTATAACATCAAAGCCCTCAATATTAAGTCGAGCCGATACCATGCTTGTAGTTGCTTTTGATCGCAGAAGATTGTCGGCTTTAATAGCATCGATAATATATGAATTATTACGCAAGTCAATTTTTAAACTATTAATAACCAGACGATCTTTTTTATTTATTATTTGTTCATGATAAATGCCGGGAGAAATTTCTTCGGTTTTAATGATGTCTTTATTTTGCGCATTAATGTATGTACTGCCGAAAGACATGAATAGTATAATGCAGAGAAATTCTTTGAATGTGTAATTCATTTTTGAATTCATTTTTTCTCAACCCGATTTATTTTATAAAAACTGATAATTGTATAAATCAATATGGTCATTTATGTAATTACTGAAAATATCATTGATCTCTGTTCTTAAAATAATGAAAAATAAAAACAAAATATTAGCAAGCATGATTTATATTTCAGAAAAATTTACAATTAATGAAAATTTAGTAATGATAAAATGAAGTGTTTAAATTGAAATGCGAAATTAAAATAATAGCTTTTTTATAGTTAATAAATTCAAATTTAATTTGAAATTGAAGCGCCTTCATTACAAAGGCGCAATAAAATTAGTTATTATTTTTTTTGTTGCGGCTGAAACCTATAAAAATTAAACTAAGAGCAAGTGCCGCGAATACAAGTGCTATAATTATAAAATACTGTTTAGGCGAAAAAGAAGTTACTTCAAGTTGTGCACGATTAACACCGTTAAGATTTAAAATGTATGCTTCTATATTTGCTATTTGCTGCTGGGTAAGTGTATAAGAATCGCCATAATCAAACATATGCAATGCCGGGTTTGGGCCTTCCGGTGTTGACCCGTGTTGTATAAATTTGTCAATATTATCAGCAAAGTTTTGGGGATTTTTGCTGAAAAAATCTTTGCTGATCGGATTAAGCGCCGGCACTTTTCCAGTAGAAGAACCAGGATTAGCAATGCCCCCAGTCCCATTTGTTCCATGGCAAGATTCGCAGTCTTGTTGAAATAATAATGCTCCATGTGCAACGTTTCCTATCATGCTTGCAGCCGGACCGGGTGTATCAAATATTTTATTATTATTTGATGACTGATTTGCAGTATCAGCGCCGGATGAAGTAGAAGTATTTGATTGTCCGCTTGAACCATTGCTTTCATTATTTGATAAAGTTGATCCGCTGATTGAACTATTTGAATTTGATGTACCGGCAGGATGAGGGCTTAATAAGAAATCTGCTAAATTATTTAATTGTGCAGTATTCAGCATTGAAAAAGAAGGCATAATTGATTTAGGATAGTGCTTCTTTGAGTCCGTCAGTTGTGCAATAATCCAATCTTTAGTACGGCCTTTTTGGGATTCGTTTGTAAGATCTGGCCCTATTTTTCCACCAGTACCACTCATACTATGGCACGCAATACATCCATAAGTTGCAAATAGCTTTTGACCTGCAAGAGCTGAAGACGACAATTTGAAGGTTTTTATTGAGGCTTGTTTTGGCGAAGGCTTAATTGTTTTTACTTTACTATTATATCCTGTAATTGTAAGAGTTAGAAGTAATACGACAAAAATACCCCCCCCCAACATCATCGCAGGACGTTTGAGGGGATTTCTTTCACTCTTGCGATCTAAAAATGGAAGTGAAACAAAAATAAAAATTACTAATGTGGGAATTCCTACTGTTCCGATTACTTCTAAAGCTCCGGGGAAAAATTTTAAAGCCTGATATAAAAATAGAAAATTCCATTCAGGCTTAGGAGTGAAAGTTGTATCCAGCGCATCTGCCGGGCCGGTAAAAGGAGGTGCACTGAATGCAGAAAGAGTGACAAGTACTAAAAAAAGTAAAACAGCAATTATTATATCGCGACTAACCTGATCAGGCCAAAAGTTACCTTTAATTTGTCTTTTATCTTCAGACCAGGGACCAACGCTGCCAAATTTTCTGAAGGCGATTAAATGTGCCGAGATCATTACAATTGCCAAACCAGGAATAATAGCCGTATGCAGAATAAAAAAACGGGATAAAGTTAATTGTCCCATCATCTTCCCACCGACAAGTAAAAATTTTAAACCGCTTCCTATGAATGGAACTGTTCCTGCAATACTTGTTCCTACTTCAGCAGCCCAATATCCGCGCTCATCCCAGGGAAGAGCAGCACCGGTAAAACTCATTCCTACCGTAAGCAGAAGTAGAGCAATACCAATCAGCCAGGTCATCTCACGCGGTTTTTTGTAAGCACCCCAGATAAATACCCTAAGCATATGAAGACCAACCAGCACTACCATTGCACTTGCACCCCAATAATGCAGACCGTGAATCAGCCATCCATAAGGAACAAAAAGACGTAAATAATTTAAACTATCGTAAGCATGATCAATTGTAGGTACGTAATAAAACAGCTGCCATATTCCCGTTACTATCTGAAGTATGAAAATAAAAAGAGTTGCACTTCCAAGAGTAAAGAAAAAACTTGCGCCGCCGGGAATTTCTTCATCTAAACCTAATTGTAAAATTTTGGCGACAGGCATCCTGTCGTTTATCCATTTCCATATTTTTGAAGCCATATTTCATTTCCTATATAATTTCTTTTTGAGGAATCCCCGGTTTAAATCTTTCCCATAATGCATAGAGGTAATTGTTTTTAACTTTTATTGGTAATGTGTCTAAAGGCCTTGGTGCGGGACCGGAAACAACCTTTCCGTCCATATTAAAAACACTATGGTGACAAGGGCAAATAAATAATTTTTGATTTTCGTGCCATTGATACCTGCAGCCTAAATGCGGGCAAATTGGGGAAAAGACAGTAGTCTCTGAATTTGAATTTTTAACAGCCCAAACATTCTCAGGCTGAATGTTTTTTATAAATGCATCTTCTACTGTCATAACAAATGGTAAGTTAACCGGTTTTTCAGTTGGTATAGAATTTATTGGGGCTATTTTAGAAAAAACTTGATTCTTCTTTTTACTGATTGTTCCAACTAATGATTCTAACATTGGAATTCCCAATGTAACAGCAATAAATCCTGTAAATACACCGCTTACAATTTTAAAAAAATTGCGCCTGGAAACTGTTTTATTGCTGCTTTGTTTTAATTTATCTAAAGTCATATATGTTTCCTTATCATCGGGAGATTAATTGTTCTTAAGTGTATAAAAATTTCATTTGACAAACCCGTGCACACTTCATTTTAAATTATAAAATTGCGGTTGTGCTTGCATTACTAACGTTTTGGAAAAACAATTTCTTATTGTAATTGTTACAACGGCAGTTAAATATTAAACTTTACTAGACTTTATATACAACTGCTTATCCAGGATGATCCGCATAATTTGATAAAGGTGTGAAGTAAAAGTTTGTCTGCATTATATGAACAAAATACTCGTTATTAAAAAAGGATTGATCTGCGAAAGATCAATCCTTTTTTGAAATGATTATTACTTTTTTATATTTGATCTTAGATATTCAACTACAGCACGTGCCTGACTCTTATTTAAGCCTTGATCAGGCATTACAATACCGTTGGATTCCTTGATCAATTTTTTCAACTCCGGTTCTTTCTTCTGCATTTCTGTAGTATTTAATAAATAGTTCATTAAATATACCGGAGATATTTTCTTAACTATCGGATTTAATGCAGGTCCAACTAATTTAGAATCCAGTCGATGGCATGCAAAACATTTTGTGTTAAAAATGGTCTTTCCTTCTTTAACAAGTTTTTCATTGATAGCACCAAGCTTTAACTCCTTTATTGGACCGATGCCGATATTTTCTTTTACTGTCTCTTTCTTTTTAACTGTTTTTGTAGAATCTTTTACCACATTTGAATTTGTTGTTAATTTATTAATATTTTTTGTTTGACTCGCCTGATTAGTATTAAATGCAAAAAATACTAAAATTAACAAAGCAAATGATCCAACCATTATTTTCATATCAACTCCAAAATTATTTTTTATTATTTAGTAAATAATTCATTCATAGCTATCTAAATCAAAATACTACCCATCCAACCACGTACAAAGTATTATTATCGGATGCATTTCTTCCAAAACCATCATAGTTAGTACTTCCGCCGTTAAATTTACTGTATGCAACATATTGAACTGTAAATTGAGTATTAAGCCATGGCAGGTAACTAACCTGGGCTGTTAGCGCATTGCTGTTGGGCGAACTATTGAAACTTCCACTTATATTTCCAGGTCCATAAAGAGCGGGGTTATTATCACCTGCAGTTGAGAAGTAACCAAGAGTAAATGCCAACCCCACAGGTAAATTATAACTGCAGTCAAGTTTAAAAGTATTTAGCTTAGTTTTTAAAGATGGTAATGCAGCTGCTGCATCAGTAGCATTTAAGTTCTCATTTTCATTTATGTAAGTAGTATGTGCTATTATACTCCCAGTACCAAGTGTTAATTCATACTGTGCATCAAATGCGATATCAGTATAATCATCTGTACTTCCCGTAATACCCGACGGATAAATTGATGAATGCATTCCATAAGTACCTATTTCCAAATATTGATCTTCCCATTGTTTTTGAAGAGCTACTCTCCAATATGGAGAAAAACCAGAAATTGTATTTGAAGAAGATGCATCTGCTGGAAATGGGCCGCCTTGCGGGGTTGAACGATATAAGCTAACCTCTCCATAAACTAGATTGTCATAAAGTGCATAAGCGCCTAAACCTGTAACATCACCCGCTAATGTGCCATCTAAAAGAGTTGCAGCTGCAGGTGTCGGGGCTACAGCAGAACCTACAAATGGGAATCCCCATGCGGGAGTGGTGTTCCAAACATCTTGCACTGTAGGGCCGTTATTTAATGTTAAACCATATAACAAATCGTTATCGGCCAAAGTAGTATGATCTGCAAAACGCAAGTCAGTATTATCAAGAGCAAAACTACCGCTCTGATCATCATAAGTTATTTGAATAAAAGACCCGAAATTGGGTGAAATTTCGCCTGCCACAAATAAACTAAATTGCTGCGGAAATTCCATAATATCATTTTGTGTCCCGGGTTCAGTTTTAGCAATTTTATTATATGATCCCTGAATCATTGCTGAAACAGGAAGCATATTTAATATTTTTAAATTTGTACTGTTTTCTTTATAAGTTGATTGAATTGTTGCTATTCCGGTCATTGTGTATCCGTTTAGTTTGAATAACCTTCCAAAAGGTGTTAGTTCCGGGTAAACATAATGGCAAGCACTGCACGGTAAATTTGTTTGACGGGCAAAGCTTGGAATTGAATAAGAAACACTTGTTAATGAAAGTAAGAAAATCCCCAATAAAATTGTAATAACTTTAATGTTATTTACTTTGGCGGACATTAGAAAACCTCCCATATATTAATTAGTAGAAATTATTTATTTGCATTCAGTACCCTTTGCTTTCCTCAAATAATAATCTATCTGAGTTTATATTTAAGGTTACCAAAAATATTAAAAATATGCCGTTGCCTTTGTCACTAGGGATAAATAATAGGCTTATATGAAGATTTCTCTGAAGGTAAAACTAATTTTCGCTGATTTTGAAAAGTATTTATATTTAACTAATTCCCCTTAAACACTAATAATAATCTATTCCTTTTCATCCGCATTTGTTTCCCAATTAAACTGATCAAGTGAACAAACAGAAAAATTACTTGCTTAATTTTTATTCAACAAAATAAGTCCATTATAAAAATATAAACAGGTTAATTATAACAAATGCTTAAGGCGAATTAGTAATATCTTCTGAAATGTCTATCTAAATTATCCTCATTGACTTCCGCTTTGACATTCAAATTTGATAAAGTCGTAACAACAATTGTTCCAACATTAGTTGCCCCAAATATAACTTTTTTTAATAAAATATAACATAGGTTTCCTTTTGGTGGGAACTATTTAAATATTTGTCTCTCGGTTTTAAGAATCAACAATTGGATTGAAACTTTTAAAGGTATATGAACTGAAAAAAAGGATTGTTTTATGCTGTAAATTATTTGCAGAAAGTAGAAATGATTGGTTCAACAACCGCCTCCACTTTCTGCCTTAAAAATTATATTACCAAATTTTTACAAGTTTATCTTTGGGCATTCTCATTGGATCGCCAGGTTTTACATTGAAAGCTTGCCAAAATGCTGGCGTATTACTCAATGGTCCATCAACTCTATAATGTTCCGGAGAATGCGGATCAACTTTTACACGAAGTCTCATTCTTTGCGGAGTATTTTTAATTTTCCAGATATTTGCAAAAGATAAGAAAAATCTCTGGGCAGGAGTAAATCCATCTATTTTCTTTCCATCTTTATATTCTGCAGTTTTCATAAATGCATCAAACGAAACATTTACACCTCCTAAATCCGCAATGTTTTCTCCTTCGGTTAATTTACCGTTTACATGCAGGGTATCAACGGCAATATAATTATTAAATTGGTCAACAATTCTTTCAGCTCTTTTATCAAATTTTTCTTCATCTGATTTTGTCCACCAATCTTTCATATTACCTGAAGCATCATATTGTCTTCCTTCGTCATCAAAACCATGAGTCATTTCATGCCCGATCACGCAACCGATTCCGCCGTAATTAACTGCATCATCAGCTTTAGGATCAAAAAATGGTGGCTGTAAAATTCCAGCTGGAAAAACGATTTCGTTATTTTGAGGATTATAATAAGCATTAACCGTTTGAGGAGTCATACCCCACTCGGTTTTATCAACAGGCTTGCCGATTTTAGCGATATCTTTTTTAGTATTAAATATAGATGAGCTTAAAACATTACCGAAATAAGAATCTCTATTTATTACTAATCCTTTATAACTTTTCCATTTATCAGGATAACCAATTTTAACAGTAAATGCTGCTAATTTTTTTACAGCCTCTTTTTTAGTTCCCGGGCTCATCCATTCTAAATTTTCAATTCTTGTTTTAAGTGATGCCATTAAATTATGAACTAACTCCAATGCCCGTTTCTTAGCATAAGGAGGAAAATATTTTTTAACAAATAATTTCCCCAATTCCATTCCAATACTTCTATTTGTTGTTTCCAAAACCCTTTTCCATCGAGGCTGCATTTCCTTAATGCCGTTAAGAAGTTTGCCGTAAAAATCAAAATTAGCTTCTACAAAAGGATCACTTAAGTAAGGACTTGCTGATCGAATTATATTCCATTGCAGATAATCTTTTAAAGTTGGCAAAGGAGTATTTTTAATAATATTACTAACTTCTTTGAAGAAGTCAGGCTGAGCAACATTTATATCGCCGGGTTTTGCATCTCCGACCAAGTCAAAATAATTATTCCATTCAAATTCGGGTGCAAGGGAAATTAATTCTTTTACCGTCATTTTATGATATATTTTTTTCGGATCTCGTTGTTCTGTCCGTGACATTGAAGCTTTTGCAAGTTTAGTTTCAAGCGCTATAATATTTTCGGCATTTTTTTCTGCAGTGGCTGAATCTACCCCCGTTAACATGAAAGATTTTTTTATTAATGATTTATAATTTTCTCTAATTGATTTTGTATTTTCATCAGTTTTTAAATAATAATCGCGATCAGGCATACCCAATCCGCTTTGATATAATTGGGCAATATTCATTTTGCTATTCTTCGCATCGGCTCCCGATCCAAATGAAAATAAAGGATTTGAATATCCTAGTTGAACTCTCACCAGTTCTTTGTAAAAACCATTCAGATTTTTTATTGCACTTACGGCTTCCAGGTCAGGTTGAATTGGTTCGTAGCCATCTTTTTCAATTTTTGCGGAATCAATACCGGTATAATAAAAATCGCCGACAAGCTGTTCACTGCTGCCTTTCTTCCAATCCGATTTTTTTTCAACTTCCGCCAATATATTTTTTAACTTATCTAAATTATCGTTATTAAGAATATAAAAAGAACCCCACCCCGAATATGCCGGTGGAATCTCAGTTTTCTTTAACCAGTTTCCATTTGCATATTCAAAAAAATCAGTTGATGGGCTTACAGTTGTATCCATATCACTGCGATTTATTTCTTTCATCTCCTGGCTGAAGGAAGAGGAGATCACTCCGGAAAAAAAAATTATTCCTATAAAAAAAGGAATACAATTTGCGACTTTTGGTAACATTTTGAACACCTGAATTTATTGTTAATAAGTATTTTTGATTAAAAAGTACACTGTTTATTCATAAAAACACAAAAATATATAAATTTTATGAGATTATTAATGAAAATGTGAGGAATGGTTAAATAAAATATTCTGTTTAACATAATTGCTGGAAAATAAAGAATTGGATTCTTTTATAGGAAGGATGTTAAAACTTAAAAAATTTATTAAAGTAAAGCCTTAATTATTTGGTTCAACAATTGCAGAAATAAAAATATATTTCAAAATGATAAAAATTAACCAAATTATTCCATACCAATCATTCGAATGTGATCAGCAAATTTAAAAGACGTTGAAATTAAATAGTTTGTCCAAATCAAAGCATTGATTGAAATGAGAAATCCAAAATTTTTGGTTTTACTAATTTTTCAAAATCCTTATAAGACATTTTTAATATTTCTGAATGTGAGCATGCATTAAAAGCAATCTCATCATTTTCAGTTAGGCTTTTTGATACATACACTTCAAGTCCGTATATATTTCCAAATGGCGGCATAGCACCAACTTCACAATCAGGAAACTTATCCATAAACTCTTGTTCGTATGCCAGCCTAACGTTTTCTTCACTCATAACAGCCTTAAGAAGATCGAAATCGACTTTATCTGAAGCAGGTAAAACAGCCATTGCCATTTTACCTTCAATTTTTATTAGAACGGATTTTGCAAGTCCTTTACCAGGAATGTGTGCTGATGCCGCAACTTCTTGTGCGGTGTAAGCGGACGAATGTTTTACGGTAATGTATTTTATTTTATTGCTATCCAGGTATTCTTTTAGTTTTTGAATCGGCATGGTAACCTCCATTAAATATGAATGTAATATCTTTTAATTAGAGATCTCAACTTGACTAAATAAATATTCCAAAGGATATTTAAGTCTTAAAAGCAACGGATAAATCTCAAAATATTCTGTCAATCGTAAAAAAGGATCTAACAATAGGTAACTATTAAATTAATAAAGCAATTAAACGAGAATATTTACTTTCTCTTCAACTTCCTTAGTTAATTCGAGAAAACGTTTGTATGGTATTGCCGTCAAACTCTCTGCTTGAAAAGCCCCGTTAGACATGCTGATCATTGAAACTTTTGCAGCAGTTTCTTCGTCCGGTGCTTCATAAATATCGAGAAAATCGTATGGCCCTAAAAGAGCGTAATGTGCAATAAATTTAACCTGGGGACATTTCTTTTTTACTTGATCAAGCCAGGTTCGCCCTAGTTTGGCTCTGTTTTGTAGTTGTCTGGCAACATCGGGAGATAGTTTTGTCATCAATATAAATGTTTTCATGGCTTATCCCTTTTTTGTATGGATTATAACTTTACTTAAACCGAAATTCGGTTTTGCACCATACATCTTAAGCCGCTGAAAAAATGCCGGATGGTTTAAGGTGTTAATGAATTAACTTATTCCTTAATAGGAATATACATTCTTAGTTTGTTAAATTCAAAACCAAACGGAATAGATTATCACATTTAATAGTTTAGCACATCAATTTTTTTTACCGTTCATAAAGTTTTCGTAAATTTGATGTACAAATAATACCGTTTATGTAACTATTTGTCCGTTATTAATTTTTTTAACTCAAATAGTAAAAAAAACGATAATTTTGTGTCTAAGCTTAATACCCACAAGGTATGTTCTTTATTCTACAAAATACCAAATAAAAATAGGTGAAATTATGAAAGCAACTAAATTTTTAACTGTCCTTTCAGTTCTATTAATATCAGTCTCTCTTTTTGCAGCTAATATGTTAAAGGAAGATAAAACCGATATTGAACAAACAATAACTAATTATGTAAAAAGTGTTGATAGTAGAAATGCTGACAATTTATCAAAAGCTTTACTAAATACCGGTTCAGTTATTACTTTGAACAATATTACAAATACTTTAGATCACTACTCTGGAGATCAATTTATTAACTTAGTTAAAAACGGACAAAAAGGCGGTTGGGTAAGAAATGTTACGATTAATTCAGTTGATACCGATGGTAATACTGCTATTGCAAAGGTGAATATTACAGATGCAAGATTAAAACAAACAGGTTTCTTTACATTAGTTAAAGATAATGGTAGCTGGAAAGTAGCTAGCGAAGTAACAACACTTGAATTAAATAAAAAATAAAATAAATTTAATTTTATAATGGCGTATTCTTTGTCTTATAATTGAATACGCCTTTTTTAATTTTTATACAAATAAATTTATTGTTTTATATTTTCTCGGAATTAAATTCCATCCAATTTTTAGAATACAAGATTAGTTGAAAAATATTATTTTGGAAAAGAATACTATTCTGAAACTTCAACTCTCTTAGCAACTTTCTTCTTGTATTTTAAGAAGAAAAGCGGGATTATTATCAGAATTGTAATTGCTGCGCCTGCTAAAAAATCATCAGCAATTCCCCTTACAAATGCCTGATTAGTTAAATTTTGCGCAATCAATATCTTTGCTCTGGTTGCAACCTGGCTGCCGGCACCGCCTAAAGATTGCTGAACGAAATGTTTCAACCCATACTGTAAATGTTTGTATGCTGCGGAATTTTTATTAACTGACTGACTGTATATTGCCGAATGAAAAATAACTCTGCGTGTTAGTAAAGTTCCTAAAATTGCAACGCCAAAGCTGCCGCCTACCTGACGTATTGTATTGAACAATCCGGTAGCCTGCGCCATTTTTTCTTTAGGGATATTGTTTACCGCAATTGTGCTTAAGGGTATAAACATAAAACCAAGCCCGAATCCTCTGATTATAAGCGGAAGCAAAATACCTCCGTATTCGGTAGTAAGAGAAAGATCCTTATATAAATACATGCTGAAAAATGTTAAGATAATTCCGATTGAAATAGGAATTTTCGGATTCAATTTATCGGTCATCTTTCCGGCAATCGGAGACATAATAGCTTGAATAATTCCGACAGGGAAAAATACGAGTCCTGCCTGGAGTGCAGTGTAACTTAGAGAATTTTGAAGGTAAATAGGTAAAAGGAATGAGTTACCGAAAAATGCTAAACCAAAAATAAAGAACATTATATTAGATAAACCGAAATTACGATTCTTTAATATTCTTAAATCTAAAATTGGATTTTTAACCGATAGTTCTCTAGATAGAAAAACAACAAAACTAATAAATGCAATAAAAAAGCAAGTCAAAATAAAATTGGAAGTCCAGCCTCCTGTATTCCAAGCGGAATTCCCATCTGATAGAGCCAATAAAAGAGAGACAAGAAATGTTGTCATGCTTATAAGACCCAAAGTATCAAATTTACCTTTTCTCGGATTTTTATATTCCTTTAGAATCATCCATGAAGCTGCAACACCAATTGCACCTATAGGAACATTAATATCAAAGATTGCATTCCAATCAAATTTATCAATTAGATAACCACCAAACATAGGGCCTAGTGAAATGGATGCTGCCGCAGCAATTCCCCAAAATCCCAGTGCAAACCCTCTCTGTTCCGGCGGGAATTCTCTCGTTATAATTGCCATTCCAATCGGCATAATCAAACCTCCACCAGCACCTTGAATGATTCTGAAAAAAATCAGCATATTTTCATTTGAAGCAAGGCTGCAAAATAAAGATCCGACAGTAAAAAGAATCAATCCCAAGTTGTATGCTTTTTTGTATCCGAAATTATCCGCTATCCACCCAGATGTAGGGAAAATAACCGAGCGAATTAGCAGATAAACAGTTAGTACCCATTCTATTTTATCCACACTTACACTGAATGAAGCCATCATTTTAGGCATTGCTACATTTACGATGGAAGCATCGAGCACTGATATAAACGTACCAATCATGACTACTGCGAGAACAAGCCATTTATAATAAGAACGTTCGGGTAAATTCGTTAAAGAGAAAGTGCCGTTATTTAAATTATTTGACATGATTTATTTTTCTATTAGAAATTTTTTTAATAAAAACTCTTGGCTTTGGCCCTTGCACACTTCGAAAGAAATTAGGCAAAGCGTCTCTTCAATGCAAGCGAAGGTCTAATTGTAAGTGATAGACCTCCGTTAACTGGAGGCGTGGGTGAGAAGGGTCACTGAGAGAAAATCTTCTTCTTTAAAAATGCTGAAAATCTTTTCAGTAATACGAAACCTTAAAATAAAATTGCATAATAATTCTCACTAAGTATAATAAAGCATAAAATGTAAAACCGGCTTAGTCTTTTTCTTCAAAAGATAATTGTGTTGCGGTGCCAACACCTTGTAATGACTCTGGAATAATCCCGAGTTTCATATAAATGGGCCTAATTAGTGTTCGCATCTTTGGAAGATTAATGAAAAAATAGATTGCACCGATCAGGCAGAAAAATCCGCCTATAATTAAAGTTAATGATGCACCAATTAAGCCCGCTGCCGCACCGGCAAGTAAGCTCCCAAATGGAGCAATACCACGGAAAGACATTGCATAAAGGCTCATTACTCTCCCTCGTTTATCATTGTCTACAATTGTCTGCAGCATAGTATTGCTTCCGGCAAGTTGAATCATCATTCCGATGCCGGTAATAAACATAAAAATTAGTGATAGTACTAGAACATGCGAAAGTGCAAAGGCAATTAGTCCAATACCAAAAGCAAATACAGAATATGTTATTAATTTACCAAGCCCTAGTACACTTTTTCTGTTCATTAATATTATTGCACCAGTTAGAGCACCAAGTCCAGAGGCTCCCATTAAAAACCCAAAAAGGGCAGCTCCGCCGTGGAAAAATTGTTTAACAAAAACCGGAGCTAATATTCTAATAGGTGTTCCCATAAAGCTTACAATAGCAAGAAGAATGAGTATAGTTTTTATCGGTGCAAAACCGAATGCATATTGAAGTCCTTCCTTCAGTTCTTTAAAAGTTTCTTTCTTTTTGGATTTTGCAGGTTTGTAATCGATGTTCATTTTTAAAAGCGAAACAATTACAGCAACATAACTTATCGCATTTAGGAGGAAGCACCAACCTTCCCCGAATAAGGAAATTAAAATTCCGGCAATTGCAGGCCCGATAAGCCTAGCTGAATTAACCATACTTGAGTTTAGAGCAATAGCATTACTTAAATCTTCACGGTTGTTACCAACCATTTCAACCATAAAGGATTGTCTAGTCGGCATATCTAGGGCATCAAACACGCCAAGAATAACACTAAGCGTAATAATTTCCCAAACCTGAATTGTGTTTGATAATACTAAAGCAGCAAGTACGAAAGCTTGAATCATGGAAAGCGCTTGAGTGTAAAGCAGAATTTTATGTTTATCTAAACGGTCTGCTAATACACCTGCAAATGGGGTAACAATTAAAAGAGGAATTTGACCTGAGAATCCGACTAGACCTAATAAAAAAGCAGAATTAGTTAAACGGTACACAAGCCATGTTAAAGCAATACGCTGAACCCATGTACCTATAACTGAAATTCCCTGTCCACCAAAATAGAGTCTGAAATTTTTATGATTTAAAGCTCTAAACGCATTAAAGCGTCCTAATAAATTTCCAGTCGATCCGTTTTTTCCATTAGCCATTCTTGAACATCTTTTTCAAATAATTTTCCGGGTATTATGCTTTCTGCCTTTATCTGAAAAAAGTTATCTTATCATTTCTCCAATAGCCTCTTTCAGCGAATACATATTAATCACATTTTCGTACGATACTCTTAAGCTGAGAAGTTCGGCTTCAGAAAGCGAAGTTTCCGCATCTATCAAATCCAGATTTGTAATTACCCCGTCACGATACCTGACTTCTGCTCGTGATACTGCATCTTTTGCATGCTTTACCTGGACTTCAGTAGTTTTAATTTTTGCTCTGCTGGCATCTAAATCAGTTGCAGCCTGCTCTACCTGGGTTTTAATAGTTCTTTCTAATTCTAAAATTTTAGCTGATGAAGATTTTAAATTAGCATCGGCTTCTTCTACTTTTGCGTCTTTTAAATTTCCGTTAAAGATTGGTATTGAAGCATTTATTCCCGCAGCCCAATTACCTCTTAGAACATTGAGATTCGGTTCATAACCATTTTTAAAACCATAGCTGGCCAATACACTAAGTGTTGGTCTATCTGTAATTGAAGCAACTTGCCTGGAAACCATGGCGCTGTTTTCGGCATCTCTTGCTAATTTCATTTCAGGTCTTTTTTGATATGCTTCTTCCACTAATGATTCAGTGCTTATTGAAGAGGTATCTCTTGAAAAATTTCCAGACAAATTCAATTCTTTATTCGAAGACCAGCCAAGCAGGCTCTTCAAATAAATTTTCTCTTTAGTTAACGCATTTATTAAATCTATCTTTTGATTTTCTGCAGCGGCAACTCTTACTTCAGTGGTAAGAACATCAAAATCAGTTGCACTTCCGCTTTCAACTTTTTTATTTGCATCAGCAATATGCTTTTTAAAGGTATTGATTTGTTCATCCTTAACTTTTATGCTTTTCCCCAAAAACAAAATTGTGTAAAAAGCTTGAATTGTTTGATAGCTAAGACTATTTTTTACCAAATTAACTTTATCTTCAGAAGTTAATTTGTAAGATTTTGCTAAATCTAAGAGTGAATTTCTTTTCCCAAAATCATAAATAAGGTCTGAAGCGGTAATGTGTGCATCGTAATTATTAGCAGGGGCTAAAGTAAAACCAAGCCCTCCAAATTGAATAGTAGGGATGGGGCCGATTCGAGTATAAGACAAATTCGCGTCTACTCTTGGATAATTAAAACTGTTCTGTTCCTTAATTTTTGCTTCGGCAGCATTTATTTGTTCTTCAGCCTGTTTTAAGAGAGGTTGATTTGTTAGTGTCATTTTAATCGCTTGCTGCAATGTAAGTGAATCTTGAATTGATTGCTGCGAGTAACCGCTAACTAGAATAAGTAAACTAAATAAAAGTGTGAATAATATTTTATATTTCATATTATATGCTCCATTGTAAAAGTAGAATTATTCCATTGCCTGCATTTTTTCTCCGGTCTTATTCTTATGATATCGGAGGAAGAATAATGGAATTAGTATAAATAATGTAAGAATTGCACCTGCAAGGAAATCATCGGTTATTCCTTGCACAAATGCTTGACCGGCAACATTCTGAAGTATTAATGCTTTTGCTCTAATAACAACATCGCGTCCTGCACCGCCTACTGAGTTCTGTACAAAGTTTTTAAGTCCATATACTGTGTGTTGAAAAATATCGGAATTAGGATTTACTGCTTGCCCAAATATCTGTGTATGAAAAATAACCCTCCGTGTTAAGAAGGTACCAAGAATTGCAACACCGAAACTTCCACCAACCTGTCTAATTGTATTAAATAAACCAGTTGCCTGAGCCATTTCGTTTTTCGGAATATCATTTAATGCAATTGTACTCAAAGGTATAAACATAAATCCCAATCCGAATCCTCTGATTACAAGCGGAAGCATTATTGCGCTGTATTCCGAGTTGAGTGATAAGTCTTTATATAGGTACATACTTAAAAATGTTAGCACAATGCCTATAAATATCGGAATCTTCGGATTTAATTTATCAGTCATCCAGCCGGCCACTGGTGACATTACAGCCTGAATAATGCCTACCGGGAAAAATACTAAGCCTGCTTGAAGCGCAGTATAGCCGAGTGAATTCTGAAGGTAAATAGGTAAAAGGAATGAATTACCGAAAAAAGCCAGGCCGAAAATAAAAAGCATAATATTAGCCATAGCAAAGTTCCGGAATTTCAAAATCCTTAGGTTAATAATAGGGTGTTTTACCGTCAACTCAGTAGTAATAAAAATTACAAAGCTAACGAATGATAATGCAAAGCAAGATAGAATAAAATTCGAAGTCCAGCCTTCGGTATTCCAGGCAGCATTTCCATCGGATAATGCTAATAAAAGAGAAGTTAGGAACAATGTCATCGAAATAAAACCAACAAAATCAAATGAACGGGCATGTGTGGTTTTATATTCCCGTAAGATTATTAATGTGGCAATAAGAGCAACAATTCCCACCGGGACGTTTACATCGAACATTGCATGCCAGCTGAAACTGTCTATTAAATATCCGCCTACCATTGGTCCTAGAGAAATTGATGCAGCGGCAGCAACACCCCAGAATCCCAGAGCCATTCCTCTTTGTTCCGGTGGAAATTCCCTTGTAACAATTGCCATACCTACGGGCATAATAAATCCGGCTCCTGCGCCTTGAATAACTCTCATTGCAATAAGAACATTTTCATTAGGAGAAAGACTGCATAATAAAGAACCCAAGGTAAATAATAGTAATCCAAGAAAATATGACCTTTTATATCCAAAATGATCAGCAATCCATCCGGATGAGGGTAGCACTACTGCGAAAACCAAAAGATAAGCCGTCAATACCCATTCGATTTTATCTACGCTTGTTCCGAACGCGGCCATCATTTTTGGTAAACCGACATTTACAATGGTTGCATCCAGCACAGCCATAAAAGTTC
Source organism: uncultured Bacteroidota bacterium (assembly GCA_963710735.1). Taxonomy (GTDB): domain Bacteria; phylum Bacteroidota; class Ignavibacteria; order Ignavibacteriales; family Ignavibacteriaceae; genus FEN-1297. The sequence goes on along the minus strand of CAVQBN010000006.1, from coordinate 115,445 downwards.
CAACCATTACATTCGCCAGCACGAACCACTTAAAGGACGGATGTTCATGTAAGTTTGAAAGTTGTCTAGCGTTTCCGTTATTAGTATTCTTAGCCATTTACTATTGTACCTTAACTTTAATCTCTACAGACATTCCAGGCAACAACTTTATATTTTTAGGCGGGTCTTGCTGCCCAGTTGTAGCTACAGGCTTAATAGAAATTTTTATTGGAATTCGCTGTGTAACCTTGGTAAAATTTCCTGACGCATTTGAAGGTGGAATAAGTGAAAATTGCGATGCTGTGTTTGATCCGATTTGAAATACCTGACCCTTAAAATCTTGATCAGGATAAGAATCCACGGAAATATCTACAGTGTCTCCAATATGAATTGATGCGAGTTTAGTTTCTTCTAAGTCAGCAGTTACCCAAATATCTTTAAGATTATAAATTGTAAAAATAGGCTGTCCCGGAGCAACAACATCGCCGGCAAGTACCCAGCGTTTGGCGACTACACCGTCCATCGGTGAAAATATCTCAGTATTCTGTAGTTGTGTTTTTATAACTTTTAATTGTGCTTTTGCAGTTCCAACCTTTGATAAAGAAATATTGTAAGTTGCCTTTGCAGCTTCCAGGGCTTTTTGCATATGATCAAATTGTTCTTTTGGAATTACATTATCTTTAAATTGCGTCTGTGCACGGTTGAAGTCATCCTGGGCTTTTTCAACATTAACTTTTGCAAGTGTTATACTTTCCTGATCAAGGGCGAGCATTGCTTTAGCCTGGTTTTCCTGCGCTTTTAAATCTGTTGAATCAAGCTTTACAAGCAATTCTCCTTGTTTAACCGAATCGCCTTCATCAACTTTTAGGTTGGTAATTCTTCCAAGAATTTTGGAACTAACAGATAGTTGGTTCCCGTCCACGAAAGCATCGTCGGTAGAGACGTAACCTAACTGTCCAATGTACCAATAGACCCCGATTATTGCTGCAATAAGAATTATGAAGAATGGAATTATAATTTTTTTCTTTTTGAACATCGGTACATCATCGATTTTTTGATCTGCACCTTCGTTTAATCCTTTCTGATTTGGATTGTTTTGGTTTTTCATTTCTTCATCTTGTCCCATAAATATTTTTCCTTATTAAATAAAATTTCTTTAATTATCTTTTTTTAATTCCGTGAATAAAAATATCCGTTGCAATACTCATTTCCCGTTGTAAGTTTTCTCTAATTTTATCATCAATTCCCTGTCCTTTTGCCCATCTAAGAACATTACATCTAAGTCCCTGAAGTATATGAAGAAAAACTTCGGCAGTATCTTCATTTAATTCATGGCTGAATTCATTTGTCTTTTTACCTTCGTCAATAATTTTTTTAATTAAACTCTTCTCAACTTCTGCAAAGTCTAAAAATATTTTCTTAAACATCGACTTTGTATCAAAGTATGCGTGAACACTTAGTGTCCCGAGATTTAGTAACTTCTGGAAGAACAGCATTCGTTGTTCAACATAGCTTTTAAGTTTGCCCGAAGCTGAATTCGGTTCATTCAGAATCAATTCAATATTCTTTTGCAATTCGTTCAGTTCTTGTGAAATAACTGATCTGAATAAATCTTCCTTTGTAGGGAAGTAGTAATAAAGTGAAGCCTTTCCCATTTCAACATCACCGGCAATTTCGTCCATGGTAACTTTGGAAAAACCGTAATGAGCAAAGCGCTTGCGTGCCGCTTCAATTATTATTGTTTCTTTTTCTTTTGTGCTATCTTCTTGAGACATTTTTCTAATCTTTCGACTGATTTACTTGACGGGTCGAAATATAGAGCATTTGTTTTCATCTGTCAACTGTTTTTATCACCCTATTAGTGTGGGAAATGATAAAAAGCACATTGTTCTTTAATTTCTGAAGTTTTTAATTGATTTCCCCACTGAAGTTAGATGCCTTAATTGAAAAATTTTAATCGTTTGTCAAATCACTTATTAACCTCTGCTTTAAGTCCCATAATTTATTGGTTAATGAAACATGATATACATGAGGATTTATAAGTCTTTTTACACCAGGGTCCAATAATTCAAGATCATTAGATAATGTTTTCCTGATTTCATCAATTGAAGGAAAGTTATAAATCAGTTCGCCGTTTTTCAAAATTTCAATTAATAAAGGTTCTGATTTGGAAATATGATTTTGAGTTATCTTTCTGTGTTTACCGGGGTCGGTTGGATGATGCAGTGAGAAAGTTGAATATGAATTAATCTCTTCTTCATTTAAACCAATTAAATCGGCCGTTGTTTTTTTATTGTTATATAACCGCCACACTTGTTTATTTCCGGGAAGTGGAATTTTTTCGGGAGTCTCGGAAATTTTTATAATAGGGTCCCACTCCACATCATTTTTTACAGCAACTAATTTATAAACTCCTCCAAGAGCAGCATCGCCGGATGAGGTTATCAATCTTGTTCCGACTCCAAACGTGAGTCTTTTTATCAAACCATCGGGTTCAATTCCGTATTTAGGAGCTTCCTGTATTATTTGAGTAATAATCTGCCAAATGTTCATTTCATCCAGTTCATTTGAGAGTACTATTTTTTCATCTGTAAAACCTGCTTCGTTTAACAGCTTGGCTGCTTGTATGCTTAAGTAAGCAAGGTCCCCGGAATCCAGCCGAATACCAATAGGGTGATGGCCTTTTTTCTTAAGCTTTTCAAAAACTTTTATTGCATTGGGAATTCCGCTTTCCAGAGAATTAATTGTATCTACTAATAAAATACAATCATCAGGATAAAGTTCAGCGAATGAATTAAATGCATCCAATTCTGTCATTCCCATGGAAATGAAAAGCTGAACCATGCTATGTCCATGTGTTCCTTTAGGAGGATAACCAAGAAGGAGGGAGATTCCAACATTAGAGGTATAATCAGCTCCTCCGATTAAAGCGCCGCGCACTCCCGCAATTGCTCCTCTGTCCTGTGCTCTCCTTGCACCGAACTCCAATAAAAGCTGGCCTCTTGCCATTTCCTTTATCCTTGAAGCTTTTGTTGCAATAAGAGTTTGAAAGTTCAATTGATTCAACAAAGCCGTTTCTAAAATTTGAGCAATAGCCAGCGGGCCTTGTACAACAGTTAAAGGTTCAAAAGGGTGAACAACACGCCCTTCGGGAATTGCTTTTAAACCGATACTCTTAAAATTTCCATTTATTAAAAGCCATTTAAGAAAATCCTCTGAAAAAAGCTGTTTACCTCCGGAAGTTTTTTGCCCTCTTAGGAGATTAATTTCTTCGTTTGTAAAAAAAGAATTCTGCATCCAATCGATAAGCCATTCAAGTCCGGCATTAACACAGTACCCGGCTTTGTGCGAACCATAATCAGGATATTCCCTAAAATAATGATCAAACTGTGCAGGCTTTTCGTGAACTCCCATATTATAATAAAGCTGCGCCATCATTAGCTGATATTGATCTGTAAATAAAATTCCTTCACTTATTTTCTGGTTGAATTTCTTTAACAATTTTATTCTCAATAATTCTTTATAAATATTTCTAATGTTTTACAAAATTAGTCATTTGAAAAACAAATATGTGTAATAGTGTTAACTTTTCATTAGTTTTAAAATGTTTAATTGAGATGTAAAAACCAATATTTATAATTCAGGGAACAAAAATGTTAAAGCGATTATTAACATCCGTATTTTTTATAATAATATTTTATACCGCTGTCTCTGCTCAATCAATTCAAAAGTATGCCGATCTTGGGAACTTTAAACTTGAAAACGGTCAAACTATTAAGGATTGCAGAATAGGGTACAGAACCTATGGCAAATTGAACAGTAATAAAACTAATGCAATTTTATTTCCAACCTGGTTCGGGGGAAATTCCGCCGGGCTTTCATTTTTAATAGGCCCGGGTAAAATAGCAGACAGCACTAAATATTTTGTTATTGCTGTTGATGCTTTAGGAGACGGAGTTTCATCTTCGCCTTCTAACAGTAAATTACAGCCCAACGAAAAATTTCCCGAATTTGATATAAGGGATATGGTAAATACTCAATATAATTTTGTAACTAAAAAACTGAGGCTCAATCATCTTTTTTGTATAATGGGCGGATCAATGGGAGGAATGCAGACTTTTCAATGGGTTGTTTCGTATCCGGATTTTATGGATAAAGCCGTCGCCTGGGTTGGTTCTCCCAAAATCACATCTTATGATCAACTTCTTTTGAATACTGAACTGCAGGTTATAAATACTGAATTGAATTGTAATGCACCTAAAGAAATGATAATGAAAGCTATAGCTGATATTACGGCACTTAATATAACCACACCTGAATACAGAGTAACGCATACTAAACCTGCAGACTTTGAAACTTTTATTGAAGATTTTCAGAAGAGCTTTTCCAGGGAATTTAATGTATACGATTGGAGAAGCCAGCTAAAGGCAATTTTAGTGCATGATGTTTCTTTTCCCTTCAATGAAGATATGGAAAAAGCAGCAGCCGTTGTAAAAGCAAAAATGCTGATTATAACTTCATTGCAGGATCATATGGTTAATCCTAACCCTGCAATAAACTTTGCAAAAATGATAAATGCGCAATTAGTAAAATTAAATAATGATTGCGGACATCTTGCACCCGGTTGTGAAATAGATACAGTTAATAAAGTTGTTAACGAATTTTTAGAAAGGTAAATATTTTTTATTTATTCTTTTCTTTATTTAATTCGGCAAGTTTTGCATTTGCCGAAAGAGGGATTTGTGTATCCTCCATATCTCTATTAATCAGCATAGGAATTAAATTTGTGGTGTCGTTAAATGATTTTCGGATTACTAATTCTTTTAAAATATGATGAGCAGTTTCACAGAAGTTTACTGATTCATAGTTAGCTAAAATTGATCTCAATAAAGGTTTTACGGCATGTTTTTCTAATTCAATCATTCCTTCCGCCGCAACCCAGCGAATATCTTCGTTTTTATCATCCAAACATTTTAGTAAAGCCGGAATTGTATCTGCGTGGGGAATGCAGCTGATCGCCTTAATTGCTTCCCAGCAGGTTCTGTATTCTTCTGCATTAAGCAATTTTTCAAGGTATGGAATTGCCGGCCTTCCGATTTTTACTAATGAAATTCTGGCTACCTGCCTTTTTAATCCATCTTTGTCGGCGAGGAACTTTACTAATTTTTCAATATTGGTATCATCTATTGAAAAATCATCTGACTTTGATACCATTGTTTCTCCATGCATAATCTAAATTATTAGAACTCCTTCTTGGTAATTATGTTTTTTATGTTAAAAACCGCAATTATTTAATAATTTGCTATGCTTAAATTAATCCCATTATTTCAAACAAAAATTTTAAATGAATATTTATATATAGTCTGTGATAAGAAACAATTTGGCCAATTAAATATTCTTCTATAAAAATATATTAAACAAGGAAAAGCATTTTAATAAGAATACAAAGGCAGTTTATAATCGTTTCATGAGTATAACAAATATTTTATAGGCAGTAGAATTAAAATATAAATGGCCTGTTCATATTAAACTAATTGATTTGTAACCTTTGAAAGGCATTACAAATCAATTAGTAATTATTAACTCCAATTTTAGAAAAATATAAGTCAATTCATAAAAAATATTTATGCGATTGGTTTAATATCATTAATTACTTTTTTAACACCTTTAATTTCATAACAATCTTTTGGAAGTTGATCGATTCCCCACATATCATGTGAGTGTCCGTCAAGAGTAACAACTCCTTTCTTTACAGAAAATTTAACATGCTTATCAAGGGGGAAATTATCTTTTATGACGTCATGGACAACTACTCTAAGATTTTTACTGCTTAGTGCTATTCTTTTAGGAAGGACTTTTATCTGGTTTACAATACCCGTTGCTCCCTTTTCCTGTGAAGCAACTGTTTCTGCCTGCAATTTTTCTTTATTATAACTGACTGTTCCCCTTAATATTACAATACCGTTGCCTACAACCATAACTTTTATCCGATTTGGCTCAAGGATATGCTTATCAAGTTTTAAGTTAAATTCAATTCCATCTTTAATAATATCAGCAGGAAGAAGTTGGGTATTTACGGAAATAAAATCCTCTATTCCTTTTACACCCTGAACTTTTGATGCAATATCAAAAATATTATACTTGTCATATAAAGAATTTACCTGGCCCTCTATTTTTACTATACCTTTTCGATTTGCCGATATGTAAAAACTTTGATAATAATAATTCGAGATAGCATTATTTACCCTTTGAGAAAGAGACATTGAATTATTGAAAGCTAAAAGATTAAAATTTATTCCAATAAATAAAGCAAATATTATCATTGAAATTATTTTTGTTTTTTTAAAAATATTTAGGTAAAACATAATTGCCTCCAAAAAGTCGTTAATTCGCTGTTTTATTTTATAATGTTTAAGACGATTAATTAGTTAAAATGATTTCTGCAGGTGCTCTCTATCATCAGCTATAAAAACTGTGATCTAAATAAAATTGAATTTTAAGAATTGAGGACTAGGATTTAAACAAAAATTAGTGTGGCATAATTTTTATTTTATATGAAGATTATCTGAAACAAATTTTTTATCACTTATGATAATAGAATTACATTCCTGCAAAGAAGCTGTATAACAAAATTGACAAAACAATTAATGTAAATACGATGTACATATAATCTTTTTCATAAAGGAAGGCGAATACAGAAAAAGTAACTCGTGCTACGGGTGTTGCAATAAGTAAAATTAAACCGAACTGGATGATCGCGCCGGTATTAAATGAAAATAAATTTTTAAAAATTTCTGGTATGTTTTTAAGTGATGAAGGCTCTCCTTTAAATGTTTTGTAATTTGGCAATGAATAACCGTTATGAATTAAATAAAGAATTCCTCCAAAAAGGACAAAAGAAGCTGCTAAGATTACCCCAACTCTAAGCAGGTTACTCATTATAATTTCTATGTTTTTATCCTGCTGGATTTCAACTTTCTGTTTCATTTAAATTGTTCCTGAAATTCCGTTTTTAATCATTTCAAATGCCATTATAAAAATTATTATACTGAATAATATTTTTAACCAATGTGAAGAAGCTACTGCAAGCACTTTTGCTCCGAATATTGAACCGAGAAGAACACCTAACATTACCGGCATTGCCAGTCCTGGATCGATATAACCTCTGCTTAAATAAATACCTGCACTTGCAGCAGCAGTTACGCCTATCATAAAATTACTTGTTGTTGCAGATACTTTGAATGGTATCTTCATTACCTGATCCATCGCGAGCACTTTTACAGCTCCTCCGCCGATTCCTAACAAACCCGAAAGAGTTCCGGCAGTAAAACACACTCCAAAACCGCCGGGAATATTCTGCATTGTATATGATTGTAATTTACCTTTTTCGGGGTAGGTTCCATTAAGTTTTAACTTTTCGGCAAGCTTATTTGGTTCATTGGTTATATGCTGTCCTTTACGTGTTCTAAAAGTTTGAGCAGCTGAATAAAGCAGAACTAAACCGAAAATAATTGCAATAATGTTTGCCGGTGTAATTCCAGCAAGATATGCGCCGACCACAGCCCCGACGGTTGTTGCCATCTCTAAAAACATTCCTATTCTAATATTGGAATATCCTTCCTTTACATATGCAGAAGCAGCACCCGACGAGGTTGCTATAACCGAAATGAGTGAAGCTCCGATCGCATAACGTATATCAACCCCAAATACTAAAGTTAAAAGCGGAACAATTACAACGCCTCCCCCAAGACCTGTAAGCGATCCCAAAAATCCTGCAGAGAAAGAGCCTGCCCAAATTAGCATTGTAAATAATATTACATTCAAATTGAAACCTTTACTATATTTTTAACTATGCAGTATTAACCAATAAAATTATTTATATTCTTTCCACCAAAATATTTTTGAAAAGTTATTCTAAAATAAGAATAGGAATTGTTATAATAGGATTGAGGTCTAAAACTAATTGTTTAATAAATATAACCTACTCCTCATTTATATTTTCTGAATATTGTAAAGTTAAAATAAATTGACTGCTTCAAAACTATGAAAAATTATTTTTATTCATATTGGATGTAAAGCACATCAAGATTATTTTTTAATTTAGGATTACGTTAATATTTCCTAAAATCTTTTACATAGGTGGAACATAATATGGTAAATATAGCAGTATTAGGTGCCGGTATGGTTGGCAGCGCTATCGCAATTGACCTTGCTAATGATTATTCCGTAACTAGTATCGACTTTAATAAAGATAAGTTACAGCAGTTAAAAGAGCAGTATAATTTGAAGGTAGTAACGTGTGATATTTCAAATACAACATTATTAAAAGAAATTATAAAAGATTTTGACTTAATAATAGGCGCTGTGCCAGGCTTTATGGGCTTTAATACATTAAAGACAATCATTGAAGCCGGTAAGAATGTTGTCGATATATCATTCTTTGAAGAGGACCCTTTTGCGCTAGACCAATTAGCTAAAAGTAAAAATGTTACAGCAGTAATTGATTGCGGTGTCGCACCAGGATTGAGTAATATAATCTTAGGATGGCACAATAGTAAAATGGAAATAGATTCATTTGAATGTTTTGTCGGCGGACTTCCATTTAAACGTACATTGCCTTTCCAATACAAAGCTCCTTTTTCACCAATCGATGTTATTGAAGAATATACTCGACCGGCTAGAATTATTGAAAATGGAAAACTCATAATAAAATCTGCTTTGTCTGAACCTGAATTAATTGAATTTGATCCGGTAGGTACTTTAGAAGCATTTAACACTGATGGATTGAGATCTCTATTGAATACAATGAAAATACCAAACATGAAAGAAAAAACACTTCGTTATCCCGGGCATATTGGGCATATCCAATTTCTTAAGGATGCAGGATTCTTTGGCATTGAGGAAATTGAAATTGAAGGGAAGAAGATAAAGCCAATGGATTTCAGTTCTAAGATACTTTTCCCGCATTGGAAACTTATTCCGGGTGAGCCTGAATTTACTGCAATGCTTGTAAGGATCAAAGGGACGGAAAAGAAGGAAGCAATAGGATATACTTATAAACTTTTTGATAAATATGATGACAATAAGAATATTACTTCGATGTCACGAACAACCGGTTATACATGTTCTTCAGTTGCAAGAAGAGTATTGAATAATGATTTTACCAGGAAAGGCATCTCACCACCCGAATATGTGGGCGCGGATGAAAATTGTTTTTCTAAAATAATTGAAGACCTAAAAATTCGTAATATTGTTCTTCAACAGAATGTTAATTAAGCTGATTAAAAAATCTTAATTGGATGTAATTGGAATTTGGGTACGCCATACAACTTTCCATTCACTATTAAAATTATTTAATACCAAAATGTCATTGCCTTTTTCAGAATGAATCTTGCCTTGAATTTCATAATCTATTAAAAAAGTTAATTGAGCAATTGCGGTAAAATTAAAAACATTTACATCAAGCTTTAACTCTTCAAATTTGTGAATTGTAGCTGTATTAATAAATTATCTATAGCTATTTACCATTGTATCTTTACCTGCAATTTTTTTAATACCTCCGGGTAGAAAGCAACAACATCTTTATGAAAAAATGTATACAAATCCTCTATGCGTTTTTCTATCCAGGCTTTATTTAGGTTTCTCACCAAGCTTTCAATTTCATTTATATTTTCATATTTATTCGAAGATTCCATTTTTGTTTATCCTCCCTTTTTAATTTTTAACAATAATAATATTAAAACAAAACATTGACTTTTAATAGTATTTTTAGAATTTAGTAGTGCGGAAATTAATATTTCAATAAAATCATCAAATGAATAAAAAAAGTGTAGTAATTGTCGGCGGCGGATTCGGTGGAATTAGCGCGGCTAAACAGCTTAAAAAATCTGATTTAGATATCACAATAATCGATAAAACAAATCACCATGTTTTCCAACCCTTGCTTTATCAGGTTGCCACTGCGGCATTGTCACCAGGAGATATTGCAGTTCCTATCAGGTCTATTTTCAGGGGTCAGGAAAATGTGAAAATAATTATGTCGGAAGTTTTATCTGTAAATAAAAATGATTCTTTTGTTCAGCTGCGCGATAGGAAGATTTATTTTGATTATTTAATCATGGCGCCTGGTGGGTCTCATTCTTATTTCGGTAATAACGGATGGGAAAAATTTGCACCCGGGCTTAAAACTTTAAATGATGCCCTTGCTATTAGGGAAGGAATTCTTTGTTCCTATGAAGAAGCTGAGATTCAGGAAGATAAAAACGAACGGGAAAAATATTTAACTTTTGTAATTGTAGGTGGAGGTCCAACCGGCGTTGAGATGGCAGGTGCTATTGCAGAGATTGCAAAGCAAACTATGTTGAAAGACTTTAGGTATATAAATCCGAAGGAAACAAAAATATATCTTGTTGAATCATATCCGAGAATTTTAACAGCCTATTCCGAACATCTTTCCGAAATTGCCAAAAGGGACCTGGAAAAAATGGGAGTGAAGGTGCTTGTTAATACAAAAGTTACAAATGTATCTGAGACTGGAGTTGCATTAGGTGAAGAAATTATCAAAACGAAAAATATTATTTGGGCGGCGGGTAATGAAGCCTCTCCGTTGTTAAAATCTCTGGATGTTAAACTTGACCGCGTTGGACGTGTTCTGGTAGAAAATGATTTAACCATCAAAGACTTTCCAAATATCTTTGTTATTGGTGATGCAGCAAATGTAAAAAATAATAAAGGAGAAATGCTTCCGGGTATTGCACCTGTCGCAATGCAGCAAGGTAAATATGTAGCAAAATTATTTGGAAAAAATATTCCTTTTGAAAAACGAAAACCCTTTGAGTATTTAGATAAAGGGACTATGGCAACTATAGGCAAGGCAAAAGCTGTTGCAAAAATACATAAGTTTGAATTTTCACAATATATTGCGTGGTTTCTCTGGTCTTTCGTACACATATTTTTTCTAATTACTTTCCGCAACCGGTTTAGAGTTATGGCAGAATGGATTTGGTATTACTTCACTTCCCGCCGCGGTGTAAGATTAATTACAAGAAGAACATTGAAACAAAAAACTGAAGATGTATTGAAGACTTAAATATTAACAATGTCTTCTGATAACGCTATAATAGATTTCACTAGAACTTTTTATTTATCTTCTTTTAAAAAATCTGTAAGTAGTTTAAAATATTTGTCATGTTGTTCTATATAAGGATTATGTCCGCTCTTTTCAAACATAACAAATTTTGCTTGCGGTGCATATACTTCATATTTAATTGCAAATCTTGGGACAGATACACGGTCAAATCGCCCGGCAATTATAAGCATAGGCATTTTTAGATTTTTAAGTTGAGTCCTAAAATCCAGTTTGCCGATATCGCCGCCTATAAGAAAATCTCCGTCAGCACCTACGATTTGATAATATACTTTTGGATTAAAACTTAAGGAGTCATGCCTGAATTTGTAATAATTAGACGCATCATAAAAATATAAAAGACCGCCGGGTACGTTATAGACTTTTTGTAATTCCGGCGAACTGGAATTATATCCTTCATTACGCAGTTTCATAATCTCTTTCCATTTTTCAGGATACTGATTGCGGATTTCGTAATTGGAATTATCATCATTCTCCTGCCACATTTCACCGCTGTAAAATGTATTGGAGAGAATAAGTTTGTCAACTGAACTTGGATATTTTAAAGCATATTCCTGAGCAACCATTCCGCCGTACGAATGACCGATTACACTCCACTTTTTAAAACCGAGAGCTTTACGCAATCCTTCAAGATCTTTAACATCACGCTGGAAAGAATATTCCGACTGATTTTTAGCTCTTGCAGATTTACCTCTGCCGAAAGCATCAAAATAAATAAGCTTAAAGTTTTTTGCCAGTTCATCGAACCAGGGTGTTAGATAGAGATGAGAATCTCCCGGTCCGCCCGGAATAACAACTACAGGTTCTCCCTTTCCTTTTATCTGGTACCATAATTCAGCGCCGTCGACTTTTACATACCCGCCATTAGTGTCTTTTGCTTCCTGGGCAAAGGAATTGTTTTGAAGTATTGTAAATAAAATGAAAATAAGAGGGACAAAAAAAATCTCCCTAAACTTTTTTATTTGAAAATACTTATTCATGTTGATCCTTTTTAGAAATGACAAAAGTAATTTTAAGAAAAATGGGAAATGATTAAGGATAATTCAACTAGGATTAAAAATCATGTGCTGTGTGTTGTAATTGAAATAAGTTTTTAATTGACGCAATTCAGATATTGGTGTTTTAATTTTTGACAATACATTATTTCATATGGCATATCTTTATATATCTGTGTATATCGGATCATTTCAAAATTTACCTGAATCTTCGAAGACATTTGACGGTGCAGTCAATTGTGCTTCATTCTATTTTTTGCCAAAAATTATTTGTAATGTGATGGAAAGCTAATTAATAGAATCTTAAAATAAATATCTTAATTAGCTAAATTTATCATTTAAATTTAAAGTAAATGACAATTAAAGGAAATTATATGGAAGCAGGGGTAAAGCGGGTCTCAGAATATAAAAATAATAAAAGATAAAACGTTTATATCCCTGGGAAAATTTTAGGAATAATTATTTATTGAATAAAGAGCAGACAAAAAATAAAAATTAAATTTCATTTGTTAGAATAATTTAGTCCGCATTTTCTTTAACAGTAGTTTGAATAATAACTTTGGCAGAACTTTAGATTTTATTAAGTTTGACAGATTAATTTTTAATCGTAAAGGCAGGAAGCTTGAAAATAATATTACAAAATATTAGTGAGTAATATGGTTGTGCCTTTGGAACTATGAAAGATTTACCTCCACAAAAATTGAAGATCGGGTGCATTAGATGAGCTATTTTATTAGATTTCTTAAATTGAACCTTAAGATTTATTATAGAAAAACAATAACATTTCTTAATGAAAAAATTGAATTAAGAACATTTATTGTCCTTTCTAGTTTAATTGTCGGTATTCTTACAGGTATAGCATCTGCAATCTTAAAAGATTTTGTACATTTTTTAGAAGAGAAACCTGGTGATTATTTTAATCATTTAGGAATCGGATTTATCTTACCTTTCTTCCCAATGATCGGAATAATATTATCCGTTGTGGTAACAATACTTTTCTTCAACGGAACGCTAAGCAAAGGTATATCTAATCTTATTTTCCTAATTACAAGGAAAGCCTCCGATGTTCCTAAACAGGATATTTTTTCGCATTACATAACAAGTGGATTGTCGGTCGGATTCGGCGGTTCGGCCGGGCTAGAGGCCCCAATCGTAATTACTGGCGGAGCAATCGGTTCTAATATAGCCAAACAATTTAAATTTAATTACAAAGTAAGAACGCTTCTTCTTGCAAGCGGTTCTGCTGCAGGTATTTCTGCTATTTTTAACAGTCCAATTGCTGGAGTAATTTTTGCAGTTGAAATTTTACTTCCTGAATTTTCCATCTCTTATTTTATTCCGCTTCTTATAGCTTCCGCATCTGCAACCGTTGTTTCAAGTTTCCTTTATGGTGGGCAAATTTTTTATCTTGTAACCAAAGGATGGACCATCAGCGCAATTCCTTATTATATAGTACTTGGAATTTTATGCGGTATTGTTTCATTCTATAATATTAAAGCAACTTTCTTTGTAGAAGAATTTTTTGAAAAGATAAAAAAGAAGTATTCTAAAATTCTTATTGGCGGTACTATTTTATGTCTGATGGTTTTTCTTCTTCCGGCGCTTTACGGTGAAGGTTATATTTCTGTAAAATATTTATTGGCAGGGCAGTATTATAAAATTATTCCAGGGAACTTTATAACACATTATATAGATAAAGATCTTGCCTTGATTATTATTTCTGCTTTAATTGTGCTTACAAAAGTATTTGCCACAGAAATAACTATCAGGTCCGGCGGAAACGGCGGAACAATAGCTCCTGCGCTTTTTACGGGGGCCTTTACCGGGTTTTTCCTAGCGCATTTAATGAGCTATTTAGGTATTGCAAATGTCAGCCACCCGAATTTTGTAGTTGTAGGGATGGCAGGAATACTAAGCGGAATTTTACATGCGCCTTTAACCGGAATATTTTTAGGTGCTGAAATGACCGGCGGTTATAAATTAATTATTCCCTTGATGATAGTTACCGCATTATCCTATTTTATTTCCAGATACTTTCATCAGGAATCTATATACACTGCACCTCTTGTTAAAAGCGGGATTAAATTCAGATCTGAAAAGGAAAAACACTATATCCGCCAGATAAATGTTAGGAATATTATTGAAACGGATTTTATTATTCTGCATCCTCAAATTACTTTAAGAGAAATTATGCAAAACATCATTCACTCAAAACGAAATTTATTCCCGGTAGTTGGTGATGATGAAACACTACTTGGGGTAATTACGCTTGACGATATCAGAGAGATAATGCTTAATGATGAAGTTTATGATGTAATTCTTGCTTATGAAGTTATGAATACCGACTTTCATACTATAGACATCAATGAAGATTTGAATCAAGCTCTTGAAATATTTGAAGAAAACAATGCTTGGAACCTAGCAGTTACGGAAAAAGGAAAATACCGCGGATTCATTTCCAAGTCTAATATTTTTAATAAATATTTATCAACTTGGGCTACACAGTATGCCGACGAAATTTAAAAAAGTACCAAATATCTTAAGAATAATTTCGTTTATACTTTAATTTCCCCCCTTTTACTTTTAATACATTCTTTGTTAGCTTGTAACAAAAATAATTTTAAATTCGGGGATCGGTTATGGATATAAATAATAGGGAATTTATCAATTCTGATAGTCCCGAACCTCATAAAGCACGTACAAAAGAAATATTAAAAAAGCATCCTGAGATCCGGAAACTAATTGGGAGAAACCCCTTCAGCTTTGTAATTATTCTTTTTGTCGTTGGTATTCAAATTACCATTGCGGTTTTATTAAGTAATCAAGCCTTGTGGCTGGCATTAATTGTCGCTTATCTTGTTGGTGCATTTGCTAATCATTGTCTTTTTGTTCTCGTCCATGAAGCCGCGCATAATCTAATATTCAAATCCAAAAAGCTTAAACATATTATCCGGAATAATTGCCGATTTGCCGAATGTTGTTCCCAGCTCGGTTTCTTTTAGAAGTTATCATTTGAAACATCATTCTTTTCAGGGTAATTATTATCTTGATGCAGATTTGGCAAGCATGTGGGAAGCAAAGCTTATAGGCAGCACTTTTTTAGGAAAAATATTCTGGGAGCTCTTTTTCCCGGTATTCCAAGGGCTTCGCCCTCCAAGACTTAAGGAAATTAAGTTTATCAACAGCTGGACTATCATTAATATGTTTGTCGTTTTTCTATTTGATGTTCTGGTTATAATTTACCTAGGCCCTGTATCTTTTTTATATTTTGTATTTTCATTTTTCTTTTCTATAGGATTTCATCCGTTGGGTGCCAGGTGGATACAGGAACATTATATTCTTAGTCCTCCGCAGGAAACTTACAGCTATTACGGTCCGCTTAATATTGTCGC
The DNA here is from genome assembly GCA_963710735.1 of uncultured Bacteroidota bacterium. GTDB lineage: Bacteria > Bacteroidota > Ignavibacteria > Ignavibacteriales > Ignavibacteriaceae > FEN-1297. Next base: position 99,933 of record CAVQBN010000006.1, on the reverse strand, counting down.
TTTAAATGTTGGCTATCATAACGAACATCATGATTTTCCTTCGGTACCATGGAATAAATTACCGGAAATTAAAAAATCAGCTTCTGAATCTTATAATTCATTGGTGTTTCATAAGTCGTGGTTTAAACTTTGGCTAAGGTTTCTTTTCGATTCAAAGATTTCATTATTTTCAAGAATTGTTAGGGAAAATAGGGGAGGAGTAAATGTTAGACAGGAAATCTAACTGATATATGTTCCAGGCAAAAAAAACAAGGCGGTTAAAAAAAGAATTAAATCTTTTTGATGTATTTGCAATCTCCACAGGTACAACACTTAGTGGAGGTTTTTTTCTATTACCCGGATTAGCTGCTGTTGATGCCGGTCCTGCATTGGTTCTTTCCTATATGCTGGCTGCAATACCTTTAGTACCTGCAATGTTTAGTATAGCAGAACTTGCCACAGCAATGCCGAGGGCTGGCGGCGTTTATTTCTTCTTGGATAGAACTCTCGGACCACGTATGGGGACAATTGGGGGGATAGGAACATGGTTGGCTCTCATTTTAAAAGTCGCTTTTGCTCTTGTTGGGATGGGTGCATACATTTCTCTTTTTTTTAAAGAAGTTTCAATAATTCCTATAGCAATATCGGTTGCTGTTTTACTTGGTATATTAAATTTATTTAGTGTTAAAGGAACCGGTAAGCTTCAGATTATACTTGTAATAATTTTGTTAGCTGTTTTATTTGCTTTTATTGGTGAAGGCGTTACAAAAATTAATATTTCCAATTTTAAGGGTTTCTTTAATCCGGGATTTGCAAAGATATTTTCAACTACCGGGTTAGTTTATATAAGTTATGTGGGAATCACCAAGGTAGCAAGCCTGTCTGAAGAAATAAAAAACCCTGAACGAAATTTACCGCTGGGTATTTTTCTATCAATAGGTGTTACCTTTTTAATATACACTTTAGGTACAATCGTTATGGTTGGTTTGGTTCCCATGTCTGTATTAAGTGGAGATCTGACACCTGTAGCTTCTGCTGCAAAAGGAATGTTTGGTGGTATTGGAGTTATTGTTATAACCTTTGCAGCGCTTGTTGCATTTATCTCTGTTTCGAATGCCGGGACAATGAGCGCTTCACGTTATCCTTTTGCGATGAGCAGGGACTATTTAATGCCGCACTTTTTTCAGAAGTTAAATAAAAAGGGCATTCCATTTATTTCAATTATAAGTACCGTAAGCATAATTATTTTAATCCTTATATTATTCGATCCAACAAAGATTGCTAAGCTGGCTAGCTCATTTCAATTATTAATGTTTGCATTAGTATGCTTAGGTGTAATTGTAATGCGCGAGAGTAAATTAGCATCTTACGATCCCGGGTACCACTCACCTTTTTATCCATGGATGCAGATAATAGGAATCATTGCACCATTATTTTTAATTATACTAATGGGGTGGCTTTCAATTGGTTTTTCGTTAGGACTAATTTTAATAGGTTCATTTTGGTTCAGTTTCTATGCAAACGATAAAGTAAAGCGTACTGGTGCAATTTATCATGTATTTGAAAGATTGGGAAGATCGAGATACCATGGTTTGGATACGGAACTGCGGGGTATCTTAAAAGAAAAAGGCCCGCGCGCTGATGATCCTTATGACGAAGTTGTTACTAGAAGTCTTGTTATTGATATGCAAGAGCCGGCAGAGTTTGAAAGCATTGCAGAAAAAGCTTCGGTATGGTTATCCAATCTTGTTCCTTTTTCACCGGAAGAAATTAAGTTGCAGTTTATGGAAGGAACCCGCATCGGGATGACACCGGTAACTCATGGCATTGCCCTTCCGCATTTAAGAATTCAAGGACTTGAGCAGCCTGAGATGGTTTTAGTAAGATCAAAAGGCGGAGTGCATATAACAGTCAATGGTCCGCTTACTAATCACTTAGATGAAGAGCATACTGTACACGCATTATTCTTTTTAGTAAGTCCGGAAGATACTCCCACACAGCATCTTCGTATACTTGCACAAATTGCAGGTAGGGTAGACGATGATAGTTTTGCGGATGAATGGCACACAGCTGCAAATGAACAAGAGTTAAAAGAATCTCTGCTTCATGATGACAGGTCATTTTCATTAATTGTTGATGAAAATAAAAAAACTAGTGTAATGATTGGAAAGGCTATTAAGGATATTATGTTTCCGGAAGGATGCCTTGTCGCTTTAATGCATCGCGGAGAACAAACTATTGTACCTAAAGGAAGCTTGGTTATTGAAGAAGGGGACAGGCTGACAATTATCGGTGATCCCAAAAGTCTTAAGGAAGTTGTAAAACAATTTGGCGAGTATTAAAATAAAAACAAATGACATATATTATTAGATCATTTTCTGCGAATTAATTACGGCCCTATTAAATGGAAAGTTTAGTATTTACTTTCGGAATTGTTGCCCCGGTATTTTTAATAGTAGCCGTCGGATATCTGCTAAAAATAATCGGCTTGATGAATGAAAACTTCATTAACATCTCTTCCAAAATTGTATTTTCGGTTTCTCTTCCCGCTTTAATTTTTCTTGAATTATTTAACCTTGATTTCAGTAAAGTCTTTGAGATTGGCCAGATTGGCTATATCTATTTAGGGACACTTTTTGCATTTGCCGTAAGCTGGTTTGCCACATTGCCGTTTATTCATGACGGGAAGGATAGAGGTGTATTTATTCAAGGCAGCTTTAGAAGTAATTATGCAATTGTAGGTTTGGCAATTTTATCAGGACTTGTAAGCAAAGTCGGATTTGGCAAAGCTTCACTTTTTCTGGTCTTCATGATACCATTATATAACACGTTGGCTGTAATTGCTTTAACCGTACCTTTAAGGAAAGAGAAAAAATTAAATTTAAGATCGACATTAACGGAGATAATGAAGAATCCATTAATACTTGCTGTGCTGATTTCTTTACCGTTTGCTTTCTTTAAGATTCCAATCTATCCCGTATTGTTAAAAACCGGAAGATATATAGCAGATATCGCTCTTCCTTTAGCATTGATTAATATCGGCGCAACATTAAATTTTAGGGATATTAAAAAAGCTTCCTTATTAGCTTTCTATTCTGCTTTACTTAAATTAATAATTTTCCCGGCACTGGTAACTTGGGGTGCTATTTTACTTGGATATAAAGGAGATGACCTGGCGATTATTTTTATCCTGTTCGCTTGCCCGACTGCAGTTGTCAGTTATATTATGGCCGAAGCAATGGGCTCTAACGGAAAGCTTGCCGGAAATATTGTTTTAACTTCTACTCTTGGTTCAGTGGTTACCATTACACTGGGGTTGTTTATTTTGAAAACTACTGGATTAATTTAACAACCATAGAATTCAAGAGATTATTACTATTCATTATTTTTTATTAGATTATTCTTAATAAAACTTAGGTTAAATAATGAAATTAGTATTTACTCTAATTCTAATTTCTTTATTCCTTTCTTCTGATTTTTCACAGAATAAATTCAATAAAAATAGATTGCTTTCCGGCTTCAGGGGAATTGAATGGGGAACCGCAAAAAATAAAGTTAAATCGATTGTTAATGACTATTATCTGCAGGAGTATTATGGCTTTGGAGTTGAAGCACTATGCTACAAAGGGAAAATAGCCGGCCTTGACGCAAGGATAGATTACAATTTCAAAAATAATAAATTGGTCGACGGAGTTTATTCATTAAATCCAAATTCTTCATTTCGAAATGATTTTATTACGTTAAAAAATTATTTAATAGAAGAATATGGTGAGCCGGATATGCAAGTCGGCCCGGGTATTGACTCTTCTTCAGTTTGGATAAAAGCAAATAATTACGGTCGTTTTCGCGGCCCCGAATTATACTGGTCTTTTAAAAATGGATTTATCGGCCTGCATGCAACAAAGTTTAAAGATGAAATAACAATTTCCGTCCTTTATGTTTTTGAAAAGACAGTAGAAGAGTTTTATAAAGAAAGCCTTGTCCCTCTCAAATAACTTCTTAATTCCGTTTAACAAACTTCTGTGTTATTTTTAAATTATTAATTATTCATTCTTAATTTTTAATTAAATCTGACTATGGAAAAAAGAAATTTCGGTACAAGTAGTTTACATGTTACTCCGCTGGGTTTTGGTGCAGGCCATATTGGCGGAAATGAATTAAGTGAAAATGAGGCTGATGTTCTTCTTAATTCAATTCTCGATTTAGGAGTAAATTTAATTGATACTGCAAGAGGATATGGTTTATCTGAGGAAAGAATTGGGAAATATATTTCGCACAGGAGAAAAGAATTTGTCCTTTCCACAAAAGTTGGATATGGAATTCCAGGTTACAACGATTGGACTTACGATTGCATTATCGCCGGTGTCGATGAAGCGCTTCGAATTTTGAAAACGGATTACATCGATATAGTTCATCTTCATTCGTGCCCGTTAGGAACATTAGAATATGGTGAAGTAATTAAAGCTTTAAACAAAACAGTTGAAGATGGGAAAGTTCGAATTGCTGCTTATTCTGGCGAAAATGAAGCATTAAAATTTGCAGTGGAATCTAGTGCATTTGGAAGTATACAAACTTCAATTAATTTAACTGATCAAAGAAATCTTGATACTATTCTTCCAGCTGCAAAAGAAAAAGGGATGGGGGTAATTGCAAAACGTCCGCTGGCAAATATTCCCTGGAAATATACCGAAAGGCCTTATGGAAAGTACTGCGAAGAATACTGGCATAGATGGAAAACAATGAATCTTGATTTTGGAATGGACTGGAATGAAGTCGCTCTTAGGTTCGCGGCATATACATTTGGAATTGATTCCATTATAGCTGGTTCTTCAAATGTAGACCATATAAAAAGTAATTTGGAAATGTTAAATAAAGGTCCGCTTCCGAATAATATTTTCAACCAAATTCGAGAATCATTCAAAGCACATGATAATAATTGGTTAGGCCAAGTTTAAATGAATATTTAAAGTAACATTAGTTTATAATCATCCTGGACTTGATCCGGGATCTCATTTTTAAACTTAACTTTTCACTACACTTCCAAATTATCAAGACTGTTTCTTAACAACCGCCTTAACTTTTATCATACCTTCATGTTTAAAATAAAGTACAGCATTTTCTTTTGATTTAACTTTCAAATCTTTTTTAAGTTTTATAAACATTACATGATATCCGCCCGGCTGAAACTTTAATGTTGAATGCGGTTTTATAACAACAAACTTAACCTCCCGCATACCCATCAAACCATCTTTCTTAAATGTTTCATGAATCTGCACAAGCTCAGCTGCTGAGGAAGTAACTTTGAAAAGTGTATCAGGTTTGTCTGAATTATTAACAATCTCAAAATACATCGCGCTGTTCATACCTTTTGCCGCAGGCCTTAGCCAGACATTCTCCACTTTTAATTTTGGAGCTTGAAAGTTTAGTAGTGTAATTAAAGAAAGAAAAAGTATCATCTTAATTAGTCTCCTAATATTTTAATATCTTTAACAATTTCGGCAGTATTTGCAGTGCTGCCGCGGTATTCGTTTCTGATTTTTCCATTTTGATCGAGCAGAGTAATTCTATCCGTGTGCGTAAAGAAATATATAGGCGTACCGTCCTTTGTAAAAGTAGTATCGCCTTGAATCGCGATAACATTCATGTGATGAATTAAAGTATCGATTACTGATTTTTTCCCGGTTAAAAATTCGAAATTGCTGTAATCGACATTTCTAATATTACCGTATTCTTTTAACACTGATGGGGTGTCTCTGTCCGGATCAAAACTTAATTCCACAAATTGAACATTTTTAATATTATCGCTTTTTAATTTATTCTGAATCGTCTGCATGTTGTGTGTTGTAAGCGGACATATATCCGGGCAATTTGTATAAATAAAACTCATAACAACAATTTTACCCTTAAAGGCATCCGGAAAAATTACTTTACTGCTGTCCTGATTTAATAATGAGTATGATTGATCTCCGATACTTTTATTTTCCGGCAGTTTATCACCGCAGCCTGTTAATAACATAATAGAAAAGAAAAGAACGGGAATAAAAAATAAAACACTTCTGCTTTTTAATAAGCTTAACATTAATTTTTTCCTAATAGAAATATAATTGAAGTAAAAAGGATTTGACACATTAGATTAAATAAATTGAAATTCGGTTCTAAGTTTAACTAAATATCAATAAATATAGAAGGAATAAAAATGCTGTTGTGAATATAAGCACCTATTTTAAGGAAATTTTAAGACTTCACTTAGAAAGATTTAAGGTATAAGGGTATAAGTTTACATCAAAAAATAAAGGAGAAATAAATGTTTGACATGACACATATTCACCCGATGATTGTACACTTTCCGATTGCCTTAATCATTGTCGGTTTTTTAGCCGATGCTCTTGGCATTATTTTTAAAAAAGAATTTTTTAGCAAGGCAGGATTTTATTTACTAATTTTAGGTACCTTAGGTGTGGTTGCTGCTTACCTTTCTGGCAACATTGCCGGAGACGGTATTACCGAGGCCGGGAGTTTAAAGCAGGCTTTGGAAACTCATGAATCTGCTGCTGAATTATCTTTGTGGTTAATGGTCGGAACTGCACTTGTTAGGATTGCTCTGCAGCTGACAAAAAAATATGTGGGAACATTTCGTTGGATAGCATTATTTATATTTTTAATCGGAGTTTTATCCATAGCAAGAACTGGCTATTACGGCGGCGAGCTTGTATTTAAACATGCAGCAGGTGTTCAATTTAATTTTGGTTCATTCGATTCAAGCTTTAATGATAATCAGAAAAATATACAAAGTAATGATTCAGATTAATTTGGAGTTATTAAATGCGCATTCTTATTGTTGAAGATGAACCCGGCATTGCTAATTTCTTAAAAGACGGGTTAGTAGAAGAATCTTTTGCTGTTGATGTCGCTTCAAACGGTAATAAAGCTCTGGAAATGGCTCAATTAAATGAGTATGACTTAATTCTTCTTGATTGGATGATTCCGGGTTTAAGCGGAATAGAAGTCTGCAGGCAGTTTAGAAAAACAAATACAAATACTCCTATCATATTTTTAACAGCAAAAGATACCGTTTCGGATGTTGTCTTCGGACTGGAAGCGGGGGCCAACGATTATATCAAGAAACCTTTCAAGTTCGAAGAATTGCTTGCAAGAATCCGAGTTCAGTTGCGGACAAAAGAAGGGGAACAGACAATATTAAAACTTGATAACATTGAAATGAATTTAGAAACTCATCAAGTATTCAGGGAATCTAAAGAACTGACTCTTACTCAAAAAGAGTTTGCGCTGCTCGAATTTCTTATTAGAAATAAAAATAAAGTCTGCACACGGACCAGAATTATTGAGCATGTGTGGGATATTCATTTTGATGCAGATACTTCTGTTATAGATGTTTACATTAATTTTTTAAGAAAAAAACTCGATATAGGAAATGGTACTAACTTCATCCATACCATTAGAGGTGTTGGCTATATCGCAAAAGAGGAATAATGCAGCTTAGTCTTAGAAACCGCATTACTTTTTTCTATCTTGCTGCAACTAGCTTATTAATTGGCATATTGTTTATTACTATTTATTTAGTTGTTCATCAGACTGTTTACAGCCATCTCGATGATGACCTTAATGCCGAAGCAAATGAGATTCAGAAAAATCTTGTCGTTTTAAATGATCAGTTTATTTTTGCTAATACTTTTGAATGGAATGAAAATGAACATGGGCAGATAGAGGTCAATCCTGTCTTTGTTCAGGTTGTTGATAATAAGGGAGCAACCTTAAAAAAGACTGGCAATCTTCTTAGCGGGAATCTTAAGTTTGATCATACATTAAAATCAAAAACTTACTTTAATACTAAACTTTCCGGTGCGCCGACTAGACAGGTTCAAATTCCGATTAAAAATCCTATCGGCAAAATACTCGGTTATATCATAATTGCAATGCCTCTTGAAGAATCTGCAGTTGTTCTTAATAACTTATTTGCTGTTTTAATGGGTACATTCTGGATAATGCTGTTCGTTCTATTCTATATCACAAGGTTTATTGCCGGGGCAAGTATTTCGCCTATAAATAAGGTGATAACAACCGCTGAGCGGATTACAAAAGAAAATTTAGATGAAAGGATAGAACTGCCCGTGCATAAAGATGAAATTTATACTTTAACTTCAACGATAAATGATTTATTAAACAGGCTTGAAGATGCAGTTTTAAGAGAAAAACAATTTACCTCCGATGCTTCGCATGAGTTAAGGACACCGCTCTCCGTTATTAAAGGTACTTTGGAAGTGCTTATTAGAAGGCCGCGTGAAGTTGAACAGTACGAGAGTAAAATACGTTATTGTATAGATGAGGCCGATAGGATGTCTAATCTCATCGATCAGTTATTAATGCTGGCCCGTTACGAAAGCGGGAAATTGACTCCGATGATTAGTAAAATAAATATTAATGATAGTATCAATTCTGCAATAATAAGGCTCCGGAATTTTATTGATCAAAAGAATATAAAGGTTAACTTCAGCAGAAATGAAAATGTGCTGGTGAATGCTGATAAAGCTATGCTGGAGACAATTCTGGAAAATATTATTTCAAATTCGATTAAATATTCAGACGAAGGGAAACAAATAGATATTTCAATTGATAATAATAATGGAAAAATTGTTTGTTCAATCAAAGATTACGGCATAGGTATGAATGAAGAACAAGCTTCCAAAATATTCGATCGTTTTTATCGGGCAGATGAATCACGCACTCCCGAAGGTGGTAGTAACGGTATCGGTATGGCTATTGTCAAAAAGCTGGCTGACCTTCAGAGCCTGGAATTAAAAGTTGACAGTAAATTCAATTCGGGCACAACTATTTTTATCTATTTTCCGCTTTAATAAAATACTTACCATTTCTAATTGTAAAACCTTCTGTATCTTTTAAGCTATTTTTAAGGATTGTTTAAAGATCATTTTAGGTTATCATCTGTAATTTTACTCATCAAAAAAATCAAACTAAAATCTAATAGGAGAAATAAAAATGAAATCTTTCTTAATGTTTGTTATCTCGGTATTCTTTTTATCCGCATTAAATTTTGCAGCTAATCCGCCTGCAAAATCTCAAACGGCAATGAATCTAAAAGATGCACTTATTGGTGAAACAACTGCCAGTGCAAAGTATGCTGCTTATGCTAAAAAAGCGGAGGAGGAAGGCTATAAAAATATTGCTTTATTATTTAAAGCCGCTTCTAAATCGGAAAGTATTCACGCCGGGAATCATAGGGCCGCACTGGCGCAATTAGATGTAAAAGTCGGCAAGATAGAACCTAAGTTTGAAGTTAAAACAACTAAAGAAAATTTGCAGGATGCTATTAAAGGTGAGTCTTATGAAGTAGCCACTATGTATCCGGACTTTATTAAGAAAGCCAATGAAGAAAAAGTTAATATTGCAATGCTCTCTCTTAACTATGCATATCAAACTGAAAAGAAACATAAAGTTATGTATGAGAACGCCCTTGAAAAATTAAATGCCAATAAAGAAAACACAATGGCTAATAAATATATGGTTTGTTCCACTTGCGGTAATACTTATGATGGTGAAGCACCGGCCAGATGCGGTATATCTATGACACCAAAAGATAGGTTTTATACTATTCAGTAATTTTCAATTTAACTATCATGTTAAAACGCCTCGATAATAAACACGGGGCGTTTTTTTATTAATTTATCATATATAATTTATTTAAATTGTTCTTTAGATATAAATTTAGTCCTCAGTAGAATGAAATAATCTGCTGTATCTATTCAAGGGAGGATGAAATGTTAAATAATATTAAAGCGCTAATTGAAAGAGAAACAACAAATAATTATAAAGTATTAACTAAGCGTTTACCTTTAGTTTTAATAATTGTTGTAGCATGTATAATTTTCCCTTCTTATTTATCAAGTGAAAAAAATATTTTAGTAATACTTGGCATTTCAATAAACCTTCTTTTCGCTATGATATTTTTCTCTCAAATTTATTTGGAAGAATTAAAAGACAATGAAATTAAATTTCTATTTACTTTTTTAGTAGATAAAAATAAAATCGTAATCAGTAAATCAGTATATATGTTGATTATTATTTTATTTTTCAATTTGATATTGATGATACCGGCTTTCTTTCTAATGAATAATATTATCTTCTTGTTAAATACATTTATTTTTAATGTAATATTAAGTGCAGTAACTGGTTTTGTATTTTTAACTTTCTTTTTAACTAGTTCTTATGAAAGTTTTCAAAATATAATAACAATTGTTCATGAAATAATAATCGGTATATTTTTTATCCTTGTATCCGTTATTAAAACAAATTTATGGAATATCAATCGTACATTTTATGTCAACCCTTTATTTTCACTTGGATTTCTAACTATTGTAATATTTTCATCATTTAAATTATTACTAAAAGTGTTCAATAATAATTTCTGATTTTTTGTTATCTTATTTATTCATAATCAATTAAGCCTTCTCAGATATAAAATTAATATTTCCCTTCGAAATAAATTCTTTTCATATACTAATTATTTATTAATAAATTCCCTAATTTTATTATTATAGAATGGATTTTATTGATTTGTTAACAGGGTGTAATTATGAAAACACTTCTTAAAAAATTTTTACCTTTAATACTTTTTACATTAACTCCCTTATTTGCGCTTCATTCACAAGGGCAGGTTTATCTTGTTCTTGGTTCAGACACCGGAATATGGGACGGACTGGGAATGTCGACTTATCATGATCATTATAAATTTGATCTTATATACCGATCCTCAGCGAAATGCTTATAAAGTCATGGACCCTTCCTTCCGAGATCAAATTACCGATTCATACGGCAATACTTTAAAATTAACCTGGTGGATTATGGGCGGCAACACTTTTCGTTACGGAACAAATAATAATGTTCCTCTTGATAATACTATGGTTCTTTATTTAATGAAAAAATATCATGACAATATGATTAATCACTGGAGTGATGAAGTTACTCTTCATTACCATGATTGGATTTGGAGCGATTACAACGGTGACGGACAATATTTTTGGAATCAATCAACGGACTTCTCACAGTATAAAGAAGATTTTGATCTTACACTTGCGCAATATCTTATTGAAGAAAATGTTTTCCCCGTTTCATTCCGAAGCGGTTGGCACTACATGAATAATGAATGGCAGAATTATCTAAACACAATTATTCCCTACAGCCTTCATGATGATTATCCTAATGTTCATATTGATACTGTTGAACCACTGGATAATATTTATGATTGGTCTAAGTCTTCAAGTGAATTTGTTCCTTTCCATCCATCCACACAAAATTACCAATTGCAGGGCGATGGGAAAGGCTGGGATAACCGATCTATTTACATGGCCAATATGGATACAACTTTAATGTCTCATGTTTTTTCTCAGGCACAAAACGGGATCGATCAGGTTGTCTGTTTATGGGCGCATCTTCCGGAAGATAATTTCTTAGACAATATTTCAAGAATAAACCAGATTGTGCATCAGGTTGCAGCTAAATTTCCTAATGTTAAATTCAGGTACTGCACAGCAGTTGAAGCAATGCAGAGGTGGCAGCATGCCTATGGTCAGGCTAAACCAAACTTAGCTTTTACTTCGGAACAGAACGGTGAAAATGTAGATTTTGTAATTAAGACAGATAAAACGATTTTCCAATCACAGCCTTTTGTCGTTGTAAAAGATATCAACGAGAATTATAAAATAGTTCCTTGTTATTCAATTGGTACTAACGAATGGAAGACTTCTGATTCTTTTATTAAATCAGATCTTGCTAAAGCCGGTGTTGCTGTTACGGATACTGTAGGAAATCTTTCTACCGCTTTCATAAATTTTTTACCTGATGATATTTATATCGATAATGACAGCAGCGGATATTCAGAGGTTAAAGGTAATTGGACAACATCAGCAAATACAGCCTGGGATCTTGATTCTAGGCAGGCAGTACTTACACAAAATGATACTGCAATAACCAGGTGGACTCCAAATATTACTTATACCGGTCATTATAATATTTTTGTTCAGGTACCGGCTGTGAGTAATCCGGTAGATCATTTAATCTTTAGAATATATTCAGACAATAAAGTAGTAGATTCAACTGAATTTAATTCTTCTCTTTCTCCAAATGAATGGATTTACTTAGGTACTCCCGTTTTGAATTCCGGAGTTGATAATCATATTGATATGATTTCTTTAAGCGGAAATGAGACCGGTAAAATTGCTGAAGCTGATGTAATAAAAATTACTGCCCTTGTTCCTGAAAGAAAACTTTCCATTCCGCAGAATATGATTGACTTCGGTATGGTAAGCCAGGATGATTCAGCCTCATTCAATTTAACATTAAGAAATGGCGGCAGTCAGAATTTAACAATAACTGGTTTAAATGTATTAAACTATAATATTACAACTCGGCAGTCGTTTCCCTTTACAATACCGGCAATGAGCAGCGTTACTGTACCACTCGTATTTCATGCTTCTACTTTAACTAAAGTGAGTGATACCTTGTATATTTTAAGCGATGATTCGCTTCAAAATAAAATCGGCGTTCCGTTCTTAGCTGATGTTCAGCCTTATTTTTGTATTGTTGATAATGCAGATTCACTCTTATACAAAGAATTGGGCCAATGGAATTATAGCACAGCACAGGCTTATGGTCCGAATAGCCGCTACGCAAATTTACATCAATCACCACCGGCAAGTGCAGCGTTTTCTGCAAAAGTTAAGAGAAGCGGCATTTATAATATTGAAGAGATTGTTCCGACAACAGTTAATGCTTCTAAAAATGCAATTTATGTCTTCAGTGTGTCGGGTGTTTCGGTTGATACCTTTTATGTTGATCAGAATTATGACAGTGGAAATTGGGTAACAATTGGACGTTCGTTTATTCCGGCAAATGTTCCTGTTGAATTAAAAGTAATTGATTCGGGAGAGAATACTCCCAATGTGGTTTTACGTGCTGACGCAGTTATGTTTTCTATAGTTAAAGAAGTGACAAACGTAAATAAATTTGATGACCAATCTATACCAAAAAAATTCGTACTGGCTCAGAATTATCCTAATCCATTTAATCCCTCTACAACAATTTCATATTCTCTGCCGAAGGATGGATATGTTACATTAAAAGTTTATGATATCCTCGGGAGAGTAGTAGAAACATTAGTTAATAATTTTCAGAAAACCGGTAATTATAGAATTAATTTTAATGCATCGGAATTAGCCACCGGTATATATTTCTATAGGCTGCAATCCGGTAGTTTTATTTCAACAAAGAAGATGTTGCTGCTGAAATAATGGCACACCTTTGCCCCTTCCCACATAGTGGCAGGCCAAAGGAAAGGGTAACACAAGACAACCAATGTTTTTAATTTGCCTGCCAATGGCAGAAATATTGGGTGTATAATTTTACAAATTAGATTTTTCTGCTTAAATAATTTTTATTGTAGAGACGCATTGCAATGCATCTCTGCTAAAATTGTACGATAATTATTTATTGCATATTTGATATTAAATCTTAAACCCGAATCTTCTCCAACCTGTCTAATAATCAATATCTTTATAAGAAAAAAATTTATAAAATATTATATTTTGTAAGATCATTGGAATAATATTTGTAACTTTGTTCTCTAAATTTTAAGAATGAAAATTACTGATAACAATTCAACTTTCCGGAGTAATTATTGAAATCAAATTATACCAAAACTCTGCTCGCCAAAATAGTTCTTATAATTATTTTAATCAGTCCATCCATATTTTCACAAGTAAGTTTAAGAGATAAAATAGGACAAATGATAATTGTCGGTTTTAGCGGTGCCGGTCAAACGGGCATACCGGCTCTTCCCGATTCACTAATTAAAGATCTAAATGATAGAAATTTAGGCGGAGTTATCTTTTATGGATACAACTTAGTAAACCCTTCTCAAATAAAAACCTTAACTGCAGAGATTAATGCAAACTCAAAAACTACCCCTTTTATTGCAACAGATGAAGAGGGTGGTATGGTTGCAAGATTAGGTAAAAACAATGGCTTTCAAAGTACCTATACTGCATACCAGCTTGGCACTATCTTTCATTCAGAAGATTCCACCAGAATGACAGCCGCTAAAATGGCCGGGTGGCTTTCAGAATCAGGAATAAATGTTGACTTTGCTCCTGTCGCAGATGTTGATGTTAATCCAAACAGTCCGGCTATTGGATATTATCAAAGGAGCTTTTCTAAATTTCCCGACAGTGTTGCGGATTTTGCAGAATATTTTATTGATGAGCTTCATAATAAAAATGTTATCCCAACTCTAAAACATTTTCCCGGTCATGGCAGCGCAATGACTGATTCTCATCTAGGATTTACCGACATAACCAACACCTGGACTGACTCCGAATTAATTCCATATAAAACAATTTTTAGTGATGGTTATAATGATATGGTAATGGTCGGTCATTTATATAATGCGCATCTTGATTCTTTATACCCCGCTTCTCTTTCAAAAAAAGTAACAACCGGTATTTTAAAAGATTCTTTGGGATTTAACGGTGTTGTTATAAGTGATGAAATGACTATGGGTGCAATATCGGATAATTATTCCTTTAACCAAGCTGTTGAACTGGCGATAAATGCTGGTGTAGATATTTTATTATATAAGACAAATTTAATATCAAACGGCAGTGAAAATGTTTCTTTATGCGATAGTGTAATTAATCTTAGTTGTTAAAGATGTTGCTGCCGGTGAAATACCGGAATCAAGAATTGATGATGCTTATAATCATATCATGAATCTCAAATCAAAATATCTTAATATATCATCAATCAGTGAGCCTATTGCAAAAAGTAATGTCCCGTCTGATTTTTCAATTACGAACTATCCGAATCCGTTTAACCCGACAACAAAAATAGTTTTTAATGTTGCAAAACCTACTCATGCAACGATTAAAGATTTATAATGTTACGGGGCAATTAATCTCTGAAATATTTAATAATAATGTTAATGCCGGAAGATTTGAAGTTAATTTTAACGGCTCTAACCTGGCTTCCGGTGTTTACTTCGCTGTTCTTCAAACACCTAATGCTTTCATTACTCATAAAATTCTTTTACTGAAATAATTTTATTATACAAGTTGGCATTTAACTTTGTGTTTAAATCATTCCGGATTTGCTTGTCCGCACTTTGTCGGAATTGCGTTGAACAATTTCATGTAATGAAGCGTTCCAAGCTCAAATCTGTTTGCAGGATCTAGCGTTACCGGATGACTTGTTATTATATCTCCGCGGCCCAAAATGTCATTTTGGGCAATTGACTCGGAATGCTGGATTCTGACCTTTCACCGGGATGTAACAAAATTTTAGGAATTTATTTGCACTTGTCCATCCTCTGGCGTAGTCTTGATTTTTTGGTGCTTTTGTACCTGTCCGGCTCTGACGGATCAAGGCAAAAGAAAACCAATTTGTATTGATAAATCTCTTATCTTAGCCTTATCTATCTCTTCACATACGCTCCACCTTCGCTCCAGATACGCTCCATATACGCTTTAATTAGTCATAAATTAGTATTATATTTCCCTTCAAAATGAAGGGAAATGAGTTATGGCTATAAGAAAAAGTAATATTTTAGGACCGGTCAGCGGTAAACACGGTAATACAGTTACAAGAATTAGATACGGAAAAGAAGTACTTTATGCATTACCCGATAAGGTAAAGGTCAGCCAGTCTAAGGAAGCAAAAGCAGCAAGAAAAAAATTCGGCATGACCGTAAGCTTTGCCAAATTTATAAACTCAATACCGGCGTTATCCTCAATATGGTCAGCTGCAAAAATTCCCGGAACTAATTCTTACCAGAAACTAATTAAGCATAATTCAAAACTTACCGGCGAAGACAATTTAACCATTAACAATATCATTACCCCCGAAGGCTTTTTTATTACAATAAACGATTTCTCCTTTAGCAGCAGCATTATCCGACTTTCAATTGATTTCAGCAGAAATAATATACAAAGCACTATATCATTTCCCCTTCTGATTCATGCCGTACTTTATGTATATGTGCCATGGAAAGAAAACGACAAACCTTTTCAGCTTTTAGCATTATCCCAAGAACTTACTCAAGTAGAATTTGATAATAAAAGCATAATCCAATTAGAATTAAGTCCTCATCAAAAGATAATCGCTGAAAGCTACAATAAATGTATTAGTTACTTTGCGATTACTTCTTCAATAGAAAATTCAAATAAACCAATATGGTCAACTACAACGGCAAGGCTAATCGAGTTAGAATAAAGCAAAGTAATTAACTAACTTTACAATCCTAAATTTATCTAAGCGGCAGGAATATTAATAATTAAGTACAAGCAATTTGAATCCACAAGAAAATATATATGTAACACGTAAAGATGGTGTTAAATCATTAAGCCCATGGATCGTTTTTATCATCGCAGTTGCATGCGGAATTACAGTTGCAAATCTTTACTGGGCACAACCTCTCCTCGATTCAATAGCGCACACATTTAATTCTACCGTTACTATGGCGGGTTTAATTGTAACCTTTACACAAATTGGTTACGCTGCCGGCTTGGTTCTTCTAGTTCCTTTAGGTGATATACTGGAACGAAGGAAATTAATTGTATTCGTTTTATTATTTGCCTCTGCTGCGCTGGTTGCGGCTTCCTTATCTGGTACTATAATGATCTTCATGTTTTCCTCTTTAGCAATTGGAGTAACATCTGTCGTCGCACAAATTCTTGTCCCTTTCTCTGCAACTTTAGCGCTTGACCATGAAAGGGGAAAGGTAGTCGGGCAGGTAATGAGCGGCTTGCTGTTAGGTATTTTACTCGCACGTACTTTCAGCGGATTTATTTCCGAAGCTTTCGGATGGCGTTTCGTCTTTGCAATTGCTGCTGTACTAATTCTTTTACTGTCACTTTTACTTAGTCGTACACTTCCCAAAAATAAAATGGATACCAATCTAACTTATTCAAAATTGCTTAAGTCGGTTTGGGAGTTAGTTAAAACAGAACCAATGCTCAGAAAGAGATCATTATACGGCGCTTTAGTGTTTGCTAATTTTAGTGTGCTTTGGACAAGTTTAACATTTCTTTTAGCTCGTCCTCCGTATAGTTACAGTGATGCAGTTATAGGGTTGTTCGGTCTAGTTGGTGCTTCAGGAGCGACTGCCGCTAATGTTGCCGGCAGGCTTTCGGATAAAGGCCGTACTAAACCGGCTACAGGCTTCTTCTTAATCTCAGTATTAATTTCGTTTATCTTAATGGCATTCGGAGGGAAACTCCTTATTCCTTTGCTAATAGGAATAATTATTCTGGATCTTGGTGTACAAGGAACTCATATATTAAATCAAAGTGAAATCTACAAACTTAAGCCTGAAGTAAGAAGCAGATTAACTACTGCATACATGACCAGCTTTTTCATCGGAGGCTCCATTGGCTCCGCAACTTCAGCAGTTGCATTTAGTATCTACGGCTGGATGGGCGTGTGCTTATTGGGAGGCGTATACTCAATCATTGCAATCGGCATCTGGATTAAAGAAGTTATTTAATTCTAATCAAAATAATTTAAACTAGTCAGATAATTGTATTCCCGGATAAGAAATTAATCGCATTATCAACAGATTTATGTGTACCGGTAATAACTAGTGTATCCTTACATAATATTTTCTCATCACCTCCAGGATTTGTAATTGTTTCTTCTCCTCTTACTATTGCAATAATGGTAGCTCCTGTTAATGCACGAAGATTTAATTCACGCATACTCTTATTAATGTGAACGCAGTCTTCTTCCACATAAAAAGTCTCTGTTAATCCGGCAGCAAGAATTTTATCCATGTTCATCAATGGTATTTTGCTGATATTATCTTTTCTCATTAATCCGTATGATTCTCCTCTGAGAATGGCTACTTGTTCATTTATTACATTACGAGGGATGTGATATTTCTCTAATACCTTACTGAAGATCCTAAGTGAAGTTTCAAACTCCTCGGGGATTACTTCATCTGCGCCAAGCGCAATAAGATCGTCTATCTCAGACGCAAAGCGTGCCCTTATTACTGTGTGAATTTTAGGATTAAGCCTTTTAACAAGCTGAAGTCCATGCTTAGAAGCGGTCGGATCAGAGATTGCAAAGACAATAATTGAAGCCCTATCTATTTCTGCAGTCTGCAAAATTCCTTCTCTTGTAACATCTCCGTAAATAAATCTTTCGCCCTTTAACTTTTCTGCTTTCACTGTTTCGGGATTCATTTCAATGACCACAAAATCAATTCCGGTTTCTTTTAATACTCTAGCTAAGTTACGTCCATTTAATCCGTATCCGACAATAATAACATGGTTATTTAATTCTTCCTTTTCGCCCGGCTTCGCTTTAATCACTTTATTTACTTTATAACCTATAGCCGGCGCAAGCTTTAATAAGAATGGCGTAAGCAGCATTGTAAATATTGATGATGCAAGAAATGCATTGTAAAAATCATGACTAATCAGATTGTATTGTAATCCACCTTGTGAAAGTACGAAAGAAAACTCTCCGACTTGTGAGAGCCCAAATCCTGTTATTATCGCGACTCTAAAAGGATACTTAATAATCTTTACAAGAAATGTTACGATTGAAGTCTTTAATATTATTATTGCCAGAGTTATCAAAATAAGAAGAAGAACATTGTTATACACAAATTGAATATTTAAAAGTAAACCAATTGAAACGAAAAAAATGCTGTTGAATGCATCCTTCAGCGGAATAATTTCTGAAGTAATCTGATGGTTGAAATCAGATTCTGAAAGAATTAAGCCGGCAATGAAAGCACCAATCGCAAATGATAATCCTATAGAATGAGTTAAGTAAGCAGTTCCTAGCAATAAAAACATAATTCCTATAGTAAAGGCTTCTCTAATCCTTAATCTTGCCAACTGAAATAATATTTTCGGCATCAGCACTTTAGCAAGAAGAACTATGATAGCAATTAAACCGAAAGCATAAATTAATTGAATAAAAATATTCGATACAGTAAGGTTATTTCCTCCGCTTAATACAGGCAGTAAAATCAGCATTGGGACAATTGCCAGATCCTGGAGAATGAGGATGACAAGCGAAATTCTCCCATGCGGTGCATCAATTTCATTTTTATCCGAAAGCAATTTAAGCACAATTGCAGTGCTGGATAAGCTGACAAGCATTCCTAAAAATATTGCCTGACCTGTAGGTACCTTTAATAAATAAAATATTATTGTAGTTACTACGATGGTTAAAACTATCTGAGAACTGCCCACAAAGAAAAATATCTTTTTCATTTTCAGCAGTTTCCCCAATGATACTTCTAGGCCGATTGTAAAAAGCAGAAGTATTACTCCGATTTCCGCCATTACTTCTATGTTCTGCACATTAGAGATTAGCTTAAAACCATAAGGGCCGATTATCATCCCGGTTACTAAGAAACCGAGAATACTAGGCATGTTTATCTTTTTAAATAGGAATATGATTGGAATTGAAACCATAAGTATTATGACAATGTCCCTTATGATAATATATTGCTGCATAGTCTATACTTTAATTTATTTTATTTAGAAGAAGTGCCCGATTGAAACTAAAGACAAAATAAGTATTTGTCAAATTAATGAAAGAAAATCTTTTTTGGTTCTACTATTAAGATTTGTAAAGCCGGCTAAAGCTACCCTCTCATTATTGGAAATGGTAAAAAGTATGCATTCCCCCTCTTCTAATTTAGGAGAGGGGCAAGGGAAGAGGCTGACTAAACCCATCCTCTAAGTTTGCAGGCTTCGGCGACTCTTGCTATGCCAACTACCATTGCGGCTAATCTCGGATGAACTTTCTTTTCTTTTACTGCTTCATGTACTCTATGGTAAGCACTTGTTAATTTACGATCTAGTCTTTCGTGTACTGTCTTTTCATCCCAGAAGAATGAGTATTTGTCCTGTACCATTTCAAAGTAAGAAACAGTGACTCCACCTGCACTAGCTAAGATATCCGGAATTACATGCACCCCTTTTTTACTTAAAATTAAATCGGCTTCAGGCGTTGTTGGCCCATTAGCAAGTTCACATACAATTTTAGCTTTTATATTTTGTGCATTAGTTTCGGAGATTGCATTTTCAAGCGCCGCAGGATATAGAACTTCAACATTTAACTCAAGCAGTTCTTCATGAGGAATTTGTTTAGCTCCGGGAAAACCAAGTACAGTTCCCGTCTTTAATTTATGTGTTACTAATTCTTTAGAATCAAATCCATCAGCATTAAATATTGCTCCTCTTGAATCACTTACTGCAATTAATTTTCCTCCTCCCAATAATTCGTGATGAAGTAAAGCAGCGCGCTGCCCGGCATTACCAAATCCTTGTATAGCAAACTTCCCGGTTGGATCAACATTAAGAATATTACATGCTTCTCTAACAGTTATTACACCGCCGCGTGCAGTAGCATCTCTTCGTCCTTCGGTTCCACCGACTTGTGTCGGTTTGTCTGTTAAAACTCCCGGCTGATGATTGTTTACAATCGTTTCATATTCATCCATCATCCATGCCATTGTCTGAGGATTAGTATAAACATCGGGCGCCGGAATATCTTTATCAACTCCGATATAAGGAGCAACAGCTCTAATATATTCCCGTGAAAGATTTTCAAGTTCACGAGTTGACATAGATTTCGGATCGCAGCGAACTCCTCCCTTGCCGCCTCCTAAAGGAAGGTCTACAACAGCAGTTTTCCAGGTCATCCAGCAGGCAAGCGCTCTAATTGTATCAACCGTTTCATCTGGGTGGAAGCGTATTCCGCCTTTAGCCGGTCCTCTAGCATAATTATATTGAATACGATAACCTTTAAATATTTTAACCTTGCCGTTATCCATTTTTACATGAAGAGAAAAACTCAATTCTCTTTGCGGTTCAACTAAAAGCTGAACGGTTGCTTCATCAAGGTTTAATATTTTTGCTGCTTCAAGAATCTGCTGTTTAGCTACTTTAAAAGAATTATAAGATTCCATTTTTATTTCCCTTCAGTCTTTTTTTTCTCTTCATTTTCATCCGGTTTTTCGGATTCTTCTTCAAATACATCAAGGATAATTCTATACCAGCAATTTTTACATGTCAGTGCGCGGTCAACACTTAACAGAACCTGCTGCCAGGGGCTTAGTCTGTGCCCGCAATGCGGACACGTATCCAATATATTTTGTTTTTGTTCGGGGTTTTCATTCAACATTTTATCACCCTTTTCTTAGGCGTAATAATATTATTGCTAGATTAAATATTTTTCAAATATTAGATTATTCATCATTTCAAAATTTAAGTACATGCCGTTTCCTAGTCCGGCTTTAAGATTACTCCTTTATTTTTATGTCCATTCATCTTAATAGTAATTGGTTTATTAAATCTTACGTGCTTTGTAAATTGTTTAACCTCAATAGGATCTTGTTTTAAAAGCCATTCCCAGTCAAGGTATCCGCCGTTATGCGAATTTATTGTAAAATATCCAATCATGAACGAAGTTATGTTCTGAAAAAAATGAGAGCCTTGTGAAGGAGCTACGGACATTTCCTTAAAGCTTGTTTCTATAATTGCTTTAGCTCCCGAAATTTGTTCCCAATTAACCGGAATGCCAAGCCATGGATCAAGCGAACCCCATCTTCCTACTCCAATTAAAAGATAAGGGCGTTTTTCATTAATCAATTTATTGTTAAAATAACTTACTTCTTTAGCTACGTCTCTGCTTTTAGATCTATCAAACAGATGATAATCAACCAATACGATATCATAAATATCATTCATTGCTCCGTTGCCTAAAACCTGGTTGCTCTGGCAGATTAATTTTTCGGAATCAAAGTCTTCGATATTTAATTCATCAAGTTCACGATGGATTACTAAAGGCCTCATTTGAAGAAGGCCCAATTCCGTAGGCTTGTCTTTATTATCTGAAATGTTAACAGCAAATTCAATTTCAACAGGCGTTCCCATTCCCCATGTACCCATGTCTAAAAGAAGATCTAAAATTTCCGGTAGAGGAAATATTTTGTGTCGAAGAATAGGACCGAATGTTATAACTCTCATGCCCTGCCGTGAAAGGCCATCTGAAATTGAATCATTATCTTTTGAATAAGTCGCACCCACATATTTTAAAGTGTTATCTTTTTCAGCAACATCCAGCGGATATAATTGAACCATCATATCATGTGTTGTGTACCCGAAGTCGGAATTCGAATCCAGTTGTAATGCAAAAAAATCTCTTTGGCTCGTATTAAGTGTTTCTTTTACAGAATAAAATTGAATTAGGTCAGTCGCATATTTAGGACAGAACCTAACCGTATTTCCTCCATCAACAACCATTTTGCCCAATCCCAAAGCTACTGAAGCAATTCCATCATAAGATTTTTGCGGAGGAAGGGGATAAAAATTATATGACTTTGCAACTCCGGAAACATCGGGATAAAATCTATTCTCATGTTTTTTTCCCATCATCTTCTGAATAATAACAGCCATCTTTTCTTCTTCAAGACGATAGGAAGTTATTTTAATATAATCTTTAGTGCTTTGATAAAATGTAGAAGCATAAACTCTTTTTATCGTATTTAATAGATTGTTTAATCTTATTAAAGGATTCGGCTGATTGTTCGGCAGCATATAAGTTTCATAGACTCCGGCAAAAGGATGATATTGCGAATCTTCAAGCAGGCTGGAAGAACGTACAGCAATGGGTGAATGAATTATATCAAGAAAAGCTGCAAGTTCACCAAGAACTTCTTCTGGAAATTTTTCTGCTTCTACAAACCGCCTTGTAATCTCTTCGTCGTCGCTACTGTTTAAAGCAAATTTTCTTAAATTATTTTCGTCAACAAATTGATCAAATACTTCCGTGCCCAAAACGACTGCCGGAGGGACGTAAATTTGCACATTACTAAATTGATCACGCACATTGTAGTTATTAATTAAAGTATTAACAAAACCCAAACCTCTTGCTTTTCCACCTAAAGAACCTCCGCCGATACGCGCAAAACTGCTTTCGGCATCAAAAGTTTCTTTTACAAAATCAGTTATTAACCCCCGCTGCCTAATGTTTCTATAATTATGAAGTGAGTTGATCAAATCTTTTCTTAGTGCTTCAACAGAAGGATAATCAGAAACTTTTCTTGGCCTTAATTGATGAGCCAACCAAAATTCGGTTCTGGCCTTAAGCCAATTAGAAAAATGATTTCTCTCCGCGTGATATTTTATGCTTTCTTCAGGAACGATTTTAATTTGTTCTTCCAAGCTCATTAAATCGTAAGCCCGACCTACTTCCATTCCATTATGAGTTCTGAATATAAAATCGCCAAAGCTAAAATATTGGTACATAAACTGGCGAAGATCATTTAATAATAAATGTGAATCTTTTAAAATGAACGAAGCACCAGCCTCGCCGGCATCTGTGACATTTTCTTCCATATTTGAAAGAAGAAGAATTGGGATATCGTAATGTTCCTCTTTTACATTTTTAGCAAAAATAATTCCTGCTTTCGGATCCTGTTCTCCCTCTCTGGGGAAATCGATATCCGAAATAATTCCAAGCAAAAAATCTTTGTACTTTTCATAATATTCCCAGGCTTCTTCATAAGTTGAGCATAAAAGAATTTTGGGCCTGGCCCTCATTCTCAGAAATTTATGAGTTAAGTTTATTCCTTCAGAAATTAATCTCTGGGACTGTTTAAGCATCTCGGTATAAATTAAAGGAAGGAAAGAGGAATAATATCTTACGTTATCTTCGATGACAATAATGGTTTGTACCCCTACTAAACGGGTATCATTTTCTACATTCATCCGATCTTCTAAAAATTTGATGATTGCAATAATGATTCTGAAATCTCCCTGCCAGACAAATATTTTATCGAAAACGGTTACATTTTTATTGAATAAAAGTTGATTTAATTCTTTGTTGTCATGAGCTAAAAGTACCACCGGAATATCTAATCCCGATTCTTTTACAAGCTTTGCAAAATTGATCGGGTGCATATCTTCAATATGCAGGGTAGTAATTATTAAATCGAAACGGTGTTCTTCTTTTGCAAGAGTAATAGCATCTTTTCCACTTGAAACTCTTGTTAGTTCCGGAGAATGACTTAAGTTCAAACCTTGATATTCATTTCGAATAAGTTCGTAAAGCCTGCCGTCTTCTTCAAATAGATAGAGATCATAAAGGCTTGAGACAAGAAGTATATCTCTTATTCTCAGCCGCATTAAATTTTGAAAACCCTGGAATCTTGTTCCATACCCATGTTCAACCCAAAGAGCGTCAAAATTATCACGAACGGTATCGAAACTGCTTTTCATTATTAAAACTTAATTACTGATGTATATAAAATATAAATATTGAGATAACATTAAAGGGATTTCATATCAGAAAAAATATTTACCAATCCTCCTCATAAGAAGAGGATTGGCTTTGAATTTTAAGAATAATTAAACGACACCTTGGTCAATCATTGCATCCGCAACCTTAAGGAAGCCGCCGATGTTAGCGCCGTTTACGTAATTGCCGGGTGTCCCGAATCTATCAGCAGTATGAACGCAAGTTGTGTGAATCTCTTTCATTATCATTCTTAAGCGGTCGTCAACTTCTTCTCTTACCCACGGGAGGCGCATACTATTCTGAGTCATTTCCAGACCTGATACCGCAACACCGCCGGCATTAGCAGCTTTTCCTGGTCCGTAAAGTATTTTATTGTCCAAGAAAATTTTTACACCCTCGATTGTTGTCGGCATATTTGCGCCTTCACTTACAACAAAGACTCCATTCTTAACTAAGTTCTGTGCGTCTTTATCATTTATTTCGTTTTGTGTAGCGCTTGGAAAAGCACAATCAGCTTTATGATTCCACAGAGGATTATAATCAAGTTTTTGATTCAGAGGAGTATAAACTGCATTTTTATACTTATCGGTATATTCTTTAATTCTTCCGCGCCGTACATTTTTTAGATCCATAACAAAAGATAGCTTTTCAGCATTAATACCTTCTTCATCATAAATATATCCGTTCGAATCTGAAAGTGTGACTACTTTTCCGCCGAGCTGATTTATTTTTTCTACAGAATATTGAGCAACATTTCCGCTTCCCGAAACCAAGCATGTTTTACCTTCGAGCGTCTGGTTTCTAGTTGAAAGCATTTCCGCTGCAAAATAAACTGCTCCGTAACCCGTTGCTTCGGGCCTAATTAATGAGCCGCCCCAGTTTAGTCCTTTACCGGTAAGTACGCCGGTAAATTCATTTCTCAGTTTTTTATACTGGCCGAACAAATAACCGATTTCTCTTCCGCCGACTCCAATATCTCCGGCAGGTACATCAGTATTGGGACCAATGTGGCGGAATAATTCACTCATAAAAGCCTGACAGAATCTCATAATTTTCAAATCACTTTTTCCTTTAGGATCGAAATCTGATCCGCCTTTGCCGCCGCCCATAGGCAAAGTAGTTAAGCTGTTTTTGAAAACTTGTTCGAACGCTAAGAATTTTAAAATCCCAAGATTTACCGAAGGATGGAATCTAAGTCCACCCTTATAAGGGCCAATCGCACTATTCATTTCAATGCGGTACCCTCGATTAATGTTTATTTCGCCCTGCTCGTCCACCCATGCTACTCGAAAAGTAATTACTCTTTCTGGCTCAATAATTCTTTCCAGGACTTTAGCAGTACGGTATTCAGGATGCCTGTCCATAACGATAGCAAGTGATTCTGCTACTTCTTCAACCGCCTGATGAAATTCAGGCTGGCCGGGATTTTTGGTCTTTAGTTCTGACATTAGACTTTTGACATATTCGGACATGTTTTCCTCCCTCTGATATTATATGTTATTGTGATTAATTAATGCGCATTAGTCAACAAACCACACGCATAAATAATTTATTTTCCCTTATAACAACAACAACCGGTTTTCTGTATTTCAGAAGGCGATCGAAATGTGGATGAGGATGATTCTTCTCTAATTTCAACACTAGAGTTTTCAAGACAATAATAGATCATTCAGTAAATTCTGATTAAATTTTAATCAGTATTCCGATCTGATCGAATTGTTCTTTATTTTCCCGGCTTTAAAATAACTCCCTTATTTTTGTGACCATTTATTCTTACTGTAATCGGCTCATCAAATCTTAAATGCTTTGTAAAATTCAGCTCTTCAACAGCATCATGTTTCGAGAGCCAATCCCAATCAATAAAACCTAATTTGTCAATTGAATTAACGGTAAAATATCCGACTCTAAAAGAAGTAATGTTCTGAAAGAAATGGGAACCTTGAGAAGGTGTTACATTAAGATCCTTAAAACCGGATTCAACTATAACGCTTGCACCGGAAATTTGATCCCATGTAACCGGAATTCCAAGCCAATGATCTAAACTTCCCCAGCGGCCAACGCCTATCAATATATACGGATGTTTTTCCTGTACAAGTTTTGAATTAATTACACTTATTTCATAGGCGACATTAAGACTTTTTGCTCTGTCGAATTTTTGAATATCCACAACTACTATATCGTGGATACCATGCATTGCGCCGTTCCCGAGAACTTGTTGACTTTGGCAAATCATGTCTTCTTTTCTAAAATTATCTACATCAAGTTCTTCAACTTCGTGGCTAATTACCAGCGGCCTCATTTGAAGCATTGCAAATTCTTTGCGATGGCCGGGAGGCACGCTCATGTTAACTGCAAATTCTATTTCCACAGGAACTCCCATTCCCCAGGTCCCTACGTCTAAGAGCATATCTAAAATTTCTGCAAGTGGGAAAACTTTATGTTTAAGAATAGGAGCAAACGTAACTACTCTTTTTCCGTTTCTCGAAACTCCATCGTACACAGCATCATTTTCAACAGAATATGTTGAACCTACATGAAATAATGTTTGGTCTTCTTCAGCTTTGCTTAAATCAATTCTTGTTACCAGCTGATCGGGCGGATGGGTAGGATCATGATCAAGGTGTCCGTTCATATTCAATGCAAAAAATTCCTGCTGTGCATTTCTTATAGTTTCCTTTGTAGAAAAGAACTGCATCAAATGTTTTGGAAATTTGGGACAAAAGCGGACTGCGTTTCCACCGTCAACTACTTGTTTGCCTAAACCTAAAGCAACAAGGGCAATGCCGTCTGTTGATTTTTGGGGAGGTACTGGATAAAAATTGTATGATTTGGCAACACCCGCAAAATCAGGATAAAATCTTTCGTGATGCTGCGACCCTACAAGTCTTTGCACAATCACTGCCATTTTTTCTTCCTCGAGTCTATAGGCTGTTGCTTTCATATAATCTTGTGCTTTTTTATAGAACGTAGAAGCGTAAACTCCTTTTATGCAATATAAAAGTTCATATAACCGAACATTAATATCAGGATCATTATTAGGAATCATAAACGTTTGATATACTCCGGCAAAAGGCTGAAATTGCGAATCCTCCAGAAGGCTTGATGAACGAACGGCTAACGGCCCTTTAATTGTTTCCAGAAAAGAAAGAAGTTTATTAATTATTTCAGTCGGGAAAATAGAGGCTTCGATAAATCTCTTTGTAATTATTGAATCTTTAGCTTCAGTTAATGCAAATACATCAAGATGATTATCTTCAAGAAATTGATCGAATACATCTGTTGCAATTACTATTGCGGATGGAACTGAAATTTCAATATCGTCAAATTTATTTCTGATTTTGTTATTGCTGATTAGGGTGTTAATGAATCCTAGTCCCCGTGCTTTTCCACCAAGAGAGCCGCTGCCGATTCTTGCGAAACTATTTTGAGGGTCAAATGATTCTTTGTTGAAGTCTGTTATTATTCCTCTTAATCGTAGTTCTTGATATAATCTTATTGAACTAATTAAATCTTCCCTTAACTCTGATGGAGATTTAAATTCAGTTACTTTTTTGGGCCTTAATTTATGAGCGAGCCAAAATTCAGTTCTCGCTTTTAACCATTTAGAAAAATGATTTCTTTCTGCATGGTACATAATGCTCTCGTCGGGTACCACTTTTAGCTGATCTTCAAGAGCTTTTAAATTATTTGCTCTGCCGACTTCTGTTCCATCTTTAGTTAGAAATACAAAATCACCAAATCCGAAATTTTGAAACATAAAATCTCTAAGATTATGAAGCAGGCGTGCAGAGCCTTTTAATAAAAAAGAAGCTCCAACTTCATGTGCTTTCTGTTCGAATTCATTATTACTTGATTGGAGTAATATGGGAATATCTTTGTGCTTTTCCTTAACATTTTTGGCAAATTTAATTCCTGCTTCTGGATCTCTGATTCCAAAATGTTTAAAGTTGCTGTCAGTAATAATTCCCAATGTATATTCTTCGTACTTTGTATAATATTCCCATGCTTCCTCGTAAGTAGTGCAAAGCAGAATCTTCGGCCTTGCTCTCATTCTAAGAAACTTATGCGTGATGTTAACGCCTTCTGAAATCAGCCTCTGAGATTGTTTGAATATTTCAGTATAAATTAATGGAAGATAAGTTGAATAAAATTTAACATTATCTTCTACTAAAATTACTACCTGCACACCCACAGTTAAAGTATCATTCTCGACGTTTATTCTATCTTCGGCATACTTAATAATACCAATTAAAAGACGAAAGTCTCCCTGCCAAATAAAAATTCTATCGAAAATAGATGTATCATAGTTTGATACTAATTCTTTTCGTTCTTTATTGTCATATGCTAAAAGTATTATGGGAATCTTAAGGTCGGCTTTGCGAATCATTTGTGCAAACTTAATTACATGCATATCTTCAATATGCATTGTGGTTATAATTAGGTCGAAATGATCATCTGAAAGGGCAAGTTCAAAAGCTTCGGTGCCGGTGGTTACGTGTGTAATTTCCGGCGCCTGACTTAAATTTAATACTTGATATTCTTCTCTTAATAATTCGTATAATCTTCCGTCTTCTTCAAAAAGGTAATAGTCATATAAACTGGAAACCAGAAGAATCTCTCGAATCTTATACCGCATTAATTTTTGGAATTCTTTGATTCGACTGCTGAAAATATCTTCTATGTCAAGAATATTAAACTTTTCCATATAAGAAATTTTCGATTTTTCTAACACTGGTTATTTACCTACAATTCTGCCCGGAAGTATTGTTCTGCAAGTTAATTAAGAATAATTAAACGAGACCTTGATCCAACATGGCATCAGCAACTTTTAAAAAGCCTGCTATATTTGCACCATTTACGTAGTTGCCGGGTGTACCAAATCTTTCAGCTGTGGTAATACAGGTTTCATGAATTTTTGACATTATCTGGTGTAGTCTATGATCTACTTCTTCTTTCGGCCAGGGCAGACGCATACTGTTTTGCGACATTTCCAATCCGGAAACCGCAACTCCGCCGGCATTAGCTGCTTTACCGGGAGCGAAAAGTATTCCTGCTTGTTTGAATATCTTATATCCGTCTAAAGTTGTCGGCATATTAGCAGCTTCGCAAACACATTTGCATCCGTTTTTAACAAGATCTTTTGCGTCATCTTCATAAATTTCATTTTGAGTAGCGCACGGCATTGCAACATCAACTTTTACGCTCCATGGCCTTTTACCCGGATAAAATTCTACTTTAAATTTGTCTGCATAATCCTGAACTCTGTCATTAGCACTTGCTCTTAATTTTAGCATGAAATCAATTTTTTCACCGCTTATGCCGTCTTTATCGTAAATAAAACCATCAGGGCCAGAAAGAGTGACAACTTTTCCACCGAGCTGGGCTATTTTTTGAACCACACCCCACGCAACATTTCCAAAACCGGAAACTGCGAATGTTTTACCCTCAATATCTTCACCTTTTGTTTTCAACATTTCATGGGCGAAATAAACTGCACCAAAACCGGTTGCTTCAGGGCGAATTAATGATCCTCCCCAATTTAAACCTTTACCTGTAAGAACCCCGGTAAATTCATTTTTCAATCTTTTATATTGACCATACAGGAAACCGATCTCTCTAGTCCCAACTCCAATATCACCTGCTGGAACATCAGTATTAGGACCAATATGGCGGAAAAGTTCAGTCATAAAACTTTGGCAGAACCGCATAACTTCGTTATCGCTTTTACCTTTAGGATCAAAATCGGATCCGCCTTTACCCCCGCCCATCGGAAGAGTTGTTAAGCTGTTTTTAAATACTTGTTCAAAAGCTAAAAACTTTAATATACCAAGGTTCACTGAAGGGTGAAATCTTAAACCTCCTTTATAAGGACCGATAGCACTATTCATTTCAATTCTGAAACCTCGGTTTATGTGTATATCGCCCTGGTCATCCATCCAGGGAACACGAAACATAATTAGTCTTTCGGGCTCTACCATTCTTTCCAATATTCTTGCTGAACGATATTCGGGATGACGTTCTAAAACTATATCAAGCGACTCGACAATTTCTTCAACAGCCTGATGAAATTCAGGTTCATTTGGGTTTTTTGCTTTTACACCGGCGATTAATTTTTCAACATAATCAGACATATAAATCTCTCATTAAAATTGTTATAAATTTTTTTAATTTATTATCCTGAAAGAAATGAATAGGCCTTTTGATTGAAAATGTCGATGAAGTTTGAAATGTATTTATAAGTGTGTTTAAGCTTAGCGGTATTAAATGATGACAAAGGTATCGTACCTTCTCTTTATCTTTGCTAAAAAGATATAAATTATTAAATACTGTTATCTTTTTAGAATATTTTTTCAGATTGTCATATTCATATTCTGAAATTACTAGTGTCCTCATAAATTGCTTCATTCTTACCGATGGAAGACTCAATCAGTCTATTCCTTTTTACTTCCGGAAATTTAAAATTTTATTTGATTAAACTTAGTAATTATAATTCTTAAAATCTTTATTTATCCTTATATCTTTTTATTATAAAAAGACTTAGCAAAGTAAAATTATTAAAAGTATTATGATATATATTCATTATTTCTGGAAGGTATAATGCTGCAATTATCTTAATAAATAAGTAGAATCTCCTTCATTTACATAAATAGTATATTACCATGTTATTTGTTACATTTAATAGAAAAATTCATCATTAGAACTTATTTTATAGAGGTTTACAATGGCAGAAGATATTGTTAAAGAGAAAATTGAACAAGCCGTTCAAAT
The DNA here is from genome assembly GCA_963710735.1 of uncultured Bacteroidota bacterium. Taxonomy (GTDB): domain Bacteria; phylum Bacteroidota; class Ignavibacteria; order Ignavibacteriales; family Ignavibacteriaceae; genus FEN-1297. The sequence continues at coordinate 68,835 of CAVQBN010000006.1, read as the reverse complement.
ATTAAAAGAAAAAAATATTGATATGTGGGTGACTTTTGTCCGTGAAAGCGGAAATATTAAAGATCCCGCAATGGACATGATTGCCGGAGTCGGCTGCACATGGCCGTCAGCTTTGATAATTAACAAAGACGGGGATACTACTGCAATTCTTGGTTCGCTTGATGTTGAAAATTTTAAAACACGCGGACTTTATAAAAATATTATCGGATATGTCCAATCAATTAAAGAACCTTTAATTGAATACCTGAATAAAAAGAAGCCGGGAAAAATTGCAATAAATTATTCAAAGAATTCTAATCTTGCGGATGGTTTAACACATGGAATGTTTTTGATTCTTCAGGATATTTTAAAGGGAACAGATTATGGTCAAAAACTTATTTCATCGGAAGATATTATTTCTGCATTAAGAGGAAGAAAATCACCTGCCGAATTTGCAATAATGAAGAAAGCAGTAAGTGAGACGTTAAAAATATTTGATGAGATGACGAAGTTCATAAAGCCGGGAAAAACGGAAATACAAATTTCAAATTTTATTAAGAAAATTGCTCAGTCAAAAGGTTTTGGATTAGCGTGGGAAGAAGATCATTGTCCTGCAGTATTCACCGGACCGGAGGCTGTAAGTGCACATGCCGGACCCTCCGATAGAAAGGTTGAAAGAGGGCATATGGTTAATGTTGATTTCGGAATTAAATATAAAGATTACTGCTCGGATTTACAAAGGACCTGGTATGTTCTAAAGAAAGGGGAAACTAAAGCACCGGCAGAAGTAGAAAGAGGTTTTAATGTAATAAGAGATTCAATTCAAAAAGTTGCTGATGGCATAAAGCCCGGTGTAATTGGATGCGACATGGATGATATTGCTAGAAATTATATTACCGGCCAAGGATATGAAGAATTTCCTCATGGACTCGGACACCAGGTCGGCAGGGAAGCACATGATGGCGGCGGCGGACTTCTGCCGAGATGGGAACGTTATGGTGATACTCCTTTTATGAAAATCGAAGAATCTCAAGTTTATACTATTGAACCGCGATTAACAGTTAAAGGTTACGGAACATCTACAATTGAAGAAGAAGTTTTTGTTACAAAAGATGGAGCTCAATTTATTTCCAAACCGCAGAAGAAATTAATCTTGATTAAATAGGCCGCCTGATTATTTTTACAATCATACATTTATATTTTAAATTAAGATATGAATGTATGATTCATTTATTAAGATTTGAGTTAAAAGATGCATTCCTTTCCGTAAGCTTCAATCAATAAATTATTATAATCTGCGAAATTTATTTCCTTTGCCCCGAACATTTTTAAATGTTCAGTCATATATTGAACATCAAGAAGAACAAATCCTTTTTCATTAAGATGATTAAGCAAATTTACGAGAGCAAACTTAGATGCTTGGGTGACTCTTGAAAACATAGACTCTCCGAAAAAAGCACCTTTAAAACTAATTCCGTATAAACCTCCCACAAGTTTTTTGTTTAACCAGGTCTCAACAGTATGTACATGGCCTAATTCTTTCAATTTTAAATATGCTTCAATCAATTCGGATGAAATCCAGGTTTTTTCACGTTCAGCACACCCTTTTACTATTGATAAGAAATCCGAATCAAATTTAATTTCGAAATCAGAAGATGATATTTCTTTTTTTAGTGAACGGGGAATATTAAAGTTATCTAAAGGAATGATTGTGCGGATTTCCGGCATGTACCAATTAATATCTCCGGTAGATTCATCAGCCATGGGGAATGCGCCGCTTGCATAAAGCCTTAACATGTTATTAGGCTTTAATAAATTCGCCAGATCAAATTTGTCTTTTTTAGTCATCTTAAAAAAAACTAGTACTGTGCCAGGTAAATAAATTAATTTATTGTTTAAACTTTAGATAAATATTTCATTCATCTATTTTAACTTCAAGATTGATTATCTCATATCCTTTTTTAGTTTCATAGGCAGCATAAATGACTCCGATTAATACGAGCAACATTCCTAACAGAAATAATACTGTTATTAAAATATTTAAATTCTCGTTTCCCAAAACAAACTGAAGTCCAATCAAAAGTGAAGTAATGACAAAAAAGGCTACTGCAATTGTATAGGCAAGTACGGAATTCCGAACAAGCTTAACTCTAAAAATTAAATCTGTAAGCTGCATAGATAAACTTTGCAATCTGATATCTTCTTCATATTTGAAATCTTTTTCACCTGCTTTGCTGAAGAATTTTCTTTTTTCTTCATTAAGAAGCCTTATACGATTAACTACTAATGAGTATTTGTTGTTCATGCCTAAAATCAGCAGGCCGCAGGCTGATATCATTAAACCGGGTGCAAGCATTAATTGGATTAATTGAACAATTGAAATATTGTTTGTCATATTATTTTATTCGATTGTTATCAATATTTTTAATGTCGATTTGTATGTTTAAACTTTTTAAAGTGAATATTAAATTACTTCCCATTTTGCCAAATCCAGCATTAGGATAAAAATAATTTGGGAAGGACATTGTAAATTTAATTAAAATTATTGAATGAAAATTTTAAACCATAAATTCAAATTAAATTCTCGGGAAACTATAAAGAGGAAATAAAAGGCAGGGTTCTATATGCGGTTACTTTATTAAGTGAAAAATAATTTTAGTTCTATCACCTTCTTACAAATGCTTCTTTCATTCCTTTGCCGTTGCGATTATTATGAATGAAATTATTATAGAGATTTATTAACCAATTTTTAAGGATTTTATAAATAATAATTTGGTGAAGGCTTATTTCTAAAAAGGTAACCCGTAAACGGATATTCGAATCATAGTTACTTAACATACTCATCATATCCTCATTCCCGTTTACGGGTTTTTCTAAATCAAGCAATACAAAGTTGGGCTTTTCTTGAATAATTATTTTTACTGTTTCAGCAGCTTGGAAAAATCCAGTACTTTTTGAATAAAATATCTTTTTGCCTGTTCTTACGGTAAAACTATCTCTCTCTCCAGTACTGATAAAAATTATCTTTTTCACTTCCGCCGCTGTCTTAGAAACTTTTGCAGAATCTTTAATCATTTAATTATTACTTATTATAACTGAATTAAATATAAATATTAGGGCAAGTGTTTGTTGTGATATATTATTAAGTGGTGCTCTAAGGCAAGTAAATTCTATTTAAAAGATTAAACCCAGGTTCTTTTAATAAAATCGAGAATGACATTATCTTTAGAATCAAGTAACTCTTTTGGAGTTCCTGTAAAATGAATTACACCCTCGTTCATCATTGCAACTTTATCGGCTACATTTTTTACGCTGTACATATCGTGTGTAACAACAACAGAGGTAACGTTTAACTTATGGCTGAGATCTTTTATTAATTTATCTATAGAATCCGACATAATAGGATCTAATCCGGTTGTGGGTTCATCATAAAGGATATATTCGGGATTTGTAACCAACGCTCTTGCTAAGCCGACACGTTTTTTCATTCCACCTGAAAGTTCAGAGGGTTTTAGTTTTTGAATATCAGGCAAATCAACCAGAGCCAGCTTCTCGGCTACAATTTTTTGAATTTTAGATTTATCAAAACCGTTACCCGATTCAACCAGCGAAAGAGCAACATTTTCTTCCACCGTCATCGAATCAAATAATGCAGCCCCCTGAAATAAAAATCCGAATTTTTTTCTTAATTCATATAAGCTTTTTATACTTAATTCATTAACTGTTTCTCCCTCAACCTTAACCCACCCGGCATCAGGATAAAGCAGTCCAACTATGTGTTTAATTAAAACACTTTTACCGCAACCGCTCTTGCCGATTATAGCTAACGTTTCCCCTTTATTTATCTGAAGGTTCACGCCTTTTAAAACGTTATTATCGCCAAACTTTTTATGAAGATTTGATATCTCGATCATTTAACAAGTTAGAATATTCTAAATTTCTTTTTATAAAGATAAATAAAAATTTTTCAAATTTATGACTAAACCTTGGTAAATTTAATAATTAACACTCTTATTTATAATTTAAAATTGTCCGTGAACTTACCTCTTTGCCTGAAATATTATCTTTTACAATAATGGTTAAAATATAATTACCAGGCTGGTAACTGCTCATGTCTAACTGAAAATACATTCGCGGGTCTTTTTGTTGTGTCTGATATTTTGTCGTTACTATTACTTCTTCTTTCTTTTTTCCTAAACCGACAATGTTAAGCAAAGAGTTTACAGTTTTACTAAGTGAAGAGCTTTTGTTTTCCTTTTCCAAAACCAGCTTTTGTTCATAATTATTAAAACCTTTATCATTCAGTTTAAGGTTGTATATCTCATAATATAAGAATAAGGGTTCGTTTTTTGAAAAAGTATTTGTCGGATTCGGGAGAATCCCGATATTACCCCTGTTAATAGTTGCAAACGAAGGATTATTAATTCCAACTTTAGACGCTAAGATTATGTCACTCACGCCAAAATCGTACGGCTTAAACTTTTTTGTTTTGAATTTAAAATGGTTAGATGAAACACCTTTATCAAATTTTCTAATGATTTCAAATGCAAGTGTACCTGTGTCCGGATAAACGGTCATCTTTAATGAGTTAACAAGAAGAGTTGAATCATTTCCTACGTTTAATATATGTGAATCCGGTAATTGTACAATTTCGTTTTTCATCTGTACAATAGGGTTGTACAAAGAGTCAAAAAAGAATAATCCCCATTCATGATTATAGTAATATACACTTCCTTTTTTTAATGAATCAATAGCTGCTAATCCATAATTTACATAAACATCAGTATAATTATAATTTTCATCTTTTAATTGAACTATATCATAAGGTACAATTATTTTTGGTCCGGCAAATTTTGGAGTGTAATCTTCAAAATAATCTTTTCTTAAATACTCAACAAGCATTGGTGTATCACCGCCGAATTGAGAAATAAACCTGCTCCCAGCCATTGGCTCGCTGTAAACATAATTTCCGTTCATAAATTGATCTGTAAATCCGAGAGTAAAATATTTGTAATGCCAAACATCAGTCTTCATAAAAATCTCAGTCCGCCCGCCTGCATTTATTGTCGGTCTATAACGTACTCTTTTTAATGGCATTCCGTATCTTATTATTGTTTCTCCCCGATCGGTTTCCCACCCGGGAAGATTTTTATGTTTGACAGTGTACCTCAGATTTGCATATGCTACCCGCGAATAATGTTCAAGTAATCTTTCGTTATATCCTGTTAAATAAAGTGGATCATTTATTTTCCAGAATTGATTAATAAGTCCATGTAATTCTTCATCAGAATATTTTTTAAATACATCTGCCAAAACAGGTTTAAGCAATTCCTTTACGGATTTGAATGTGAAATCCACACGTTCGGAATCAGTCATTAGTTCTAAAGCCTTTTGATATTCGATGAAGGAGCTATCAATTTTGTTGTCTTCATAATAAAGAAGGCCAAGGTATAAATGCGCGTCCTTGTTATTGGGATTTAACGCATCAAGTTTTTTTAAAAGTAGAATCCCTTTTGCAGGTTCCCCATTGTCTTCGTATAAAAAGCTTAAATGAAGATATGCATCCGACATTAATGAGTCAAACATTATAGCTTTGAGTAAATAATCCTTTGCTGTATTAAAATCTTCCTTAGCATATCTTTCATAACTTAATGAAACAACCTCGCTTGCTCTTAAATACGAATCATGGTATTCGTCGAAATCTTTTTCTTCTATTTTGCCTAGATTATATAATGCTTTAGCTTGAGTGCTGTCAATTTTAATTATATCTTTATAAACATCAGAGGCTAAACCGTCGCTAATTCGATTAAGAATTTCAGCCATCAGATATTTATATTTAATATTTTTAGGTTCTTTCAAAACAGCTTCTTGCAGTAACCGGCGAGCTTCCACTCTTTTATAGACGGTATTTTGATTAAAATAAATTTTTGCTAATTCATATAAAGATTGCGAATCGGAGTTTTCATTTACTGATTTTTTAAAAAACGTCTCGGCTGAAAGCGTATCTTTGTTCAATAAAGATTGAATGCCCTGACGATAATAGTCTGAGCTGTTCGAAATTGAGGATTGGGCTTTTAAATAGATTGGCAGAATAAGAAGACAAAAAGAAACATATTGAAATATAGGTTTCATTTAAATTTATATTTGTTCTTCACTAATGATAATTTACGAAAAACAAATAAAAATGTAATGCTATTTAAGAGGTTTTTCTCTATACAAGTGGTTGTAAAATGAGGGCTAAAGTTTGAAAAAATTACAAAATGTAAGATGATTTAGAATAAGAATGTTTTTAAGAGAGCTGGTTCTTTGCACCTCTGCCTGGTTGTATAGGATGTGAAAACAGTCTCCCGAAGTTTTTAATTCTATTTTGAAATGTACCTAAACTTTTTTGGCATTCGCCGCAGAAATAGACATAGCGTATTCCTATTATTGACTCAAGCTTACACACCCATATCACCGAAATCTCTTTTAGGCAATAAGGGCAAAAACCATTAACATTTTCTTTTTCAATTTCTTTATTCATCGGATCTTTTTTTTATACTGGTTTAGACTTATAATTTAGAGTTTTGTTACTATAAAATTAAAAAAAATTTCCCCGAAATTAGTCAGTATTTGTAGAGAAGACTCAGAATTAATAATAAATTAATTTGAAAATAGCTTCTGCGGTTAAATGAAATAAAATAAATTTTTAACTAAAGAGAAATAATCAATTTCCTAAACGAAAGCAATTTATTTTTAGAGTACTTTCGATATTATGAGTGAATAAAATAAAGGACCGAATGCAATAAAATACAAAATTCTCAAATTGAAAATGATGTTATCTGCTTTTTATAATATTCGTTATTTTTAACAAATCACAAGCCAAACACGATGAAGCTGGAAAATCCAAATTTCTTAGCCACCATCTATGAATTCTTGCTCCAATAAATTGCCCGAAGAAAAATGCACCGACTAATACCGGGTATGTTACAAAAGCAAATCCTAATCCAAGAATGAATCTTAAGGCAATAACAACCGGTACAGGTAAATGAATTGCCAGAACCCATTGGAGCGAAAATTTTTTAACATTATCTCTCCAGTATCCAAATGGTAAATTTAAAAGAAAAACTATAATTGCTGCTTCAAAAAGTTTCATAGTTTAAAATTGATTTCCTATTTATTCATTTTTGTTTGAGAATTAAAATACGGTAAAGTGTTTAATCAACAATTGCCGGAATTATTTATTTAAAATTAATAAAAAATTGAAAAGGATACTCGTAATTTATAAAGTTAATGGAGTATATTTGCTAAGAAAAATTAGGAATTTAAATGAATATAAATAAAGTTTGTGTTTATTGTGCATCAAGCGATTATTCAGATTCGGTTTATCTTAATGCAGCATATAGACTTGGAGAAATACTTGCGGAAGAATCTATAACCGTTGTTTACGGAGGCGGGTCGGCTGGACTAATGGGAAAATTAGCGGATGGTGCATTATCAAAAAAAGGAAAGGTCGTGGGTATTATTCCTAAATTTATGTATGATCTTGAGTGGGGACATGATGGCCTAACTGAACTTCAAATTGTTGAAGGGATGAATGAACGAAAAGAATTAATGAGAAACGATACTGATGCTGCAATTGCTTTACCCGGCGGGTCCGGAACATTCGAAGAGCTTTTTGAAACTATTACTCAAAAAAGGCTTAGGGTTTATCTGAGTCCGATTGTTTTTGTTAATATAAATGGATTTTTTAATCCGTGTATTGAATTACTCGAAAAAGCAATTTCTGAAAAATTTATGGATGAAAGAAACAGGTTAATGTGGACGGTTGTCAACGATTCTTCTGAAGTAATAAATGCGATTAAAAATTCGCCACAATGGAGCAGTGAAGCTCGAAATTTTGCTACACTTCGTAAAACAGGAAATTAAATGTTCGGTATGTTTTAATAAAAAAGCCATAAGAACTATCTTATGGCTTTCAAAATGATTCTAGTATTTAACTTGATTATATCATTTCATTTCTTAAACATCTAAATCCTAACTTATTCATAACTTCCAGAATCATTTCAACAATATTTTAATTAATGAACCCACCTATAAAATATTTATTAAGTTCAATCGTTAGACGGAATAAATGATGCTGAGGTTGCATGAAAATTACTAAAGTATTGATAATTGTGATTTGGGAGACGGGGTAATATAATTTACAGAAAATTTTTCTTGTCGGGTTAAAAATCGTGGTTAAATACTATCTGGGTTAGTTATTGTTCTTTCATTTTTAAAATTTCCGGTGTTGAGGGTAGTCTTAGGCTCAAATAACAGAACTTGAGTTTCCTCCTCAGCTACCGGTTTGTGCTCAATTCCTTTTGGCACAATAATAAATTCACCCTCATTTAGAACTACGTATTTGTTTCTAAATTCTATATTTAGTTTTCCTTTTATAACCAAAAACATTTCATCTTCGTCATCGTGTTTATGCCAAATGAACTCACCTTTTAATTTTACAAGTTTAATATATTGGCCGTTCAATTCTCCAACTATCCTGGGATTCCAGTAATCTTGGAAAAGTTCTAGCTTTTCGGATATATTGATTTTTTCAATTGATTCTTTTTCCATATAAATGTTTTTATCAGCCGCTGATTAATCTTCTGTGATAGTTAATTTGCCCAAGATGATAATTTAAATGTGTTGTTAAATGAATTAAGAAAAAGCCGGTTGTCATTTTTTGGTTAAACACATCAATGGGATAAATAGTCTGAAATTCCTCTTCTTCCATAGATTTTAGAATAGTTATAATATTTTCGATAGAATCATCAATGCTTTTAAGTAATATTTTCTTCGGAATATTTTTGTCGTTAAATTCTGCCTCCCGGTTTCGTATGTATCCACTTTTTCCTATCACTCCGCAAATAAATTGATTCAAATTTCCAATAAGGTGAAGGCATAAATTACCTCCTGAGTTTTTAATATTTTTTTCAATTATCCATAAATTTGATTCATCGGAATATGAACTTATTTCAATTTTTAATTTATTTAAATCTCGCTCAAAGATTTCAATAAGAGTTTCTTTTAACATCTGTATTTACCTTTATAAATAGTTGGTTTGAACTTATGATTATTAACTTTTATTGTCAATAAAGTAATTCAGTAATAGATTAAAACCAAAGTAAAAATATATCAATTAAGCTTTCGTGCAATAACAACAACAGTTTTTAAACTTTCCAAAATTCCTGAATCTTGATTTAATGCTTCAAGGAAAACAATATAAATTCCAATCCTCAGCGCATTCCCATGATCGTCTAATCCATTAAAAATAACAGATCCTTTTGCGCCGCTTGGTTGATTATTAATTAACGTTCGAACCAGTCTTCCATGGCTGTCAAAAATTTTTATTCTTATCTGGGAAGTTGATTGAGTAAGATTGTAGTTTATAATTGTATTATCCTCAAAGCCGTCGTTATCAGGAGAAAACGGATTCGGGGAAATAGAAATATTTGACTCATTATTGGCCAAAGCCGCAAAAATACTATTTTGTTTTCCGGGTGTAGCGCCTTTTTTATCTGCAGAACTGCTCCAGTTAGAGGGATCGTTTGAGTCTAGTTTGGGGTTAATTCTTTCCAAAGATATGTTTTGTGTGGTTACAAAGTTTTTATTATGCCATTTTGCAGAATAATAAAGAGAATCTATAACCGTACCGGTAATATCTTTTAATAATATTAGTTCTTCGGAATTATTAAGATCCAAATCTTTTGAATTTAAAATTGTTTTATAGGGCAAATCAAAAAGATTATATTTTAAAATTACGGAAGAATCAGCAGCTAATAAAAAATATGCTCCGGAAGGAATAACGAAACTTGTTTCTGACAGCCTTGATGAATGACCGGTTAAATCCTCAGTTTTCCAGCCGCCGACATTAATAGGTATACTGCTGTTATTTAAGAACTCAATAAATTCATTATTATCATTTCCCGGATCGAACATAACTTCATTAATTATTAAATCATTTCTTTTGTAGGGAGGAATATTTAATATAGAATTTTCTTCTCCCGGAGTACATTTAAATAAACTTAAAGAAGTTACCCAATTTGTGCTGTCGTTTGTTGAACTATTAGTAGAAATTCTTTCCAATGAGTATCCGTTTTTTCCTCCCCACTTTGAGTTATACATTAAACTATCTATTATGCCGTTTCTAAAATCATAAATTATTATCCCATCTTGTGTATTTCCTAAAGTTCCAAAATTTACAATTCTTGTCTTTGAGAGAACTGACGGATAAGCTTCAAATAATGATGAGTCCGAAGCAAGAATTAAAAATTCACCGGGTGGGACTAATAAATCCTCATTAGTAATATAGTTTTTAGTCGGCTTGGGTAAAACATCACTGGCCGACCAGTTCTTTAGGTTTAAAGTATCAAGAGTTGGATTTAGTAACTCAATCCATTCGGGCATACCGTTATCAGGTGCGTACATTACTTCGTTTATAAGTAAGGAATTTGATGAGTAACCCGGTTCAATATATTTTTCTAAATAATTATTAAAAGGATTTTGATCCCCAATAAAGATTAACTGTGAAGCAGTCAGAATTTTAGAATTAATATTTGGTAAATAAGAAGTAGATGGAATGATTATTGAATCACCCGGATTTAAACTTAAATTGGATACTGTACATAAAATATTTTCAGCTGTATTATTAGAATCTGAATCGAATAAAAAATTAATACTAAAATTTTCTGCAGCCGAGGTTCCTAAATTTTTGATTTTGGCATTTATATATACATTTTCACCATCAGTCGGAAAGCGAGGACGAAATGAAATTTCAGATAATGAAAGATCGTAAAGTTTTGTTGTAATGCTGTTTATTCTTCCGGGAGTGCTTAGTTCAATGTCTTGAGATGAACCCCAATTGCCTGTTAATGTTGAGGATGTTTCAATAGATTTCCTTTCGAGTGAATATCCGTTTGTACCGCCAATAGTATTATTGTAGGTAAGTGAATCAATTGTAACCCCTCTGTTATCTTTAAGAACGACCCCATCATAGTCATTATTAAGGACAGGTAAATTTAATACTATTATTTTCGAGGGAATTATTCTATGATAATTTGTTATACTATAATCTTTTGAAATTACGAGATAATTTTTGGATGGAATAAAAATGTCTTGTTTAATTACTGCTGTAACCGGTGTAGTTACAATATCAGTTATCGACCAATTTTTTAAATCAATTGAATCCTGTGAATTGTTAAATATTTCTATCCACTCAGGCTCACCGCCGGTAGGTGAATACATTATTTCGTTAACAAGAATTGTTTTCGAAGGATAACCCGGAGAAATCGATTTGTATATGTGATTATTACTTGTATCTTCATCGATATTAAATATAGCTTCTAGTGAAAAACTTTTTTTGTTAGACAAATTTGTAACCGTATATCCAAGATCAGTTATAGAAGAATCATTTTGTCCCAAAGATTGATTCGGTAATGATTTTATAAAAATATCCGGGATGGAATCATTATTAGTGTCCTCAAATAACTGCAATGCAAAAGTCGCACTTAGTAACCCGTTATTTTTTATTTTCGCTTTTATCCGGATATCATCACCGAAGACAGGATTTGGAGGCTCAAAAATCAAGTCCGAAGTTTCAATATCATACTGTTTTTTTGTTACGGAATTTATATATCCTGGTGTTGCATAGGATTTGCTCCTGGAAGTATTCCAATTTAATGAATCAATCGAAGAGTTATCAATACTAATTCTTTCCAAAGATTTTCCATAATTACCGCCCCAGGCCGGCAGATAAAATAAACTATCAACAAGTGTGTCTAGAGAGTCTTTAATAACAACAGCATCTCCGGTATTATTAAGTGATGGGAAACTTGTTACAATAAAAAGTGATTTAATGGTAAAAATATTTTTTATTGTTGTGTCTTTGCTAATTAAAATATAAGATCGGGGAGGAATAAAAAAATCATTATTGATAATAATGGTTGAAGTATTATTGTCTGATATTTTCCATCTTTTTAAATCAATCTCTTTATCGGTTCTATTAAATAATTCAACCCATTCCGGCTCGCCGGTATTTGGTGCATACATAATTTCATTTATAACAACATCATTATAATTTGCCGGGGGAGGATATACTCTAAAGTTGTAATACTTTTCATTGTTGGAGAAATTTTCATCATCGGTATAGATTATTTTTGCGAGAATGCGATAATCTCCTTGATTTAACGAAAACAACTCTGAGATTAATTCCAAAGAATCTTGTGGCAGAAGATTTGAATAAGTTTGCGAATCGATTAATTCATTAGAAGTAAAAACTGAATCATTGTTCAAATCATTATATAATTCTACTTTAAAGTTAGTAGCAATGTTTTTTCCTATATTTTTAATTGTTGAAATAAGTGTAACATTGTTTCCTTGAAAAGGTATCGCAGGTGAAGATGTTATGGAATTTAAAATTAAATCAAAGCTTAATGGAGTAATTGAGTTTCTAAATCCGGGTGTCCCATTTAAATTTTTACTGTTCCCCCAATTTGAAGATGAATTATCATCATTCATTATAATTTTTTCATCAGAAATCCCTTTATCATTATTGGCAGAATAGAAGTAAGTATCTAAAGTATCGTCCGAAGGGCTTAACAAATAAACATATCTGTCGGAAGTATTGGACATGCCTAATGATCCAAATGCGGCATCTGAAATTTTTAAAATAATCGCAGAGTTCGGAATCAAATCTTTATAAATTCCATTTTGAATTTCATAGTCCCCTTCAAATATTACCGCATAAGAATTTGGTTGTAAAAACGTACTGCCTTGACCTAAAGTAATTACATCAGGACTTGATGTTGAATATTCAATTTTGTAATTATTTAAATCAATGCTATCGGTGCTGCTGGTATTATAGATTTCTATGAATTCATTATTACCTGTTTCTGGATTAAACATAATCTCACTTAAGACTAAAGGTGATTTTAATTGCGAGAATGTTAAACCGATTGGAAGTAGAAAAAAAGTGAACAAAAATTTCAGCATGAATATTATGTCCCCTTTGTTTGATAATATGAACAAAGATATAAAAAATCTTCTTTTATGTAAATTATTTTAAAAAATTTTCTGAGTGAATATTATTTTTTTTGAGATAGGTATTCGAAAAGTGAATCGGGTAGAATTTTTAAGATTTTTGCACCTATTACTGTAGGAAGAGGAAATTGGATTATTCTCTTTTCTTTTTTTATTCCGTTAATTATAATTCTTACTGCTTTGTCTAAATTAATAATAAACGGCATTTCGAAATTATTTTTATCCGTCATCGGAGTTCTGACGAAACCGGGTTTTACAGTTAAAACTTTTACACCATACTTTTTAAGTTCTACTCTAATACTCTCAAGAAAGATACTTAAAGCAGCTTTACTAGCGCTATAAGCTCCGGATTTGGCAAATCCTCTTGCATCAGCTAAACTTGAAATGCCGACAATCATTCCCTGTTTATTTTTAATAAAGTCCGGCAGCAAAAATTCAATGAAATTTAAAACTCCGAAAACATTTACATTAAATACTTCAACTGCATCTGAAGCCCTTAAATTCTGAACAGTAGTATTCTTGCCAATTCCCGAATTTAAAATAGCAATGTCAATTATTCCGAATCGACTTTTCACCTTATTAATTGCAGAAAGAACCTCCTCTTTATTTGTTACATCACATTTAACAGATAAAAAATTGCTTCCCGATTCTTTTAAACTGGCAGCTAATTCATCAAGTAAATTTTTTCTTCTGGCAAGTAAAACCAAATTGCACTTTTCAGATGCAAGTGCACGCGCAAGTCCATAACCAATTCCGCTGGAAGCTCCAGTGATTAAGATGGTCTTTTTATAGAGATTCATAATTTTAATTTTGATTTGAAGAGATAAATTCAGCGGATAATATACACAAATTAATTTATTTCTTCTTTACTCATAGGCAATTGGATGCTTACCAAAGTTTGTTTGGAGGGAATGCTGTTTATTGAAAGCCTGCCGTTATAAATTTCGACTAATTTTTTTACGATTGATAATCCGAGTCCGGTTCCTTTTCTTTCAAATAATATTCTGTCGAATTGAATGAATTCTCCGATAAGCGAAATTTGTTCTTCAGTCATTCCGAATCCATGATCGGTAAAATGGATAATATAATTGTCGCCTATGGAAAGAGAGTTGATTAATATTTTATTCCCTTTTTTAGAGAATTTAATAGAGTTGTCTATTACTTCACTAATCAATTTTTTAAAATGCTCTCTCGAAATATTTAATGATGCTGAATTTATATTTACAACAATATCATCCTCTCTTTTAGAAGCTTTTGCTAAGTCGATTGCTATATCTTTTACTAATTTACCGGTTACAAAAGTTAAATTGTTTTGTAATTCTTTTACATGTCTATAATCTCTTAGGATAAAATCCAATCTGGTGGTGTAAAGAATATTTTGGATTAATTCATTTAACCGCTTTGCAGAATCCTGCATGTTCAAAGCAATTTCAAGAATTTCCTGTCTCGGCATCTTATCATAATCATTTATTAATAGTTCATTAAAACCCAAGATAGAGGTGAGCGGAGTTAATAATTCATGAGGCAGGGAATAAGATATACTTCTGCGCAGTGTCTCTATTCTCTTTTCTTGAAGTTCCATTTTCTGTAATCTCATATTTATTGTATTTAGGAGATCTTGATGATTGTACGGCTTTATAAGAAAATCATCTGCTCCTAGTTTCATACCTTCACGAATATCGGAATTATCAGACTTGGCAGTAAGAAAAATAAATGGGATAAATGCAGTTTTGGGATTTCCTTTTAACAGGTTCATAACTTTATAGCCGTCCATACCCGGCATCATTATGTCGCATATAATTAAATCAGGTGTATCAGATAAAGCTATTTGTATACCCAGCTGTCCGTTCGTTGAAGTATTAACAGCAAAACCCTCTTCTTCAAGTCGTTGCTGCAGAACATAATTATTGGCAGGCATATCATCTATTACCAATATTTTTTTCCTTAAGGCCTGCATCTTATAATTTTCCGTTTCTCATAGTTTGTAACATTTCTAAAAATTATGGACTATATTGAGACAAAAATCAATTTGTACTAATTGTAAAATTATTTATACCTTTAAAGGTAGAATGTCACTAAAATAAAAAATAGAGTAAAAATGCTTAAATCGAGTAATTTTTTTTACATTTAAGCTATTTGCACTTTTGTATTAGATTACAAATTATTATCTTTTCTTCAAAAATTATTCCAATGTATGCAAGTAACGTTATACCAGTAGAAGATGTTTTAATTCGAACTGAAATTGCAGAAAAGAGTTTTGCCTGTGATTTGGAAAAATGCAAGGGTGCATGTTGTACTTTGGAGAGTGAATATGGTGCTCCGCTTTTAGAAGAAGAAGTTGAAAAAATTGATAAAATTTTAGATATTGTTTCAGAATATATACCTGAAAATCACAAAGAAGAAATTAAAAAGAATGGATTTTATGAGGTTAAGGACGGAGAATTGATGACTACGAGTGTTAACAATAAAGCATGTGTTTTTGTTTATTATGATAATGATATTGCCAAATGCGGAATAGAACGTGCTTTTTTTGATGGTAAAGTAGATTTTAGAAAACCTATTTCTTGTCATCTTTTTCCAATCCGGGTTTCAAAATTTGGAGGAGATGTATTGAGATACGAGAAATTTAGCGAATGTTCCCCTGCGCTTGAGAGGGGAGAAAAACAAAACATTAAGCTGGTTAATTTTTGTGAGGATTCTCTTAAAAGATTATACGGCGATAAATGGTATTCAACTTTAAAAGAAATTATTGGTAAACGTAATGCTATCACTTAGTCAAAAACTCTCACAGCAGCAAAAATTATCACCCCAGCAGATTCAATATCAAAAACTGCTTCAGTTAAATACGCTTGCTCTTGAACAAAGAATTAAAACTGAACTGGAACTTAATCCAATCTTGGAAGAAGTGATGGAAGAAAGCGTAGATTTAACTCAAGATTCAGATGAAAAAGATTCATCCTCAGAATCTGAAGAAGAAATTGAAGATTATTCAAAAGATGAATTTGAATTAGAAGACTTTATGAACGATTCCGACATTGATTCGGATAAATTAAACAGAAGCAAGGATGATGAGATTTATCAGCCTTTAACACCGGCAAAAGAATCCTTAAGTGAACATCTTAGAAATCAGCTGAACATGTTAAATCTTGATGATAATCTTTATATGCTCGGTGAAGAAATAATCGGAAACCTGGATTCTGACGGTTATCTTAAAAGTGAGATTCCCGATATTTTAAATGAATTAAATATGTTTGAACATGCAGGACTAAATGCAGAAGATGCCGAAGCTTTGCTAAAGAAAATACAAACATTTGATCCTATCGGAATTGCTTCTAGAAGTTTACAAGAGTGCCTGCTTGTTCAATTAAGAAATTCTTCACATGATCCTTATTACAGCTTTTTAGCAGATGAGCTTCTGGAAAAGCATTTTAACGATTTTACACAGAAGCGGTACGATGTAATTAAACAGAAAATGAATCTGACCGACGAAGGTTTAAAAGCCGCCATAGATCTGATTCAAAGTCTTAACCCTAAACCCGGCGAGGGCAATATTGATTCCGTTGAAATGAACCAGATTACTCCGGACTTTATGGTTGAAAAGGTTGATGATAATTTAGTAATTACTTTAAATGATCGAAGTGTTCCTTCCGTAACTTTAAGTAAAACTTATCTTGAGATGATTGACCAGAATAAGAAGACAAAAAAATCATCACCAAGAGATAAAAACACATACAAGTTTCTGCGTGAAAAGTTTGAATCGGCAAAATGGTTTATTGCCTGTATTCAGCAGCGGCGTGAAACATTGATGAAAATAATGCAGGCTATAGTTGAAAAACAATACGAGTTTTTTGAAAAAGGTCCTAAACTGCTTAGTCCAATGATTTATAAAGATATTGCTGATGAAATTCACATGGACATCTCTACTATCAGCAGAGTAGTTAATGGTAAATATGTTCAAAGCCCTATGGGAATTCATGAACTAAAATATTTTTTCAGTGAAGGTTTAAGCACCGATTCAGGCGAAGAGGTTTCGAATAAACATATTAAAGAAAGACTGAAAGAAATTATTGAAGGCGAGAATAAAAACTCTCCATTTAGTGATGACAAACTTGCCGAGATGTTGAATGATGAAGGAATTCATATTGCCAGACGTACTGTTGCAAAATACCGTGAGCAATTAAGACTCCCGATTGCCAGGCTGCGCAGAGAGTTATGATCATTTATGTAAGCGAAGTTACTATAATATTGCTTCTCTTTTTTATTTTTGGACTGATTCATACCTTCTTAGCATCTAATAAAGTCAAGCAGATAATAATTAAAAATGCAGGAAACTTAATCGCTTTCTATCGTTTTTTTTATGTTTTATTTTCCCTTATAACATTTTATTTAATTTATATTTTGGCACCCAATTCACATACAATTATTTACGACTTATCATATCCGTATGACTTCATAGTTTTAGTACCTCAGTTTTTAAGTATAGCCGGATTTATCTGGACATTGAAATATTTTAGTGTCCGTGAATTTTTAGGCATTAATCAGATTATCAGATGGTTTCATAAAAATTATAATATTAATGATTTGGATGAACAGCTTACCTTGCGAATACTTGGGCCTTATAGAGTTTGCCGGCATCCTTTGTATTTTTTCTCAATCATATTTTTACTTTTTCGGCCTGAAATGGATCTCTCATATTTAACATTCTTTTTTTGTATAATCGCTTATTTTTATATCGGCTCTTTTTACGAAGAGAAAAAATTAGTTGAAAAGTTCGGGAACAATTATAAAAATTACAAAAATGCGGTTCCCAGAATTTTCCCTTATAAATTTTTGTATCCATACAATCCGGAAACCGGTAATTAGGAGTTTCTAAAATAAATTGAATGCAAAACTTAAAAAAGAATATCTGGGAATAAAACGGAGTAAATTTTTTATTAATTATACGGTTCAACTTGCAAATAAATATGGTGTATCAATAAACCAGAATATGTTATCTTCTTTAAAAGTAAAAGATCTTAATATGTATGCTTATAGGTACATGGGATTCGGCGGACAGATAGCTGCTGTTCCGGAGACTCTTCATTTTATCGAATGGTTTAAACCGTGAAAAGAAGGGAAAAAAATTGTACCTTGGCATGTTAAATTATGATTTTTAAAATATTTTTTAGCTTATTTAAATCTAAATAATTTAACATTTTAAATTTTTTATATATAGTTAAGAATTTTAATTTTGAAGAAAAAGTTTATTTTTTACAATGGATAGATTCATTAGAATAATGGAGTTTTAATTATGGAAATGAATATACATGCTACTACAATCTTGGGAATTGTACATAAAGGAGAAGCTGCTATCGGCGGTGATGGTCAGGTTACGTTAGGAAATACGGTTATGAAACATAATGCTGTAAAAATAAGAAAGCTTGGGAATGGTAAAGTGCTTTGCGGTTTTGCCGGAGCTGCTGCCGACGCATTTACTTTAATGGAAAGATTTGAAGACAAACTTGAACAATTTAGGGGGAATGTAAATCGTGCCGCTGTTGAGCTTGCCAAAGACTGGCGCACGGATAAATATCTAAGAAAGCTAGAAGCCATGCTCGCTGTTATTGCGGAGGGCCAGGCTTTAGTTGTTTCCGGAAACGGAGATGTAATTGAACCCGATGATCAAATTGTTGCTATCGGATCAGGCGGAATGTATGCGCTTTCTGCCGCAAAAATGTTAAAAAAATACAGTAATTTAAGCGCAAAAGAAATTGTTGAAGAAGCACTGAGAACAGCTTCTGAAATATGTATTTATACAAATGATAAAATTAATGTTGAAGTAATTTAAAATTAAAAAATGAAATTGAAAATGAAGAATAAATCAATGAAGACCTTAACTCCTACTCAAATAGTTACCGAATTAGATAAATATATTATTGGACAAAACGAAGCTAAAAGAGCCGTTGCTATTGCTTTAAGAAATCGATGGAGACGGCGTCAGGTAAAAGATGAACTGAAAGATGAGATTCTGCCGAATAATATAATTTTAATCGGGCCTACCGGTGTGGGAAAAACAGAAATTGCTAGAAGGTTGGCAAAACTTGCCGAGGCTCCATTCATTAAGGTGGAGGCTTCTAAATTTACCGAAGTAGGTTATGTCGGCCGTGATGTAGAATCCATGATACGCGACTTAGCTGATTATGCTGTTAATATGGTAAAATCTGAAATGACTGAGGAAGTTCAAGCAAGGGCTGAAGAACTTGCTGATGAAAAAATTCTGGATTTATTAATTCCGCCCGTAAAAAAAGCTTCCCATGTTAAAGAGGAAGCAGAGGGGGAAGTGAATAGTGAAGAATATCAAAATCAGAAAACCCGCGAATGGATGAAACAGAAATTAAAAAACGGGGAACTAAATGATAAGATGATCGAGTTCGACACTAGTGCTCAAAATAATGTTGGTATGCAGGTACTTGGCCCGTTTGGCATGGATGATCTCGGTATTAATTTCCAGGAAATAATGGGAAATTTGATGCCGAAAAAAAAGAAAAAAAGAAAGACTTCTATTGCAGATGCGAGAGCAATAATTGCCCAGGAAGAAGCACAAAAATTAATCGATATGGATGCAGTGCAGAAGGAAGCAATAGAAAGAGTTCAGGATACAGGAATAGTGTTTGTCGATGAAATTGATAAAGTAGCCGGCGGCGGAAAAGGACAGGGCCCGGATGTTTCCAGAGAAGGGGTACAAAGAGATCTACTTCCAATAGTTGAAGGCTCGAATGTGAATACAAAGTACGGTATCGTTAGAACAGATCATATCTTATTTATAGCTTCCGGAGCCTTTCATGTTTCAAAACCTTCAGATTTAATTCCTGAATTGCAGGGCCGATTCCCCATCAGAGTTGAATTGAAAAGTCTTACCCAGGAGGATTTTGTTAAAATTTTAACCAAACCTCAAAACGCATTACTTAAACAATATAATGCACTTCTTGAAACAGAAGGAGTTAGTTTGGAATTTGCTCCCGATGCTATTAAGGAAATAGCACGAATTGCTACCGAAGTAAATGAACAGGTTGAAAACATAGGAGCCCGCAGACTGCATACAATTTTAACTACCTTATTGGATGAAATACTTTTTGATGTGCCTGATAAAATTCCATCTACTAAGGTAAAGATTACTGCAAAAACTGTTAAACAAAAATTGGATAGTATTGTTAAAAATCGTGATTTGAGTAAATTTATTTTGTAGTTTAAATGTAATTTTAATATAAAATTCGGCAGTATAAGCAAAATTTTATGCTGCCGGATATATTTTCGAATTGCATCTAAAAATATTGGGGGTATTGAAATGTTCAAAAAGAAAATCCACACCTTAAATTTATTCCTTACCATTTTAATTTTTTCTTTGATATTTACTTCTTGTAAAAATAATGAATTAGTCTCTCCTCCATTGATCGATTATCATTTTAATATTTATGAAGCGAATTATTCTACAAACAATTATTTTATTGATACGCTTTATGCCAGTACCGAAAAGTCATTAAATCTATTTAATAAATATTACGGAGAATTAAATCCGGTAGTTAATCTTGTTTATAGAGTAAAAAAAATAGAGGTTTGGAAATCTAAGAATGATATAAAGTATGATAGATCAAGGGAAAGATTGGTAAATGCTTATTTAAATTTACCTGGATTGGCGGCAGGTCAATCTTATTCTGATAATTTTAGAAATCTTAATTCTCCTACTCCAGGTCAATCAGAAACCGGACGTTTTGAACTTCTATCACCGGATAGTGACTATACTTTACATCCGAAAACCGGTTATATTACCTTTCATGTGCCGGTTAATGACCAGGATGCAATTGCCGTTGCGTATGAAGTCGAAAATTTTGATCCAGGTGCCAGTGATGATTCATATTACGGGGAATTTTTGGGTCCCAGTTCACCTTCAGATACTATAAATAATTTAGTGTTAAAATTAGTAAAGCCGGCTTATTTAAAACCGCAGTATAAAGAAGCCTGGAAACTATTACTAAAAAACATTTATAATATTGGCTACACAAATATTAAGCTGGAAAATTTTTATTTGAACATTAAATATGTTGTCAGTCCAAATAATGAATTATACGGAATAGACGGGAAAAGTTTTTTAACAATTTTAGGACTAGATAAATCCGATAAATATGGAAATCCCAATCCTGATGGTTTGTTTGATTACCGGCCTGGCATTACAATTAATCCTAAAACAGGCGATATAATTTTTCCAACTCTGCAGCCGTTTGGAAGAAATCTGCCTTCATGGGTTCCGGATTCTTTAAGATTTAATGAGCTTTATGATATATCCAAATCAGCAGTAGTAAACGATTACAGCAATAAAAATAAATTTGTTTTAACCAGCGAATATTAGCACTATTTATTAGTTTAGCAGCATTAAATTTTTGTTAATAATTAAATATCTCACATTTAATATTTAGATAAATTTTTTATCTTAGCTTATCGTAATCTTTCCATTATTTAAGAATATTAATTTTTATGAATGTCTCGGCTTTGTTAAAAAATAAATTTTTAATAAAAATAATATTAATAGCTGTCTCTATTGTGCTTCTATTTTTATTCAAAAATTCTGAAACCGGAATGGATAAAAGTATACAGCATACTTTTTCAATTATTCAAGGGCAGCAGCAGCCGGATACAAACATTGTTATAATTGATATCTCCGAAAACGATATTGATAATTTAGGGTCACTGGCCTTTAAAACGCAGTTATTATGCTTTGCTGATAAACAGTTTAACAAAGTATAATGTAAAAAAAATTGGCTTGGAAGTTTTTTTAAGCGCTAAATTTGTTACGCAGACTTTATACGATAATCTTCTTACAAAAGAAATTCAAAAATCCGGCAGAGTTGTACTTAGCTCAGTAGCCGGGGACTTATTTTCTAAAAATGATAAATATTATACGGATTCTTTAAGCTATCCGAGTCCAAAGCTGCTTGATGAAAATTTAATTACCGGTCATGTTAATTATTTCTCAAATAATGGAATACAAATTCCACCTTCTGTTTATTATGATCACTCAACAATAAAGGCTTTCGCTTTAGAGCTTGCCGGCAAAAAATATTTTGATGGCGAAAACAATCTTCTTAATGTAAATTTTGTTTCTTCATGGAAAAAGTTTAAGCGGATTTCGTTGCTTAAATATTTTCAACTTGTAAACAGCGGCAGCCCGGAGCTAAATCAGCTAAAAGGGAAAATAATTATTATAGGTATCAGCGACCCGCAAATCGCTTCTACAATTAGCACAAACTTTGACGATCAATTGCCGGGTGTTGCTCTACATGCTTTTGCCCTTGATAATATTCTGGAAAACCGGGGACTCAATAATAGATTTCTCTTTTCTTCGGAAGTTCTTTTTGCTGTAATAATCGTGCTTTTATTATTCATAGATGAAAGCAAAATAGGTGTGAAAAAAATCCCGCTTTATTCAGGCTTTTTTCTCCTATTTATTCTTGCTTCTTTCGCATTATTTTCCTTCGCTGGTATTGAACTTTCGTATTCTATTTTTGTAATTCCTTTTTTACTGTTAGTCTTTCTTGATTCCATCTTTTTCCTCCTCGATAAAAAAACACTTTTAGAAGGTGTAGTTGACGAAACGAATCTGCTAAAAAAACTCCTGGAAAATAAAGAGCTAGAGTTGAACAAACTTCAAAAAGAATTGAATCTTTCGGGGGAATCAAGCTCTTCTGCTTTGTTGGAAAAAATTAAAACATTAAAACATCGATATCGAAAAACTTAAAGAGACTGAGGCTGATACAAAGGAAACCGAATTAACTGACAGCCAACCTTTACAAGAATTTCAAAATATTGTTTATCGTTCTAGGCAAATGATAAATGTAGTTGAATTGATTAAAAAGGTTGCGCCTGAAGAAGCTAATATTTTAATATTAGGTGAAAGCGGGACTGGAAAAGAATTGGTTGCACAGGCCATTCATTCATTAAGTAAAAGAAGCAAAAATAACTTTGTGGCTGTTAACTGCGGTGCACTTTCCGATACTCTGCTTGAAAGTGAATTGTTCGGACATGTGAAAGGTGCATTTACAGGTGCCATGGCTGATAAAGTCGGCAGGTTTGAGGCTGCGGATAAAGGAACAATCTTTCTTGATGAAATTGCGGAAACATCTGAGAATTTTCAAGTTAAATTACTTAGAGTAATTCAAACCGGCGATTATGAAAAAGTCGGCTCTTCAAAAACATATCATACCGATGTTAGAATTTTAGCTGCTACAAATCAAAAATTAGAATCGGCCGTAAAAGAAAGGAAGTTTCGAGAAGATTTATATTACAGGTTAAATGTAATTAAAATTGAATTGCCTCCGTTAAGAGAAAGAAGAGATGATATTTCAATTTTAGCGAATTATTTTCTGCAAAAAGAAAATACGGAAATTAAATTAAGCGAAGCAGCAGCAGATACACTTGTCAAATATGATTGGAAAGGCAACGTAAGAGAACTGGAAGCTGTAATAAAGCGGGCCGTAATTTTTGCAAAATCTGAAGACCGAAAATTAATTCAATTAGCGGATCTTCCCGAAGAAATTGTAAAAGACAGCAAATTTAATTTTGAAGACCTAGTTATAGAATCCTTACGTTCTAAAAAATTTTCCCGTTCATCAATTATAGATACTGCGAAAGAATTAGGAAATGTAAGCCGTACTTTAATTTCGGAAAATTTTAGAGGTTATTCACTAAAAGTTTATGTAGAAAATGATTATGATCGAGATACTGCATCTAAAATTATTGCAGGGGGCGAAGAAAAAGAAGTAATTGATAAAGTGAATAATAAACTGGAGTTGTTTCTAAAAAATATTGAAAATGATGTGAATGAATTAAAAATTAGAGATTTTGATAAGGTTAAAATTAATTTTAATTCAAAATACAAAAACCTGCCTCATAAGTTTCATTATTATCTTGATGAAATTATTAAAAATCATTTAAAGCAAATAAGCTAGTTTCGTCCTTAATTATTCTTATCCTATTCAATAGTATTTTTAAACAGATTTGATAAATCGCGTTATTTTTTCTAATCCACTTAAATAACCGGAAGTCATTATTATCGACTGTTCAAACATATTCGTGCAATAGGTGATATTTGTAATATTAAATTTGGGTAACTCTTTAGATAATTTTTAGTCTTACTATTAGAGTATAAATGAATAAACAGCATGATTGTCTAATTAAGTTTTTAAGTGTATACAGAAATATTCAAAACGGTTTTATTTTTAGTTTCTTTCTTAATTTTTTTTATGGCACAAAGATTGAATTCACTCGTATGCATTCGATTAGATAATTAAAGTAAAATATTAGAAAAGGGAGGAGAAATGTTAAACAAAAAATTACTATTACTGTTTTTAATATGTTTGTTTGCCGCTGCAAATGTTTTAGCTCAAGAAAATGAAGATTCAACAAAAACAGACAACGGATGGTGGGGTAAACACCATCGCCATCATTTCAATATTGATTTTTTCAAACATGAGTTTGAAGGAAGGCCGACTATTTCGCTCGATTATGGTTTCTCTAAAATTAGTCTGAAAAATTTTAGTGAAAAGTTTGCTGATCCTAATTTAATTGAATTACGTTTGGGTTATACGACTCTTAAGGATAATGAAGACGCTGATATTCTGGATTATAAATTCCATTATTTATACATAAGTAATTTTTCAACTGATTTATCCGGTTCCTCGAATGGTTCGGATCTTAAAACAGACATGTGGAGATTTGGCTTTGGGAGATCAACGGGATACGGATACAAAATAAATTCTGCTGCAATTATTCCGTATCATACATATTCTTTCGAATGGACTCGTTTGAAAATGAAAGATATGCCTGTTAATCCAGCTGATCAAAATACAAGTAATTTATTTAACCAGTCCTACCGGTTCGGAACCAGCTTTGAAGGAGGCGTTAGATTTAAGATAATTAAAAACTTGATGATTGACGCAGGCTATGAAAGATCGATTGTTTTTCCGCGTCATTTATTCTGGAAATGGGCGGGAAGTATAATAATAGAAGCAGCAGGGCAAGGAGCCATTGATCGTTTTGTTGACAAGATTGTTGATTCTTCGCCTTATGCGGCGCCTGTAGTAAGCTTCGTTCTTAAAAATGCACTTTCATACGGCATTTATGAATTGAGACAGGAAAAAATGAATTGGCCTTTTTCTACTGTACCGCCTCTTGCATACAATCAATTTAAGATTGGTTTAACCTTCGTTTTTTAACCTCTTAATCAAATCAAACCCGGTTTCTTTACGGAACCGGGTTTTCTCTTTCCTAAAAATTCATATTAATCTTGTTAAAATTATAAAAATTGATTATTGACTTTATTTATTATTTCTAATAGTTTGATTACAGTAAAAGAGGAATTAAACAGGGCTTCAATGTTTTAAGAATAATCCATTTTTAATAAGTTTTTAATTCTGTTAAGAATTCAGCTAAATCAATTTATAGATTCATAAATTTCGTAATAAAGATATGAATAAACATATTCCTGTTGCATTAATTTACCTTATAATATTTATAACCTCCTTCAAAACATTTCCTCAACTATATGAATATAAATTTGATCATCTTTCTACAGAAGATGGATTATCACAGAGTGCGGTTACTTCTATTTATCAGGATAAAAAAGGCTTTATGTGGTTTGGCACCCAGGACGGCTTGAATAAATATGACGGCTATAATTTTACAATATTTAAATATGTTCCGTTCGACTCAACATCATTATCTGATAATTGGATTCAGGCAATTTCAGAAGATGAAAACGGAAATTTATGGATAGGAACCTTCAGCGGAGGTATATTTGAGTTTAATACAGATAAACAAACATTTACTAATTTTCGTAATAATCCTGCAGACAAAAATTCATTAGCTAATAACAGGGTATGGGCAATTTATCCGGAAGGCCCCAACCTAATCTGGATAGGTACTTCCGGCGGATTGGATAAATTTGATAAAAGCAATAATTCGTTTACTCATTTTAAAAATAAAAATGGAGATGAGCATAGTTTAAGTAATAATGCGGTTAATGCAATATATAAAGATAAAAACGGATTTCTTTGGATTGGTACATGGGGCGGCGGTTTAAATAAGTTTGATGAGACAAAATTGATTTTTGATAATTATAATTTTGGAAAGTCAGGTACCAAGCAATTCGGTTACAATTTTGTAAAAACTATTTGTGAAGACGAAGATTATCTTTTACTTGGTACCAGCAGGGGTATAATAAAATTCAATAGAATAGATAATAATTTTAGTGTTCTTAATTTAAATGAAAATAATAATGATAATATTGATCAATTCTCGGTGCTGTCAATACTAAAGGATTCAAAGGGACAATTTTGGATTGGAACACATCATAAGGGTTTATACCGATTTAATATAAACGAAAATAGTTCTGAAAAATTTATTAATGATATATCAAATATAGAAAGCATTAGCGATAATTGGATTTCGGCAATTTACCGGGACCGGAACGGAGTTTTATGGTTCGGTACCGGGAAAGGTGTGGATAAATTATCTCCCAATTCAAAATATTTTATTCATTATGAAGAAAAATCCGGAGAATCTAATACTCTTAGCGGAAAAGAAGTTAATGCTGTATTCGAAGATCATGAGGGGCTGATCTGGATAGGAACCTGGGAAGGCGGACTGAATCGATTTGATATTAATAAAAATAAATTTACCTATTATAAGCATTCCGTAGATGATCCATACAGCATTCCTAATAATATAGTTTGGAAAATTTATGAAGATCGGAGTAATACATTATGGGTCGGTACTTATTCAGGCTTGAGGATATTCGACAGAAAACAAAGAAAATTTATTGATCCTCCTTCCCAAATCAATTTAAAGTACAATAATATCTCTTCAATATTTGAAGATACTCGCGGTTACCTCTGGATAGGGACGTGGGGCGGCGGAGTTTATAAGTATAATAAGGTGAAAAAAGAATTAACTAATTTTGCCAACATAGCTGCGGATACAACCAGTATCAGTGATAATTTAATAACCGCAATTTTTGAGGATAGTAAATCCAGATTATGGATTGGAACAAGCGGCGGCGGATTGAATTATTATGATTATGAACAAAGTAAATTTTCCAGGTATTTATACAACCCCCGCAATAAGCAATCTCTAAGCAATAATCATGTAACTACTATTTTAGAAGATAAAAATAAAAATCTTTGGATTGGAACCTGGGGCGGCGGAATCGATTTGTTTAATCCGAATAATAAAACTTTTAGGCATTTTACAGAAGGAAGCAGGCTTTCTAATAATGTTGTATATGGAATATTAGAGGACAATAATAATTTCCTATGGATTAGTACCAGTAAAGGTTTATCAAGAATGAACCTGGCCAACTATAGTATTATGAATTACGATTTTAAAGACGGCCTCGGAAATGACCAATTTAGCCACGGATTCTTTAAATGTAAAAACGGTAATATGATATTCGGAAGTATAAATGGATTTACTCTTTTCAATCCCGACAGCATAAAAATTGATACTTTTAAACCTAAAGTTGTAATCACTTCATTTAAAGTATTTAATAGAGAAATTAAACTGCCCCATCAAATATCGAAAACAGAAAAGATTAATTTAAATTATTACCAGCATGATGTATCATTAAGCTTTTCAGCTTTAGATTTTCTAAGACCCGGTAAAAATAGATATGCGTATAAGCTTGTAGGATATGATAATGATTGGATTTATCTCGACAAACGAAGAAACGCATATTATACAAACCTGGAACCGGGAAACTATGTCTTTAAAGTAAAAGCATCAAATGGAAATAATATTTGGAGTCAAAATGTTACTTCTTTAAGTATAAACATTACTCCGCCTTTCTGGAAAACATGGCCGTTCATTGCATTCTTGTCTGCATTAATTCTGATAATGATCTTTCTAATTCATAAATATCGCCTGGAGCAGCTTCTTAAATTTGAAAGAATAAGGAGCAGCATTGCAATAGATCTTCATGACGATATTGGTGCAAGTCTTACCAGGATATCTTTATTCAGCGGAAATGCGTTACGAATTTTAGAAAAATTCAGATCGAAAAAAGAAGATATTGACGGTTTAAATAAAATTGAATCCTTATTGAATGAAATAGGAAATGATTCGCGTAATTTAATCGGATCGATGAGCGATATAGTATGGACAGTAAATCCTCAGAATGATTCTTTTGATAATATTACAATTCGTATGAAGGATTATACATCTAAACTTATGGAATTAAAAGATATTGATTATGATATAATTATAGATCCCGATCTTTCATCTCTGTCATTGCCAATGGATTTCAGAAGAAATTTATTTATGATTTATAAAGAGGGAATTTCCAATATTATTAAACATGCAAACGCAACCAAGGTTGAGGTCAAGTTATTCAGGGAAAGAAATAAACTTGTTCTTTCGATGAAAGATAACGGAAAAGGGTTTGATGTAAAGGCAAGCAGAAGAGGCAACGGACTTAAGAATATAAAAGAGCGGGCACTTTCATTTAATGGATCATCAAATTTTTCATCAAAGCCAAACGAAGGAACTTTATTAAAAGTAGAACTTAAATTACCCTAATTAGGGGATTTTATAAGTATTAATTTTAGTTGAAGTTACATTTTAATTTTAGTTCTTCCTCTCGCCTAATAAATAGACTCTTTAATAATTTAAAGAGTCTATTTAGATAAATTTTTGAGATAAATAATTTCCTTAGTCAGTGAATCTTTTATCTCTGCTTATAAAAAATTAGAGTCAGCTTTTATGGAAACCAAAAGCAAATATGATAGTTCACAAATCGATTCCAAAATTAGAGTCATTATTGTAGAAGATGATAAAAAAATCAGAGAAGCTTATTGCCAATTAATAAATGATACAGATGGGATGGAATGTGTCGGTGATTTTGGATCATGTGAAGATATGCTTGATAACTTGGATAATATTTTGGTGGACGTTCTTTTGATGGATATTGGACTGCCCGGGATGTCGGGGATTGAAGGAATAAAAAAAGTAAAAGAAATGTATCCTTCAATCGAGATATTAATGCTGACTGTTTACGATAATGAAGAAAAAATTTTCCAATCAATTTATGCCGGAGCTTCCGGATACATATTAAAGAATGTTGCTTCAAACGAATTGTTAAAAGCTATAAGGGAAATTAAAACCGGCGCCCCCATGAGTGCAGCTATTGCCAGAAGAGTGCTTAATTTTGTCAGGGAATCGGATAATACGACAAGGTTAAGAGAATTTAAATTAACTCCGCGGGAAATAGAAATACTGCAATTATTGGTAGACGGCCTCAGCTTTAAAAAAATAGCAGATAAACTTTTCATCAGTTCATTTACCGTTCACTCCCATATAAAAAGAATTTATGAAAAATTGCATGTCCATTCAAAGTCGGAAGCAGTTGCAAAAGCATTAAAAAATAAATTTTTTATGGATTAAAAACTTTAACTGCTTCAAAAAAATTATTTCTCAATTAAGGGAGTTTCAAATGACTAAAAAAATCTTAAGCTGTTTATCAGTTGCAGCAGTTTTATCCTTTCTCACACTTACCGGCTGTTCTAAAAAGAGCAGCAATCCTGTTGATCCAACCAATCCTGTTACAAGTGTAAGTGTATCAGGTTCTATAACTCTAAATGGCGGAGATTATAGTAACACCGTAATGAATTATACTTTTGGAGCGGGGGGTTATTCAACCACTGATCAGAGTACGGCGTGCGTTATGTATGCTACCAGCAGCACTGATTCATTATACATTGTTGTTTCCTTCGCAGGGTCTTCAACGGGCGATCATCAATGGCAGGGCTTTACCGAAGATTCATTAAATTATTATATAGATGGAGTCGGTATTAGTGTCTATAAATCAAATGGGTCTTATACGTATTTGTTACCTCAAAGCGGCGGGAATACTAACATTACAAAATACGGAGCAGTAGGGGAAACAATAGAAGGCTCGTTCAGCGGTACACTTCAAGATCCTTTAAGTTCAACAACAGTTACGGTCTCTGGTTCATTTAAGGTTTTACGTGCCCCGGATAATTAACCGAAAAACTATTTAGTAACTGAAGTTACTAAATTCTCATATTTAACTCCTTCAGAGTATTATAGGAGTTTCTTCATCAATAAGCCGGGACGGTGTCCCGACTTTGAATATGTGACGTTTTTGGCATAGCCATTCCTTCGGAACAGCGTCATTTTGAAGAATAATGTCCCTGAAAGGGACAAATAATTTAGCCGAGGGCTTTGCCCTCGGTAACAAATCCAACAGTATTTAAGAACCCTGAAAGGGTTCAATAAGGTATGTTGCGTAACTTCAGTTAGTAATTAAATATCCTTTTAAAATTAAGTCAGGCTGTTAGAGCAGCCAGGCTTTTTAATCTGTCTTCGTCCTGCCGGACTTCGGCGGACGAGAGCGTTTGAATAAAACCCGCCTGTCGTTGGAGAGTGTTGTTCAACTCAGCCAACAGTCATTCCCACGAAAGTGGGAATCTAAAAAGAGTGCTTTTTGATCAGAAAATAGATTCCCGTTTTCACGGGAATGACACAAAAAAAGTTATGCAACACGCTCGTCGGGCAGGTTCCCCGCCGCTTGCTTTCATGTTTTTAATTAAAAGATTTGAATGACCCCGTTCTTGTAAAGGGGTTCTTGTTTGCTAATAAAGGATTAATTCATTATAAATCAATAAACAAAAAAATTCTTTATGGAAATTATATTGAAGCAGAATAAGATAATTTATAACGGATTCGTTTCCAACGAGGGGTTATATGAAAAATATTGCTGCTTTACTTTGCGCAATAATTCTATTCGGGTGCATTTCATCTCAGGTTGAAAATAATGGAATTACTAAACCGGTTTTGATTTACCAATTCCCTTTGCCTCCTATACCGCCATCTATCAATGAATCTCAGTTAATTCTTAACTTAAACCTTTATATATTGGATGATGGTTCGGTTAAGGAAGTTTTAATTAAAAATAATGGAATGGACAAAAAATGGCTTGCAGATGCAAAAGAATCGATTCTTAAATGGAAATATTCACCGGCAATGATTAACAATAAACCGGTAAGAATCTGGATTAACCAAAAAACCATTATTAGAATTGTTGAATCAATATTTTACAAACTTGCAGAAATTCAGTTTGCGTCTATAGATACGGCACAGCATGTATATAAGCTTCTTAAAGAGAATGAAGATTTCGGGAAACTTGCTGGAGTTTATTCCGCAGCACCTTCAGGTAAATTGGGAGGAATTATCGGGAGAGTGGATATTCTGCAATATCCATTGGATGTTCGTAAAGAAATTTTAAAATTGAGATTTAATGAATTTACAGCGCCGTTAAAGTTTGGAGATAAATATATAATATATCTGCGATTGAAAGATTAATTAAAAATATTTAATCAACAAACTTTATTTTTAGATGCACAATCTCGGAATCACTCCCGGTTCTAACCGGCGGGCCCCATGTTCCGGCACCGGAGGAAACATAATATTGTGTATTGCCTTTTTTTAAGTAACCCCAGCTTACTTCATAAATCATTTTTGTAATTAAATTGGCGGGAAACATTTGTCCGTGATGCGTATGCCCTGAGAGCTGCAAGGCAACATTATTTTTTTCAGCATCATCTAAACCGAATGGAGTATGATCCATTAAAATCACCGGGTAATTTTTGTCAACACTTTCCATAATTTCTTCAAGGGATTTTCTTGGTTTACCGGTAAATTGTTTTTTTGCTCTGTCTTCTCTGCCTACAAGGTTAAATGAGTTCATGATGAAGGTTGAGGAATCCCTTAACATTTTAATACCGTAACTTTCAATGAAAGCGACTGCACTGTCAATTCCGTTTATATATTCGTGGTTGCCGGTAATCGCATAAACTCCATTTTTAGATATTATGTCTGATAACGAGCTGCCGATATTTCTCTGTCTTAGAATTTCAGCACTGTCGTCAAACAAATCTCCCGCAACAAAGACAATATCAGGATTAAATTCGTTTATCTTTTTTACAATCTTAGCTAAGAAAGGGCCGTTATTTATTGGCGATAAATGAATGTCTGAAACCATTACTGCATTTAGCTCAGTTAATGCGCTGTTGCCCTTCGGCAAATTTAGTTCGAGTGTTTTTATTTTTAGGTTTCGAGTATTTAAATAACCGGCAAACACTGTTATACTAACGATAATAGCTACTACAACTAAGGTAATAAACTTTGTTTGCAAGTAATTTTCTTTAAATGATGCCGGGAAGAAATTTAGCTGCCAGTTAAATAATCTGATTAAATCGATTAAAATTATTGCAATAAAAAAGTAAACCATCAATGCAAACCAAAAGGCTCCTATCCAGAGGATAATATCATACAAAAATGCCGGGATATATTTAGCAAAGATCTTAGCGATTAGGTAAGAGAAAGAGAATATTAGAAAAAGAACTAGGTAGAAAATCCTTGCATGCGGGTAAATTGCCAGCGCCTGCCAGCCTCTTATAAAGATATAATAATTTAATGCTGTATATATAGTAAAGAAAATTGCAAAAAAGCCTAACATATTTTAAAGACTCTCTATAATTAAAAGATTGAAATTAACTTCCCCTTAGGATTGAGAATTTAAGAAAGAAAATAAATCATTCAACTATAAAATAAGGTAATGGAGGTCAAATAAACAAATGATATTTTAGTAGAAAAGAGGTTATCTCAAAAGTGTCATTCCGGGCTTGACCCGGAATCTAAATTGTAAGGTATTCTGATTTCCAATTAGCTTTCTTCTTAAGTATTAAATTAATTACATGATCTTTTTGTACATAAAAAAATTAAAATTTCCCTATGTAAATTTGCACCATACCGCCCAAATAAGTTTTTTGGTTATTAAGATTTCCGAAGCATGAGGCGCCAATTCCTAGAAAGGAATTTATCTCAATTCTAAAGTTTGCTTCAAATGGAATACCTAAGGTAGAAATTTTTATTTTTTCATATTCTTTAGACTGGATTTGTTTTCCACGATTAATTCCATAAACATAGCTAATTCCACCAGACAAACTTAATAGTATATACCCTTCTCTATATGTTTTTCCGTACAAGGCACCTATTTCTTCAAGTTTTAGCCGAGGTTCATCAAAATCATATCCCCCAGGACTAAATGTAAATTCATTAGCTTTTAAGTATTTAACTGTAAATATATTATTATCAAAAGAATAAGAAAAACTGAAATTCAATGTAGGCCCAAAATAATTTTTACCAATACCCAGACTAAGCCAGTAGCCTTGATTATAGATAGTTTTATTATTAACTGGATCTGCCTTCAATGATGATTGTGTTATTGGATTGTATGTTGGAAGTATGTTTGAGAAAATATTTGAATTATTTTCTTGAGCAGAAGCTATTTCAAAAGGAAATAGTATAATAAAAATAAAAAAGTAAAATGCAGAAATAATACGAACCCCTTTCATAAGAACCCCATTTATATAATTGACGATTCAAAGGTAAAATTTTAAATAGTAATTTCCAATTAAATCGAATAGCTGCTACAAATTTAATGGGCTAAAGCCTAGATATGTTGCGATTTTTTCTCCAGTCTAAAAGCCGGAGTTAATTGTCACCTTCTTTATCGAAGTAGTAATTTGTTAACCAATATTCAGAGGAGTTTTACTAATATGAATTAGTGCCATCACCTAATTATATTCATCCCAGCTTTTAATAGAAAGACTAAGTTCTTTGTTCTGCTCGAGAGATTTTACAAACCTTTTTGCAACTTGAATATTTGTAATAAGGTTTACGTTCATATCGACAGCCTTTCTTCTAATAAGGTAGTCATTATCGAGTTCGTACTTCTCCTGGTTTTTAGGAATGTTTATGACAAGATCAATCTTGCCTTCGTTTAGGTATGTCATTATGTTCGGTTCTTTTTTCTCTAGCGGCCAGTTCAATATTTCCGCTTCCATGCCGTGTTCTTTTAAAAACTTTGCCGTTCCGTTTGTTGCGTAAAATTTCAATCCCATTTCGTAAAGCTTTTGTGTATCGCTGAGAAAATCTGCTTTCTCTTTTAATGATCCGGTAGAAAGCATAACTCCTTTTTGAGGAATTCTGTAACCGGTTGACAAAAAGCTCTTTAAGAATGCTTCGTTAAAATCATCACCGAGACATGCAACTTCTCCAGTCGATGCCATTTCAACTCCAAGAATCGGATCGGAACCTTTTAATCTTGTAAAAGAAAACTGCGGAGCTTTAACTCCCACATAATCAACATCGAAAGAGGACTTATCCAGTTTGGGAACTTTTTCTCCCATCATCAGCTTTGTTGCAATTTCGATAAAGTTTATTTTCAAAACTTTAGACACAAAAGGAAAACTCCTTGAAGCGCGAAGGTTGCATTCGATTACTTTTACTTCATTATCTTTTGCTATGAATTGAATATTAAAAGGCCCGGTAATTTTTAATTCCTTTGCAATTTCTTTAGTAACCATTTTTACTCTTCTCATTGTCTCAAGGTAAGTCCGCTGCGGCGGAAGCACAATTGTTGCATCACCTGAATGTACGCCGGCATTTTCAACATGTTCGGAAATTGCATAGCAAAACAGCGAACCGTTTTCTGCAACAGCATCAACTTCAATTTCTCTTGCGTCGGTTATAAATTTGCTGATAACAACGGGATGCTCTTTACTTATCTCCGAAGCTTTCTTCAAATATTCTTCAAGCTCATCATCGGAAAGCACAATGCTCATTGCAGCACCGCTTAAAACATAGCTCGGTCTTATTAAAACCGGGTAGCCTGCTTTGTTTGCAAATTCTTTAGCTTCATTTAAACTTGTAAGCTCTTCCCACTCCGGCTGATCGACTTCTATTCTGTCGAGTATCTGGGAAAATTTATGCCTGTTCTCAGCGTTATCTATTTGTTCCGGTGAAGTGCCTATTATTTTTATACCGGCATTGTGTAATTTAACTGCAAGGTTGTTCGGAATTTGTCCGCCCATCGAGATTACAACGCCTTCAGGATTTTCCTTGTCATAAATATCAAGTACGCGTTCGAATGTCAGCTGTTCAAAATAAAGTTTATCGCAAATGTCGTAATCCGTACTAACAGTTTCCGGATTACAGTTAATCATTATTGTGCGGTATTCCAATTTATTCAAAGTCATAACCGCATTAACACAGCACCAATCAAACTCAACCGAAGAGCCTATTCTGTAAGCACCGCTTCCAAGAACAATTATTTGGTTGCTTTCTCCAAGAGGAATATCATTTTCAATACCGTGATATGTTAAGTAAAGATAATTTGTTTGTGCAGGAAATTCAGCAGCTAGTGTATCTATTTGTTTAACAACGGGAATCACGTTTAAACTTTTCCTGTAATTTCTTACTTCAAATTCAGTTGATTCCGTAAGATGCCCGATTTGAATATCTGAGAAACCATTCTTTTTTGCTTCTCGCATTAAATCAACTGAAACCTTATTAAGCTTTTTTGTTTGTAATTTTTTTTCGGTTTCTATTATGTTTTTCATTTTGTAAAGAAACCACTTTGTTATTTTAGAAAGCTCGTGAATTTTATCTACAGAATAACCTTCTTTTAATGCTTGAGCAATTGCATAAATTCTTTTATCGGTCGGCCGGGCAATCTCTTCATCAAGATTATTGAAAACAAGATCGTTTCCGACAAATCCTTTCATTCCAATATCAAGCATTCTAATTGCTTTCTGCAAAACTTCCTCAAAAGTTTTGCCAAGCGACATAACTTCACCGACAGATTTCATTTCTGTTCCAAGCTGAGTGTTGACCTGACGAAACTTTTGTAAATCCCATCTCGGAAATTTAAGAGCAACGTAATCAAGTGCCGGTTCAAAACATGCGGAAGTTTCCTGAGTTATAATATTTACAACTTCATTTAATGCATATCCGAGTGCTAATTTTGCAGCAATAAAAGCAAGCGGATATCCGGTTGCCTTTGAGGCTAGTGCAGAACTTCTGCTTAATCTTGCGTTGACTTCAATTATACGGTAATCATCAGAATTAGGATCTAACGCATATTGAATGTTGCATTCGCCGACTACTCCCAAGTGCCTAATTAATTTTATGCCGATTGATCTCAGTTTAAAATTTTCATGTGCGGATAAAGTTTGTACCGGAGCGATAACAATACTGTCACCGGTATGAATTCCCATCGGGTCAATATTTTCCATCGAACAAATTGTAATACAGTTATTGTATTTATCTCTTACAATTTCATATTCAACTTCTTTCCAGCCGTAAACTGATTCTTCAATTAAAATCTGGCTTGTGAAAGTAAAAGCCCTTCTCGCTTTCTCGATTAATTCTTCTTTGTTATTTACAATTCCTGATCCAAGTCCGCCAAGTGCGTAGGCAATTCTAACCATAACAGGGAAACCTATTTTTTCAGCAGCTGCAATTGCTTCATCTACATTTTTAGCTGTTTTACTTAATGCAACTTTTAATCCGATTTCAGTTACTTTGTTTGCAAAGAGAAGTCTGTCTTCTGTAGACTCGATAGCTTCGACAGGTGTTCCTAAAACTTTAACATTATATTTTTCGAGAATTCCTTTTTCATAAAGTTCAACGCCGACATTTAATGCAGTTTGTCCGCCGAATTGAAGAAGTATACTGTCGGGTTCTTCTTTTTGAATTATCTTCTCGACAAACTCAGCTTTGATAGGCATGAAATAAACTTTGTCGGCAAAGTTTTCGGAGGTTTGTATTGTAGCGATATTAGGATTTATCAAGACAGAAGTTATTCCGTCTTCTTTTAAGTGCTTTAATTGCCTGGCTGCCGGAATAATCAAACTCGCCTGCTTGCCCGATCTGTAAAGCGCCTGAACCTAATATTAAAACTTTTTTTGGTTTTCCTCGTTTAATCATTTTAAAGCCCTCAAAAACATATCAAAAATAAATTCGGTATCATCAGGTCCGGGTGAAGCTTCCGGGTGAAACTGAGCTGCAAATAAAGGTTTGGAAATATGAATGATTCCTTCATTTGTTCCGTCGTTATCATTAACAAACCATTCTCTCCAGTCTTCAGGAAGAGTTTCGGAATTAACTGCGTAACCATGATTTTGTGAAGTGATATAGCATCTCTTTGTGCCCATTTCATTGCACGGCTGGTTATGACTGCGGTGCCCGTATTTTAATTTATAAGTATCAGCACCAGCTGCTAGAGCCATTATCTGGCTGCCGAGACAAACACCAAGTACCGGAACGCCGTTATTTAAAACTTTACGCGTATTTTCAATTGTAGTTTCGCAAATTTTAGGATCGCCGGGTCCGTTTGAAATTAAAATTCCATCTACTTTTTCTTTGGAGAAATCATAATCATAAGGGACACGTATTACAGTAATATTTCTTTTCAGAAATGCCTGAATGATATTGTTCTTCGTTCCGCAGTCAACAAGAGCAATACGTTTGCCGTTTCTGGCATATTCAACTGGCTCTTTAATGCTTACCTGTTCAACGAGATCAATTTTATTTACGTCTTCAAAATCAATGGGTTATTTTTCGTTAACAACAATTTTTCCGAGCATCGTTCCTTTTTCACGGAGTTTCCTGGTAAGCATTCTAGTATCAATTCCGTAAATACCTGGAATTTTTTGTTCCTTCATCCAATCGTCAAGTGACCTTTTACCGTTCCAATGTGAATATTCATTTGAATAATCCAAAACGATAATTGCCCTGCAATGAATTTTTTCCGATTCAAAATATTTTAACAGATCGTTTTCACGCTCATAGCCGGGAACGCCGTAATTACCGATTAAAGGATAAGTGAATACTAAAATTTGACCGCGGTAAGAAGGATCAGTCATTGTTTCCGGGTATCCAACCATTCCGGTATTAAAAACAACTTCACCGTTTGTGTTGCCCGGAAATCCGAAACTGCTTCCGATAAATTCCGTTCCATCTTCTAAGATCAGTTTCGCTTGTTTGTTTTTTTCACTCATATTCTCTCATCTTCTCTAATAAGTAAAAATTTAATAATGCAGATAAAAAAATAGCCACTCAGGAGTGGCTATCAAATTATAGACTCTATATTTATATCGATTATATCCGCGGGAGTAGTTAATTTTTTCCTGATCAATTGTCATTTCAAAAAGTTTAACAAATATATGGTAAACTGTTTTCAGATTCAATTTATGAATTTAAATTTTTAGTGATTAAATTCACTTGAGATTAATATAAAATATTGAATCTTTAAATTGACCGGGGAATATTAATAATATTGCAGAAGAATATGAATTATATACAGCATCTCAAATTCCACCCATATTTAATAATAAAAATTTAATATGTAGAAATGATATATCTCTTTTATCTCGTATAAATTCCAAATAATTTGTCTAACAATATAAAGGCAATGTTGAATGAAGACCAAAAGAGCATCGCAAAAAGAAAAAAGTGTTAAAGTGCCAAAAACATTTATTCTAGACACAAATGTTATTCTGCATGATGCTACATGTATAAATCAATTTCAGGAAAACGATATTGTTATTCCTCTTACTGTTTTAGAAGAATTAGATCATTTTAAAAGAGGAAGCCAGGTTATAAATTTAAATGCGAGAGAATTTGCCAGAACTTTAGATTCAATGACGGGTTCCGCTTTATTTAACGGCGGAGTTTCCATGGGAAAGGGAAGGGGCAGAGTTAAGATCGGCATTGCCAGAGGAATTTCAAATGAAATAAAAGATATTTTTAAAGAAGATACTCCCGATCATAGAATTTTATCTGTCGCGCTTGAATGGAATAAAAAATTAAAAAATAATTCCACGGTAATTTTAATTAGTAAAGATGTAAATCTTAGAATGAAAGCCAAGGCCCTTGGCATTTTAGCTGATGATTATACAACGGATAGAATTACCAGCATTGAAGAATTATACAGCGGAAAAGAAACTGTAGAAGATTTTGATGATGAAACAATAGTTCAGCTTTTTCAAATACCTTATGAAATTCCCGCGAAGCAGGTTCTTAAAAAAATTAAAGGTGAAGCCGTTCCCAATAAATACTTTATACTAAGGAATACAAATCGTTCAGTGCTGGCTTACCTGGATCAAGAAATGAATACTTTTCAAAAAGTAGATAAAAATATAATCTATGGAATTAAGCCAAGAAATGCAGAGCAGACTTTTGCCGTTGATGCTTTAACAAATAATAATATACCGCTGGTTACTTTAACAGGTAAAGCCGGTACAGGAAAAACATTGTTAGCACTTGCAAGCGCTTTGCAGGTAAGAAAATATTATCGTCAAATTTTTGTTGCCCGTCCAATAGTTCCTTTGAGCAATAAAGATATTGGGTTTTTACCCGGTGATGTTCAAAGCAAGCTGGAACCTTATATGCAGCCATTGTGGGATAATCTAAGAGTTATTCAAGATCAGTTTACTGAAACGGACAAACAGAACCAGCAAATAACTGCAATGATAAAAGATGAAAAACTTGTAATCGAACCGCTGTCTTACATCAGGGGAAGAAGTTTACAGAGAATATTTTTTATTGTTGATGAAGCACAGAATTTAACTCCACATGAAATAAAAACAATCATTACAGCGTGCGGGTGAAGGTTCTAAAGTTATTTTTACCGGAGATATTTATCAGATAGATCATCCTTATCTTGATTCACAATCAAACGGGCTGTCATATTTGATTGATCATTTTAAGGGACAAAAACTTTATGCACATATTAACCTG
Organism: uncultured Bacteroidota bacterium; assembly: GCA_963710735.1. GTDB lineage: Bacteria > Bacteroidota > Ignavibacteria > Ignavibacteriales > Ignavibacteriaceae > FEN-1297. The sequence goes on along the minus strand of CAVQBN010000006.1, from coordinate 29,103 downwards.
GAAAAAGGAGAGAGATCGGAATTAGCAGAATTAGCCAGTAACCTTTTATAAGTATAAAATCTGAAATTATTTTGATTGATAAATAAAATTTTAATCAAAATAATATTTTATTTGATTATATTTCTGTTAATAAAAAACATTCCAAATGAGGCCGACCGATGAAATTTTTAATAAATTCATGTCTGCTCCTGTTTGTAGTTTTATTATTCAGCGGATGCTTAGAAGTCCAAACAACCGTTAACGTAAATAAAGACGGCTCCGGTACGCTTAATGAAAAAGTATTATTCAGTAAAGATATGGTTGAATTACTTTCCAGCTTTAACGTTTCGGACAGCACTGATTCAACAGGATCATCTAAATTTTCTTTTGTTGATGAAAAAGAATTAAAATCGCGTGCCGCAGAAATGGGTGAAGGTGTTGAATATGTTTCGAGCAAAGATATTAAGGAAGACGGAAGAGAGGGTTACAGCGTCGTTTATAGTTTTAATGATTTAAGTAAATTGAAGATTAATGAAAATCCTAATAACAAAATGAACCTTTCCGAAACAGATTCCGGGAACAATGAGAAAAAGGAATATTTAACATTTAATTTTAAACCGGGCAATCCTGCTGAGATTATTGTAAATATGTCTCAAAGAGATTTGAACATACCTTCTGAGGATAAGAAAGGCTCGAAGGATACAGTAGCTGCAGATAATCCTTTTGCCAAACAATTTTTAAATATGATGAAAGATTTCCGGATTTCTATAAGATTGCATGTTAACGGGAAAATTGAAAGCACTAATGCTTCTTATGTTGAAGGTTCCAATATAACTCTATTCGATGTTGCTTTTAAAAAATTATTTAAAGACAAAGATAAACTGGATGAATTAAGCCGGATGAAAGATCACAGCATCAGCGAATTAAAAGAGGTGTTAAAAAATATTCCGGGAATTAAACTGGAATTAAATAATCCGGTGTCTATTAAATTTGACTGATTATTCATAAAATAAAGTATTAAAATAGTAGTCAGGTTGTATTCATATACAATTAAAAAATGGAAAGTTTTACTTACAGTTTTTCAAATAAAGTATTATATAGATACGGAAATATACCGGTAACAATGCTGTTATTAATTTATTTGTTAACTTCAGTTACAAATTTAAACCACTCACTTATTTACCTGATTCCTTTCCTAATTTCAGCAATTTTAATTTATTTTCTAAATAGGCATTACCTAAATTTATATAAGTTACTGCCTTATAAAATCGAAGCTGATAATGAAAAAATTAAATGCAGCAAATTTCTTTTATCTAAAAAAGAAATAACAATTTTTTATTCTGACATAAAATCATTAAAGGGTGGAATATTTGAGGGGAAGGTTACAGGTTTAATGAATGTCTGCGACGGTAAAAATAATATTTGTATCGGCTTTTTTAATAGTTTAAAAAATGTTAAAGGACTTCAGACAATAATTCTAAGTAAAGTAAATAGAAGTGTCTATGATGAAGTTGTGAATAAACTGCAGATTAAAAAATCTAAAATGAACGCACAGAGTAAAAATGAATCGGTTAAACCAGAAAAATCTAAAAACAAAAAGAAGAAGAATCCTTAAACAAAATTTAATTCCTCACATTACTCCCGCTTTTGACTTATTAATTCCATCAACTTTATTTATGTTTGTAAAATTAAATTTTTATTTATGATTATATGAAGATAGCAGTACTTTTATCCGGAGGAGTTGACAGCTCGGTTGCGTTAAGGTTATTAAAAGATCAGGGACACGACATCACGGCTTTTTATTTGAAGATTTGGCTCCAGGATGAATTCTCTTTTTTAGGCGATTGTCCATGGGAAGAAGACCTTCAATATGCACGGGGAGTTTGCGAACAAGCTTCGGTTCCGTTGGAAGTTCTTCCGCTTCAAACCGAATACTGGGAAACGGTTGTAACATATACTATAACCGAAATTAAGGAAGGCAGAACTCCTAACCCTGATATGTTTTGCAATAGTTTAATAAAATTCGGACAGTTCTATGATAAGATAGACAAGTCTTTCGAGAAAGTTGCAAGCGGCCATTATGCAAAGCTGGATTTTATTGATGGAAAATACATTCTGAAAAGAACACCGGATCCGGTGAAAGACCAGACTTATTTTTTAGCTTACCTCACTCAGGAACAATTAGCCAGAGCGTACTTCCCTTTAGGCAATTTTAATAAATTATCAGTAAGAGAATTAGCTCACCAATATAACTTACCTAATATGGATAGAAAGGACAGCCAGGGAATTTGTTTCCTTGGGCAAATAAAGTTTAATGAATTTGTTAAACATCATTTAGGCGAAATAAAAGGAGACATTGTTGATATTGATTCCAGCAAAAAAATGGGTGAGCATAACGGATATTATTTTTATACAATCGGCCAAAGATCGGGATTAGGCTTATCCGGCGGACCGTGGTATGTGGTTAAAAAAGATATAAAAAATAATATCATTTATATTTCAAAAGAGAACAAAGCTAACAGAGCAAAAAATACTTTTAGTGTTGGAAAGTTTAATTGGATTTCTGAATGTCCGCCGGAATCGGAAAATTTAAAAGTAAAAATTCGTCATGGTGCTAATATGTATAATTGTACCTTGGATTTTTTAGATGATGAAACTGCTAAAGTAAAATTAGATAAACCGGATCAAGGAATTGCACCAGGGCAATTTGCTGTCTTTTATGATGATGAGATTTGTCTCGGCGGTGGAGTTATCCTTTAATTAGACATACAGAGCGCCGCTAAAATCTCTTCTGTACTTTAATGTAATTTGGTTTTCTTCACCCAAATATTTAAAGATAGCTATGCAGGCTTTCCTAGCGCCGTCATCATCATAATACCGATCAGTTCTTATGGTTTCAATAAAATTTTCCAGCGCCGCATCATAATTTTGATTTTGAAGATTTTTTATTCCTTCAAGATAAATATCTTTAACCTGGTTTGTTGGAAGAGAACCCGATTGATTTAATAGACCGAACATTCTTGCAAAAGTTCTTAGTGAATCAACTGTTTCAAAATTCTCAGAAAATTCGTCAATTTCTTTTAACATTTCTAAGCTTTGTTCTGGATTTTCGAAGAAGATTGCTTTGGCTAATAAAACCTTTGCTTCTTCATTATCCGGTTCTGATGACAAAATATTCTCTAATAATTTAACAGCTTTATCTTTTTCATTATTTGAGAGTAAAGTCTTTGCTTCTTCAATTGATTTTTTATTTTTACTTGGTATCGCTTTTTTTAACCAATCCATAACCATGTTTTCAGGTAATGCCCCGGTGAACTCGTTTACAACTTCTCCGTCAACAAATAATTTAACATTAGGTATTCCGCGTACTCCGTATTTTCCAGCAATATCAGGATTTTTATCAGAATCAATTTTTACTAATTTCCACTGGTCTTTAAATTTTTCGGCAAGTTTTTCCAAAGTCGGACTTAACATTTTGCACGGCCCGCACCATTCTGCCCAAAAATCTACCAGAACAGGCAATTCAAAACTTGATTTAATAACGTCGTCGGAAAAATCATTCATTTCATAATTCATTTTAAACAGTTCCTTAATTAAAAGAATATAAAAATTAATTCAGCTTGGATAATTATACCCAAGCTTTTTATACAATAAATAAATTTTTATTAAAATTAGATGTGATTATTTTCAAAACGATCCAATATTTCTCTCATTCTTTTTATATGAGTTGGATCTGTTCCGCAGCAGCCGCCTAAAATATTTACGCCTGAATTTAATATTTCTTCCGCTTTTGGCGCCATAACTTCAGGTGTTTCAGTATACACGGACATGCCATGAATCCATTCAGGAATGCCGGCATTTGATTGGGCAATTATCGGCTTCTTTGTCAGAGGCCGCATCTCTTTAACGATTGCAGTCATTTCATCAAAACCTTTTCCGCAGTTAGCGCCTATTACATCGGCGCCGGCTTCAGTATATTTTTCCACGGCAGTTTTAATATCAATACCCCACATAGTTCTAAGACCGGCTTTACCTAATTCAAAAGTCATACTTCCTACAACAGGCAGCGATGTATTCTCTTTTGCTGCTCTAGCTGCAATAACCGCTTCTTCGACTGACATCATAGTCTCAATATATATAACATCGACGCCGCCTTCTTCCAAAGCTTTTACCTGTTCAGTAAAAATTCTATAAGCCTCTTCTTCAGGCAATTCACCTAATGGTTCTAACAGTTCGCCTGTCGGCCCAACCGAACCGGCAACAAATTTTCCATTTGGGCATACCGACCTGGCAATTTTTGCAGCAGCAATACAAAATTCTTTAACTCTATTTTCGTAACCGTGAAGTTTTAATCTTGCCCTGTTGGCTCCGAATGTATTTGTTTCAACTATATCAGATCCGGCATTGTAATAATCTTTGTGAATTTCTTTAATAATTTCCTGATGTGAAATGTTATACTCTTCCGGGCAGGCCCCGGAAGGCAATCCTCTTTTTTGAAGTTCTGTTCCCATAGCACCATCACATAGGAGAACTTTACCTGAATTTAGAGTTTCAAGAAATTTATTCAATTCATTCCTCCTTTAGAGCTATTCCCATTAATTGTTTTGCTAATTTAACAGCATCGGATGCATTTTTAGCATAACCATCCGCATTAATTTGATCTGCAAAAGCTTTTGAAATTGGTGCACCGCCTATCATTGTCTTTATGTTTATCTGTTCCGATTTTAATCTGTCAATAACAGTTTTCATATATCCCATTGTAGTTGTTAAAAGCGCAGACATGCCAACAATATCAGCTTGCTCATTTTTAATCGCTTCTAAAAATTTTTCTACCTTTGTATCAATTCCCAAATCAATTACTGAAAAACCGCTGCTTCTTAACATCATTGCAACAATATTCTTACCGATATCGTGGATATCTCCTTTTACCGTTCCAATAACAATAGTGCCGGATCCTCTTAAATCAGATTTTGAAAGAAGCGGTTCCAAAATTGCAAGTGATGATTTCATAGCCCTGGCGGAAATTAAAACTTGCGGTACAAAAATTATATTATCACGAAATCTTACTCCAACGACATCCATTCCGGGAAGGAGTCCGTTATCCAGTATTTCTTTTGCTGATAAACCAAGTTCTAATAATTTATTTGTTATCTCTACGCTTTTATCTTTATTTCCGTCAATTACAGCTGTTGATAATTCTTTTAGTAATTCTTCAATCATTTATTATACATTCCATATTTTTCTGCAAGGTTCTTTAACAGTTCAATATTTTTAGGAGGAGTATACGGAGCAATTGAACAAGCTGAGCTTAAAATAAAACCTCCGTTCGGTTTTCCTATATTCAATCTCCATTCAACATCTTTTGTAATGTTTTGCTCATCTGAATTCAGCAAAGTATTAACGGGGTCAATGTTCCCTTTAATAAATACTTTTCCGCCGAGTATTTTTTTTGCTTCTTCAAGTTCAACAGTGCCTAACGGCGGTGGATCAAGTGTATCGATTCCATTAGTCCCGGTATCCATCATCAAATCTAATCTATCACCTATACTTCCGCATGTATGTGTATATACCGGAATGTCGAATTCTTTTTTTATACCTTCAACAATTTTCTTTTCGTAAGGAAGAACAAACTCCTGGTAATGTTCTCTCGAAATTAAGTCCGGCACCGGCAAAAGCTGATGATATAAGCACCGCATCAACTCCTTCTTTAGCCTGACGTTTTCCCAGATCAATTGCGCCCAGAGTAAGTCTTTCCATACAAGCTTTAGCTTTCTCCGGATCATCCATAATTGCCATTAAGGCATATTCGTAGTTTAGTAACTCAAGAAACTGTGACCAAGGAGAAAAAACTTCTGAATGAACGGAATATTCATTTCCAATTCTCTTTTTTACAATCCTTATTGTGTCTAAATGATAATCCGGGAAAAAATTATCAAACGGGCGCGGTTCTTTTTCAAATCCCCATGTGTAGGGGTAAGTAATATCAGTTAAATCCCAGGGTTCAACATAAAAAAGATCCTCAGGTTTAATCTCTTCAAAAGTAGGGAAATAACGGCTGCCGTCATTTTGATAATAATGTGGATTATCATCTTTCGGAATAGTAGTATAATTTCCATTTCGCCAGTGAACTATCGATCCGTCTTCATTCTTTTCTATACGTTCAATAAAATTATTATAGTTAGGATCTCTTCCGGGTAAATTTATTAATATTCCATCAAATGAATATTTTTCTCTCATACGAATTAAAGCCTCTGCAAAACCTTCTGATGTAAACCAAATTTCCAATGGATCAAGGCCGGAGTTTAAAAAGTAATGCCCTATTGAAAGCTGACACATAACCGGAACACGATCGACAGCCTTAAGGTGCATAGCATTATTCATTCTCTCACGAGGCGTCATTGTATATTCCTCTAAATTAAATTTACCTGTTAAAATGTTTCAATAAAACTTAAATAAATATCAATTAAATATAAAATTAAAAGTTTGACAATCATATAAGAATTTAAGGTTTCCAAGTTATTGTGGATGAAGTTATTATAAATAATTTACTTCCCAACCAATTGATGCTTTCTTTAGTCTAAATTATCAAAAGAATTAACCGGTTGATATTCCAAATGACCCATTCATCAAAATAAAATTACATGATTTATATTTTTTCCCAATCTTGATTGAGGTAATTATAAGGTTAATCGGTTTTTCTTGAAACTCATTTTTTCGATTGCTACTAATTAATCAAATATTATAAGCTTACTGAATAAAATATGATGAAAATTTTACTTCCAATAATTCTGTTTTCAATTGTTTTAAATGCTGCACAAAATGAGGGGAAAAAACTTTATTTAAAAAAAATTAACAGCGAAATTAAAATTGATGGAGTGATTGATCCAATTTGGAATACCGCTGATTCAGCCACAAATTTTTTCCAGCTTCAACCCTATTATGCTAAAAAGCCAACCTGGCCAACTGTTGCCAAGGTGCTTACCACCGATGATGCTTTGTATTGTATTATGATTTGTTATGAGGACAAAAAGGATATTCAAATAAATACAGGAACGCTTGATAATGGAGGAGGTGATATCGTCTCCATTATGCTTGATACATTTAATGATAAGAAAACAGCATATAAATTTGCGGTTACAGCTTCAGGTGTTAGAGCTGATTGCAGACTGCTTGATGATGCGCGAAACAGGGATTACAGCTGGGACGGCATTTGGTTTGCCGCTTCAAAAGTATATGATTGGGGCTTTGTTGTTGAAATGAAAATTCCATATAAGTCAATTCAGTATAATAAAAATTTAAAATTTTTCGGATTAGATTTTGATCGTTGGATACCAGCTAAAAATGAGGATCTCTACTGGTGTAAATATGAACAGAATGAGGGAATGCGTGTTTCAAAATACGGAGAACTTGTATTTGAAAATTTTAAACCATCAGTTAAAGGATTGAATTTGGAGATTTATCCAGTTGGAATATCAAAAGCTAATTATCTTCCGAACGGAATTAATAATTCACTTTTCTCCAGCGATGCAAAGTATAAAATTGAACCGAACATTGGGCTTGATGTAATGTATAATCCATCGCCTGCATTAAAGTTTCAACTGACAGCTAATCCGGATTTTGCACAGATTGAAGCAGATCCTTATCAATTTAATATTTCTCAATACGAAACTTATTTTGATGAAAAAAGGCCCTTCTTTACGGAAGGAAATGAAATTTTTATGGCTGCAGGCAAACAATCAAACACGGGTTTTTACAGCCCGCTACAATTATTTTATTCAAGGAGGATTGGCAAGAAACTTCCGGATGGAAGTGATGTCCCTTTGGTTTTAGGTACTAAAGCATTCGGCAGGTTTTCTGACTGGGAGTACGGCGGTTTTCTTGCAATGACTGGCAGCAAAAATTATTTGGATGACGGGATCTACAAAAATGAACCAAGTGCAGTATTTGGTTCGGCAAGAATAAAAAAACAAATATTTGAAAATTCGTCTGTTGGAATGCTCTTTGTGGGTAAACAAACTAAAGACAGCACTTACGGAGTAATAGATATTGACGGAGCGATTCGAACTTCAGAATGGCAATTAGCTTACCAGGTTGCGCGTTCAATTCAAAATACTTTAGGTGATTATGCAGCATCCGCAGGCTTTACTCAATTTGGTAAAGATTGGGTTACGTTTGCACGTATGCGATATGTGGGAAACAATTTTAATATAGAACAGGTAGGTTATGTCCCCTGGATTGGAACCGGCGAATTAACGGCAATTACAGGTCCCAATTGGTACATTGAGAAAGGACCGATACGAAGTATTTTAATTTTTGGAGGATTTTCTTTAACTCATAAAAACATTGAAAATTATACGGACCATTCGGGAGTTTTTGTTTATAATATGCAGTTTAGAAATAATTGGGGAGGAGAAATAGATGTTCAGGTTGGTAAATCCAAAGACCAGGGAATTAAATATAATTCATATGAAATAGATTACAGCACCTGGTTTAATATTAACCCCAATTGGGATGCAAATTTTTATGGCGGTTATTCAAAAACTTATAATTTTAATAGAGATTATTTAGCATTTTATACCTGGCATGGAATAAACTTTGATTGGAACGCTCTGGATATATTACGTTTAGGAACTTCATACAATATGTGGATTGAGGGTAATCCAAGCGGCGGAGTTGAAGATATTGTTTTTGATATGCGGCCATATTTTTCATTTACGCCGGTTAACAATCTTAATCTCAGAGTTTATATAGATAATCTTTATGATAAATCATCTCAGCATATGGAGCAAATAATAGGCGGCTTTTTGTTCTCTTATAATTTCTTGCCGAAAAGCTGGATATATTTTGCTTACAATGAAGTCGATGATCGAAGCGACCAATATGATATTAATGGAAATTTGCTGCCGCAAAGAATGCATGTCTCTGCTCGAGCCGGGGTATTTAAAATAAAGTACCTATACTATTTTTAAATACTTTTTCTGAAATTCAGATACAATTCCTTCCGGATTATCTATTCGAAAGTTGATCATAAAATTGAACTGCTTGGCTCACAGTATATTATTTATCCAGCTTCTTTCTTTTAAAATTTAATTTTAAAGATTCGTTTCAAAGTAATCTGAAATCTTAGTAAAAAGATGAAGTTGCGTATTGCCGCCGGAAATACGGTGGTTCCGGTTTGGATAAACCATTAAATCAAACTGTTTTAAATCTTCCTGGAATTTATCAGCAATCGCAAGAGTATTTTGGAAATGAACATTGTCATCCGTTGAGCCGTGAATTATCAATAGCTTTCCTCTTAGCTTATCTGCGTAAGTAAGTACGCTTGCTGATTTGAATCCTTTTGCATTGTCCGCCGGAGTTCCCATATATCTTTCCGTCCAGATAGTATCGTAAAATTTAAAATCGCTTACCGGCGCAACTGCAACTCCTGCTCTAAAATATCCGGCGCCTTTTGTCATCATCATAAGAGTTAAATATCCGCCGCCGCTCCATCCCCAGAAACCAAGACGCTTTGAATCAACATAAGGAAGTGAAGCAAGATATTTTGCTCCTTCAATTTGATCATGAACTGACCACTTGCCGAGATCGTGGAATGCAATATTCTTAAAAGCTTTTCCCCGTCCGCCCGTTCCGCGGTTATCGAGACAAAAAATTATATAACCTTGTTCGGTCATATATTGATGAAACAAAGTTCTGCTTCCGCCCCAGCGGTCAACTACCATTTGAGAACCGGGACCGCCGTAACCGTAAACCAGCACTGGATATTTTTTATTCGGATCGAAGTTGTACGGTTTTATCATGTAAGCGTTCAATTTAGTTCCATCACTAGTTTTAACAGTTAAGAATTCAGGATAAACCATATGATAGTCATCCAGCGCTTTTATATGATCTTTATCAAGAACGCGGATTAAGGAACCGTCGGCATTTCTTAAAATTGTTTGCGTCGGAGTTTTCACATCGGAAAAGAAATCGATATAATATTTCATATTAGGCGAGAAGTCTGCATCATGCCATCCAGGCTAGTGCGGAAATTTTTTCAAATCCTTTGCCATCAAGTTTAACGCGGTAAATATTCTGCTGAAGAGGCGAATCTTTTTTCCCGTAAAAATATACGTAATTACTTTCCTCTGAAACTCCGGCAACCGCACTTACTTCCCATTTTCCGCTTGTTAGCTGATGGATAAGTTTTCCGTTGTAATCATATAAATAAATTTGTCTGTATCCGCTTTTTTCGGATGTCCAGATGATTTCATCTTTATGTTTTAGAAATTGAATATCATCCTGAATATCTACCCAGTCCGGATCAGAATCCGTAATGATAATTTTTGATTTTCCCGTTGAAGTATTTGCTAAAAGCATTTCAAGTTGATTTTGCGGGCGGTTTAATCTAAGAATTGCTAGTTCGTTTGATGAATTTGTCCAGTAGATCCTTGGGATATAAATGTCATCATTTTTACCAATATCCATCCAGGTAGTTTTACCGCTGTTTATATCTGCAACACCGATTTTTACAATTGAATTTTTTGTACCGACTTTTGGATATTTTAAATTGAATACTGTGTTATATTGCCCTGCAAGGTCGTCAACAAGGTGATAAACACCTACTCTAGTTTGATCAAGCCGCCAGAAAGCAATCTTCTTACTGTCCGGCGACCACCGCCACGCATCGGCAAGACCGAATTCTTCTTCATAAACCCAATCGAATTCTCCGTTTAAAATATTATCGCTACCGTCGTGTGTAATTTGAATTTCTTTATCATTTGCGAGATTAACCACATAAATATTATGATCGCGAACAAAGCCGACCCACATGCCGTCCGGGGAAAGTTTTACATTTCGAAGATGAATATCATGCTTTGCAAGTGCGATTACTTTTTTAGATGAGACATCGTAAAGATAAAAAGGTGCCTGCCTTGAATGCCGCCAAATTGTTTTTTCAGGACCCTCAATTAAAAGATACTTACCATTTTGTGTCCATTCATAATGACTCATGTGAATAGGTTCGCCTTTATATTTTAAAGAAGCACCTTCTAAAAGAAGATTCACTTTGCCTGATTTTACTTCCATTTTATAAATATCTTCAAATCCCGTTTTATAATTTTCTTTCGTGTAAGTAAAAGCTGTTCCGTCCGGCTGCCATTGAATATTTTCAACAACTTTAGTCTGCAGTTTGTTTGTTCCGAAAATATCCTTTAATGTTAAAAGTTTTTTCTGCTGTGCATGAATGGATATAAAGCTTGAGAAAAGAATACAATAAACACAAAGTAAACGGAGTTTTAACATTTTAAATATCCTTTCAACTAGTTCGAATGTTGAAAACTATAAAATTAGTTTGGCCACAGTTTTTTAATTTGATCATTTAATCCCAGGTATTCCCAGCGCTGTAATGCAATAGGAATATTCCCGTTGTCCAGCATATAATCATGATAATTTTTTAAGCTGAATTTATCGCCTAATAAAATCTTTGCATCTGAAATTAATTTGAGAATTTGAAGCTTTCCGATTTGATATGAAATACCCTGGCCTGGAGTAAGTGCAAAGAATCCGGCTTCGTGAACCGCTGATGCCGAATCCATCGGGACGGTTGCTGCCAAATATTTTGCCGCATCTTTTATTTTGTAATTACCAAGTGCAAGGTTAACATCAACGTCTACACGTAAAGCTCTTAATCGCATAAAGCGGTATATGATTTCTCTTGTGTGAGGTTTGTTATCGAATAATCCGAATTGCTGCATAAGTTCTTCGAGATAAAATGCGATTCCTTCATTTGCGCCGGAGTCAAAAAAGTGTCTTCTTACTGGATCAATATTTGCCCAGGAGCGGACTAACTGAAAATAATGTCCTGGTACTCCTTCGTGTACTATTATTGGCCTCGGATCTTCGGCAGATGCTTTTAAAAAGAAAGGTAATTTTGGCGAAGGCGCCGGAATGTAGCGCACTGCGTTTTCATTCAATCTTGTAGGTGAAGTAAAATCGTCAGTTTCTCCAACGTCGGTAAGCGGTGCAACATAATCAGGCGTCTTTTCATTTAAATAGTGTTTAATCCATTGGGGAACCGACATAATATTTTTTTCAATTAGAAATTTTCTAATTGCCTCCTCATCTTTTTTCTCAGCGGCTAATTGTTCTTCAATATTTGAAAATATTTTCGGCTTAGGAATACCTTTATCTCTTAAAGTTTCATCAACATCAAACGCAACTGCACGGTTAAATTCCATATGGCCCATAGAAAGAATTTCTTCCGGGGTGTAAGGAATAAGAGCAACATTCTTCAAGAAATATTCATAACCTTTCCTGCCAACGCTGTAATTGTTAGACATAGCGGGTATCCTCTTTTTAATCCAGCTCTTATAAGAAGTTAAAGCTTCTGAAGCCTTCTTCACAGACTTTTCAAGAGGATTTTTAAGTGATTCAGGAAAAATTTTTTGTAACGCCGATTCCATCTTATCAAGATTTTCTTTTACATTACCTATTTCTTCCAAGGCAATTTCGGCAAATGCTGAAACGGGTTCAGTTAAATTTTCTTCAGCATTTTTAATTGTAGCCGGAATAGAGTTTAATCTTAGGATAATATTTTTAGCCCGTGTTTCATTAATCGGAGAGCTAATAACTAAAAGATCGAAAACGGCACCGAGAGTCTGCTGAGCATAAAAATCGGGATCCTTTTCGGGAAGTTTAAGCACATTAAGTTCCCAGTTTATTCTTTCGATTGCAGAATGAAGAAGTAAATAGTCTACACTGTCGTGAAGGGTAAATTTACTTTTATCAAGATTATTCAATCTTTGCTTAAACACTCTATATTTTTGATTGTAACCAGCTATTGCCTTTGCGGAAAAATCTGGTACCCATCCGTCAGGTCTTTCAACTCGATTGATGTCATCAGAAGTAATGGGCTGTTCGATGGTTCTAAATGCAAAAAAATCTTTTGCCAGCAGTTTTAAAGGAATATTGTTTTGTGCGAGAAGAATTCCAGGTAAGAATAGGAAACAAAATAAATTTATTTTCATGAATACTCCCGGCGATAGTTATCTGCAAGTTGTTTATTTGAATAAGCTTATAATTGATTTAGTTAAAAGCATTGAAAATAAGTTTTTGAATTTACAAATATTTATTTCGAAAATATTGTGTGGAATCACTTTGCCATATTTTCTCATCAATTCGCGAATCTTTAATAAGGATTAATTTACTCTTTTTTCAAACTAAACATAAAATCTTATTTCATAACAAGATTAATTTAATTAATGGTCTATTCGTTAAAATTTTAAGAATTTTATTCGATTATAGAATTAGGAAAAATATGCAAAACTTAAACCTGAAAGTTTTTAAAAGCAAAAATATTTTTGAATGATAGAAGATAATTACATATTAGAAAAAGAATTGGATAACTTTGAACTTAGAGATGTAGTAATCACTCAGTTCAGAGGTTTGGCAAAAAAATATTTCCAACTTGATGTCCTTAATGAAACTGATTACTTGAAACTGTTAAAAGAGAGCTCAACTTTTTACAGTTTTACTCTTCCTGAAGAAATAAGTGAGATGTTCATTAAAAATGAAGATGCTCCTTTATTCTGGATATATCGGTCGCCTGTTATTTTATATCTGGAAGAATTCTATAAATCATCATCAGCCCGTACAAGTGAGCAAAATAATTATAAAGTAGTAAAAGATTTTTACACTAAATGGATTATAAATAAAAACGAAGATGAAAAAAAATATTTTGCTTCATCGGCTCTTAATATTTTAGGAAAGCGATCAAATTCTCATAATATATTGAATGTAATATTTCATGCAATAATTTTAGGCTATGAAAATAATGTACTAAATGTTTCCAAGGCAATTGAGTTGCTGGATAAAGCCAAGGAATTGATTAAGGAGCAGAATTTTCAATGACAATATTAAAGTAGAACTTAATTACCTTGTCAGCTTATTCCAGGGCTTTATTAAGGTCAAACAAAATGAAAATGAGAGTTCATTAGATTATTTCTCGGAAGCACTCTCCGTAAAACCATTTGGAATTACAGCAAAATTTTATCACGCACTTAATTCTTCAATCATTGGAGTAAATCCTTTTGATGGTGAAATCTTAAATGAATTTTATTCGTATGATATAGCAAGAATTGAATACACGATTGATAAAAATGATCTGCCAATGATGAATTATTTTATTAAAAATGCGGTAATTCCTAATTTATTTTATTACACAGAATTATCTCAATTGTATACGTCAACTTTTGATTTTCTATCTGAAATTAAAAATTCTTCTGAATATGACTTGAATAAATTGAAGGCTGACCTGATTAATTTTAAGAATTTAAATATTAGCGAATATTTAAACGAAAAAATTTTAGCTGAAATTTCATTTATAGAAAAATTATTCCAGAGTAATATAAATGGTGAAAATATCTTCTTCGTTGGAATTTCGAGTAAACTTAATCAGAAATTTACACTAGTCATCGAAAATATTGTTAATTCAATAAAACAAAAATATTATGATGGTGTAAAAGAAAAACTTCGGTTATTTGAAAATGAACTTCAATATAAAATTACAGATTTGGAGCTATTAACTAGAGATCATGAAGAACAAAAGAATAGATACAAAGAAAAACTAAACAATATTATAAAAGCAATCGAAAAGAGAGCAGCCGAAAATATTGCTTATTTTGAAGAAAGAATAGAAAGTCTTAATACCGAGCAGGGATATGATCCCAAAATTACTTTTAAAAATGCTATGACTTATAATATAATCCTTTCCTTTACAACTTTTTTAATGGGAGGATGTGCAGAATACTCGAATACATTTATGGCAGAGACATCAAAGTACAGCCAATTTTTTCCGTTGGTTGTTCTTTCCGGTTTTAAGTGGGGAATGATTGCATTTACAATTGGCGTGATAATATCGTTAATCACTGCCGGACTATCAATCTTAGAAGGATCAAACCAGAAACAAAAGCTTCTTCAGGCGATAAATAAAATAAAAGATGATAAGGATTATCAGAAGGAATATTATAGAAAAGAAATGGAACGAAAAGAAAAAGAAAGCGATATCAGATTTAAAGAAAGTATAGAAGAGAAGAAAAAATATATTGATAAGTTAAAGGTTGAAAAAGATGAACTAGAAAAGAAATATTTGGAAGATGTTGAGAAAAATATGCAGGAAGAATCCAAACCGTTACTGGCTTTGATATCTTAAGTAGCATACCTGCCCATCAAATAAAAACCAACATAAAGTAAAAGCACATTTGTAAAACCTATCAAATTCCAATCGAAATAGTCCATTTATATTGGCTAATAATAGCCAACCTCACAATTTTAATCTTTAAACATTTACAAAAAACTCAATAAATGAACAAAATCAATTGGAATGGTTTTAGCTAGAAGTAACCAAAATAATAAAGTTTCAGAATTCAAATGTCAACTTTAGTTAAAGCGAATAATGTAATAAACGGAAAAAATTTCTTTAAAGAAGAGGTTATTGATTTATTTTCTAAAAAGGATGCATTGATTAATGTTACTAAACCTGCACTTCCTCCTTTAGATGAATTTATCCCTTATCTGAAAGATATCTGGAACAGCAAAGTCTTAACAAATAAGGGAAAGTATCATCAACTATTTGAAGAAGCTTTAGCTGAATATCTAGGAGTAAAAAATATTTCATTGTTTACGAATGGAACTCTAGCACTAATTACTGCCCTGCAGGCATTAAGAATTACTGGAGAAGTAATTACAACGCCTTACAGTTTTGTTGCAACGACCCATGCACTTCACTGGAATGGGATAAAGCCGGTGTTTGCTGATATTGAACCTGAATTTTGCAACTTAGATCCAGAAAAAATTGAAGCTGCAATTACACCCAAAACAACGGCTTTACTTCCCGTTCATGTTTATGGAAATCCTTGCCAGGTAAATAAAATAGAAAAAATTGCCGATACATACGGATTAAAGATTATTTATGATGCGAGTCATGCATTTAACGTAAAAATTAATAAGGAATCTGTTCTGAATTTTGGAGACTTATCTGTTCTGAGCTTTCACGCAACTAAAGTGTTTACAACTTTTGAGGGCGGTGCAATAATTTGTCATGATGAAAAGACAAAAAAAAGAATAGATTTCCTGAAGAATTTCGGATTTGCAGATGAAGTAACTGTAGTTGGGCCGGGAATAAATGCAAAGATGAATGAATTTCAGGCTGCGCTTGGATTGCTGCAATTAAAATATATCGACGAAAATATTTCAAAAAGAAAAATAATTGCTCAAAAATATTATAAAGAATTATCGAGTATAGAAGGAATAAGAGTTTTAGAAGAAATGGAAAACATTTCGTACAATTATGCCTATTTCCCCATCTATATTGATGAAGAAAAATTTCCTATAAAGAGAGATGAGCTTTATAGCAAGCTCAAAGAAAATAATATTTATGCCCGCAGATATTTTTATCCATTGATTAGCCAGTTCCCAACATATAGAGGGCTGGAATCAGCTCATCCGGAAAATTTGCCTGTCGCGGAAAAAATAGCTGACGAAGTACTGTGTTTACCTATTTATGTCGATCTGAAAATTGCGGAAATAGAACAAGTTATAAGAATAATTAAAAGTGTTGAAAAATGAAGCTTGCTATAATGCAGCCATATTTTTTCCCTTACTTAGGATATTTTCAGCTAATAAAAAGCGTAGACAAATTTATAATCTTTGACGATGTAAATTATATAAATAAAGGCTGGATTAATAGAAATAGGATATTAGTAAATGGAAAAGAATTTGTATTTACAATTCCGCTGGAGAAAGCATCACAAAACAAATTGATAAATGAAATTGAAATTGTAAACGAAGAAAGATGGAAAACTAAATTAATTAAAACACTTGAAAAGAATTACAAACACGCTCCTTTTTATAGTGATACGATTTCTATCATTAAAGAAATTATTCTTAACAGTGAAAAAAAATTGTCTAAATATATCCTAAATAGTATTAAAGGGTTGGTCGATTATTTCGAATTAAATACCAAGATAATTGATTCTTCTTCTGTTTATAAAACAGAGCAATTAAAAGGAAGTCAGAAAATTTTTGAAATATGTCGGCAGGAAAAAGCTGAAGCTTATATCAATCCAATCGGGGCGAGCAAGTTGGGTCTTTATAACAAAGTCAGTTTTGAACAACATAATATCAAGTTATTCTATTTGAAAACTGAAAATATTGTCTATAGCCAATTCCAAAATGAATTTGTTCCTTGGTTATCGATTATTGATGTCTTAATGTTTAACGGGAGGCAAGCCACGGGAGATAAACTAAATAAATTCGAACTTGTATGAACAAGGACTTTTTTATTACTGTTTGTACCTCAGGAGGCGGTGGAAATTTCCAATCATTAATCGATAATCAAACGGCTGTAGGATACACTATTAATTTACTGATTGTTGATAGAATATGCGGGGCAATGCAGAGAGCTGAAAAACAAAACATTAAATATGTATTGATGAGTCAGAAAAAATCGAAAGAAAAATTATTTGACGAAATGCAAAATGTAATTCCGACTAATACGGATCTTATTGTACTAGCCGGATTTATGCCAATCCTTGATCATAGATTTTGCAAAACTTGGGAAAGCAGAATAATAAACACACATCCATCCTTGTTGCCCAAATTTGGTGGTAAAGGAATGTACGGTGTTAAGGTGCAAGAGGCTGTTATGGAAGCTAATGAAAAGTATGCTGGGTGCACAGTTCATTATGTCGATGACAAAATCGATCATGGAAAAATAATTTTACAGAAAACAGTGGAAATCGATTATAATGAAACGCCTTGGGAATTAGGTGGAAGGATATTTAAAGAAGAGAACAGACTGCTTGTTGAGGCAATCGGAATTATTATGAATGAAAAAGAGAATAAAAAAATTAAAAACTCTAATATAAAATTTATAAGTAGATATGAACGAACCTTTAGTAAGCATCCTGTGATAACATATAATCATGAAAAATTTATTGAACAAGCACTTGATGGTTTTGTAATGCAAAAAACTAACTTTGACTATGAAATTATAGTTGCAGACGATTCCTCAACTGATGGAAATCAAGAAATTATTAAAAAGCATTCAGTATTTATCCACAAATTGATATCCAATACTTAGAAATAAAAATTTAGGACCAAACAATAACTTATCAGAGGCCTATAGGCAATGCAAAGGAAAGTATATTGCACTTTGCGAGGGGGATGATTATTGGACGGATCCTTTTAAACTCCAAAAACAAATTGATTTCATGGAGTATAATCCTGATTATGTAATTTGTTATCACAATGCAAACATAATTAATGATAATAATGAAATCGTAAGTACATCCAAACTGCCTGAAGAATTGAAAAAAGACTTCTCACAAACAGAGCTCATAAAGGGGTGATGATCCTAACCTTAACAATGTGTTTTAGAAATGTACTTAAAAAATTGCCGGCTGAAATTTCTAAAGTTAAAAATGGAGACAAATTTTTAACGTCATTATTAGGGAACTGGGGAAAAGGAAAATATTTAGAAAATATCGAAAATGCAGTTTATCGAAAACATAATTCTTCTATTTGGTCAAGTTTAGATGAGATAACACAAATATTTTATAATGGCGATACACGAGCCTGGTTATGCAGATATTATCAAAGGATTAATAAATCTGAGATTTCTGGATATTTTCAAAGTGAAGCAGAAAATCATTTTAATAATATCATAAGAAAAATTAACAATATTACTAAACCTGATTATATAGTTATTTTGAATAAGGTTTTGAATGATTATGTGGATATTCTTTCTAATCAAACTTTGGACCAGTATAAGGGCCAATTCAATAAAAATAAAGAACAACAGCCAATTATAATTCGAACAAATATCGGCTAGCTAGAGCCGGTGATATAGATAAATTTTCCGGAAGTGATGAACTAATAGTAAACTGGATAATTACTAGAAGAATGTAATTATAGATGCAGATTGTACAGTTCATGATAATAAGAATGGAATTTTCCAACCCATCGACCAGTTAAAAAAAATATGACAGTCTTTATAACAGGTCAAATCCCAAAATTATTTATTCATTTATCTGGTGGTGAACAACGCTTCATCCTAATATTTTGGAATTTATTGACTATTGTATTAATAAATATAAAGACAAATTTATAGTTCAAATTCAAACCAATCTTAGCAGAAAACTTAATTTTTTCAAAGAAATAGTAAATCGTTTCTCTTCTAAATTAAATCAAATTCGTTTTATAACAACATTCCACTTTAGTATGAAAAGAAGAAGAATTTCTTGAAAAAGTTAAATATAATAATTCTAGTTTATGCATTTCACTGAATATCGGCGCCGACCCGATCAAGATGCAGGATGTAAAATCATTGTTTTATAAAGCAAGAAATTAGAGAATAATTATTTAGATGTTAGTTTGGTCGTAGTTAGAGAAAATTATGGAAGTGTTCGGGATAAAAGATATCTTAAAAGAAGATTTTGAATGGCTACAAAAAAATTATAAGGCAAATCAACAACCTAATATTACCCGTGAGTTTTCAGATAGTAATAATTTAATTGCTTTCAATATAAATTTATTTCCTCGAAATGTTACTTAATAGGGATAATAATTTTAAAGGTTTTATTTGTTTTGCCGGAAAGAATCTGCTCCATAAATAACAATGGAAATATTCATCCTTGTGTTGCCTCTAGAAAATTGAAATTCGTCAATACAACGCATATTGAACAGTAATATTTGGAAACTTAAACGGTCCCATCGTCGCCCATTTGACTCTTGTTATGCACCGGAAAGATATGCAATATCCCTAAGATAAATCCTGAATATTTTAAGAGTACTGAAAATAAAATGAAAAATTTTATTCACAAATATAATCAAAAGAAATTCTGATCAGGAAATTATAGAAGCTGAGCAATATATCAATGAAGGAAAATAAAGACGAGGCAAAGAAAAAATGCTTTGTGGAATTTTACAAAAAAATATAAATAATATCGATGTATCAAATGATCTCAAGTTACTAGTATATTAAAGGGAATATTGAAAAAAGCACTTTCTTATTTACAAACGGTTTTAATTATGGAACCTAATAATGATATAGCTAAAAATAATGCGAATTACATAAACAAAATATTAATAGTTTTAAAAATTTTAATGATAATGATTCTTTAATAAATGAAAGTATTAATAAAATAATAAAAGAATTTGAATATCAATTCATAAGAATTAATTGCAGAATAAATTCAAATATATATTCTGAGTATTTGAATATAGTAATGAAATTCATAAAATCACCATCCCCAAATTTCTATCGATTGTTATTTATGGCGGCTCCATCAAGTAACATTAAGAGCTTTCAATTTCTAGAAAGGCAAAGGAATCAAAATTTTGAATTAATGTTTGGAGATCACGGCGCTAATGAAGGCGAGTTTAATGACCTTAAACCTTTTGTGGATACATACATTAAATTAAATCAAAATACCGGGGCGTACCTTGCGCGAAATATAGGAGCAGTTTTTGCCAAAGCTCCTATAATCTTTTCCTCGAGGATGATGGTATTCCTGAAGAAAATATACTTGAAGCACATCTTAATGCATTTCAAAATTATGATATTATTTCCTGCCGAGGTGCGTATATTCCCAAATCTCAAAATCACTTAAACAGGATGGCAACTGACTATTACCTTGGTGATAAACCTTTTCCAATTTATGCCGACCTTGAAGGAAATACAACTTATAAAGCCAAAGCATTTTTTAAATTCGGCGGATGGGACGATGAAATTAAATTCGGAGGCGGCGGAGTAGATCTTTCTATTCGGTTATCCAACCGGGTCACCTGATAAAAGAAAGCAAATTTATATACATGATGCAATCATATATCATGATTTTGCCAAAGATGAAATTCACCTGAGAAATAAATTACCAGCCAGGAAGCTTCTAGAATAAGATTAAAGAAAATTCATCCCAATTGGGATAGTTACCTAAAAGCCTGGGAACCTTTTTATGGTAAACCAGAATTATTGATTGTTAACTTAAGTGAAAATTCAATAGATGATGACACAAGATATATAGAGAATAAAACGTTCCATCCTTTTCAATTTGCATTGCGACATAAAATCGTGCAAGATATATTGCCGATGCAATTGAAAGTACATTGACACAAAGTTTTGGTGATTTTGAAATTGTAGTAATTGATGACGGCTCTACCGATGAATCTGAAGAGGTTGTCAAATCTTTTAAGTATAAAAATATAAATTATATAAAAATCGAACACTCAGTGCACCGGTTGCAAGAAACAAAGCCCTTGAACTAGCCAGAAGTGTATTTATAGTTTCGTTGGATTCAGATGATGTGTTGGATCCTGAATCACTCATCGATTCTGAAGTCCTGAATCAATGCTGCTGCTGATGTTATATTGCGTCCTTTTGGTTACAGACAACTGCTTGAATCCCCAATGGAGAATCGAATATGATGATTGGAAAGGGAAGCGCCAATTTCTGTCTCCAAGTTCTTATACAAATGTCCTATTCCACATGCAGGAACATTGATCAGGAAAAGTTGTTATGATGTGGGCTGGCAATTACGATATTTCATTTTAAGGAGCTCACGATTATGAATGATTGTCGCGTTCGGTAATGTTTGTGAATTTAGTAAAACTTGATAAACTTGTTATAAATGCGTTGCACGATTCCAATATGCCATCGGCAACTGTAAGTATAGACACTTCTTACGATGAACGTGTAGTGCGACGGATCGGCAACATTCCCGCTCCGAAAAGATTTTTTATCATATAGATTGGAAAAAATTATCCGAGAAGAAGTTGAAGCTACAGCACATCTAATGTCGCAAAAAGATTTATTGAAATTAAAACGATATAAGGCTGCCCGGAATTTCTATCAAAGAGCTATATTCTCTTATCCTCAACATAAAGTGGAAGAATTGATTAAAAAGATCAATGCAAAGATTCCACGTTCTAATATAAACAATTCTATAAAGATCCTTTTAGGCCTACACAATTTTCCGCCTTAGAGGCACTCAGGTGTGCAAAATTATCTCTCAATAGCTCAAAAACTAAAATCAAACGGATTTGGGGCAGTGTGATTTATCCAATAGGACCATATTATTCCATTTATAGAAAAAAGATGTTTTCAACGATATAAATGTTATCAGACTTATGCTAAGGGGAAATCACAATGTGGTAAATCAAATTTAACACGCCAATGCTGAAAATGTTTTCCCTAAAGTGATCGAAAATAACAAGTTTGATATTATTCATTTCGAGCATTTGATGAAATTGCCATTTCTCTTGTTTCTCTTGCCAAAGGAAAAAGAATTAAAACGGTATTCTCCTTACACGATTTTTATACACTTTGTCCGCTCACCCATCTTTATCGAAGTGAAGAATATTACGTATGCAGTGGCCCGGAAGGAATTAAAAAGTGAACGTGAATGCCTGACTAATAATCTTCGCCCCGAACATGACATTTTCTTCGGTAAATTTATATCATTAAGGCAATTGATGGCTGATAAGGTTTTAGATTCAGCCGATCTGCTTCTTGCGCCTTCTGAATTTGTAGCTGAAAAATTCAAAACTATGGGGTTGAAAAAGGAAATTAAGATTATTCCACTCGGAATTCGATCTTTAGACAGGTTAAAACCTACAGGCCAAAACAACATAACTTTCGGGTTTGTCGGCACTATTAATAAACTTAAAAATGTAGAAATGCTTATCGAAGCTTTTTCATTAACCGATGACGACATTAGTCTGAAAATATACGGAAGCGGTGAATATGAATTTATAGAAAAAATAAAAGCTTTAACCAAAAAAGATAGAAGAATTTCATACTACGGTGAATATAAGACGGCCCATTTGCCTAAAATATTTTCAGAATTAGACATTGCAGTCGTTCCGTCATTTATCGAAAGTTATTCGCTTGTAGTGCGTGAAGCTTTCAGCGCCGGAGTGCCGGTTATAGCTTCAAACGTTGGAGGTATTCCCGAAATTGTTGAAAACGGGGTAAACGGACTACTTTTTAATCCGTATAACAAAGTAGAGTTACTCTCTTTGATCAAAAAGGTAAGTAAAGATACCGGACTTCTTCACAATTTACGAAAAGGAATTAAACCGGTAAAAAGTATTAATCAGGAAGCATCGGAATTAATTTCTGAGTATAAGCTCCTGACCAATGATAATAACATTGAGGTATCAATCTTAATACCAGTGTTTAATAAACTTGAATTTACCCGGATTTGCATCGATTCGGTATATGAAAATACACCAAATACTGAAAGCTATGAAATAATTGTAGTCGATAATGCTTCTAGCGACGGAACAAATGTTTATTTAAATGAGCAGCGAGATATTAGAAATAATTTTAAGATAATAACCAACCCCACAAATTTTGGCTTTGCAAAAGCAAATAACCAAGCTGCCGCTAAAGCATTGGGAAAATATTTGGTTACTCTCAACAACGATACTCTGGTAAAACCAGGTTGGCTTGAATCGTTGAAAAAAACTGTTGAAAGCGATCCTACGGTTGCCGCAGCCGGGAGTAAATTGATTTATCCTGATATGACCATACAACATGCCGGTGTTGTAATCGTTAATAATCGAGGAGATGAAAATCCGCTGGTAGCAATTCATATACACTCAAAAAAACCATCGGATTTCCCCGAGGCAAATAAGACTCGAACTTTTAAGGCATTAACTGCGGCCTGTTTGTTAATAAAGAAAAATGCTTTTGAAGAAGCAGGCGGATTCGATGAAGAGTATTATAATGGTTACGAAGATGTTGATCTGTGCTTTAAACTAGGTGAGATTGGATATAAACTTGTTTATCAACCTGAGAGTGAAGTTATTCATTACGAATCGCAGAGTGGACGAGAAAGATTTGTCAAAATAACCCATAATGTTGAACGTCTAAATAAGAAGTGGCACAACAAAATAGTAGCAGATTACTGGACAGACGAAAATAAAACATTAATACCCTTGAAGGAAAATAAAATAGCCTGTGATAATAATGAAACAAAGGAACCTGAGGTTTCAATTATTATTTTATCCTTTAGTCAGCTCGAATATACCAAGCAGTTTATCGAATCTGTATTTCACTTTACAAAGACTCCTTTTGAATTAATTCTTATTGATAACGGCAGTGATAAAGAAACCGTTGATTATATAAAATTACTAGGCGAATCGGATGAAAAAATTAAAGGCAGTTCTTAATTCAACCAACCAAGGTTTTCCTAAAGCAGTTAATCAAGGATTAAAAACAGCCAAAGGAAATTATATTCTAATCGCCAACAACGATATAGTTGTTACCGAAGGCTGGCTCGAAAGAATGCTGGAAGTTGCTGAGTCTGATAATAAGATTGGTATTGTTGGCCCAATCAGTAATGCTGTTAGCGGTGTTCAACTCGACAAGGAAGCAAAATATTCAAACCTTGAAGAGATGCACCGCTATTCAGAACAAGTAAAGCAACTACATTCGGGACAAACATTAGAATTTCCACGTGTTGCTTTTCTATGCACATTAATAAAAAGAGAAGTCATTAATAAAATCGGCGGACTTGATGAAAGATTCTCTCCCGGCAATTATGAGGATGACGATTATTGTCTGAGAGCACAGATTGCAGGATTTAAAACCGTAATTGCAAAAGATGTTTTTATTCATCATTACGGTTCAAAAAGTTTTGCAGCTGAAGGACCTGATAAATACAAAAGAAGGCTGGAAATAAATCAAAAAATATTTGTAGAAAAATGGGGAGGTACCCCGGAAGAAATTTGGCTAAAAGGAAAACAAATAAAAGGAAGAAATATCATGATTACCCTGAACAAGAACGAATTTGTTGAAAACGTCGAGAGGGCATTATCGTTAATCGAAGAAAAAGATTATCAGGTGGCAATACAGCATTTAAACAATGCGATTGAAATTTATGATCAGTTCAGCCATGAAGAAAACGATCTTGATTTATCTTATTTAATGAATCTTGCAGGAAATATTTCTATGCTTGATGGAAATTTTGATGTTGCTAAGATTTATTTTGAAAAAGCACTCAACCTAGATTCTACTTCATCACTAGCATGTTCAGGACTTGGGGACATACTGTTTATTTCGGGAAATTACGAAGCCGCCAAAACTATGTATGAATGGGGAGTAAAAAATGATTCTGGAAATCAAGCAGCAATTGAAGGATTAGCAAAGGTAAATAAACTTTTTAATTATCCTGAGAATACTAATTCATTATTTGAATATACAAAGATAAAAAAGAAATAGAGCATTGAGTGATGAATCCATACCAGTGAAACTGATAAATTAATTGAAGATGCTTACGAACTTTTTAATAAAAATAATTTTGACAGTGCGCTGAAAAAATTGACACAAGCTGAAAAATTATATAACGGACAGCTTAGTAATCCAACTGATAACAATTTTGCATCATCCTTTTATAATATGAAAGGTTTTATTTACCTGGGATTAAAAGATATTGATAAAGCAAAAGCCTGCTTCGAAAAAGCACTGGGCTTTGATTCAAATTCATCGCAGGCATGTGCAGGGCTAGGTGAGATTTTATATTTATCTGAGCAAGACCAACAATCCAAAACTATGTTTGAATGGGCAGTAAAAAATAATCCGAATAATATGGTTGCCGTCGGCGGTTTGCAAAAAGTAAATAAGCTTCTGGGTTACCCGGAAAATCATTCGTCCCTTAAAATAACAACTGAAAGCCGGATTGATATAAAGATAAAGCATAGGGATGAATTCGGACAATTGTTTAATAAACTTGGATTATTTGGCAAAGGT
Organism: uncultured Bacteroidota bacterium; assembly: GCA_963710735.1. GTDB lineage: Bacteria > Bacteroidota > Ignavibacteria > Ignavibacteriales > Ignavibacteriaceae > FEN-1297. Next base: position 3,332 of record CAVQBN010000006.1, on the reverse strand, counting down.
GTTGAAATAGGAGTTCAGGAAGGCATGTTTTCCAAAACTCTCCGTTCCACCTGGAAAGGTGAGGAATTGTATTTAATTGACAGATGGAAGTACGACCCTGACTACAAAGATATTGCAAATGTGTCTGATACAAAACAAAAAGAATTTTATTTGTCCGTCGTTCAGAAATTTTCAGAAGATAGCAGTGTTCAAATACTGAGAAAGGATTCACTAACAGCAGCTAATCAATTTCCTGATAATTATTTTGATTGGATATATATAGATGCAGATCATTCTTTTGATGGATGTTCTAAAGATCTAAAAGCTTGGTATCCAAAATTAAGATCTGGTGGAATATTGGCCGGACACGATTATTTAGATGGTGAGTATTCGGCCGGCAGCTTCGGTGTAAAAAGTGCTGTTGATAATTTTATAAAAAATAAAAAAGTTAAATTATTTATCACAGATGATGCGCCTTGTAGGAGCTGGTATTTCGGTAAGCATGATTCTGAAGTTGCAGAAGAAGATTTGCATACGTCTGGTGCTAATAATATGAATGTAGACACCGATTCACAAAAATCAGTATCAAATTTAAATGAAATTTTGACAGCTTCATTTGAGCTTTTCGGAAAGAAAAGTTTTCAAGAAGCAATAACTAATCTTGATAATTCTAAAGATCTTTTTTATTCACAAAATGGAAAAGAACTTATATCAGCTTTTGAGAATCTCAAAGGTCTAAATTATTTGGGATTGAATGAAAAGGAAAATGCTCATAAATGTTTCGAGACAGCCCTGAATGTAAACCCTAAATCTTCTCAGGCCTTTGCCGGGCTGGGCGAATTGATGTATTTGAATAATAAAGATGCAGAAGCTAAAAAGATGTTCGAGACTGCGTTAAAATATAATCCGGTCAATTTGTTTGCGGCAGGAGGTTTATCAAAAATAAACCGACTGCTTGGTTTCCCGTATGACCATTCAGATCTTGAGGATAATGTAAGTGATGTAGATTCTTTTAAATTTAAAGCAGCACTCAATCAAATTCTTGAATCTTCATTTGAATTGTTTGGACTTAAGTATTTTAATGAGGCAATTGATAACCTTAATAAATCTGAAGAATTATTTTATTCTCAAAAAAATATAGAACTAACCTCAGCTTTTGAAAATTTAAAGGGTTTTAATTACCTGGGATTGGATAATAAAGACTCTGCAAGAGTATGCTTTGAAACTGCATTAAATGTTAATCCAAAATCATCTCAAGCTTGTGCAGGGTTGGCTGAATTATTTTACCTGGAAGGCAAAGACAAAGAAGCAAAAACAATGTATGAATACGCTATAGAAAATAATCCAGATAATCAATTTGCAAAAGGCGGACTCGAAAAAGTTAATGAAATATTAAAACTGGCTGAAGTAAACAATTAACCGAAATATTAAAATTAGAAATGAATAAATCCGTGAAAATAACTCTCAGCATGATCGTTAAGGATGAAGAGAAATATCTAAGGGAATGCCTTGAATCTGTAAAGGACATTGTCGGTGAAATCGTAATAGTAGATACTGGTTCCACGGATAATACAATAAAAATTGCTGAAGAATTCGGTGCAAAGGTCTATCAATTTAAATGGATTAACGATTTTTCTTCAGCAAGAAATTTTGCTTTAAGTAAATCATCCGGAGATTGGATTTTATATCTTGATGCAGACGAAAGATTATCAAAAAAGTCAGTTTCGGAACTAGGAAAATTAACCGAACAAGATGAATTAACTGGTTACAAATGTATTGTCAAAAGTCTTGACGATAATAATGAAAGACCTCATTTTATGAAGTATGTGAGGTTATTCCGAAATATTAAAGGAATTGAATTTACAGGCAAAGTTCATGAACAGATAGAAAGTTCTCTACTAAAAAATGGATATAAAATTTCTGAAACGAATATTGAAATAACACATCTGGGCTATAATGTATCAGAGGAAGAAATACAAAAAAAAGCACAAAGGAACTTAAATCTGCTGATAAAAGAATACAATTTTAACAAGTCAGCTTATAATGCATTTCAACTTGGAAATACATTTACTGTAATAAAGGATTTAGAGAATGCAAAGAAATTTTATTTAGAAGCTGTTAAAAATGGTAATTTAAAAAAAGAATATTCGGCATACGCATACTTAAATATATCGGATTATGAATTGAAAAATCATAATCTTAATCAAGCAGTAAAGTATGTCAATGAAGGTTTACGAAAAGATCCACAAAGTGTTTTATTAAATATGCTTGCATCTGATATTTATTTTAGATTAAACAAGCCTGATGAAGCAATAAAATTTTGTAAGGAAGCATTAAAATTGAATGGAGAGATAAGCTCAGGTATACGGAATGTAGAACTTGCAGTAGAATTGAAGTCGGAATTAATAATATCAAAGAGTATTTATTTTTCTTTATTATCAGGAAATAAAGAATCCTTAGATTATTTTTTACAAAAATTAGAAACAGAATATAAACCCTTTTTTGATTTATTTATGATGATTAAAGAAAATAAATCTTTGCTGGGAATAGAAAAAGAAGGAATACTTAATTTAGTCACGAATGATAATATTGATGTATTTCTTATAATCATATCTGATTATACCGATAAGCCGGCAGCACTTAATATTCTAAAAATTTTGAAACAGAACTTTTATGGAAACTCTAAATTTCATACATCGCTGGGATTGTTATACTTGGAAAATAACTTTTTAAATGAAGCGGTGGAAGAATTTAAGGAATCCTTAGCTTTAAAAGAAAAAGATCCCTCAGCGATAATCTATTATATATCAGTCTTGATTAGAAATAATAAATTCGAAGAAATTCCTGACCTATTATTATTTGCCGAAAAAGAATTCGGCAATATTCCTGAGTTTAAGAAAAATTTTGAAATTTCTAAAGAGAAATAAGGCTCTTTTTCCAGTGAATTATAATAAGTAATAATGAAAATCACTTATAAAAATCAAGCTAATAAATATTGAATAACAAGCTATCATGAAGCAGTTAAATCAGTCTTTGAAAAAAAGGATTATCCCGCAGCTGAAGAAATTTTATTAAACCTTAGGAAAAGCGGAATTGATAACTCTGGAAGTATCATATTTTCTTGCGGTTGTAAAATCGATACTCGGTGATTATAAGGGAGCGGAATCTCTTTACCGTGAGATAATCAAATTAAAACCGGATCATACAGAAGCTTGTTATAATTTGGCTTTATGTCTTCATAACCAGCAGAAAAACGATGAAGCTTTAATTTTTTACAAAAGGGCATTGGAATTAAATCCCTTTTCATCTGAGACCCATAATAATATTGCTGTAATTTACAAAGAGATGGGCAA